>NZ_JBSFVE010000002.1:49322-768754 GCF_053592165.1 Streptodolium elevatio
CGAGATCCTGGAGCTGAAGAGCACCGTCAACACCATGGTCGACCAGCTCTCCGCGTTCGCCGACGAGGTCACCCGCGTCGCCCGCGAGGTCGGCACGGACGGGCGGCTCGGCGGACAGGCCGACGTCAAGGGCGTCTCGGGCACCTGGCGCGACCTGACCGACTCGGTGAACTTCATGGCCGGGAACCTCACCGACCAGGTCCGCAACATCGCCCAGGTGGCCACGGCGGTCGCCAAGGGCGACCTGTCGCAGAAGATCACCGTCGACGCCCGCGGCGAGATCCTGGAGCTGAAGAGCACCGTCAACACCATGGTCGACCAGCTCTCCGCGTTCGCCGACGAGGTCACCCGCGTCGCCCGCGAGGTCGGCACCGAAGGCAACCTCGGCGGCCAGGCGACCGTTCGCGGCGTCTCGGGGACCTGGAAGGACCTGACCGACAACGTCAACGTCATGGCCTTCAACCTGACCGGACAGGTCAGGTCCATCGCGCAGGTGGCCACCGCGGTCGCGAAAGGCGACCTCTCGCAGAAGATCACCGTCGAGGCCAAGGGCGAGGTCGCTGCTCTCGCGGGCGTCATCAACACCATGGTCGACACGTTGTCGGCGTTCGCCGACGAGGTCACCCGCGTCGCCCGCGAGGTCGGCACCGAAGGCATGCTCGGCGGCCAGGCCCGGGTGCCGAACGTCGCCGGGACCTGGAAGGACCTGACCGACAACGTCAACTCGATGGCGAACAACCTCACCGGCCAGGTCCGCAACATCGCCCTGGTGACCACCGCGGTCGCCAACGGCGACCTGTCGAAGAAGATCGACGTGGACGCCCGCGGCGAGATCCTGGAACTCAAGACCACCATCAACACGATGGTCGACCAGCTCTCCTCCTTCGCCGCCGAGGTCACCCGGGTCGCGCGGGAGGTCGGGAGCGAGGGCCGGCTCGGCGGCCAGGCCGAGGTCGAGGGCGTCTCGGGCACCTGGAAGCGCCTGACCGAGAACGTCAACGAACTCGCCGGCAACCTGACCCGCCAGGTCCGGGCCATCGCCGAGGTCGCCAGCGCCGTCGCCGAGGGCGACCTGACCCGGTCCATCACCGTCGACGCCTCGGGCGAGGTCGCCGAGCTCAAGGACAACATCAACTCCATGGTCGGCTCGCTGCGGGAGACCACGCGGGCCAACCAGGAGCAGGACTGGCTCAAGTCCAACCTGGCCCGGGTCTCCGGGCTCATGCAGGGCCACCGCGACCTCGCCATGGTGGCCGAACTGGTCATGGACGAACTGATCCCGCTGGTCGACGCCCAGTACGGCGCGTTCTACCTGGCCGAGGAGGACCCGCGCGGCACGGCGCTGACGCTGATCGGCTCGTACGGCCTGCCGGCCCACGAACCGCCCCGCCGCGTCCCGCCCGGCCGCACCCTGGCCGGCCAGGCCGCCCGGAGCCGCCGGGCCATCGCCGTCGACAACGTCCCGCCCGGGTACGTCGTCTCCTCCGGCCTCGGCCAGGCGACGCCCGTGGCCCTGCTGGTCCTGCCCATCGTGGTCGAGGAGCAGGTCCTCGGCGTCATCGAACTCGCGTCCGTCAGCCCGTTCACGCCCGTCCACCGCGACTTCCTCGGCCAGTTGATGGAGACCATCGGCGTCAACGTCAACACCATCGTCGCCAACGCCCGCACCGACGAACTCCTGGGCGAGTCGCAGCGCCTGGCCGGCGAACTCCAGGCCCGCTCCGAAGAGTTGCAGAACCAGCAGGAGGAACTGCAGCGCTCCAACGCCGAACTCGGGGACAAGGCGGCGCTGCTGGCCGCGCAGAACCGCGACATCGAGGCGAAGAACCTCCAGATCGAGCAGGCCCGCCAGGAACTGGAGGACCGCGCCAGGCAGTTGACCCTCGCCTCGAAGTACAAGTCCGAGTTCCTGGCCAACATGAGCCACGAACTGCGCACCCCGCTCAACAGCCTGCTCATCCTCGCCCAGCTGCTGGCCCAGAACCCGACCCGCAACCTCAGCCCCAAGCAGGTGGAGTACGCCGGGATCATCCACTCCGCCGGGTCGGACCTGCTCCAGCTCATCAACGACATCCTCGACCTGTCCAAGGTCGAGGCCGGCAAGATGGACGTCAACCCCGAACAGGTGCCGCTGCGCCGCCTCCTGGACTACGTCGAGGCCACCTTCCGGCCGATGACCACGCAGAAGAACCTGACGTTCGCCATCAGCACCGCGCCGGGGCTGCCTAACGACCTGCTGACCGACGACTCCAGGCTCCGCCAGGTGCTGCGGAACCTGCTTTCCAACGCCGTCAAGTTCACCGAGCGCGGCGGCATCGAGCTGCGTATCGAGCCGGCGTCCCCGGCCGAACTCCCCGACGGGGTGCACGGGGGCGGGCAGGTCGTCGCCTTCCACGTCAAGGACACCGGAATCGGCATCTCCCCGCAGCAACTGGAGACCATCTTCGGGGCGTTCCAGCAGGCCGACGGCACCACCAGCCGCAAGTACGGTGGCACCGGGCTGGGCCTGTCGATCAGCCGCGAGATCGCGTACCTGCTCGGCGGCGCCGTCACCGCACGGAGCACGCCCGCGGTGGGCAGCACGTTCACCTTCTACCTGCCGGTCGCACGGGCGGACTTCGCCGTCGCCGCACCCGAACCGGCCGCCGCCGCGGGGCCCAAGGAGCCCTCCACCACCGTCGACGAGGCGTCCGCGCCGCAGCAGCGACGGCTGCTGGTGATAGAGGAGCGGGTCCCCGGACTGCTGTCGCTCGTGGCCCAGAACGCCGTCGCGGACCTCGGCACGGGCCACGGCCTGGGCCAGCCCCGCGGAGACACGAGGATCGTCACCTCCGTCGACGCGCGGGCCGCCGCCGAGGCACTCGCCACGACGCCGTGCCACTGCATCGTCCTCGCCCTGGAGATGCCGGGCGGCGAAGCCGTGCGGCTCCTCGACGCGTTGGACGGCGACCCCGCACTGGCCGCGGTCCCCGTGCTGGCCCACGTCAACCGCCGCCTGTCCGCCGAGCAGGAACGGGACCTCCAGGCCCGCGCCGCCCGGCGCCCCCTGGAACTGCTCTCCAGCCTCGACGAGTTGCGCGAACGCATCGCCCTGCACCTGACCGCCGACCAGCCCGGCGACGTCCTGCCGCTGGTCCGCGGCGAGGAACGGGCCCCCGCCGACCCGGATCCCGCGGACGACCGGCTCGCCGGCCGCACCGTCCTGGTCGTCGACGACGACGCCCGGAACCTCTACGCGCTCAGCGGCATCCTCGAACTGCACGGCCTGCGGGTCCTGCACGCCGAGAACGGCCGCAAGGGCATCGAGGTCCTGAACGAGAACCCCACGATCGACCTGGTCCTGATGGACGTGATGATGCCCGAAATGGACGGCTACGCGGCGACCGCGGAGATCCGGCGCATGCCCGCCTTCGCGGGGCTGCCCGTCATCGCGGTGACCGCCAAGGCGATGCCCGGCGACCGCGAGAAGAGCCTGTCGTCCGGTGCGAGCGCCTATGTCACCAAACCGGTGGACGCCGACGACCTGATCGCGTGCGTCCGGCACTGGTTGGGTACGTAGCACCGGCGAACGCGACCTCGAAGACCTTGTTCCGCACCGACGTCCCCGGACCCACCGCCGCGGAGGCGGCAGCCGTACCGGCGCCAAAGAGTAGGCGACACCATGACCGACCGTGAAAGGCGACCGCGCGACCACGACACCGCCGCGGACAGCGCGGAACCCTCCTCGCCCGGACGCCTGGCGGCCACCGTCGCCCGGCTCGGCGACGAGGTCCGGGCCGCGCACGCCGCCGCCGAGGGACGCGCGCTCATCGAGATGGCCAAGGGCATCCTCATCGAACGGCTCAAGTGCGGGCCGCGCGACGCCGCCCGGCAGCTGTCCGAACTCGCCGGCCGCACGGACGTGTCCCCGCTCGAACTCGCCGCCGACATCGTCAACCAGGCGGCACGGGACCGACTCAGCGCCGTGGCAAGCGAGTTCGTCCGGCGTACCAAGGTCGACGCGGAGGCCGGCGGTGAAGGCGGCCGAAGCGGCGGCGGAAGCCGAGCGGGAGACGCCGCGCGAGGCGGGGCCGGCGACCCGGACCTCAGCCGCCTCGCGGTACGCCTGCGCACCGCCGAGAGCGGCATCCTGGCCGCCGACGACACCCAGTCGGTCGCCCAGTCGCTGCTGGAGCACGCTCTCGCGCCACTGGGCGCCACCGCCGTCGCGGTGTGGGCCGCGGCATCCGACGGCTCCCTCACCCTCAGAGGCCACGCCGGGTTCTCGGCCGACGAGGCGCGCCGGTGGCGGTACGTTCCGCCCGGTCTGACCACACTCGCCCGCTCCGCACTCACCGGCCGCGCCGGCGTCTGGACCCGGTCGGCGGCCGAATCCGGGACGCCGTCGATCGGCCTGCGCGAACACCCGGGCTCACGCGCCGCCTTCCCGGCCGGCACCGGCGGCCGCATCCGCGGCGTCCTGGAGATCTGCTGGCCGCACCCGATCCCGCCGCAGCCGAGCATCATCCACAAGCAACTCGACGCACTGGCCGAACTGAGCGCGCACACCTTCGAGGACACCTTCGCCGTACGGGACGCCGCCGACGGAGCCGACACCCCCATCCTGGCCGAGCTCGTCCAGTTCGCCGACGGGCTCCGCGACCCGGCCCTCGTCCTGGTCCCCCACCTGGATCCCGGCGGCGCCCTGGTCGACTTCCGCATCGAGCACGTCAACCGGTCCTTCGTCGATCCGGCCGGACGCAGTCCTCGTACGGTGCAGGGCGCGCTCCTGCTGGAGGCCTACCCGCTCGCCGCCGCCGGCTCGCTCTTCGGCCACATCGAACGCGTGCACGCCACCGGCGAGCAGTTCCACGGCGACGGGATCGCGCTCACGACCCTGGTCGACGAAGTACCGCTCACCGCCCTCGCCGACATCAGCCTCAGCCGGCTGGGCCCCGCCGTGCTGTTCGTCTGGCGCCAGCTGGACGAGACCGCCCGGCTCGCCGGCCTCCTCCAGCACGCCCAGCGCCTCGGGAGGCTCGGTGGTTTCGAGGAGCGGCTCGACACCGGCGAGATCATCTGGAACACCGAGATGTTCCACCTGCACGGCCTCCCGCCCACCGCTTCCCCACCGCGGCTGGAGGAACTCGCGGGACGCGCGCACCCCGACGACGCCGCGGCCATCCGGCGCTTCCTGCGCACGGTGATGCACCACCGCCGGCCGGCCACGGTCGCGTTCCGCCTGCAACGCCCGGACGGCGTCACCCGGCACATCCGCGCCGCCGCCGAACCGGTGCTCGACGTCGACGGCCGGCTCCAGGGCGTACGCGGCGCGCACCAGGACATCTCCGCCCAGCACTGGACCGAGGTGGCCCTGGCCGCCACCCGCGACCAACTCGCCCACACCGAGCAGCAGGCGGTCCTGCGCAATCGGCTCACGCTGCAACTCCAGCACGCCATCATGCCGCCGGAGACGGCACCGGTGGACGTCCCGGCGCTCGAAGTCGCGGTCCGCTACCGGCCCGCCGAGTCGGAGGCCACCGTCGGCGGCGACTGGTACGACGCCGTGCTTCTGCCCACCAAGCAGGTCCTGGTCAGCGTCGGCGACGTCGCCGGGCACGGCATGGGGGCCGCCACCAGCATGGTGGTCCTGCGCAACGCCCTGCGCGGCCTCGCCGTCACCGGCGCGGGCCCCGCACAAATGCTGTCGTGGCTCAACATGGTGACGCACAGCCTCACCGGCCATGTCACCGCGACGGTCGTGTGCGGCCTGTACGACCCGCAGCGGCACGTGCTGCGCTGGGCGCGCGCCGGGCACCTGCCGCCGGTCCTCATCCGCGACGACAGCGCCGAGTCCCTGCCGTTCATCGGCGGGATCCTGCTCGGCGCCGTCGCCGACGCGACGTACGACGAGGAGGAGGTGCAACTGCAGCCTTCCGACACCGTGCTGATGTACACCGACGGCCTCATCGAACGCCGCGACCGCAACGTACGCGACTCCATCGCACAACTCCTCGTGCACGCCGAGGCCCCCGCCGACTCCCTCGACCTGCTGGACCGGCTGCTGACGCACAGCGCGGCCGACACGGACGACGACACGTGCATCGTCGGCTTCCGGATCACCTGACGCCGACGTCGCCCGCGCGACGCGCGCCAGGCGCTCGACGAGCGCCGCTTGGGGACGGGTGAGCGCGTACGTCCTGGAGCAGGCGGGGGTGTGCGCTGTGCGGGGGGTGGGTGGACACAGTGCGCGGGTGGGCCCTGCGGGCGGCGGGCGGGCGCGCCCGGAAGAGCAGCCGTCGACGGACCGGACAACCATGGCCTGCGTGGTGATCGTTGCCGTACGGCAACGTATTCTGTTCACCTCGTGCCATGCGGCCCGGACCGTGTCCCCCTATGTCGGTCCGACGCCTGACGCACACCCGAACAAGAGGAACCGATGCCGCGACGACCACGCCCCACCGCCCCCAAGTCCCCACGGGACAAACGCTCTTCCCCCGGCGTTCCGGGCACGTCGCGCGCCAGGCCGACGCCTCTGCACACGGCCACCACCGGCGACACCACCCGCACGGTGGTCCAGGTCGCCGGCGAGGTCGACCACGAGACCTCGCTCCAGGTCCACGGCGCGCTCGAAGCGGCCCTGGACGCCGCTCTCACGGGCGATGCCCGCGTACCCTGGCTGCACCTGGACCTCGCCCAGGTCACCTTCTGCGACAGCGCCGGACTGAACGTCTTCCTCATGGCCCGGCGCCGCGCGCTGGAGAACGACATGAGGTTCACGCTCGACCCGAGCACCCGCGTCAGCCAGCTCCTGAACCTGACCGGCACCACGGCCCTGTTCGACACCTACACCGACCCCCGCACCGACCCCCCGCCGACCGCAACCTGACCCGACGTTGTGCGCGCGGCAGGCGCGGGTCGGGGGTACGTCAGCCCCGGCCCACGCCTTCTGCGGGTCGCTGGTGGTGTTCACGCCGCGCAGTCCCATGCCGTGCGTACGCTCGACCTCGCGTACCGAGGCGTCGATGTCCCACCACGGCAGCAGCCCCATCGGGAACAGCCGGTCCCCGGACTGCTCCTGCATCTCGGCCATCGCGTCGTTGTAGAGGGTCGCGCACAGCAGCTTCAGCTGCGGGTCCGCCACCTCGGCGAAGCGCTGCCCGCCGAACCCGGCGGTGTTCGGGTAGACAATCTGCGCCCACACCCCCAGCGCGTCCCGAGCGCGGTCAGCGGGGCGACGACGACCTGCGCGACGGCGGACACGTCGTCGACGGTCGCGCCGCGCAGCAGTTCGCGGCGGTGCGCGACCAGCGGCGGCAGCACGTCCTGGACCAGGGCCTGGACGAGGCCTTCCTTCGTGCCGAAGTGGTACTGCGTCGCGGCCGCCGTGCGCTGCCCGGCCGCGAGGCGAATTTCCCGCAGGCTGACCGCCTCGATCCCGTCCCGCGCGAACGGCAGCAGCGCCGCGTCCAGCAGTTGCGGCGCGCGGGTTCCGGGGCACGGGGCATGATCACACGCTAGCGCCTCCCCCGGCGCCGACGTCCGGACTTCCCGAACCACCGGCGCACCGCACCCCGGGGTTGTAGATTCAGCGACTCACTACCGGGCAGGTCGTCGTCCTGGCCCTTGTTTCAGCTCAGGCGCTCCTGGGATTCCGTGGCTGCGCTCCGCACGGCCTCGATGAACTCCCGGGCGAGGAGGTCGTCGTCGGCGTCGGCATCCTGGCCTTCGTCCGTTTCGACGTCCGAGGCCAGGTCCGCCCAGTCGGCGTCGTCGTCGAATTCGGCGTGTTCGGAGTAGACGAGCCAGCAGGCGCGGATGCCCTCGAGGAGGTCTTCGAGGAGGTCCGGGGCCGGCCGGGAGGGGTCGAGCGGGGTCAGGCGCAGTTCGTTCCGAAGGGCAGCGGCGATGACGGGGTCGTCGGCCCCGTGCTCGGCAATGAGCTGCTCGGTGTGCGCGATCTGCGCGATCAGGCCCTGGTAGTCCGGGACTTGGCCGTCCGAGAGGCGAAGTGCGCCGCGGACGAGGCCGCAGACGGCTTGACGGGGGCGGACGCCGGCGTGGACAAGCTCGAGAAGCTGGGTGGGGGTCTCGTGCGGAAGCGATTCCACGTCGCTTGCGGTGACGACGATGCTGACGGGCGCGATGCCGCTGGCTTCCGACGCGACGTCCGCGGCCGCCACGAGCCAGTGTGCGGCGGCCACCGCGGCCGCGGTGGGTTCCAGGTCGGTGAACAGCCCGTGCGCGCCGAGGGGGTTCTCGTGCAAGAGGCGGTCGGCGGCGGCGACCTGCGGCGGTGAGGCGTCCTCGCGGCTGAGGACGACGGCCTGGCGGGCGCGGCCTTGGAGTTCGCCGAGTTCGGCGTGTTCGACGGCCTGGAGTTCGGCGGAGACTTCGGTCACCACCGCGTCCGTCAGCGTTTGGTCGTTGATGCGGTGGAGGATGCGGCCGACGCGGTGGGCGTACTCACCGAGGGGGCTGTACAGGACGTCGAGCCCGCCGGCCTCGTCCGGCAGGTTCGGTTCCGTGACGGCCTTGGCGACGTCGGCGAACTGCCGGCGTTCCTCGTCGCGTCGCCGGCCTTCGCTGTTCGCGTCGTGGTCGTCGGCTGCGCTGGAAGGGTGCGTGTACGTACGCCACGCAGCCTCGGCCAGACGCGTGAGTTCGCGGGCGAGAGCCAGGGCCGTGGCGGCGTCGACCGTGCCGGGGAGAGCGGCGACGGGCCCGCTCGTGTCCCCGGATCCGGTGGCGTACGCGATCTGCAGTTCGTGACGAGCGGGGTCGAAGGCGTAGCGCGACATGGAACTTCCCTGGTGCTCGTGGGTCACCGCCATGGACCGGCTTCGGGCATGACCGTTGTTCGGTCATTATCGCGAGCGCTCCCGGAAGCGGTCGTGGCCGGTGACTTCGTCCGTTTCGAGAAACTCCACGCTGCGGGGTGCCCCGTCCCCCGCGCCGCGCCAGGTGGCGGTGGAGTTCCTTGGGAGGACGCCGGCGTTAGTTTGTGGGACGTCTGCGGAGTCCGTAGTACGCGGTGGCGCCGATCAGAGTGACGGCGAGGGTGATGCCGACGGGCAACGCCAGTTGTTCGAGGGTTGACTCCCCGCCTTGGGGCGAGGCTGTGTCGGATGCGCCGTCCGGCGCGGTGGGGGCGGGCAGGCGTGGTTGCTGTGTGCCGCCGGCGGGGGCGCCTGGGGTGGTCGGGGTGCCGGGGTCGGCGTCCGGGGGCGTGCTCGTGGCGGGGCCGGGCGGGGCTGTGGGCGGGACCACGGGGCCGAAGACGAAGACGGGGTCGTCGCCGGGTAGCGGGGTGCCGGATATGCCGACTGTGAGGTCGATCGGCACGGCGATGCCCTTCATGGCGTCGTTCGGCTCGGCGATGTCGAGTTGCACGTAGTAGGTCCCAGGTGTGGTGTAGCCGTCGGTGTCGACCGGATCGGCCGAGTCCTGGGGTCTGGTGACGGTCCACGGCCCGCACATCCGCTCGAAGCGGCCCGTGCGGTTGGCGAGGAGGAGCGTCACGGTGGGATCGTCCTCGTCGCAGGCGGCTTCGGTGCGGGTGGCGTTGTAGATGTGCACCGTCCAGCCGGTTTCGGTGTTCTGGGGGAACCCGACCGGGATCTCCACGCCGGCCGTGACGGTGAGCTGCTGACCCGCTTTCAGGTCCACTCGCCAGAACGGCGATTCGCCGACCACGAGCGACTGGCGGTACGTCCCGGCCCCGATCGGGGTCGCGTCGTCGAACGAGAGTCCGCCTTGGACGGCGGTGCCGGTGACGGGCGCGGGGACCTGTTCGCCGTTGTGCCGCGTCGTCTCGTCGGCGATGCCGATCCGCAGTTCGACCGGCACCGGGTCTTCCCAGGGCTCGTTCACCCGGTTGTCGACCATGACGCAGCCCACGTCGTCCGGCAGCCGCAGGCCGGCCCCCGCGCCGGGTGCGGAGCGCGCCCCGCCGGTGATCACCGTCGACCACCCCACCGAGTGCCCGGACGCGCGCAGCCACCCGAGCGGCTCCCCACTGCCCGGATCGCCCGCCAGCACGGTGAAGTTGGCGTTGCGGGTGTACTCGCGTCCGGCGATCGCCGTGACGCTCACCTGGAGCTGCTGGTCGGCGCGTTTGCGCACCTTGTAGAAGAGGTCGCGGTCGCCGACGAGGCTGTCCACGTACCGCCCGGGCTCCACCAACGGCGCGTCGGCGCAGCCGTTGACGGAGCCTTTCACCGGCGTTCCGGTCGTGTGGTACGGCCGGACCTCGGCGGGAGCCGCCCGCGCGGATGTGCCCGCGAACGGCAGCGCCGCCAGTGCCAAGGCGGTGGCGACGGCGCACGCGGTGTCTCGCCGCTGACGTGGTCCGGCTGTCATCGTCGGCTCCTGATCGGGTCCTGGTCGGGTCCGGTGTCTTGATCGAACCCTTGACAGGCTGGAGCACTAACGCCCGTAACGCCAGGGCACGCGGCGCGCGCCGCCGATGACGAGGGGTGGGCGACGCGTCAGGTGGACGTCCGAGGGGCGGACGCACAACCGGTGAAGGCTGCGTCCCTGGATGAGGTTCCGCGGCTGCGTGACCACGCCAACCTGGCGACGATGGGCCGCTATGAGCGGCAGTCTGGCGTGCTCTCCGAAGGCAACCTGGACGGCTGGCAGGACCAGCCCCGGGCCGCCGGAATCCGGGCCGAGGCGTTCGAGCGTTTGTGTGGCCGGAGCCCGGCAGGCCCTGGGCGGGTCAGCCTGACCCAGCAGGCCGAGGGGACAGTCACCCGAACGTGATGTGGGCGGTCAGGATGACGAAGACCTCTGCATAGCGGATCCATGCATCACGCGGTTCAGTACTTCCTGTACTTCGCGATGACCGGCTTCGTCGCAGGACCAGAGAAGGGTGTGGCGGCCCGGGTTCTCGCGGTCCCCATTGTCGAAGTCCTTGACCGCGACGGTCTCGGACAGCCGCCAACGCGAGGACCGCCAGGAGACATCCGGCACTTCGAGGAGGTCGTCAGGCAGTTCGGCGACTGCCGAGGCGACATGAGTGTCGTTGGACCACGGCTGCCATGGCGCGATGGCGTCGGCGACGGCGTGGGATTCGATCAGGTGGGGGATCGAGGGAGCGGCCCTCCCCCTCTGCTCTCCTCCCAACCCATTCGGGTGACAAGTGACCGCGTGATACCCATCGACGGGCGGGCCGAGCAGTTTGGGCATCACCTTGGTCCGAAACGCCTTGTCCACGAGGGCGTCCCGGCTCCGGTCTCCAGTCACCGCCGTACGGCCTTGACCGGCCGGGCGGACTTCGGAGCCCGGCACCGGTGCCCGGTAAGAGATTCGCGTGGTTGTCTCCGTGCTCTGCGACACTCGGGCTGTGGGGGATCCGTCGCGATTGCGGCAGATGGTGAAAACTGCCGCGTGGTCGTTGGCCGTGTACTCGCACCGCGAGAGTCAGGTCAGGATGAGACAACCGGACGAAGCATGCGGCTACCTGGAGGGCGACCGACCGATGACTCACACCCCTGGATCCGCTGGCGCCGCCGAAGACGGCGACAAGGCGGTGATCGACGCGTTCGCACGCGCGAACATCGTCGCGTTCGCGGCCGAACTCGCGGAGCGCGGCTGCCCGGCTGAGGGACTGATCGATCCGGACGCGGCGGAGGAGGACGACGAGGAACGTGCCGAGTACCGGTTGTTCGCGGTTCACCCGCACCCGGATCTGGAGCGGTGGATCGCCATGCCCGGTGTCGAGCTCGCCGTCGTCCGCGCCGCCGGACCGGACGACCCCTGGGCCGTGGAATGCGACACGGACCGCTACGCCTGGCCCGATCTGATCGCCGAGTTGACCGACCAGGCCCTCGGACCGATCGCGTTCGGACGCAATCTCGCGCTCGTCAGGGACGAACTCGCCCGCCGCGGACTCGTGTTCCGCGACGAGGACGTGAGCACGGACGTGGACGCGTGCGGCGGAGGCTATGAGGCATTCACTTTGCGCACATCGAACTCGGCGGTGATCCGTCTCGGCGTCCCCAACCGCGAATCAGGTCCGGGTTCGCGGATCGAGATGTTCGTGAACGGCCACGGGTACGTCTTCGAGCGAGCGATCGAATCGATCCTGCAGGCGGCGGCACCGGTTCCATAACCCAACGCCCCGAGCTCGCTCGACTTTGCCATGCTCGGTCTCGAAACCGAGCCCCCCGCCGTCGTGTCACAGCTCCATGCGGTGGATCGTCGTGAGGTCGGCCAGGCCTGAAATGGTCAGGACGGGCTGGAGGAGGGCTGTGGCGATGATCTCGATGCGTTCGGCGTGCGGGAAGATCACGCTGAGGCCGGCGCTGTCGAGGTAGTCGATGCCGGTCAGGTCGAGTACGAGCGGTCCGGGTGTCTCGTCGAGCGCGGCGGCCAGGGCGTCGGTGTTGCTCATGTCGATCTCGCCGACCGCGGTGAGCAGCGCGGTACCGTCGGGGCGCCGCCCGGGGGTGAGGGTCAGGGGAGTCATCAGGCGATCCTCGTGTGCATGTCGACGGTGGTTCCGGCCGGGCCGGGAGTGACGGTGACCTGCTGCATCATGGCGCGCATCAGGCGCATGCCTCGCCCGCGGTGCGCGTTGCGCTCGGGCTGGGGCATCTTCCAGCGGCCGGAGTCGGCAACGGTCAGCTGCATCTTGTCGACGAATGCCTCTGCCCGCAGGTGGATCGTCTCGCCGGGTGCGTCGCGGTGACCGTGCTCGATCGCGTTGGCGCACGCCTCGCCGGCGGCGACCAGGATGCCCTGCATCGTGTGCGGCGGCAGGTCGCACTGGGCCAGCCAGCCGCGCAAGGCCTCGCGTACGGGGGCCAGTTGGGACGACTCGGCGGGGAACGACACCTCGAGCGGCGCCGGGTGGCGGTAGAGCAGCAGGGCCACGTCGTCGTCGTAGCCGTCGGTCGGGGCCAGCCGCGCCATGACGGCCGAGGCGAGATCGTCGACGGACACGTCCCGGCCGTCTTGGAGGGCTCGGCCCGCCTGGGCGATGCCCGCGCTCAGCGGATGCCTGCGTCGTTCGACCAGGCCGTCGGTGTACAGCAGGAGGGTCGCACGCGCCGGGATGACGCAGCTGCTCTCCGGGCGCTGCCGACCCGGACGTACCGCGAGCGGCAGCGAACGCCCCTCCTCCAAAAGGCGGGTGGTGCCGTCGGGATGGACGAGGATCCCGGGCGGGTGCCCCGCGCTGGAGTAAGTGAGCTTCCCGCTCTCAGCGTTGAGCACGGCGCAGAAGACGGTGGTGCAGGCCGCGCCGGGAACCCCCGCGGCGAACCGGTCCAGTGCCATCAGGGTCTGTGCGGGGCTTGCGTCCTGGAGGAGCAACGCCCGGCAGGCGCTGCGCAGTTGACCCATGACGCTGGCGGCCTTCAGACCGCGTCCGACGCAGTCGCCGACGACGATGCCGATGCCCCCGTCGGGCAGTGTGACGGTGTCGTACCAGTCACCGCCGACCTCCAGCGGCTGTGTGGCGGGCTCGTAGCGCACCGCGAAGCCGTCGGGCAGGTGTGACGGGCCCAGGATCGCGCGTTGCAGGGCGAGCGCGGTCTCGCGCTGCTGGTCGATCTGATGGGCGCGGCCGAGGCCTTGGGCGAGGTGGCCGGCCAGCAGGGAGAGCAGCAGTTCGTCCTCGCTGGTGAACGGCCGCTGTTCGCCGAGGTCTATCCACAGTGCGAGCGGTCCTTGGGGGTGCTCCAGCAGGATTCCGGCACCGTTGCCGACGGCGATCGGGGTCAGCAGCGGTTGTCCGCGCAGTTCGGAGAGCATCTTGCGGCGGTCGTCCGTGAGTTGCCGCCAGGACGACGTACCGTCGGTGGCCGTCACGGCAGCCGCTTCGTCGCCGTGCGCGAAAACGGCCGTCAGGACGCTTCGCGCGTTCCACAGTTGCCGCAGTTGTACGAGCGCGCCGGTGAGCGCGTCCGCGAGGTTGCCGGCCTGGGCCAGGCTGGTGGACAGGGCCGCTCGGGCGGTCTCGCGCTGGATGGCGTAGTGCTCGGCGGTGACGTCGCGGAACGTGCCGACGATCGCGCTGCCGCCGGTGACAGGGTCGTCGACGTGGTTGAACGTGGCGCCGACCCAGATGCGGTAGCCGTCGCGGTGTACGACCGGGATGGTGTAGCTGCCCCGCGCATGGCCCAGCAGCTGGGCGAACGCGGCGGAGACGTCCCGGTGCGCGTCGGGGTCGGTGTCGGCGTTCGGCCACCACGGGTGCACCGGCTGGTACGGCAGCCCCTCCGGCCCGAAGCCGAGGATGTCGGTGAACGCCGCGTTGATCTCGACGACCGCGCCGTGCTCGTCGCAGACGAAGAAGGCTTCCTGGAGGGAGTCGACCAGCGCGGTGCGCCACCGCGCGTGGTGGTTCCGCAGCCGGGCCAGTTCGATGTTCGCCCGTACGCGGGCCAGGAGTTCGGCGGCCACGAACGGCTTGACGAGGTAGTCGTCCGCGCCCGCTTCGAGGCCTTCGATGGAGGCCTCCTGGCCGGCGCGCGCCGACAGCAGCAGCACCGGGACCGAGGTGGTGCGCCGGTCGGCGCGCAGTGCGCCGACCAGGGCCAGGCCGTCCAGACCTGGCATCATGACGTCGCTGATCACCAGGTCGGGGGCCTGGGCACGGACGGCTTCGAGGGCCTGTTTCCCGTCGACGACCGTGTCGACCCGGTAGCCGGCGCCGCGCAGGAGTCGGGCGAGGTAGTCGCGCATGTCGGCGTTGTCGTCGGCGATCAGCACGTGCGCGGGGACCGCCGACGCGGAGGCCGCCGGCCGGGTCACGGGCCCGTCCCCCGGATCATCCCTCATGCCGGTGGGCGCGGCGGCGGCTTGCGCGGCGGGCAACCAGCGCAGCGCCTCTTGTACGTAGGGCGCGGCCGTACCCGGGTCCGCCGCCGTGCCCGCGGTGGTCCCCGCCTCGGGCCGCAGCGCGTCGGTCGGCAGGTGCGCGAAGCCGAAGGGCAGGCGGATGGTGAACCGCGTCCCTTCGCCGGGCGCGGACGCGGCGGTGATGGTGCCGCCGTGCAGCCCGACGAGCTCCTTCACCAGCGCCAGACCGATGCCGCTGCCCTCGTTGGACCGCGAGCGGGCGTTCTCGATGCGGTGGAAGCGCTCGAACAGCCTGGGCATCTCGTCGGCCGGGACGCCGACCCCGGTGTCGGCGACGGTCACGACCGCCATGCCGTCCTCGGCGTGCACGGATATCCCGATGGAACCCTCGAACGTGAACTTCAGCGCGTTGCCGAGCAGGTTCAGGACCACCTTCTCCCACATGCCCCGGTCGATGTACACGGGCTCGGCCAGCGGCGGGCAGTCGACCGCGAACGCGAGGCCGGCCTTGTCGACGGCCGAGCGGAAGACGCTGGCCAGTTCCCGGGTCACCGCGGCGAGGTCGGCTGCCTCGAAGCGCGCCTGCATCCGCCCCGCCTCGATGCGGGAGAAGTCGAGCAGGGTGTTGACCAGCTTGCCGAGCCGCAGCCCGTTGCGGTGCACGGCCTCCAGTTCCTCGCCGATGCGCGGGTCCGCACCGGCGAGCTGGGACCGCAGCTCCTCGACCGGCCCCATGATCAGCGTCAGCGGGGTGCGGAATTCGTGGCTGATGTTGGAGAAGAACGCCGTCTTCGCCCGGTCCAGTTCGGCGAGTTCCTCCGCCCGCCGCTGCTGGGCCTGGTAACTGCGGGCGCTCGCGATCCCGGTGGCGACGTGTCCGGCGACCAGTTCCACGAAACCGCGGTAGTCCTCGTCCAGCGGGCGGTAGCGGTTCAGGCCCGCGACCATGAACCCGTACGGCGTCCCGCCGTGCTGCAGCAGCGGCGCCACCAAGGCTTCGAGCGGCGGCTCCGCCCACTCGCCGGTGGGCAGGCCCGCGAAGAGCGGGCCGTCCAGCGCGGTCACGACGGGCCGGCCGCTCACCGGGGCGGCGGTGGGCCAGATGGTCTCCGAGCCCGGCGGGAGGACGTCCGCCGCGGCAGGGTGGCGGGCGTCGATGCCGGTGGCCGCGGCGAGCCGGGCGCTGCCGTCTTCGTCGAGGAGGTACGTCAGCGTGAACGGCAGGTCGGACCGGTTGCGGTCCAGCTGCCGGCTCGTGAAGTCGAGCATCTCCTGCTCGGTGCGCACCACGCTGGGGTCGGAGCCCAGGTCGCGCAGCGTGGCCATGCGCCGCTCGCCGACGACGCGCTCGGTGTCCTCGCTGACCACGCACAGCATGCCGACGACCTGACCGGCGTCGTCGCGCAGCGGGCTGTAGGAGAACGTGTGGTAGGTCTCCTCGGAGTAGCCGGAGCGCTCCAGGAACAGCAGGAGGCCCTGGTCCCACGTGGCCTGCGCGGTGGTGAGCACGGAGTCGATGCGCGGGCCGATGTCGTCCCAGATCTCGGCCCACACCTCGCGGGCGGGACGGCCGAGGGCCCACGGGTATTTGCGGCCCAGGGTGTCGCGGCGGTACGCGTCGTTGCAGAAGAACGTCAGGTCCGGGCCCCACGCCATCCACATGGAGAAGCGGGACGACAGCAGGATGCTCACAGCGGTCTGGAGGCTCTGCGGCCAGCGCGCCGGCACACCGAGCGGAGTCGCGGACCAGTCCACCAGGGCGAGGTCCCGGCCGACCCGCTCATCGGCGGCGAACACGTCCGGCCGGGCGGACACAGGTGCCGGCACGGGGGACGGCGGCTCGTCGGCCGCGCGCCCACCGGTCACCGGGACAGGCGCGGGCACAGGCTGGTCGGCCCCTGACACGGCCGGTTCGGACATGTCGGGCTCGGCATCGTCGGAACGCGTCACTGGCCAGTCATCCCGTCCACGTCATCCTTCCGCGAACCGCGCTTTCCCGGGGCAAGTCGGGAACGTGCCGTAGATTGCCCGCACAAGGGCACCGTAAAGCTCCCTTCGGGCCGCTGCGGGAACTTCGTCGAAGTGACCCCTCGAAGTGATCCGTAGGATAGGACAGCGATTCTGGGGCGACAGTTTGGGGACGGGACTCCGCCGCAAGGCCACCTCATCCGGGACCACCGGTACGAGGTGCGGACCTGTGCGTCGTCCCGTCGCCGGGGGTCGTGCCCGGAATCGTCCGCCGGGGGCCGGACCACGTTGCTTGCCGCGCCGCAATACGGGCAGCCTGCTCACTCAGGAGGCATGTCCGCTCGGGACGGCCCGAGCGCGGCGGCCGGAGGAGCGGCGTCCGGACCAGGCGCCGCACCACGCCACACCGCCCGGCGGCGTGTCACCGCCAGGCCGCGTCTCACCGCACAGGAGATCCAGGTGACCGACCGCATCCTCACCGCCAGTCGACACGTCCACGCCACCGGCACCACCGTGCTGACGTTGACGGGTGACCTCGACTACCACACCGCACCGCAGTTGGGCCGCGCCGTCGAGGAGACGCCGCTGGGTCCCGACAACAACGTGGTCATCGACCTCACGGACCTCGCGTACTGCGACTCGACGGGGCTCACCGCCCTCATCACCGCCTACAAGCAGGCCACCGGAGCCGGTGCGCGGCTGGTCCTCGCGGCCCCCAGCGCGGAACTCCTGCGCGTCTTCGCGATCGTCGGCCTCGACCAGTTGTTCACCTACCAGCCCACGGCCGACGACGCCGTGAAGGCCCTCGGTCCGCACGACGCGTTGTCGCAGGGCCCGCTCACGACGTGAGGCCCCGACCAGCACGGCGGGCGCACGCCCGGCCCGAGCACACCCGACCCGCGCACCCTCGCCCCGCGCACACCGTGGTCCCGAGCGTGCCCGGCGGCCGGGCGCGCGACCGTCGGCGAGGACGCGCGCGCCCGAACGGCGGTGTCCGTCGCGTCGGGCTATCCGTGCATGGCAGGGTTACCCAGGAGTCGGCAACAAATCGAGAGGGGCGGGGGCGATGGCGGAGGCTTCGTACTGGTCCGACCCTGTGCTCTCGGTGAGCCCGGTCGGCGTCGAGGAGGACCTGCGGGCGCTGTTCGGCCAGTCGACGACCCTGTTCGCCTCCACCGCCGGGCCGGCGCACGTGCTCACGGCGGCGAACGCCGCCTTCTTCTCCGCGATCGGCGGCGAGGAACGCGCCCGCACCGGGGAACCGATCGGCGTCCTGATGCCGGAGCTGGCCGAGCAGGGGTTCATCGCGCTCCTGGACCGCGTGTACCGCACCGGCCGGCCCTACACGGGCCGGGACGCGCGCGTCCTGCTGGGCACCGGGAAGGAGACCCGCGAGGCGTTCTTCGACTTCACGTACGAACCCCGTCGCGACGAGGCCGGCAACACTGTCGGCGTCCGCATGATCGGAACCGAGGTCACCCAGGTCAAGCACGCCCAGCGGCTGGCCGCCGAGCACCGGGCGCTGCTGGAGCAGATCGCCCGCCAGGCCCCGCTGGACGACGTCCTGGAGGGCATGGCGAAGGCCATCGAGGACCTCTCCCCCGGTGTCCTGGTCTCGGTCCTGCTCGCCGACGCGGACGGCCGGACCCTGCGTCACGGCACCGGGCCCAGCCTGCCGGACTTCTACAACCGGGCCATCGACGGCATCACCACCGGCGACGGCGTCGGCTCCTGCGGTACGGCCGCCCACCGCCGCGAACCGGTCGTGGTCGCGGACATCGCGCACCACCCGTACTGGGACGACTTCCGGGCCTTGGCCGCGCAGGCCGGACTCGCCGCGTGCTGGTCCACGCCAATACTGGCCCGCAGCGGAGCGCTGCTGGGCACCTTCGCGATGTACCACCGCACCCCCCGAACACCGCAGGACGCGGACCTCGCGCTGGCGAAGCTGTTCGCCAGCACCGCGGCGCTGGCCATCGAACGCCACCACGCCGAGCAGGCCCGCCTCCACGCCGAGGCGCGCGAGCGGGCCGCGCGCGACGACCTCGCGTTCCTGCTGGAGGCGAGCACGGCGCTGGGCGCCGACCTGGACTACGTGCACACGCTGCGACGCCTGGCGGACCTGTGCGTCCCGACCCTCGCGCCGCTCAGCGCCGTCGACATCGTCGAGGCGGGGCGGATACGGCGGGTCGCCACCGCGGCGTCCAGCGAGGACGAGAAGCGCCTGCTGCGGGGGCATTCGCCGGGCCACGACGCGGCCGACGAGGCGGTGGCGCGCGTACTCGCCTCCGGCGTGACCGAGGTCGCCCGCCGCCCCGCCGAACCGGACACCGGCGACGGCCTGCACACGACCGGCTATGTCTGCACGCCGCTGCTGGACCGGGGACGGCCCTTCGGCGTCCTGACCCTCCTCGGCACCGGCGACCACGTCTTCGACGGACACACGGTGGCACTCACCGAGGAACTGGCCCGGCGGGCGGCGTCGGCCGCCCTCAACGCGCGCCAGTTCACCCAGCGGGTGGCTCTCGCGCGCGACCTGCAGGCCGGGCTGCTGCTGACCGATCTGCCCGCCGTCCCCGGTGCCGACCTCGCCGCGCACTACCACCCCGCGGGCGAGGGGCTGGAGATCGGCGGCGACTTCTACGACGTCTTCCCGCTGGACGACGGTACGTGGGCCGTCATGCTCGGCGACGTCTGCGGCCGCGGCGCCCTCGCCGCCACCACCACCGCGCTGGTACGCCACACCGCACGGGCTGCGGCACCCCTGCTGTCCGACCCCGGCGACGTCGTACGCGCCGTCAACCGCGCGCTCCTCAACCGCCACGCGAGCCTCGACACCGGCTTCGTCACCCTCGTCTACGGCCATCTCACGCCGACCGACGACGGGCTGACGATCGACCTGGTACGCGCCGGCCACCCCCTCCCCCTCCACCTCGACCGGCACGGGCACGCCCATCCCGTGGACGCCCCCGGCACCCTGCTGGGCATCGGCGACGACCCCCGCGTGTCCACCCGCCGGCTCCACCTGCACCCCGGCGAGAGCCTGGTGCTGTACACCGACGGCATCACCGAGGCCCGCGACGCGGACGGCAGCCTGTTCGGCGAGAGCCGTCTGGCCGGCCTCCTTGCCGAGCAGCCGCCGGGTCTCGCGGCCGCCGCGCTGCTGGACGCCGTCACCGAGACCGTGCACGCCTTCGCCGGACACCGCGACATGGACGACGATCAGGCGGCCATCGTCCTGACCGCCGCCACCGCCACCGCGGCCGGCCCCTGACACCTGCCACGAGCCGAGGCGGGTTCGCCGTGCCGGAGCAGGGCGGCAACCGCACCGACGACGAGACCGCCATGCCGTCACCGGCGCACGGCGCCGCCCGAAACGCCTCCAGCGGGGGTGGCCGAGGGCAGCGTTCTCGAACGATCGCTGCCCGCTGCGGCGGTTGCTCCTTGCCACGGCCATCGGTCTGATCCCGCGGACGGGCCTCGTGCTGCCGTTCGTGCTCGCGTGGTGACCCTGCGGCGGCATGCGTTTGGGCGACTTGTCCGGTGGTACTTCCTTCTATCGAGGACGGTTCCGTCAAGGGCCCTCTCCTGGGCGGCGCGTAGCCGCCTGTCTGCGGCACAGAACCTGTGCCCGGGCGCGCGTGGTGCCTGAAGCCAGCGGGCGGCGCGGCCCACGCCCGGTGCCCGCGCGCACGGCCCCAACCCTGGCCGGCGGAGGGATCCCCGCTCCACGGCACCGAGGCTTCCGCGACGACGAACGCGAAGGAGCCCGATCACCGATGCCAACCACCACCGCCCCCGCCCTGCCCGCGACGGAACTCGTCGACGACGCGAACCTCCCCGACGCCACCGACGAACACGCCCCGCTCGCGCGGGAGGAGATGCGGAGCCTCGGCCGGGACGGTCTGCGCGCGCACACCGACCGGCTGCTGCGCCGGCTGGCCCGCCTTGAGCCGGGCACCGAGACCTTCGGCCGGACCCGCGCCGAGGTCATCGAGCTGAACACCGGCCTGGTCAAGCACCTGGTTCGCCGCTTCGTCCGCTCCGGCGAGGACTTCGACGACGTCTACCAGACCGGACTGGTGGGCCTGGTGAAGGCGGTCGACCGGTACGACGTCGAGCGCGGCACCGGGTTCATCTCGTTCGCCCAGCCGACCATCACCGGCGAGATCAAGCGGCACTTCCGCGACACCTCCTGGGCCGTCCACGTCCCCCGCGGGCACCAGGAACTCTTCCTCGTCGTCGTCAAGACCGCCGACCAGCTCCAGACCGAGCTGGGGCGCGACGCCACCGACGAGGAGATCGCCGACCGGCTCGGCACCACCGCGGACGAGGTCCGCGCGGGCCGTGCCGCCGCCGACGCGCACCGGGTCGGCTCTCTCGACGCCCCCATGTCCGCCTCCTCAGGGCGCGGTGACCGCCCGCTGCCGTTGCAGGACACCCTCGGCGCCGAGGACCCGGGCATCGAACTCGCCGAGTTCCGGGCCTCCGTCGCCCCGTTGATCGCCGAACTTCCGGAGCGCGACCAGAAGATCCTGCGCTGGCGGTTCTGGGACGACCTGACCCAACGCCAGATCGGCGAACGCCTCGGCCTGTCCCAGATGCACATCTCCCGCCTTCTCACCTCCGTCCTCTCCCGGCTGCGGGCCCATCTGGAGGCCGACGGCGTTGCAGCGAACACCGCGTTGCCCGCCGCGGCCTAGAGACACGCGGGGCGCGTACGGGAGTTCGCGCCGAGGCGCCCCCGCCCACGACGGCACCTCGCGGCGGGACTGAGCCGGCGGATTGCGCATCACCGGGGCGTCGCCGGGCCGGCGCACGCGTGCGGACCTCGCCGACGGCCTCGCGCTCCTCTTGGCGCGCACCGGCTTCGGAACCCCGCTCACCGCCCACCCGCCGTCGAGGACACTGCCACCGGGAACACCCCGCGTCCTCGCCACGGCGTCGTAACCGCCTGCCCGGCGACCGTCGCTGTGCCAGGTTCGACGCCACGTCTCGCCCACGTCGACACGCCGCCCCATGCGTACGGTTGGGATGGTGCGCGATCCGGGCTGCCGTCCGGAATACCGTGATGCCATGGACCCCGACGATGCCACGCTGATCATCACCGCCCGAACCGATGCCGGAACCACTGTCGTCGCGGTCGTCGGCGAACTCGACCTGCTCAGCGCCGACCAGCTCCGCGCCGCCGTCGCCGACGCCCTCGCCGGGCGTCCCACCCCCACCTCTGTGGTCCTGGACATGACCGAGGTCGGATTCTGCGACTCCACCGGCATCTCCGTCCTGGTCGCCGCCCGCAACCAGGCCGCCGAACTCGGCGCAACCTTCCACGTCAACGCATCCGACCCCGTCGCCCGCATCCTCGACATCGTCGGCCTGACCAGCCTGTTCCAAACCCCCGACGGGGACGAACCGCACCAGGCCGGCTGACTCCCACCGGGGTCCGCCGGCTGCCGCGGACCCCGGTGTACGCCCGCCAAGTCGCGCCTGGCCACCCCCCGCCTTCGGTGACCCGGCGGCACAGGACAACCGCTGTCCGGAGTTGGAGTGAAGGGGGGCGCTCCGGGCAGCGTGAGGTCATGATTCCGTTGATCGTGGTTCTGTTGCTGGCACTGGTGCTCTTCGGAGCGGGGTTCGCCCTCAAGGCGCTGTGGTGGATCGCTGTAATCGTCCTGGCTATATGGCTGCTGGGGTTCCTCTTCCGCAGCACCGGGGCAAGCGGCAGCCGCGGACGCTGGTACCGCTGGTGAACCCAGGCGTGGTCCCCGCCGGGCGCCGACCGATGACGTGGTCGAGTACGCCAGGCGGCCCGCCGCGGCCGCCTGGAGTGCCAGGTGGCCGGTGGGACCGCTGACGACACCGGGCGTGCCCGCGGTGTCCTCGTCATCGATCAGCCGGTGCTGAACGGCCGCCCGGGCCGTTCAGCACCGGCTGTCGGGGTCGGACGCGAACTCGGTGACTTTCCAATGCCCTTCGACCAGGGCCAGTCGTGCGGTAGCGACGTGTCGCCACTCCCGATTCTGCTGAACCAGGTTCCCGCCGGCGTCCGTCGTTCGCAGTGCGGAGACGTCCTGGCAGTCCTCAACCGCGGCGGTTTCAGGTTCGCCCGTCGGCACCAGTGCCGTGACACGGGGCGAGTGCCGGATCTCGCCGGTGACGGTGAGTCCCTTGCGCCGCTGCTCCTGGGTGTCGGCGACCAGAGCTGCGCGCGCATCGCCGGCGCTCACCGCGGCGATGGCCGCGAGGTCGACCTGGCCCGTCCGCCGGAGTTGCGCCTGAACCTGACGCATCTCCAGGTACGCCGCGACCACCTGGGCGCGCTGTTGCTCCTCTGCCGTGGACGGTGACCGCGACGCCGTCTGTCCGGACACTTCATGCGGGTCGGAACTGTCCGAACACCCGGCAAGGGCCGCGGCAAGGGCCGCACACACAAGAACTGTTGGTGCGCGCATACGTCTCCCCGATCGACGTGGTCGCCGTCTGCCACAACAAAGCTGCCCAGTCCGACACCGCGTGATGCCTATTGGATGCGCCGCCCAGCCCCCGAAGGCCGACGAGCAGAAGAACGACGACCTGTAGAGACGCCCCCGCCCGGTCGTTCGCAGGTACGTTGCGCACCTTGCAAACCCTTTGCCAGCCAGGGCGTTGGACGCTTCAGGGCGAAGCGTGACCCGCAGCCTGCCGCAACGCGCGCCCAGTGCGACTGTTTTGGGCTGGGACGGCGGCCGCGGTATCCAATGCGCGCGGATTGACGGTGTGCTGCTTGTCGCTGTGACACCTCGAATCTAACTTGAGCGCCTTCCAGCGCCGGGAACCAACTCCCGCGCCACCGAGGAAGGTTGCACACCATGTCCGGTGAACACGCGCTGCCCTGCAGAAGAAGCTTCGGACGCCGGGCGGTGTCCTTGGGCGCCGCGGCCGGAGTCGGCGCGGTGGCGGTTGCGGCCACGCAGTGGTCGGCCGACGCGGACGCCGCCGGGTCCACCTACACCGTCAATGTGCGTGACCACGGCGCGAAAGGCGATGGCAAGACCGACGATTCGGACGCCATTCGTGCCGCCGTCACGGCGGCGATCGCCGGGCGCGTCGGCGGGGCGGCGCAGAAGGACGTCTACTTCCCGCCGGGGAACTACAAGGTCACCAAGAAGGACACCCTGATGTGGTCGCCGACCGGCGGCATCGCGGACCAGATCTTCGGGCTCCGGTTCCGCGGTGCGGGACCGCGTGTGACGAACATCGACTTCGCCACGGACTTCGCCGCGAACCCGGACCCGCGCCAGAACAACCTCATCACCGCTGCTGTGCGCCTGCGGTACACCTACTTCCTGGACATGAGCTTCCGGTCGACGAACGCGAACAACCGCTTCGCGTACTACTGGTCGCGGGACGGCGACGACCAGGCGCTGCAATACCCCGAGTACGGTGTCGGCCAGAACCAGTACTTCGTGTACCAGAACGTCGAATGGCGCGGCGTGTGGGACCGGGTCATCGGTATCGACGGTGACAAGCAGGCCAACAACAACAGCGAGCACCACTTCCTGATGTGCTCGACCGATACGCAGTCGCGCTACACGGACGCCTTCCTGCACTGCGGCATCACCACGCCGAGCGTCAACTCGCAGCAGAACCAGTTCCTCAACTACTTCATGATGGCGTGCAACTTCGCGCTGGCCGGCGGCGACTTCTTCCGCTTCGACCGGGGCGGCTCGATCAACGTCCTCGGCGGCTCGTGGTCGATGGTCGGTACCGACGCCGCGCGCTACTTCTACATGCCGCTCGGCAACGGAGAGATCACCGCCACCCGTCTCAACGTGAACGGCGTTCGCTTCGAGCCCAAGATGAGCCCCGACCAGAAGATCATCGACTGCGGCTGGGGCAACGGCAACGTCACCTTCACCTCGTGCTCCGACATGGCCGCCGTCCAGGTGCCCGGCGCGGCCAACCACAACTACCACCGCTACACCGGCTCCCAGAACCGGATTCCGATCGTCCGCTACCAGGACTGCATCCTGGCGGGATACCACCTGGTCGACAATCCGGGCGCGGCGCTCGCCAAGGGCAAGATGATCTACGAGGGCTGCCGCTTCTATCACACCAGCCAGGCGCTCAGTGCCGCGTCGGGCGCCGCCTTCCTCCGTTACACCGGTCCGACCGGCCGGTACGCCTTCCGCGACTCGTGGGACACCGCGGACCTGAGCGGCTGACCCGATCCCCGCTGTCGGCCACGAGTACCGGCAACGCCGCATGGTCTGCCCGGACGGCATTTCGGCAGGCGCTCCGACCGGTCGGAGGCCGCTCTACCGGCGTTGCGCGGTGTTGAAGAGCACGTCTCTGTCGATGTCCGGTGCCAGGGGCTCGACGTCGGCCCGGACGGCCTTGACCTCCCAGTAGAAGCCGTGGGAGGCGTCCGGGCCGGAGAGGGCTCGGACGGTGAATCTGCCGTCCTCGACCGCCGAGGCGGCCAGCGGGAAGACCTCCTCGTCGTCGACGAACTTCGGGGTGAGTTGCACCGTTCTCCCCCTGCGTTGGACCAGGGCCTCGAAGTAGCGCGGTAGTTCGACCACCGCGCGGCCCTTCGCGAGGGTGGCTTCGCCTCGGTAGAAGACGGCGTTCTCCGGGCCTTCGAGGGCCGAGTGCACGAGGGTTCGTTTGGCGTCGAGCGGGTGATCGATGGCGAAGTGCTTCGTGCGGGCGTAGAAGGCGCCGTTGCCGTACATCTGGATCGGCCAGACGTTGGCGTCGGCGTTGCCGACGTAGAGGCCGCCGCCGGCGAAGACGTCGTGGGAGATGATCCCGCCGCCGCTCCACCCCGGGATCTGGCCCGCCTCGCGCTGCACCCCGAGGTTGCGGTGGACGTACAGCGTCCCGGCGTTGGGGTCGTTCGGGTGCCACGAGGACTCGACCCGGACGCCGCCCCGGTTCATCAGGTACAGCCGTTCGGGGCCGTCCACGTGGAGTCGCCCGCGGCCGGCCAGGATGTCGCCGAGCACGATGTTGCGGTCGACGTTCAGGCTGCCGGCTTCCGGGTCGGCCGCGTGCGGTCCCGTCGAGACGTACACCCCCTTGCGGTTCATCAGGTAGAGCCGGTCCGGGCCGTCCACGTGCAGCAGGCCCTGGCCGCGAACGGCCTTGCCCGGGCCGACCGTCACGTCTTCGGCCGCGTTCAGGGTGCGCAGCGACAGGTCGGCGTACGCCTGGCTGCCGCGCCCGTAGTCCAGGTTCGGGAAGTTTCCGCTGCGGTCCACCAGTTCGAAGCCGCGTCCGGCCCGGAAGCTGAGCTGGCCGTGCTGGACGCCCCAGCCGAGGAAGCCGAGGCCGGCCACGACCTGGTCGCGCTGGTACTGCGTGCCGCTGATGCCGCCCAGCAGGAGCATGCCGTCGGCGATGCGCAGACGTTCGGCTCCGCCCTGCTGGAAGTCGATGGTGTCGTCCGCGTCGTTGGCGGTGCCGATGAGCAGTGTGGTGCCCTCGCCGCCGTGCACGTAGTAGCGGATGAACGCCTCGTCGAAGGCGCCGCCGCCGGGATCGCGGGGGAACTGGATGCCGGCGGTCCCGCTCTTGCCCACCGTCGGGGTGATCGGCCCGGCCTGGACGCGGATGCCGGAGAGTTGGCGGGTGGACAGGTCGACCTGGACCACTCCCCCTTGGCGCTTCACGGTGCCGAGGACGACGTAACGCGGGTCGGAGGGCGGGGTGGCCAGCAGCTCCAGCCGTGCTTCCTCGACGATCCTGGTCTCGCCCTGCACCCCTCCCTCGTCGCGCGATTCGGCGGCGTGCTCGGCGCAGTGGACGGTCGCCAGGTATGTGCCGTCCCCCGTCGGCAGCGTCACCCGGGTGTCCTCGGTCAGCACGATGGGCGTGCCGTCCTCGTCCGTGGCGACCCCGGCGGCGACCATCACGTCGCCGCCGGACGCGGTCAGGCCGAGTCCGCTGACGACCCCGGCGGGGATCAGCTGGCGCAGGAGCAGGTGCTGCCGGGAGAGCAGGTAGTCCTGGGTCAGGCTGAGGTCGTCCGCGCGGAGGAACATCCGGCTGAAGTAGCGCGACCGCCGCATCGGCAGGGCGACTTGGCGGGCCTTCTTCCAGTAGATCGTCATCTCAGCTTCCCCCCTGTGAGGTGTCGGCCGAAGTGCCGTCGGAGATACCGACGGTGGGCTCGACGGACGTGGCGACGGTCGTGTCGACGGCCTCTGCGGCCCCGGCGGTGTCGACGGCGTCGAACCGCAACCCGCTCGTGGCGATGCCGCCGCCGGTGCGCTTGGTTCGGCCGAGCCACAGATGTACCGAGCCGTCGGTCCAGCGGGCCAGCTGCCATTGCCGGACCACCCGGACCCCCGAACGGCCGACCTCCTCTTCCGGCACGGCCAGTTCCACCAGGCGTCCCGGTGCGTGCGGGTCCTCCCGCCAGTCGAGCAGCCGGCTGTGGCCGGTCACCGGGACCGGCATCCCCGAAGCGTCCACGACCTGCAACGGCGTTCGGTGCAGGCGGACTTGGTCGGGCCGACCGTCGGTCGGGCGGGGCACCAGCGGCACCCAGTGCGCGGGCACCGCGCTCGCCAGCGTGTACCCCGCCTCCGGCACCCCCGTACCGGCCGGACGCGCGGCGCGCCCCGGCGCCACGGCGCCGGAGTGCTCGCGATCCACCGGCCGTCCGGTCGCGCTGGTCACGACGCGCTCCACCGCCCAGCCCAGGTTGGCCATCTCGTCCCGGAGAAACCGGACTTCCTCGACCGGCGGGGAGGCCAACGCGTCCACGGCGGTGGGCGGCAGCACCAGCAGGGCGTCGACAGGCGCGCCGGTACGCGGCGAGGGACGGAACAGCGACCATCCCCGCCCGGCCGGTGCCGGCGGCACCAGAGTGCGTACGCCGAAGGTGTCGGTCACCACGAGCGAACGGATTCGGGTCACCGAGCCGATCGGCAGGTCGAGCGGCACCAGGAAGTGGTCGTTGGCGTAGACCGTGCCGTACTCCAGCAGCACCATCCGCGCGAGGTCGGTGCGGCCTGCCGCCACCGACCCCAAGTTGACGCCGGCGTCCTCGAGTTCCCAGAACCGGGTGGACGGCATCCCGGGATAGCCGACCGGGGTCGGCAGTACGGTGCGGACGACGTGCTCGACGTCCGGCTCGGCGTGCAGCGTACGGCCGGGCTCGTGGTCCAGGTGGTACCAGTCGAGCCGGTCGCCCCCGTATTCGGTCGCGCTGAGCACGACCTCGTCCTCGGTGTGGGCGGCCGCGACGGCGAAGCTGTACTCGAGCCGGTCCCGCTGCCAGGCGGCCCCCTCCAGGCCGGGCACGCTGACCGGCGGCAGGGCCTCGGGCGGCGGCCACGGCAGCCGCGGTGGCCGCTCCGTCGCCGGTGCCTCCAGTACGCCGGGGAGCTGCAGCAAGTAGCCGGGGTCGGGTTCGGGCGGCCGCGGCGGGACCCCGAGCCAGGTCAGCCACGCGGCGGCCGTGCCCTCCACCGCCTCGACGAGTTCGCCCGGTACGTCGAGTTCGGCGACGAGCCGGTCGCCCGCGCAGGCGTCCAGCAGCGGACGGCCGTGCGGCACCCGGCCGGACACGATCCGCAGGTAGCCGTCGGTCGACTCGTCCGCCGGACCGCCCGCGGCGGTCGGGAGCGGATAGCGCGCCAGCACCGCCGTACGCAGGGCCCCGGCCCCGTGCTCGGTGAGCAGCCGCAGGAAAACCCGGCCGGTCTCGGCCGCCCAGCGCAAGTCGGCCACCAGCTCCGCGGGCTCCCGTTCGACCACGGCCTCCAGGGGCGCGCCGGATTCCAGGGCGATCGACAGGTGGCCGTCGGGACCGCCTCGGTAGCGGGTGAACCGCGCGGCCTCGGCGTCCACGCGGGCCAGGATCGGGGAGCCCGCGTCCTCGCCCTGGAACTCGCCGAACTGCCACTGTCTGGCCAGCAGCCACAGCGGGTCGGCGATGCGGGCCTCCGACGCCGGGCTGAGGTCGGCGGTCCTGGTACGCGGCTCCAGCCGGGTCCACGTGGTGATCGAGGGCTGCGTCACGGGCTCCGTGGAAGGCGGCGTCGTCATGAAGTGCTCCCACCGGTCTCCGGCGTGTCTTCCGCGTCGGGCGTGAAGTCGGTGCTCAGCGCCCTCGCGTGCAGGTCGACCGGGAAGTACAGCCCGGGCAGGAACTGCCCCACCTCGCCGAGCGAGTCGACGTCGGCGGCCCGGACCCGGGCCAGGTCGTACGCCTCCTCGACGGTCTGTACGAGCCGGTCCGGGCGCCAGGCGGGGGTGCCGTCCCCGCTGACCGCGAGCAGCACCGCCTGGGGTGCCGCGGCCGCCGGCGCGTCGTGCTCGAACGCCAGCCCGGTGTGCCGCCGTTCGGCGGGGACCACCTCGGTCCACTCGTCCACCACCACACCGCAGACCGGCTTGGTGACGTCGAGTTCCCCGCAGCCGACGACCACCAGGGAGAGCGTCTGCCGGTCCGTCGGCGGAGGGCTCTCACCGACCCAGTTTTCGCCCGGTGTGTACGGGAGTTGGGCCACCCGAACGGTCGGCGGCAGCTTCACCACCCCGCCGGAGTCGAGTGCGTCCGCGTACGTGAGCACCTCCTGAAGTCGGGCCAGCGCGGGGCGGACCCGGGCGTACCGGGTGAGCCAGCGCAGCGCGGGGTGCGGGCCGCCGCCCCGGAAGGCGGGCCCGGCCGTCAGCGCGGTGCTCAGCTCGGCCGCCCGTGGGGCCCAGGCACGCGGCAGGATCGGCAGATCGGCGCCGAACAGCGCGTGCAGGCGGTCCAGTTGGAATTGCCGACGGCGCTCGGCAGGTTGTGCCGGATCGTCGAAGTCGCCCTGGGAACAGCGGCATGCACCGTCCCCGGTGCACACCCCCTGCCGGAACTCCCGTGCCAGTCGACAGTGTTCGGCCAGTCTCCGGGCCAGCTCCAGCCGGGCGACAGCCGCCGTCTCCGCGACCTGCTCGGCGCTGCCGGGGCCGGGCGGCGGCGGTACGGCGCCGAGCACTCCGAATCCGGCCGCGGTGCGCAACGCCGACCGCAACGCGGCCTCCTCGCCGCCGTCCAGCGCGGCCGCCGTCGCCTTGGCCAACAGCCAGGACTCATCGGCATGGTGGACGGTGTACGGGTCGAAGTCCGGTGGTACGGCGCTGCCCAGCGCGTCCAGGTCGGCGGCGGCCACCGGCCGGGCCTGCGCGAGCAGGTCGCGTACCGCCCCCGCGGCCTGGAGGAATTCCCCGACCGAGACCCGCTCAGGCCCCCAGGCCGGATCGGCCCGGAAGTCCAACTCCGTTTGCTCGTCGATGCCTTCGACCAGCGCGATGCGCCGCTCCAGTTCGGCGTCGGCGACGTCGAGCGGCCGGGGCGGGGTGGCCAGGTGGTCGATCGCCGAGGCTTGGAGGAAGTCGAGGCTTCGGTGGCGGAACGGGCCGGGCGCACCGTTCACCGGATGCCGGCGGAACCGCCAGCTGACCCGGTTCGACGGCGGCAGCAGGGTGGCGGCCAGCGCGTCGGCGGCCGGACTGCCGATCAGCCGGGGTTGCTGCCCCCGGGCCGCGGGCCAGTCCTGGCGCAGCCGGTCGAAGCGGCTGTCGTGGTTGACCAGCAGCAGGACCCGGTGGGTGACCGCGATGCCGGTGTCCTCGGTGCGGACGAACTGCAGTTCGGGGGCGACGTCCGCGCCGGCCGCCGCGTTCACGGCCGCCGCCGCCCGGGTGACGTTGCCGACGGTCAACTGGTGGACGCCTTCGGCCAACAGCGCGTCACCGACCGCGTCCACCGCGTCGGCCAGCGATGCGAGGACTTCTTCGACCGCGGTGCGGTCGGCCGCGGGCAGCCCGCCCAGCGCGGCGGCCAGGTCCCCCGAGCGGTGCAGCCGGTGCAGCTCCAAGCCGTCTGCCACCGCTTCGCTCTCCACCACCGGAACCGGCGTGGCGTCGGGGTCGACGCGATGGGCTCGGACCGGGGCGAGCAGCCGGAACAGCGGCAGGTACCGGTCGAGGATCCGGTCCGGGTGCTCGTGCAGTCCGCGCTCGAAGCGGCGGCCGAGCAGCAGGCCCAGCCGTTGGCCGTCGCGGACACCGTCCAGCAGTTCCTGGGCCAGCCGGACCCGGCGCGAGGAGAGATCGACGGCCAGCGGGTTGTCGTCCCCACCGCCGCGCGAACGCCAACCGCCGCGCAGCACCGAGGCGGTTGCGGCCTGCCCGAGCGAGGGCGCATGCAGATGGCCCTGCTGGTCGGGCGCGGGGTACAACTGTCCCGCGGGCACGCCCTCGGGGGGCGCGACCGAGGTCTGCGGCGGGTCCGGCCGCAGGTCGTGCACCCACCCGTAGCCGCCCAGGTGGACGCCGTCGGGCAACTCGGCCGGGCGCGCCTGGCGCTGCTGCTCCAGCTGACGGGTCGCCAGCGACGTGATCCAGGCGTCCAGCCGGTGGGCGGACAGACCGAGCGTCCCGGCGACGTGCCGTTCCAAATCGGAGCGGGGGCGGCGCTGTTCCGGCTCGGCCGCGACGTAGTCGTGGTGCAATTCGGCGAGTACCGCGCGGAACTCGGCCAACCGCGCGGTGACCTGACTGTGCCGGGCGTCGGCTCCGGCGTCGGCGACGTACGCCCCGGCGGTCTTCCCGGCTACCGGCACGGCCAGGTCGAGCCGGCGACGCAGCGTGGGGGTGGTCCGGCCCGGGAAGATGTCGACGAGTTCCGCCTCCGGCCGCCACCCGGCCCCGGGCAGCGGCCCATCGGGCGAGGAAGCCAACAGCCCGACGGCGATGTCGTGTTCGGCGATCAGCGAGGCCCGCAGCAGGCGGTGCAGCAGCGGTCGCGGGCCCTCCGGCGGCGGGTGGTCGGCGGGCAGCCCGACCGCCGCGAGTGCCGCCAGGTAGGAGAGGTCGTCCCCGACCAGCGCGGTGCCGAGCCTGAACGAGGTGTCGGCGTACGTGACCAGGGCCAGCCGGGGGTCCTCCGGGTCGGCCAGGCCGAGTGAGGCCAGCAACTCCCGCGCGGGGCGCAGCAGTCGCGCGCGCCAGTCGCCCTCCGGGTAGGAGCGGGTGAACCGCCACAGCCAGCTCACGTACTCGTTGCCGAGCACGCTGCGGGCCCGCACCTCGCGGACGCGGGCGTCGGTGGCCAGGATCTCCAGCATCAGCCGGTCCGGCTCCCCGCTGCCGGGGCGTATCCGGGGGACCGGCGAACGCAGCCACACCTCGGTCAGCCCGGTGAGCACCTGTACCGCCCGGGCCTCGTCGGGGCCCGTGCTCTGTCGGCCGCGCAGCGCGGTGACCGGCAGCAGGCCGTACGGCTGCGCGCCGATCCGCAGCGTCGGCAGCGGCCCCTCGGGGTGCACGTACCGCACGAAGTGCTCGGCGAGGGCGTCCGGGTGCGGGAGCCGGTCGAGGGGCAGCATGTGCCGGAACAGCCTGCCGAAGCCGGACGGCCACAGCGCGCGGCGGACCGGGCGGCCCAGCGCGCGGTCGGCGGACTCGCCGTGCGCGGCCCGGCCGAGCGCGGTGGGCGCCCCGGCCCGGACGGGGCGGCGGCGCACCGCGGCCAGCGCGTCGCCCGGCCGATGGCCCAGCGGCAGGCCGAACGCGGAGGCGGTCAGCGCGGCCGCCGTCTCGGCGTCCTCGGCGGGCGTGCCCTGCCCGTCGGTCACTCGGGCCGCCAGGATCGTGGCCCGGGAGTTCGGGTCGTGGCCGGAAGAGACGGTCTCGGTGTTGTTGGTCGGGGTGTCGGGCGGCAGGAAGCCCAGGCCGTCGGTGGCCGCGTGCGCCTCCAGCAGTTCGGCCAGCCGGGTCGCGGTGGCCTGTGGCTGGGCGGTCTCGTCCACGCCGACGACCACCAGCAGTTCCACTTCCTCCGGGACGGTGGGCCGGTCCGGATCGGCCGGGGGGACGGTCAGGGTGAGTGCCATCCCCGCCGTCAGCGCGGCATCGAAGTCGGTCAGCCAGCGCATGCCGAGTTGGACCGGGGCACCGTCCTCCGGCGGCGGCGGTTCCGTCGACCGCGGGTCCGGGCCCAAGGCGGGGGCGGCCGCCACCGGAGCGGAACTGCCGTACAACATCTGCCCGCTGCGGGTGCGGGCGACCGCGTGCCAACGGGTCGGCAGCGCGCGGGCGACCGGCGCCCTGCTCCACCGGCCCGGCCGCTCCAGCGGCTCAGGGTACGGGCCGCCGGGGAACTCGGGCTCCATCACCCGGGCGATCCACCCGGCTCTGGCGGCGCCGTACTCCCGGACCAGGTCCTCCCAAGCCGCCTCGCACCCCTCCCGGTCCTGCTCCGGACCCGGTTCCGGTTCGGACGGCCCGGTCCGCTCCCAGTAGCGGCGCCCGGACTCCCGTTCCTCGACGGTCAGTTCCGGTTCGTGGGAGTCCACGTGGATCTGGTCGGGGTAGATCCGCACCCGCAGCTCGGTACCGAAGAACCGGGTCTCCAGCCGCACCGGGAGCAGCGCCACCGGGTACCAGGTGGACAGTCCCCAGGCGGTCTTGGGCACCGCCTCGGACAACGGTGTGCCGGTCATCGGGTGGCCTCCACGGCGGGCAGCACGTCACTCGCGTGACGGGCGATCAGGACGGGGCGCTGGAGCGCGACACGGGCCATGTCGGCGGCGTTGCGGCCGTACTCGGCGCCGTCGAGCCTCCGCCCCGCCGGGCTTCCGTCGGGGTTGCGGCCCAGTCCCGGTGCGTACGGGGACAGGAAGCGCGCCCCGTCGGGGAGGTGCCCCCAGTGCAGTTGGTCCCAGTGCGTGCCCTCGAACGGTTCGGACGTCCAGTCCTCGGGCGGGAGATCGAGGCCGAACCGGGGCGCGGTGGGCTGCTCGCGGAGCACGAAGAAGCGGCCCGCGTCTCCGGCGGTCCGGCTGGTCGCGCCGCGGGCCACCGCGGCGGTGAGCGGGAAGCCGAACAGGAGGAGGTCCGGGGAGAGCCAGCCGCTGAATATCGGAGGCAGGTCCTGGCCGACCGGGTCGCGGCCGGTCTCGCTGGTCCAGGCGGCCTGACGCATCGTCACCACGGTGGAGGGGTAGCGCCGCAGCACCTCACCGCGCACCACCAGGATCAGCGCGTCCTCTCCGGGCGCGCCGACCGAGGTCAAGTGGCTGCCGAGGGAGCCGCTGCGCCACACGTCGTCGGAGAACGGCGGCAGGTCGGTGAGCGGGCGGTCCGCCGAACGTGCGTTGCGCACGTCCCAGAACTGCCGGAACCACGTCTGCCTCGGGTCGGCGGGGAACTCCCGCCACAGCAGCTCCCGGCTCGTTTCGTGGTTGAGCCCGACCATGAACGCCTCGATGAACCTGGCGTTGGCGGCCAGCGCCGTCATGGTCTCGGGTGCGACGGCGGGCAGGCCGGGCGCGACGTGCTCCTGGGCGAGCCCGCGGAGCAGTTCGTACGCCGGCACGTCGAAGGTCAGCCCGGCGAGCAGGCGCCGCAGGCTGTCCCCGCTGTCCCTGCCTGCCGATCCTGCCGCGCTTGCCCTGATTGCCTCACCTGGCGTGCTTGCCGTGCTCGCCGTGCTCGCGCTGCCTGTCGTGCTCGCGCTGCCTGTCGCGCTCGGCCTGCTGTCGGCGCCGAGCGCCAGTGCACCGGCAAGCGGACGGCCGCCGACCTCGATCGATTCCAACACCCGTGCCGGGATGGTCTGTTCCGGGTCCAGCCGGGCCCGGATCCGCTCGGCCGCCGAACCGAGTTGCACCTCGTTCTGGCTGTCGTCCTGGGACGATCCGAGCACCGACAACAGGTGCGCCTGGTGCGGAGCCGCGGCCGCGGCGAAGTTGGCAGCGGTCTTCGCCCGCAACTCGGCCAGCGCGGCGCGCAGTTCGGCCACCGCGAGGCCGGCGCCCGACACCTCGGCGCCCGGCGGTATTCGATGCGGCTCGTACGGGTCGCTCCATCGTGCGACCCCGGTGCCGGCGTCCAGGTCGAAGCCGATCCGGAAGGTCCCGGTATGGCCGGCGGCGGCACTCCCGGTGATCCGGTAGACGACCAGATCGGGGGCGCTCGTACCGGTCAGGTCGGTGACCGCCATGCCGGTCGCGGCGCTCGGCCCGGCCGACCCGTCCGCCACCGTGAACGGGCCGTGCCAGCCACCGACGACCTGGCCGCGCCGGTTGACGCCGCGGCCTACGCCGTACCGGCAGACCCGGGCGGCGCCGTCCTGTCCGTCCGCGAGCACCACCAGGTGCGGAGTCTGTTCAGCACCCATGGCGACCACGTCGACGCCGACGCCGTCGATCGCGGAGAAGGTCCACGGCGTCGGGACGGAATCCGTCCAGCCCCGGGCGGCCTGCCCGTCGGCGTCCAGTCCCCAACCGATCCGGTAGTACACCCGGTTGCGGTCCCGGTCCGGACCCGAGACGCCGTACGCGAGGACAAGCTCCAGCCGGCCGTCCCCGTCCAGGTCGGCCAGGGTCAGATCGGCGCCGCGCGCGTACGGATGCAGCGGGTCCGGCAGCCGGAACGGACCGAGCCAGCCGCCGGTCGGCACACCCTCCTCGTCCAGAGCCCGGCCGATCCGGTACTCGGCCACGCACGGTGCGCCGGCCGTGGGCTGACGGATGGTCAGGACGACCAGGTCCGGACGCAGCCCGCCGGTGACGTGCCCGACGGCCACGCCCAGCGCGCGGGCCCGGAAGTCCAGGGCCAGTGCCTCGCGCGGCGGCGAGAGCGAGTCCGGCCGGCCCTCCAGATCCGGGTCGTGCGCCGAGCCGATCCACAGCCGACTGCGGTCCGGGTTGCTCTGGCCCAGCAGGTGTGCGGTCAGGAACGAGGAGAACAGGCCGGTACCCGGCAGCAGTTCGGGGCGCGCGACCGCGGCGGACTCCATCGGGCCGCTGCCGCGCGGGTCCAGCGGCACGCCATGGTCCTGCCAGTCGGTGCCGACCCGGCACGTGAGGCGTCCGTCGGCGGTGACCATGAAGGTCTCCTCGCCGGTGTGGCTGTCCCCGATGACCGGGCCGATCCGGCGCGGGGCCAGCCCGGCCGGGTGCTGCCAGCGGGTCTGGCTCCAGCTCCAGCGCACCCTGGACCGCCCGTCCGGCAGGTCCTCGTCCCACTCGCCGAGGGAGGCCACCTCCAGTTGCCCGGTCGGTGTGGAGACCAGCACGTTCACGCCCGGGGAGCCGTCCTGGAACACCTCCACGCTGTCCATGCCGACCGAGACCACGCGGTGGTCCGGCAGCGGGCGGCCGTGGTCGACCCACGCGTCGCCTGCCTGCCGCCCCAGGTTGCCGCCCGGGGTCAGGTAGAAGAACCGGTTCAGACGGTGCACCGCGCTGGGCGAACCCGTCAGCACCTGCGTGAAGTTGGCGGGGAACCATACCGGGGCGCCGTAGGGGTCGGGGCGACTGCACACGAACAGGCGGTTCTGGCTGGTCGCGACCCGGACGGATGTGGCATCGATGGGCCGCGGCGTGGCGAACAGCTTCTCGTACGGGGCGAGTTCGCCCGGCTTGCCGAGGGCACGCCAGATGTGAGTGGCGGTTTCGAAGACGTGCAGCCCGCCGTCACCGCCGAGCACGAAGACGCTGCCCCCCGCGGCGACCGGGCGGCTCGCCAGCCCACCGGGCGGCGCTCCGCAGCCCACCCACCGCCAGCGGTCGCCGTCCCAACCTCGCTCCCACAGAAGATTGTTGCCGGTTCGGACGTACACGCGGTCGGGCGGCACCGCGGTGGCCGAGGTGATCACCGGGCTCGTCGCGTTCGGCCGGCCGTGGTCCCGCCACGTCCAGGTCCCGGCCAGCCGCCTCCGCTCGAACAGCCGTCCGTCCTGGGACCTGAGGAAGAACCGGTCGTTGTCGAGCAGGTCTCCGCCGGAACTGCCGACCGCGGTCATCGGTTCGTCGGCTGCGACGCCGGCGAGGGCATTGGGCGGCGCGGAGGGATGCGGTCCTACCTCCGGCTGTGCGGTGTCGGACTCCGGTGCGGCGCCGTCGCCGTCGAGCTCCGCCGCGGGCCCGGCGTTGCCAAGTTCCGTCTCGGGTCGCGCCGTTGTCACTGCGACCGAGGACCACGCCGCGGGCGGGTTGCCGAGACGGTCGGGCCCGTAGTTGTCCAGCGGTTCCCTGGAGACGTCACCGAACCCCATCCCGCCGTCGGGGAGGGTGGCGGCCGGGATCGCGCTGCGGCCCTCGGCCAGCCAGGCGGTCGGGTCGGCGGTGGGCGGTGCGTCCAGGCGGCGGGCAAGCGGCCCGCGGGGGCGGGTGAGGCGGCGCAGCGAGGACGAAGTGGTCGCCGCCACCCCGGCGTTGCCGTTCAGGTCCGCATCCGCAGTCGATCCGTCCTCGTGCACGGGCCGGGTCAATGCGAACAGTTCCCCGTCGGAGAACGCACGGCCCGGACGCGCCGGGTCGATCCGCTTGCCGTACAGCTCGGCCGCCGCGTCCCGGGCCAGCTGCCCCTGCATCAATTGCGCGTTGATGTCCACCAGTTCGGCGGCCCGCTGCCAGGCCGCGGCGGCCATGTCCTCCTGATGCCGCTGCACCACGGCGGCACCCAGCGCGGCCGCGGCCCGGTAGCGGGGGTCGAGGTTGAGTTCGCGCAGCCACTGCGGCGGCGCGCCGGCCTCGGGCAGCCGTACCTCCTGGGCGTGCCCGATTCCGTACACCGGCGGTGTCAGCCACGCGTCGTGATTGCTCAGCAGGGTTTCCATGACGGCCTGCCAGGAGGCCTGCGGGTCGGCGGCCCACTCGGTCCGCCGCATCGCCGGGGAGCCCACCGCCCCTTCGAAGCCGAGCACCGAGACGCCGTCCACGCCGGGTTCGCCGACCGGCAGCCCGCTTCCGGCGGTGTTCAGGTCGACGCGGCGCAGCCCGACGGACTCCGGCAGGGGACGGCCCCGGAGCCGGCGGACCAGCGACTCGAAGTCGCCGCCCACGCCGGTGGCGAACCGCCAGTGGTGGAGCACCGGCAGCGTCACCGACTCGGACCCGGACTCGGACTCGGATCCAGACTGCGATTCGGACTCCGATCCCGACCCCGAACCCGTTCCCGAGGCCGATTCGGACTTCGATCCCGATTCGGACTCCGCACCCGATCCCGATCCCGAGTCCCGGAACGCGTCCGGGGACGAAGGTGTCCCCCAGGCCGGTCGCAGCACCCGCCCCTCCAACGGGGGTTGACCGAGCCCGGCCCGACAGCCCGCGTCGAACGCGGGCACCACTGCCGCCAGGTAGCCGACTCCGGGCTCCAGCCGACGCGGGCAGACCAGCCGCGACAGCGTCCGCTCCGGGTGCCCGGCGATCACGTCCGCCGGGTCCTCGGCGTCGTGCTCCAGCAGGAGTTGGGCGTGCGCCCAGGCCCAGGACTCGTCCAGGTCGGGCAGTTCGGCAACCGGCGCGGTCAGCCGGGGCAGTGCCCCGGCCGGGGTGCGGAACTCGACCCCGGGCGCGTTCTCCGGGACGACGACCAGCACCAGCCACGGGCGCAACCTGCCTTGGGCGTCCGGTCGGGCGGGGGTGAACTGCCAGGGCAGTTCGGGCGCGTCGAAGTCGACCGCGGCGAACAGCGAGACGTCCACGCCCTGCGCGTTCGGCTCGGGGAAGCACCGGATCACCTGCCGGGGGTCCAGCGCGGTGACGTCGCCGGGCCCGTGCACCGCCGCGTCGGTGCCCACGCTGATCGTCTCGGGGTCCGCGCCGCTCGCCGCCACCTCGACGGTGAGCCGTACCTCCCCGCGCTGCCGGCTCAGTGCACCGCTCAGCGGGTCCTCGTCGGCGAGTGCGCGGACCACCCCGTCGCGCACCCAGGGCAGAAACCTCAGCCCGGCCATCTCAGCGTCCCCCGCTCCCGGTCGTGGTCAGCCCGAGCCCCGCGCCGCCGAAGCGCGCCGGGCCGCTGTCCCTGGTCTTGGCGTTGGCCGCCGGGCCGTTCCCGGCGAACCCGGTCACCGGGGTGGCCGCGGCCGTGCCCGGCAGCGGCCTGCCCGGTGCGTCCGGGTGGTCGACGACCCAGGCGTCGTACGCCCCGTCACCGTCCAGCGCCGCGCTCACCGTGAGCCCGACGGCGGGCAGGTCGGTGCCGCCCGGCAGGCCGAGCCGTCGTCCCGTCTCCTGCCACCGGTAGCCGGGCTGGTCGAGCAGTTCGTCCAGGCCCAGGTCGTGGAACTGCCCCGGGGCGAACCGGTCCAGGACGGGATCGCCGACCGTTCCGGCGTGCCCGTCGCCGTAGCCGAACGACAGGATCCGGAAGTGGTTCGGCCCCGAGACCCGTGCCGCGCCCAGCCGTTCGATCTCCACCCCGAAGGGCAGCACGTTCTGCCGGATGCCCAGCACGGTGTCGGGCCGCAGCACCAGTCGTCCGGGCAGCTCGGGCGAACGCAGCACCGCCAGGTCGCCGTTGCCGCCGGCCGTGGCCTCCCACGCGGAGGGCAGGGCGAGCGCGTCGCGGAGCCGGTCGATGGCTCGGACGAACGGCAGTTCGGGCGGCGCCGCGGCACCCCGCTTGCGCGTGTCGAAGCTCTTGTCGACCTCCAGGAAGAGCAGCTTGAGCTTGACGCGCCCCCAGAAGCCCCACGGCTGCGGGCCGCTGACCCCGACCAGCAGATCGACCCCGAGCAGGGTTTTGCCGAATACCTTCACCGTGACCCGCGCGCCCAGTTCGGCGGTGAACCACAGCGGGTCGAAGCGCATCAGCGCGTCCAGGTGGGCATGACCCTCGATGTCGATCTTCCAGAACGTGATGCGCAGGTCGATCGAACCGCCGAACTGCACGCTGTTGCTGGTGATCGCGAGGTACGCGCTGATCCGGGAATTCCCGTTGTCGGACAGCGCGATGGTCAGCCGCCGCAGCGCCGGGAAGCCGACGGGAGGCCGGAAGGCGGGGTGGAACCCGCCGAGCGACAACGCGAACGAGGCCTCTCCCTGCCAGCGCGCCCGCAGCGCCATGTCCCCGGTGATCGTCCGGCCCAGGAGCTTGGAGTCGATCAGGCTGCCGTCCAGCGAGAATTCGCCCCGGTCGAAGTCCAGCACTCCGACGACGTCCAGGCGCAACCGCCCGATCTGCTCGAGGTCGACGTTCAGTTGCCCCAGCACCACCACCCTGACAGGGGTGGGCAGTTGGATCAGCACGGCCAGCTTGGCGGTGATCAGTTTCCCGAGCATCTCGCCCCGGGCCATCACGCCGAGCACGGTGCTGCCGGGTGCGGGCGGGAGGAGTCGCCCCAGGGTGCCGATCACCGCCGGGGCGTCGCCGACCGGGTCGGCCGGGAAGAGCAGCGCGTCCAGGGCCCCGGTCCTGGTGGCGCCGCGAAGTTCCTCGACATCGGTGCGCCGGTTGTGGCCGACCACCACCCCGACACCGTTGAGGAAGATGCCCCAGCCGAGCGCGATGCCCGGCGACCACTCGTACGAGGCGACGACCAGCAGGGAGAAGAAGCCCTCGTCGGCGGGGTCCGCCGCCGGACCTCCGCCGACCGCCTTGGTGTCGAGGATCGCCACACCCTGCAGCCGCCAGGACGACAGCGCGGCCACGCCGCCCAGGCCGAGTTGGAAGACCCCGGCGTACCGGCCCTTGTCGCGGTCCAGGTAGAGGTGCCCGCCGCCGTTCACCGGCCCGGCGGAGACGGCCAGCCCGGCGCCGAGCGGCGGGACCAGGTCGAATCCGGCGTCCAGTCCGAACAGCAGGCCGTCGTCGGGAGTGTGGTGGAGCGCCAGGGCGATGCCGACCTGCTGGACGGTGGCGCTCACGGGTCCGAGGGCGGCGGTCAGGTCGACGGTGGCCGCCAGCCGCAGACCGTCGCCGTCCGCCGCGCCGCGTACGGTCAGGTCGCCGACCCGGACCGGGCCCAGCTCCAGGTGCAGCGGGAAGGTCCGCTCCATCCGCCCGGAGCCGCGCAGCGTCAGCCCGGTCCGGCTCGACCAGACCAGTTCGAGGTCGGTCTCGACCTCGACGATCCGGCCGCCGGTGACGGAGGAGAGCAGCCCGTCCAGCGTCGCCGGGTCCAACACGACGCGCAGCGCACGGACTTCGACACCGACGGCGACCTCCCGCACCTCGGCGCCCTCGGTCTGCACGGCGAGCCACGCCCGGGAGCCCCCGAGGGTCACTCCCGCGGTCGCCGGATCACCGAGCACGGTGAGCGGCTGGGCGGGCCGGTGCTCCACGGCCACCGTGAACTCGCCCGAGACAGCCGTCCCGTCGGCGTGCGGTGCCAGGGAGCCGGGTCGCAGCAGCACTCCGATCGCACCGGAGGCGTCCGCCTCGGCGGTCAGTTCGACCCGGATGGTCGCGCTCGGCTCGAACACGGCTCGGGCCGCGCCCGCCGCGTACGGGCCCAGCAGCAGGCCGTTCGGGGCGGTGCCGGGCTCGGGCGGGACGGGGAGCAGTATGAGACCGGCCTCGGCGTAGGCGGCCGCGTCGCCGTCGTGGGCCTCGACGGCGGCCAGCGGCATCCGCAGCACCAAGGGCGGCGGGGTCGGCATCGGGCTCGGCGGCGGGCCGAAGTACTTCTCGTACAAGGCAAGTTCGGGGACGGCACGGACCGCGGGAAGGCCAAAGGCCGCCGCCACGTCCTGAACCGCGCGCAGCAGCTTGTACGCGTTCAGCTCCCCGCCCCAGCCGTAGACGCGGTGCGCCAGTTCCTGCGGGTCGCCGACCAGCAGGACGAGGCGGTCCCAGTGCACCTCGGTGGCCTGGACCCCCGGGATCCGGTACGGGCTCGGCTGTACCGGCTCCCGGCTGATCACCCCGGTGAGCAGCAGCAGCGCGAACAGGGCCGGCTTCTCCCGGCGGAGCTGATCGGTGAGGAGGTAGCCGGGCAGTTCGGCGGCGAGCGATGCCCACAGCCCCGGCTCGTTCAACGGCGCGGGCAGCCCCGTACCGTCCGTGGCGCTCAGCCCTTTCACGGCCGCGACCACGTCGCCGACCTGTTGGACCAGCGCCGCCCAGTCGCCGCCGTCGGCGAGGAACTCCCCGAGTGCTTCGGCGGCTTCGGCGAGCTGCTCGCCGACCGCGCGGATCGGTCCCAACGAGTCGGCGGCGAGGGGCCCTTCGGGCGGAACCCAACCGAGGTCGAAAAGCAGAAGACGCAAGGCCGCCTCGTCGGTGGCGGCGGCGGTCAGCGGCGAGAGGGTGTCCAGCACCGCCCCGAGCAGGTCCTCCGCGAACGTCCGTACCCCCATGTGCGTTCTCCCCTGGGGCGATGGTCAAGGTCCGTCGAGCCGTCAAGCGGTGAAGCCGTGCATCCGTCGGGCCGTCGAACGTCCCGCTTCGCGGGCCGCGCGGCGTGGTTCAGGGCATTGGGAAGGTGGCATGTCCGGGCTCGTGCTCTTCCGGCGGCCGGGGGCGGCCCCGGTCGGGAGCGGGCAAACCCGCTCAACGCACCTGGAAGCAACGTCCGGAGGTCTCGAAGTCGTCGGTGTTCACCGATCGGAGCGGCGGGTGGGCGCCGGTCCCGGGCACCAACCCTGCGGGGCGTTGAACTGCCGGGCGCGTGGCCGCCGTTCCTCACCTGTTGCGGGCACCTTCGTACCCGCCGACCTGCGGTGCGGCGCAAGTTCATCGACCGACGATCGTCCGGCCCCTGAGGAGGCTGCGCCTCCGGCGCCGGCCCCCTGAGCCGATCCACACGTTCCGAACATCGCTCTCCCCCCGGAGATGTCGAACGAGGGTGGTACGCGGAAAGGGCCCCCACCGCCTCCGCGTCGGTCATACTCTCGTGACAACCGCCGTGTTCACAAGCGGAACCGCAGAGAACTCGTACTGTCAGCAGGGGGACTGATGGCACGTCTTGACGACTTCTTCCTGTCATCGACCGACACCGGTGACGACCGCGAGTTCCGCGCCGAGAAGCGCGGGGGGACCACGGTCCGACCGATTGTCGACGGTGTGGCCACCTTCCAGGCGATGGAACGCGCCATTGCCGAGGCCACCACGACCGTCCACCTGTCGCTGTGGATCTTCAATCCCAAGACCCCGCTTCAAGCCCTTGGCGACGTCAACGCCAAGCTGGCCAAGCGGGGGGTGCGACGCAAGGTCGGCACCTGGGGCGAACTACTGGCCACCATGGCCGGATTGGGCGTCCAGACCCGCATCCTGCTCAACGACTTCGACGGAGTGCTGGGCAACGCGAATCACGAGAACAACTGGAACGCCTGCCGTCAGCTCAATGCCCTGAACGCCCGCTGGGGCAAAGGCAATCTGGAGACGGTCGTGACCATGCACGACGCGCGCGTCGAGGCGCTGGCGCCCTTGCTGGCTACCAGGGCCAGGGCCCTGCTGCCCAAACTCAACAAGGGCGGCTGGTCCGCAGCCCGCACCCGGGTGGCCACGATGCCCCGGCTCTGGCCGTACCTGGAGGTCGCCCCGACCCGTGACCGCTGGGTTCTCCGGGCCGACGCGCCGTGGCAGATGTACCCGGCCTCGCACCACCAGAAGCTGTGTGTGGTGGACCGGGTCACGGGCTTCTGCGGCGGGTTGGACGTGAACACCGGCCGCGTGGACACCCCCGCCCACAACAAGCGGCTGTGGCACGACATCCACGTCAAGGTGGACGGCCCGGTCGCGGCCGACCTCGACCGCAACTTCCTCGGACGGTGGAACACCGAGGCCCCGCTGTTCAACACGTTCGTCGCCATTCCGGGGCCGGCGGGGCTGGGCGCACCGGGCAAGACCGTGGCCCCCTCGGTTCCCGTCCCCTCGACCCCCGTCCCATCCGGCACCGGCCCGGCCACCGCCCAGTTGTGGCGCACCCTCTCCACGAACAGCGTCGCCTTCCCGGTGCCCGCCAACATCCGGGAGGACATCCAGGAGGGCTACGAGGCCGCGATCGCGCACGCCAACCACTTTGTATACGTGGAGAACCAATACGTCCGGTCCACCGATCTGGCCGAGTGGCTGATCGACCGCCGCGGCGACCGGCCCGAGCTCAAGCTGATCATCATGCTTCCCGTCGCCCCGGAGGAAGTGGCCGGGACACTCGACCCGGTGACCGAGCACGGTCTGTTCCTCCAGCACCAGACACTTTCCGCACTGATCGACGCGTTCGGCGCCGACATCGGCATCCACTCGATGGTGGCCCGCACCGCCGCGGCCACCAAGCACATCACCGACAGCGCCGGCAGCCGACAGATCTACATGCACAGCAAGGCGATGATCGTGGACGACGAATGGGCCACCGTCGGCTCCGCCAACACGAACCCGCGCAGCTTCCGCGTCGACACCGAGGCCAACATCGCCTGGTACGACCCGGCCGGAGTACGCGCGTTCCGGCTGGCCCTGTGGTCCGAAATCCTCGGCACTCCGGCCGCGACCATCGCCACCTGGTCCCCGGGCGAATTCGTCACCCGCTGGCACGACATCGCCCAGGCCAACGTCATCAAGACCGGCCCCGCGGCCCGTACCCGTCAGGGCTTCGTCGTGCCGCACAACATCGCCAGATTCCCCGGCCTCGACCACGTCGAAGTCCCCGACGCCTTCACCGAGGCATTCAACCCCACCCACCCCGAGCCGGAATACGTGGCCTGACACCCCGCGACCCCGCCACACAGCCGAGCCGCACCGGCGCGGCAGCACAATCACTCATGCCACCACGCCGACACGGGCGGGCACCGAACCGCGGGCGCGGAACGCGGGTGCTACAGGGGCGGATTCCGGGGTGGGGGTTGGTTGGGTTACAGGGGGATGGGCTGTGAGGCGTCGGCGGATTGGAGGCGGTGCCAGGCACGGCGGTAGAGGTCGGCGGCGGGTTCGGCGGGGACGACCGCACCGACTGCGGGCAGCGTCAGCCCGGTCAGGCCGTACAGCGGGAACTTCCAAGCTTCCAGCGGTAGATGAGGTGCCTTGGCGGTCACCCACTCCCCCGGCAGGAACAACGAGCGCCCGGCGCGGGCCCGGCGGGCCTCGACCACCCGGCTGCTGGTCGCGAGCGCGGTGCGGGCGGCTTTGGCCCGGGCGGGCTTCCAGCCGGTCCACAGGGCGGTGTTGCGGTCGGTCGGGTCGGGCATGGCGAGGAGCACGAGGTAGAGCGTGGCGGCGTCCTCGGTGATGTCCAGTTCACCGGCGACTTCGGTCACCAGGTCCGGGACCGATCGCGACGGGTCTTGCGGCCACCACGTTCCGTCGCGGTCACGGCTGCCGACGACCGGTTCCCCCGGGTCGCCGAGCAGGGCGGCGAAGGCCGGGTCGAAGACGCGGGCCAGGGCGGTCAGGTGCCGCAACGACCGGTCGAGTCTCGGAACGGTGGCGAGGGCCAGCTCGACGTACGGGTCGCTTCCGGCCCCGTCCAGCAGGTCCGTGCGTACGATCGGCGACGCGACGATGTTCGGGTGCGCATCCCAGTCCAGCCGGCACGGCACCACCAAGGCCCCGTAGCGCTCCCATTCGGCCCCGGTGTCGGCAGGCTCCCCGGCGGCTTTGCGGAAGGCGCCGAAGTGCGCGTTGACGTTCAGGTCGACCAAAGTTCCGGGGGCGGCCAGACGTTCGCGCAACCGGCGCAGCGTGGCCGGCAGTGTGGCGCGCAGCGGGTCGCCGGCCGGGAGCCGGTGGGCCAGCCACTGCACTGTCGCCACGGTCGCGACCAGGATCCCGCCGTGGAACGCCCACTCCGTGGCGTCGGAGGAGCGAAGGCGGCCCTCGTCGAGGGTCCAGGTGTGGTCCCGGGTCAGGGCGGGACTGGCATCGGGATCGACCGCGGCACGCAGCGCGCCGGAGGGCCCGCGGGTCGTGTCCACGTCGTGGATGGAGGCGTACCGGCCGGTGGACCTCGACCACCACAGGTCGGGCAGCGCGCCGACCGCGTCGACCAGGAGGGCGTCGGGCACCGGCCGCAGGCGGCCGACCCGGGAGTTCCAGACGGCGGCCGCGGCTGCCGCGTCCACGCCGTCGGTCCACAGCCGTGCCGGGTCTGCGGGCAGCAGCGCGGCGACCAGCTCGCCGCGCACGTCCGGGTCGGCCAGGCGCCGGATCTCGCCGCGGGCGGCTCCGGCCTCGGATGCCTTCAGGCCGAGCACGGCCCGGAGTTCGGCGGACGGGAAGGCGGGGCTCGACAGTTCCGGCAGGCCGGCCACGATCAGGCGGGCCATGGCCTGGCCCACTCCGGTGGCTTCGGCGAACACGTCGGCGGCCGACGGGTCCCACGGCACCTGGCCTTGTCGGCCCCACGTCTCCAGGAACTGCCCGAGCCCGGCGAACCACGCCGTGTCGATCGGTGCCGTATCGGTGACGGTGTATCCGCCAGGCAGTTCGAAACGGCCGGCGGGGTCGCGGACCAACGCCGTGAAGTCCATGCCGTACGTCTTGCGGTCCGGGGTGTAGAGCGGGACGTAGGCGTCGTTGACGAACGCGAACGCGCCTCCGCCGAGCCCCAGCACTCCTCGCGCCCCGTCGTCGTAGTACCTGTCGCCGTGCCATCCCGCGTGCCTCAGGGTCTCCTGGTCGGCGTGCATCCGGACACGGCGCCAGCTCGCCGGATTCTCGGCGTCCATCCGAAAGGCGTCGAGGAGCGTGAGCAGCGCCCGTAGGGCTTCCTGTTCCGCGGGCGGGGTGACCGGCGATGCGGCCTTGACCGCGACCGCCGAGGCACGCAGGACGAGATCGTCGACGGCAATGTCGGTACGGGGCACGTCCTTCGTGCCGAAGTGCAGCCGCCCGGCGTCGTCCGCGGCATCGTCGGCCGCCGATCGCCGGGCGGCGAACCGGGCATGAAGTTCTCGGAGTTGCCGGAAGGCCCGACTCCGGCCCTGATGGCGGGCCGCCGACGCCGGGTCGGGTGCGGTGCCGATGGCACGCGGTGTCAGTCCGATCCCGTCGAGTGCGCAGCGGAGCAGTTCGTCTCCCGGGTCGGTCTTCGGGTCACCCGGCACTTCCCGCGGCCCGTCCCCGGGTTCGGGGGCCGTGGCGCGCTCGGCGACGCCGTCGAGGACGGCCCGGCGTTCGCCCGCGAATCGGACCACTCCCGCGATCCCGGCGACCAGGACCGGGTCGGTGACCGAAGGGAGCAGGGCACGGACGGCCTTGGGCAGGTCGCTGTCGTCTCCCGTACCGGCGGCTGCGAGCAGCGCGGCCGCGGTTTCGTCGTCGACGGTCCGCAGGGCGAGGGAGCCTTCGCGGTCGCGGATCCGCATCATGTGCCAGAACGACGTGGGGGGCAGCACGGGATTGCCGGCCGAGAACGCCTCGAAGCCGCCGGCCGTCACCACGCCCTCCGGGTCCACGATGTCGACCCGGTCGTTCTTGTCGCGGACCAGCGCACGCGGCCGTTCGTCGCCGGGGAGTGTCAGCGCCGCGAAGGGATGGGCGGGGAACGGGCGGGAAGCCACGTCGCCCGGCACTGTCACGGCGCGGCCCGCGAGGTCCTTGCCGCGCAGGGTTCCGTCGGGCTGTGTGGTGACGTGCCAGCCGAGCAGCCCGTCGACGGGGACGGCGACCGGCGCCGGTTCGGCGATCGGGGCGGGCCGTACCCAGCTGTGGCGGCCGTCGAGGGCGTCGAGGCCGGTCTCGGCAGCTCCGGCGGCCATGAGGCCGGGCAGGTCGCGCTCATCCTGCGCTCCGGTCCCGGGGTCGTGCCGGAACCAGGCGGACGCCTTCTCGTCCCAGGCCCAGAATCGGGTTCCGTCGCCGCTGGTCGGGGATTCATCGGGGATGTCCGCGTCGCCCGCGCGGAGGACTCCGCGGCCGGTGAAGCGACCGCCGCCGGGCAGCGGCAGGGAGACCTCGCCGCTGCGCCGGTACTCCTCGGGGTCGAGGCCGAACAGTGCCACGGGCTCGGCCGGGCCGTCGGGCGCCTCGTCCGGCCGGTACCAGTAGCCGCGGTACCCCGCCCCGTACTCCCTCCAGTAGACGAGCAACGCGCCGTCCACATAGTGGAATTCGGGACGGGAGGCCCCCGTGGAAGGGGCGCGCGACGTGTGCCGCAGCACCACGCCTCCGGGGCCGAGCACCCTCACCTCGGTGTCCCTCGCCACCACAAGGTAGGGCCAGGCCTCGGCCACGTACGGCCGCCCCGTCGCGCCGCCTGCCGTGATCTCCTCGAACTCCGGCCAGCACAACTCGTCGGTGAGTCCGGCCCGCAGTGTTCGGGCCAACTCCGGGGCCAGATCGGCCTTCGTCGCCTCGACGACCGCATCCGAGGCGAGGGCCGCGATGTCGGGTGGCAGCCACGCGAGACTGCTCTGCGCCGACGGGAGGTTCGGCAGGCCCGCCGGAGCGGACGCACGGGACAGGTCGCATATCCAGTCGGCCAGCAGCACCCGGCCACCCGGGGTCGCGGCCAAGGCGCGCGCGGTCCTCGGGTGCTCGCTCTGGTCGTACCAGCCGCTCGCGCCGTTGCGGAACGCCCGGGCGAGGCCGGGCGCCGCGGCGAGGGCGCGCAGGTCTCGCCGGTCGTCGGTACGGGCCCACCGGTCGAGTTCGAGCCGGTGCCCGCCGGGGCGGGGATCGGTCATCGGGATGCCGAGCGACAACATGAGGTCGACCAGGTCGACGTCCGACGCCAGGGACCACGTCATCTCGAACGCCCCTCCGCTCGCGGCGAGTTCGCCGGTGATCCGCTCGGCGATCCGGGGCAGCAGCGCGTGCAGTCCGGGCATGCGGGGGTCCTCACCGCCGGGAATCCAGCCCTCCAGGATGCGGGTGAGCCACCCGGTGGTGCCGTCCGACGGGCGTTCCTCGTCGGTGACGCCGACGCCGTCGCCGAGCCCGGCGGTGGCGCCGCAGTCTTCCAGGAGGGCGATCCACACGCGGCAGAGCGCTCGGGCCTGGTCGAACGTCATGTCGTGCTGGTGCCACTTCGGTGCGACATCCAGCAGCCGGCCCCGGACGGCCGGCTCACGGCGGGCCACGGCGACCACGGCGGCCCGGTGTGCGTGCCACCACCCGGCGGGGGCCCGGACGACGACGGGCAGGCGAAGTATCTCCGCCAGATATGCCTGTTCGCGCCGGTCCTTGTCACCCGCCTCGCGCGCCAACTTGCGTACTGCCGAGGCCATTTGGACGGACGGCGGCAACCCCGCCCCGGTGCGGCGGACGCACAGGCGGGTGAACCGCGTGAAAGCCTCGTCGGCCGGCATACGGGTCAACAGGTCCTTGGAGTACTCCGCGACGGCCTTGGCGGGCAGCGCGTCGGCGACCACGAATTCGAGGAAGATCTCGTCGACGTGGTCGTCGTCCACCGCAAGGCCGTGCTCGGCCTCGGCCTGCCGGGCGGCAGCGAGCATCTGCGACGCGAACGCCTGGTGCCGGGTGGACAGGAACGCGCGTGCCGCGTGCTCGTGGAAGCCGGGCAGCACGTGCGGGGCTGAGCGGGTCAGCTCCGCGGCGATGCCCTGGTAGATGCCGAGCGCCTTCTTCGGCTGGGACCAGGCACGGTTGCGGGCTGTTTTGAGGTCCTGCGGCAGTCCCGGTAGCAGGCGCAGCAACCGCGCAGCATCACCAGGGTGTTCCCGGCGGATCCAGTCCACGAAATCCCCGGACGCACGAGTGCTCACGCGATCAGACCTCTCCACATAGCCGACTGGACGCTCGCCGCCGCCGAACGGGTTGGGCGAGGTCCGAGCGACGCTACCCGCGCCGGAGGACAATCGCGGGATGTGGCAAGGCCGTTCGGCGCCATGCGGACATTGGGAGCCGAAATGGGATACCGCGGCGGGGGTAGTCGCCGATCAGCCGAGGAGGCTCATCGGGTCGGCGGTCCCTGTCGCTTGGACGACGCGCAGTCCGCCGAAGTCCAGAACTCGGGCCTGGCGCCCTGGTTCACCGGGGCGGCGGCCGGGGCGTCGGGTGCCGCCGCGGGCGGAGGTGCGGGCAACGGCGGGACGTTGTAGGACATCAGCGCGACCTGATCCCCCGTCACCCGCAGTTCGGTGAGGGCGCAGTTGACGAGCCCGGGCAGGACCCGCCGGTACTCGCGTTCCGGAATACCGAGCAGCCGGCACAAGGTCAGCCGGAGCAGCGTGTTGTGCGCGACGACGAGGACACGCTGCGAGGGGTGCGCCGCAGCAATCCGTACCAGCGCGGCGGCGCCGCGACCGGCGGCGGCGTCGGGATTCTCGCCTCCTGGCAGCGGATGCCCGGCGGGGTCGAGGCGGAAGGCCGCCACCTCCGACGGGTGGGTGGCCTCCAGTTCGCTCAGCAGGCGCCCTTCCGCGATGCCGAAGTCGAGTTCCACGAGGTCCGGCTCGACGAGCGGGCTCAACCCCGTCGCCAGCGCCGCGGGTGCGGCGGTGCGCCGGGCGCGGGACAGGGGCGACGTGACGATCGCGTCGAGTCCGGCGTACTCGGCCCAGGCGCCGAGCGCGCTCGCCTGGGCGGTGCCGCGGTCGGTGAGGGAGATGTCGCTGACGCCCGCGTACCGGTTTTCGGCGTGCCAGACGGTCTCGCCGTGGCGGGCGAGGAACAGCGTGGTGGATCCGGCGGGGGTCGACCCGGTGCTCATCCGTGCTCCCGTGCGTAGTCGGCAGTGGTGCGGGGCAGCCAGCCGCGGCGTTCGAGTTCGCCGACGAGGGCGGCGAAGGGTTCGGCGAACCGGCGGGTGACGTCCGGCCGGGGGTCGAGTACGGCTCCCGTCCGCACCATGCCCCGGGAGGTCGAGGCGAGGGGCACCGCCACGCCGTCCGCCGCGCGGGCGCGTGCGATGCCGTGGGCCGCGAGGACAGCCATCCCCAGCGCGGGGTCGGTCTGCTCGGGGACGATGGCCGGACGGCCCAGGATGTCGGCGCGGAGCTGGTTCCAGTACGGGCTCCGGGTGGCGCCGCCGGTGAAGGTGACCGCCGCGTCGACGGGGGCGCCCAGCAGGCGGATGTACGCCAGGCACAGGCGCTCGACGAGAGCCACGCCCTGGAGGAGCGCCGCATGCCGGTCGGCGTCGTCCTCGGGTGCCGATCCGAGGATGAACGCCTCGGCGTCGGGGGCGAGGAAGGGGAAGCGCTCCCCGGAGGCGACCAGCGGGTACGCGATGGCGCGCGCCGGCTCGCGGGTGGCCGCCAGCCGGTCCAGCCGGGCGAGGTCGGCTCCGGGAAACGCCTTGGTCAGCGCGCCGGCGCCGACGCTGGAGGCACCGCCCGGCAGCCAGTGCCCGTCCGGGGAGCGGTGGTTGTACAGCACGCCCGCGGGGTCGCGGAGCGGTGTGGCGGTCACACCCTTGAGAACCAGGGTGGTGCCGAGCACCGAGTTCCACTGGCCGACGCCCCAGGCGCCGGAGCCGAGTTGGGCGGCACATCCGTCGGTCATTCCGGCGACGATCGGCGTGCCTTCGGTGAGTCCGGTGTGTGCGGCGGCGTCGCGGCAGACGGTCCCGAGCACGGTGCCCGGCGGGACGACGTCAGGGAACCGCAGGCCGTCCAGCCCCAGCCGGTCGTGCACGTGGGTGGGCCAGGCCGCCCGGTGCAGGTCGTACCCCGTCTTCAGTGCGTGGCTGGAGTCGGTCGCCACCGGGTGGCCCGCGAGCCGTCCGACGACATAGTCCGCCTGGTGGCAGACGCGGCTGCCGTCGATGCCGGACCGCGGTCCGCCGGACCACTGGTCGGCGTGCCGGGCCAGCCACACCAGCTTCGCCAGGGCCCAGCTGGGTTGGATGCGGAGGCCGAGTTCGTCCCACAGCGCGGCGCCGGCCTCCTGGGCCTCGCCGGCCTCGGCTTCGGCGCGCCCGTCGTCGTACATCAGCGCCGGGCCGACCGGTGCGCCGTCCGGAGAGGTCAGCAGCACGGTGCCGGAGGTACTGCACACGGACAGGCCGCGGACCCGCACCGACAGCGTGCCGTCGGCGGCGAGTGTCCGCCGTACCGCGGTGCCGACCGCCGACCACCAGTCCGCGGGGAGCTGCTGGTGGCGGTTTCCCTCGCGATGGCCGGTCAGTCCGGCGGAGCCCCGGCCGAGCACCCGTCCGTCGGCGGTGACGGCCAGGGCGCGTACGCCCTGCGTCCCGAGGTCGACGCCCATCCACACGTCCTGATGCCGGCTGTCTGTCACGCGCGCCGCCTTGTCGTTCGCCGTCTGGTGATTGCACGAGGATTTCACATCGTGTTGCTGCCGGATCCGCGTCGGCGGCGACACCCCCGCGGGCCGCCGTTCACCTCGTCGCACCTGTCATCTCACCTGGTGAGAGAGCGTTCTTCGGGGAGTGCGACGGGTTGACTCGGTCGCCGCGCGTGATGAACACTACTGAACGCTACATCAGCGTTGGATGTTATATCCACACCACTTTATGTTAGTTAAGCGTCACTCACGGAGGAGTCCGCACCCCCGCGCCGACCCGTGCGCGGCGTCCGCCACCGGCACGCCCGAACGGCCAGCACACTGATCTCCGGAAAGGGCAGCCAAGCTGTCCGCAGACGACGGCCCAGGACAGGACCCACGCACATGTCACAGGACAAGAGCCAGCGAGGCCCGCTGCAGCGGCGCAGGGAGATCTCCGACCACGTGCTGACCGAGGGATCCGCGTCCGCCGCGGATCTGGCCGAGATGTTCGGGGTCAGCCTGATGACGATCTACCGCGACATCGACGAGCTCGAACGTGAAGGCGTGCTGCGCAAGTTCCGCGGCGGTGTGACCGCCCAGCCCTCGGGCGTGTTCGAGAGCAACGTCGCCTACCGCCAGAAGTCCATGCGGGCGGAGAAGGAGGCACTTGCCGCCAAGGCGGTCTCGATGGTCGAACCGGGCATGTCCGTGATGATCGACGACTCGACCACCACACTCGAACTGGCCCGGCTGCTGCCGCGCATCGAACCCCTGACCGTGGTCACCAACTTCCTGCAGACCATCAACCTGCTCGCCGAGGAGCGCGGCATCCGCCTGATGGCGCTCGGCGGCGACTACGACCCGCTGCACGACTCCTTCCTCGGGGTGCCGTGCGTCGAGGCGGTCGAGGCCCTGCGCGTCGACCTGTGCTTCGTGTCCACCTCGTCCGTACTCGGCGGCTTCGCCTTCCACCAGGAGCAGCACATCGTCGCCGTCAAACGGGCGATGCTCCGGGCTGCCAGCCGCAACGTGCTGATGGTCGACCACTCCAAACTCGGCCGCACCGCACTGCACCGGCTCGCCCCGCTCACCGCGTTCGACCTCGTCCTGATCGACGACCGGACACCGCCGGACGTCCTGCGCTCGCTCGACGACAGCGGCGTCCGCTACGAGGTCGCCCCGACCTGACCGCGCCGAACGCACCGCCCCGGCCGGCCCGCCCCCAGTCCGCGCCCCGGGTCCGCGCCGTCGCCCCACCGCCAAGGAGAGAACTCGCCGATGCACATCCTCGCCGCCGGCGACCATTTCGTCGCCCCCGACCTGATCGCCCGCGAACTGACCGCAGAGATCGGCACCGGACACCGGATCGACCAGCTGTGCCTGCCCTGGCCGCTGACGCCGTTCGGACGGATAGCCGAGGTCGACGAGGCGTCCGGGGACGAAGAGACGATCCTCGGCGCCCTGCGCGGCGCGGAGGCGCTGGTGACCCAGATGGGACCGGTCACCAAGCGCATCCTCGACGAGGCGCCCGGCCTGCGCCTGGTGGTGATCGGCCGAGGCGGACCGGTCAACGTCAACCTCGAGGCGGCCGCCGAACGCGGCGTACGCGTGTGCAACACGCCCGGCCGGAACGCGGCGGCCACCGCCGAGTACACCGTCGGGCTGCTGCTGGCCGCCATGCGCCGCATCCCCGAGACCTCGGCCGCGCTCGCCGCCGGCCGCTGGGCCGGCGAGTTCTACACGTACGACAACTGCGGCCCGGGACTGGACGGGTCGCGCGTCGGCCTGATCGGCGCCGGGGCCGTCGGCAGCCGCGTCGCCCGTGCCCTGGCCGCGCTCGGCGCGCACGTCCGCATCCACGACCCCTACGCGGACCAGGCGTTGCTGCGCGAGCTGGGCACTCCCGTCGGCGACCTCGACGAGTTGCTCGCCGGCTCGGACGTCGTCTCGCTGCACGCCCGGCTGACCCCGGAGACCCGCGGCCTGCTCGGCGCCCGCGAGCTCGCGCTGCTGCCCGAGGGCGCGGTCCTGGTGAACTGCGCGCGCGGCGCGCTCCTGGACGAGGACGCCTTGTGCGACGCGCTGGAGTCCGGCCGGCTCGGGGCGGCCGGACTGGACGTGTTCGCCGTCGAGCCGCCCCCGGCCGATTCGCGCCTGCGCTCGGCACCGCGCCTGGTCATGACGCCGCATCTGGCCGGGGCCAACACCGCGGTCGCGCACAACGCGGCGCGTCTCGCGGCCGCCGAAGTGGGCCGGTACCTGCGCGGCGAACCGCTCGCGCACGGCGTCGTCTGACCGCGCCGGACCCGAGCGGACCGGCATGGCGAAACAACGATGGGAGACACGGTGTTCGTCGGACTCGACATGGGGACCTCGGTCGCGAAGGCGGCCGCCTTCGCGGACGACGGCACCGCGCTGCGCGTCGAGTCGACGCCCGTCTCGCTCGGCGGCCGGGGCGGACACCTGGAACAGGACGTCGAAGAGGTCTGGCGCGCGGCCGCCGGCGTCCTCGCCGCGGTGATCGGGGACGACCGCCCGGAGTTGGTGGCGGTCACCGGTCAAGGCGACGGCCTGTGGCTCGTCGACGCCGACGGGCACGCCGTACGCCCTGCCGTGTCGTGGCTGGACGGCCGCGCCGGCGGCCTGGTGGCGGACTGGATGGCCGACGGCGTCGCCGAACGGCTGTACCGGCGGACGGGGAACGTGCTGTTCCCGGGTTCCGCGGGTCCTCTCCTCGCCTGGCTGGACCGCCACGAGCCCGCCGCGCTGGACGCCGCGACGACCGCCGCGTCCTGCAAGGACGTGCTCCACCTGCGCCTGACGGGCGAGCGCGGCACCGACCTGTCCGACGCGTCCGTCCCCTTCCTCGACCCCCTCACCCGCACCTACGCCCCGGATGTGCTCGACGCACTCGGCCTCGGACACCGTGCCGGCCTGCTGCCCCCGATCGCCCGGACCCTCCCCTACGGCCGGGCGCACGGCGGCACTCCGGGCCTGCCCGCCGGGACCCCGGTCACCTCGGGGCCCTACGACCTCCCCGCGTGCGCGATCGGCGCCGGCGTGACCGAACCGGGCGACGGCCTCCTCACCGTCGGCACCACCCTGGCCTGCCAAGTGCTGGTCGAGACGGTCGCCCTCGACGCCGAACCGGTGGGGTTCCACCTCGCCACCTCCCGCCCGGACCGTCACCTGCGGGCGCTGCCCGCCATGACCGGCACGGCCGCACTCGACTGGGTCCTCACCCTGACGGGCGGCACACACGCCCAGGTCTCCGGCATGCTCGACGAGAGCCCGCGCGGGGCGCGGGGCGTCGCGGCGTTGCCCTACCTGTCCCCCTCCGGGGAGCGGTCGCCGTTCGTGGACCCCGCGGCGCGCGCCGAGTTCACCGGCCTCGACCTGCGCGCGGGCCGCGCCGACCTGGTCCGGGCCGTGTGCGAAGCCATAGCGTTCGCGGCCCGGCACTGCCTGGAGGCCGCCGGACTGACCGGCGAACTGGCCGTCTGCGGCGGAGGCTCACGAAATCGGGCCTGGCTGCGGGTGTTCGCCGACGTACTCGGGCGACCGCTGCGCGTGGCCCGGGGCCCGGAGCCCGGTGCCCGCGGCGCGGTCATCGCGGGTGTCGCGGCCCGCGCGGGGGACTTCGGCGGCGGCCTCGACGCGGCCGCCTGGACGCTCCCCGACGCGATCGTCGACCCCGACCCGGCGGGCGTCGCGCACTACGAGCAGGCTTATGCCGACTACCTGTTCCGCGTGGACAGCGCCCGCGCACGGTGGCACGGGACGCGTGCCTGACCCGTGCCACCGTGCGCGGGCGCGCCGTCACGCGACGCCGAGGACGCGTACCGGACCCATCAGTCCGGTGACCCGCTGGCCGGGGAACACGAAGTGTGTGGGGCTGGTCGCGTCCAGGTGCGGTGCGAGTGTCCCGTACACGGTGACTTCGGCCCTGACCGGAGCGTCCCCGACGAGTCCGGTCACGTCGAAGACGTAGGGAGAGCACACCCGCACGCCGGCCGAGACACCGGCGACGGACACTTCGGCGGTGCCGCGTACGCGTCCCAGGTCGAGCAGTACGCGGCCCGTCGCGGCCACCGGCGGCAGCATGCGGCCGTACCGCACGCCGCCGCTGTATTCGGCGAGCCCGCGTTCCTCCCAGTCGCCGAGCAGGATCGGGCCCCTACCCACCTCGCAGCGCACCGCATCGGCCAAGGCCGCGCCGCCCCGGCGGCCCGGGCCGGTCCGCACCCGCAGCGCGGCGGTCCGCGCGCCTGCCGGTCCGTCGTCGGACAGGTCGACCTCCACCGTGCGGACGCCGTCGTCGGTTCCGCTCGTGACCGCGGTCCGCTCGCGCCCGTCGACGAACACCGCCGTGTCGCCGTGCACGCGGGCCGTCAAGCGCAGCGCGCCGGGAGGAAGCCGCCACTCGAACCACTCCACCGCGGCGCCCCGGCCGGGGACCGCGAAGTCCACCGGCAGCACCGTCCCGTCGTCGGCGTCGGGGTCCAACCAGGCGGCACCGGGCAGCGGATGCGGTCGGCGGCGCAGGTACAGCGCCGCGGGGTCGCCGACCGCCTCACGGCGCACCACGGCCGGCTCCCGCACGCCGCCTCGCTCCGACCACCACGCCGCGTCGCTGTGCACCGCCGTCTCGCCCAGAACCGCGTCGACCAGCACGGCAGGGTCGCCGTCGGCGGCGACCTCCACCGTGATGTCGTTGTCGCCGACCCGCAGCGCCTCCGTGACGTCGTGCCGCCGCACGCGCGGGATCGCGTGGTCGGCGTACGGGTCGAACCCGCCCTGCCTGCCGACCGGTTCCCCGTTGACGCGGAGCACGCAGGATCCGCGGGCCGCGACCTGCACGACGGCCCGCGCGGGAACCGCCGCCAGCGACACGGTCGTGCCCAGCACCGCGCCGCCGCCGGGTCCGGAAGCGAGGATCCACTCCGGCCGCCGATAGCGTTCGACGTCGCGCACCAGCGCGACATTGGCGCGCAGTTCGCCGTCGTGCTCGGCGGTCAGGTCGAGTTCGAGGAGGCGGCGACCGGGCGTCAACTCGACCGGGCCGAACGCGAGATGCCCTCGGTCGTCCAGTGCCACGGGCAGCCCGTCCAGCCGCACCGACTTGACCGCCGCCGCGCCGATCGCCAAGTGGCCGTCGAACGGTGCGTCGAGCAGGAGTTCGGTGCGCACGCGCACGACACTTCCGGCGGTGGCGGGTCCCAGCCGCAAGAACTCCTCCGGCACATGTCCCTTGGGTCCGAGCACGTCGCGGTGGACCGGGTCCTTGTGGATCCCGCGGGTGTCCGACCACGCGACTTCGGACCGCACCGAGCCCTCGGCGTCGACAAGCACCGCGCGTGGACCGAACATCGCGTGCACCTCGCCCGCGGCGTCCGTGGTCGCGGGCGCGCCGCCGTCCTCCCGGTCGTCCTCCGGGTGGTCCGCCCGCTCGCCCTCGGCGTCGACCCGTTGTTCGACACGGTGCCGGAAGGCGCGCGTCTCGACGAAAGCCGTCCCTACCGGCGGCGGCCCGGTCGCGGGGCGGGAGAAGTCGCCCCACGTGTCGTCGAGGGTCGGGACAAGTTCCATGTCCCAAGCGGCGTCGGCAGGGATCTCCACAAGCGGCGCGGACGCCGGCGTGGACACCGGCACGGCTGCGGGCAGGGGCGACGCACCCGGGTCCGTCGGCGACGCGTCCCCGGGAAAGACCACGATCGCGGCGGGGCCCGCGTCGAAGGGCACCTCGACGTCCACCGCATGCGGATCGTCGGAGGCGGGGTGCACCGGGAGCACGCGGGGAGTTCCGCCGAAGGGGTCGAGCAGGACCGCGGGCCCCTCGACGCCGCGGACCCGCGCCCGGGCGTGGGACGCGTACCGGGCCGGGTCGAAGTCGTACCGGGCGTCCAACCAGCCCAGGGCGGCTCCCCGTTCGTCGGGCGCGGCGACGGCCGCGTGCGTCGCCCGGGGGCTGCCCGCGGTCAGGAACAGCACGGTGGCCCCGTCGACGCGGCGCGCGAGCACCGGGACCGAGGCACGGACCACCCGCTCCCGCACCGCGAGAACGTCGTCGAGATCGGCCGACGCGGGGACGAAGACCGCGCGGCCGTCGGCGAACAGCGCGAGCAACGCGTCCAGGGCCTCGGTCGCGTCCGGCCCGACGACCCGTCGGGGCAGCGCGCCGACCGCGACCACGGTGCCGCCGGCCGCGGCGAACTCGACCAGCCGGCGTGCCGTGTCCTGTTCCAGGACGGTGCAGGCCGGCAGCACGATCACCGCGTACGCCTCGTCGGCCACCCGCATCCGCGCGTGCGTACCGTCGTCGTGGACGCGCGAGGCGGCCACGGAGGCGTCGTCGATGACATCGGCGTCGACGCCGAGCCGGTCGAGGACGCCGGGCGCGGTGCGGAACCACGTCATGTCGCCGACGAGTTCGAGGTACGTCTCCTGCGCCCGCCGCGCGTCCGCGCCGACACCGTCCAGCGCCGCACCGGCCTGAACCGTGGTCGTCGGCAGCAGGACCGCGACGTCGCACAGGTGCCGGTCCAGGCTCAGCACCGCGCACAGCCGCGTCACCGCGTCGGCGAACACCCGGTGGTGGCGCCAGTAGGGCTGACGCCAGTCGGTGCCCGGCGGAGCCCACTCCCACCAGCCGCCCTTGGTCGTGTAGTAGACCGCGTGCGGGTTGTACAAGGTCGCACCGGCGCGCAGCCATGGCAGCAGCCAGTCGAACGTCTCCTCCAACGTGCCGCCCCACCCGGTGGAGTGGAAGGCCTCGATCCAGGTGCGCGGCCTGCCGTAGAGGTGGGCCAGCGAGGAGTGGATGCGGGCGTCGCCGTGGTGGTCGGATCCGGGTGCGGAGAACCAGCGGTGGGTGCGCGCGTAGTCCGCGTACAGTTCCACGCCGCCGACCGGGTGCCCGGCCCGCGCGGGATCCTGTTGGTCGCAGCCGACGAGCAGGCCGTGCTTCTCGTGCCACTCGGCGAGTGGGCGGAAGAAGGCGCTCTCGGCCAGTTCGGCCCGTGTGCGGTGGTAGTCGCGCCGGACCTGTTCGGCGTCCGGTCGGCTGCTGTCGTGGTAGAGCGCGTCCAGGCGGGCGGTGAGGTCGTAGCCGCGCAGCGAGCGGAACGCCTCGGCGAAGCCGTCCGACCACGTGGGCAGTGCGGGCAACTCGTCCTGGAACGAGCCGACGACGACCGACCCGAGACGGTCGCCGAGGCGCCGTTCGAACGCGCCGTGCACCTGGTCCAGGAGCGTCGCGCACGCCTCGGTGCCGAGGTAGTCGAAGCCGAGGGGCGTGTGGTGGTGCAGCGTCAGCCGCCACCGCCCGGGACCGGGTGCCCGGACCACCTGGCCGTCCGGGACGAGGGCGACCGGCGGTCCGGTGGGGCGGTCGTCGCCGTCCACCGGTTCGGCCCGTGCCGCGATCGGCCGCCCCGGCTCGGGGCACCGCAGTTCGCCCGGCACGTCGGCGCCGTCGACGACCGCCCGCAGGCGTTCGAGCCGTCGCCCGCCGTACCGGGGGTTCTCGTCCACCAGGCGGGCCTGCAGATCCGCGCCCGAGAAGCCGAGTTGGTCGTAGAACCACAGGCCGATCCCGAGCTCGCGGGCGTCGTCGCACACTCCTTGCAGCAGAAGCCACCAGGCTTCGGACAGGAACGGCGGGTCGTCGGCGTCGGCGCCGAACAGCGGGCCCGACGGCGCGAGGTTGAGCAGGACCAGGTTGAACACGCCGCCTTCGGCGAAGCGTTCCAACTGGTCCCGGAGCCGGGCGGGGTCGAGCGCCTCCCCGCTCCACCACCAGATGGCGGTGGGCGAGAAGGCGCGCGGCGGGTCGGCCAGGATCGCGGCGATCCGGCCGGGCAGCGGACCCGGGTCGCCGACGGGTGCGTGCGTCATGGGGTTGCCTGTCTGGATCGGTCGCCGGTCAGCCCTTGAGGCCGCCGGCGAATCCCTTGATCACGTAGCGCTGCAGGACGAGGAAGACCACGAGGATCGGCAGTGCGGCCAGGACGAGGCCGGCGAAGACCAGCCCGTAGTCCGAGACGTACTGCCCCACGAAGGAGAACACCCCCACCGGCACGGTCTCCTTGCCCGAGCCGCTCAGGTAGAGCAGGGGTGTGAAGAAGTCGTTCCAGATGAAGACCGCGTTCAGGATGACCACCGTCCCGGTGATCGGGCGCAGCAGCGGGAACACGATCCGGGTGAACGCCTGCCGGTGGTTGCAGCCGTCGATCAGCGCCGCCTGCGCGTAGTCCTGCGGCAGCGCGCGGATGAATCCGGTGTAGAGGAACACGGTGAAAGGCAGCTGTATGCCGGTGTAGAACAGCACCATGCCCTGGTAGGTGCCGAGCCAGCCGAGGCTGTCGACCAGCTTGTACAGCGGGATCATGCCGAGTTGGAACGGCAGCACGATTCCCAGCAGGAACAGGATGTACAGACCGTAGCCGAGTCCCTTGGCGCAGCGGGCGAGGTAGTACGCCCCCGTGGAGCCGATGACTATGAGCAGCAGCAGGCTGACCACGGTGATGAGGGTGCTGTTGAGCAGCGCGGAGCCGAGCGACGCGGACGTCCAGGCGTCGCCGAAGTTGCCCAGGGTGGGCGGCTCGGGCACGGACAGCGGGGAGTTGGCGATCTGCTCGGGGTCCTTCATCGCCAGCGTGACCAGCGCGTAGACCGGGAACAGGAAGGCCACCGCGACCGCGACCATGACGAGTTCGAGCCCGTAGCGGCCGAACTCGGCGCGCAGCCTTCGGCGGTGCGGCTTCACCGGGCTCGCGGGGGCGGTGTCGACGACGGCACCGGTGCTCATGCGGTTACCTCCCGGGCGCGTAGGTAACGGAGTTGGACCAGGGAGACGGCCGCGACGAAGATCGCGAGCACCAGGGCCACGGCGGTGCTGTAGCCGAACTTCCCGTAGACGAAGGCCTGTTTGTAGAGCACCGTCGACAAGGTCTCGCTGGAGGTGCCGGGGCCGCCGTTGGTCGCGGCGTAGACCTGGTCGAAGAGCTTCAGGCCGCCGATGGTGGACAGCATGAGGTTGATCGTCAGCGCCGGGGCCAGGAGTGGCCAGGTGACGTAGCGGAAGCGCTGCCAGGTGCCCGCGCCGTCGATCCTGGCCGCCTCGTGCAGTTCGGCCGGTACGCCCTGCAGGCCGGCGAGGAAGATCACCATCGAGTAGCCGGCGTACTGCCAGATGACCATGGCGGCGACGGACCACAGGGCGAGGGACGGGTCTCCGAGCCAGTCCTGGCGCAGGCCGCCGAGGCCGACCGCGCCCAGGACGCCGTTGAGGCCCGCGCCGTCGTCCGGGTTGTAGATGTACTTCCACAGGAACGCGACCATGACGGGGCTGACCACCGCGGGGGCGAAGAAGATCACCCGGAGCAGCGACTTGGTCCTGATGTTCGCGTTGACGCCCAGCGCGAGCAGGAGTCCGATGCCGTTCTGCACGACGACGACGGCGACGGTGAGCAGCAGGGTGTTGCGGATGGATTCGCGGGCCATGTCGTCGTGCAGCAGCGTCCTGAAGTTCTCCAGGCCGGTGAACGAGAAGCCGCCGACGCCCGACCAGTCGGTGAAGGCGTAGAACATGCCCGCGATGCTCGGGTACAGGACGACGACCGCGTACACGACCAGCGCCGGGACGACGAACAGCCATGGCGGCGCGGTGGGATTGCGGCGGGGCCGGCGGCGCCGCGCGGTGGCGGGCGGCCCGGACTTGCCGGTGGTCGGCCCTGTGACGGGAGGCCCGGACCCGGCGTCGGTGACCACCCCGACCCCGGATCCGCGGTTCGGTGCGGAGTTCACGACTTCTTCCCGTACGCCTCGTCCATCTGGCCGAGCGCGCCCTCGACGTCGGTCTTGCCGGCGAGCAGGTTCTGGACGGCGGCGAAGTGGGCGGGCTGCACCTCGGCGTTGGGCCAGCGCTGGTCCATGAACGGCACCGCGTGGTCGGCGTCGATGATGGGCAGGAAGTCGGCCAGCGCCGGGTCGATCGTGCTCGACGCGTCGCGTTTGAACGGGATGGCGGAGACGGAGGCCGCCCAGCGGTTGATGTTCTCCTGCCGGCCGAGGAAGTCCACGAACGCCAGGGCCTTGTCGCGGTTCTTGCCGCGCGCCGAGACGCCCAGCCCGACGACGGTGCCCGCGGGGATCCAGGGCTGGCCGGCGTCGTCCCAGCCGGGGAAGGGGAACATGCCCAGGTCGTCGGGTGTCGAGGTGGCCTGGCGGAAGCTGGAGAGCACCGCGGAGACCTGCACGGCCATCGCGGCCTTGCCGGTGGCGACCATGGAGGTCTGCTGCTCGTACGTCGTCCCGTTCGGGTTGTCGTTGAAGAAGCCGCGCTTCTGCAGGTCCTGGTACTTGGTCAAGGCGTCCGCCCAGCCCGAGCCGCGGAACTTGGCGCGGCCACTGGCCATTTCGTCGTCGAAGCCCGGGTTCTTCGCGTACACGGCGGACGGGACGAGCGCGTAGGTGATCAGCTGGGTCACCCAGGGCGTCTGCGCGCCGAGGGCGATCGGGACTATGCCCTTGGCCTTCAACTGTGCGCACACGTCGAGGAGTTCCGCCCAGGTCTTGGGCGGCTGCAGGCCGGCCTGCGCGAACACCTTCTTGTTGTAGATGGCGCCGATCACGCTGCTGCCCGCCGAGTACAGGAAAGTCTTGCCCTCGCTGCGGTAGGCGGCATCGAGGCCGGACGGGACGTCCTTCGTCCACGCCTGGGCGCTCAGGTCGGCGAGCAGGCCGGCCTTCGCGAGTTGTGCCATGGACATCGCGCTGCCGTTGCCCGGGTACAGGACATGCAGGTCGGGGGCGTTGCCGCCGGCCAGTTGGGTGCGTACCACGGTCTGGACCTGGTCGGTCGGCGCGAAGGAGGTGCTGAAGTCGACGTCGGACTGGGTCTGCTTGTACGCCGCGAGGAGTTCCTCCATCGGCTTCTGCTGGTCCGCGACGCCGACCACGCGCACTTTGCCCGAGCCGCCCGAGGACGAGCAGGCGGTGAGGGACAGGGGAAGCGCGGCGACGGCCGCGACGCCGCCGCCGATCCGGAGGAAACCTCGGCGGCTGACCGTGCTCTGCCCGAACAGGCTGCGGGAACCCGTGATCATGGTGTTTCCTCCTCGTGGGGGCCGGCGGGCTGCGTCGCCGCCGGACTCGGAATGCGTGGCGGGCGGTGCCGGCCGAGTGGCGTCGGTCCGGGATGCCTGCCCATCGGGGTGTGGGCGGCGGTGAAGCGGTAGCGCCCGGAGGCCACGCGCGCGACGACATGGTCGTCGGCCGTCTCCAGGACGGTGACGTGCTCGGCTTTGGGTAGGTCGAGGTCCGATTCGCGGACCGTCCGGGGGTCGGTGGTGGGGACGCGCACGTCGGCGATGGCTCCCGGAGGTACCCGGACGCACAGCTCGATGCGGTCTTCGTGCCGGGTCCAGGCGGTCTCGACGGTGCCGCGGGCGGATTCGTACCGGGCGGCCGCGTGGCCGAGGTCGCCGGGAACCGGGCGTACGCTCAGGTGCCGGTATGCGGTGGACTCGGGGGCCTGGTCGAGTCCCGCGACGCCGCGGTACAGCCACTCGCCGATCGAGCCGAGGGCGTAGTGGTTGAAGGAGTTCATCGAGGCGGCGCGGAACCCGGTCTCGGGCGTCCACCCGTCCCAGCGCTCCCAGATCGTGGTGGCCCCGTGCCGCAGCGGGAACAGCCACGACGGCGCCTCGGTACGGCGCAGCAGCGCGTGCGCGAGGTCGGCGCGACCGTGCGCGTCCAAGACGGGTGCGGCGAGTGCGACGCCGAGAAACCCCGTTTGCAGGCGGGGGCCGTCGGTCTCGACGAGTTCGGCGAGTCGGCGGGCGGCGGCCTCGGTGTGCCCGGTGGGCAGCAGCCCGAACGCGAGCGCGACGAGGTAGCCGGTCTGGGTGTCCCCCGCGACGCGGACGACCGGGGTGCCGTCGGCGTCCTCGACGGTGACGAAGTGTTCGCGGAAGGCGGTGCGGATGTCCGCGGCGAGCCGGTGGTACGTCTTCGCGAGGTCCTGGTGGCCGAGGACGTCGGCCGCACGCGCGGTGAGATGCGCGCTGTGTGCGAAGTACGCGGTGGCGATCACCTCGCGGGGCGTCGGTGTCCCGGGCGCGAGCCAGTCGGAGAAGTGCGGCCCCACCCGGTGGCGCCAGACCAGGTCGGGGTTGTGCCGGTGGATCAGGTCGACCCAGGTGTGCATGCCGTCGAACGCGCGGGCGAGGAACCGGCTGTCGCCGTAGACCCGGTACAGGTGCCACGGGATGATCACGCCCGCGTCGCCCCAGCCGGGCGCGCCCTGGTCGGCCACGCCGACCAGGCGCGGGGCGACGTTGGAGAATCCGCCGTCCGGGTCGCGGGCGTCCTCGACGTCGCGCAGCCACTTGGTGAAGAACGCGGCGACGTCGGCGTTGAGCGCGGCGGTCGGCAGGAAGACCTGCGCGTCGGCGAGCCAGCCGAGCCGCTCGTCCCGCTGCGGGCAGTCGGTGGGCACGCTGACGAAGTTGGAGCGCTGGCCCCAGGCGACGCAGTCGTACAGGCGCCGGATGTCCGGGTCGGAGCAGTCGAACCCGCCGGCCCACGAGGTGTCGCTGTGCAGGGCGACCGCGACGACGTCCGCGCCGGACAGCTCGCGGATCCCGCGGATCTCCGCGTAGCGGAAGCCGTGGTAGGTGAAGCGCGGTTCGAACACGATGCGGGGGCGGCCGTCCGAGATCAGCACGTCCGTGGCGGCGGCGGTGCGGAGGTTGTCGGTGTACAGCCGGCGCGACGTGTCCAGGACCTCGGCGTGGCGGATCACCACGCGCGCGCCGCTGGGCAGTCCCGCGGCGTTCAGCCGTATTCGGCCGGCCATGTTCTGGCCGAAGTCGACGATGTGCGTGTCGGGGGCTATGCGCGCGATCGAGCGCGGGCGGACCTCCGCCATCGCGCGGACCGGCTCGTCGGCGGAGGCGACCAGGAGGCGGTGGTCGCGGTCGACGACCATCGCCGGGGACCAGTGCACGTCGTCGAACCCGGGGTGCTCCCAGCCCGCGGCAGCGTGCCGCAGGTCGTGGCACTCGCCCATGAGCAGGTCGGCGTGCCGGACCGCCCCGGTGGCGGTGCGCCACGTGTCGTCGGTGGCGATCGTGGTGGTCGTTCCGTCGGCGGCGGTGATCCGCAGTTCGGCCAGGAGTTGCGGGAACGAGCCGTAGTGGGCTCCCGCGCGGCGCGGTTCGAAGCCGACGAAGCCGCTCCACCAGCCGTCGGCGACGGTGGCGGCGAGCACGTTCTCGCCGTCCTGGAGCAGGTCGGTCACGTCGTACGTCTGGTACTGGATGCGGCGGGTGTAGTCGGTCCAGCCGGGCGCGAGTTCCGCGTTCCCGACGCGGGTGCCGTTGACCCGCACGTCGTACAGGCCGCGGGCACTCACGTACAGGCGTGCGCGCCGGGTGCCGGCGGTCAGGGTGAACGTGCGGCGCAGGACGGGGCACGGCGCAAGGCCGTAGTTGTCGAGTGCCCTCTCGCCCTCGATCGGCGCGTCCATGACCGGGAGGGGATCGGGGTCGTGGGTGATCCACGCGGCCTGCCAAGCGGAGTCGGTCATTCCGGTTTCGAACCACGAAGTGGCCTCCGCCGGTACGGGCGACCCGGCCGACCATACGTCGACCCGCCAGTGGTAGCGAGTGCGGGGGCGCAGGGCGGGGCCGGCGTACGTCACCCCGATCGCGTCGGCGTCCTGGACGCGGCCGGTGTCCCACAGCGCCTCGACGCCGTCCGCGAGACCGGCAGCCTCCTCGGCGACGCGGACGCGGTAGGCGACGGGGTCGTCGCCGCGCCGCGCGGAGGACAGCCGCCAGCCGAGCAGAGGGGCGGTCTCGTCGATGCCCAGCGGCGCGGTCCGGTGCTCGCAGCGCAGGCCGTAGGGCCGCAGGCCCTCGGCGCCCGCCGCGTTCGCGCGCCCTTCGAGAGCGTCCGCGAGGCGGGGGGCGGGCACATCCGCTGCCGGGGAACCGGGCACGGGCTCGTCCTTCCTCTACGCCTGATGCGGCGTACCACCTGGTGGCACACATCGCCGTCGGCTGGCGTGAAGACGATGTGAAATCTAACGTCAATTCTGTGGCGTGGACACTACGAGCCGCTTATGAATCGTGTCAAGGATGTTCGCGGTGCGTGCGAAAGTCGCCTCGCAGCGTCAGCAAAGAGCCCATGCATCGGGATTTTTGGGACGACCGGGGCCGGATGCGGCCGCTCTTGTCAGCCCATACGCGTGCGTGATATTTACTGTGTGAATACAACACCCTGTTGCGTTAAATCACGACGGCAACCCTCGCTCCGGAGCACGCCGAACGGCCGGACCGCCGTCCCCCTCGCGCTCCCGACGATCTGCCGACGCCAAGGGGATTCCACATCCGGGAGAAGGCATTCGCGTTCCGGCGGGCCAGGACAGGACCAGGCCACCGCCAGACCAGTGCTGCACCAGCGCTGGACGAGTACTGGACGAGTGCCAGGGCAGGAACCAAGGCCGGACCAAGCCCGGCAGACGAGACAGGCCGGGACAGCCCGGGCGGGGACCGGGAACCACGGTCCTGAGGCCGGTCCGGGGGTACGCCCCCCGTGCGCACCGGGCCCCGTCAGCCGGCCGTCGACTCGCGGACCACCAGCTCCGGCTGGAAGGTCACCTGCTGGTGGGCGTGCCCCTCGGGGTTCTCGCACTCGTCCAGCAGCAGCTCGGCGGCCGTCTGACCGAGTTGGTAGGTCGGCTGGCGCACCGAGGTGATCGGTATGGCGGCGGCCGCCGCGAACTCGATGTCGTCGTAGCCCACCAGCGCGACGTCCTGGGGGATGCGGACGCCGGCCCGCAGCATCTCGCGCATGAAGCCCATGGCCAGCAGGTCGTTCGCGCACAGGACCGCAGACGGCAGGCCCTTCTTGCCGTCGGCCAGCAGTCGGCGCGCGGCCTCGGCGCCGGAACGGGCGTTCATCCCCGACACCTGTACGTCGCGCACGGCGCCGCTCAGGCGCAGCCCGGCCCCGCGCAGCGCCCGGCGCATCCCGCGCCGGCGCTCCTCGCACTGACGAATCGTCAGCGGGCCGCTGACGAACGCGAAGTCGTCGTGGCCCGCGGCCAGCAAGTGCTCGGTGGCCAGTTGTCCGCCGGCCTCGTCGTCGACCGCGACCGAGCACAGGTCGGGGCGGTCGCCGCTGCGGTCGAGCAGCACGACGGCCATGCCGCGGGCGCGCAGCGCGTCCACCGGCAGCGCGGAGTCGTGCGCGGGAGTGACCAGCACCCCGCGTACCCGCTGCTCCTGCAGGACCTGGAGGTACGTCTCCTGCTTGACCACCGAGTCGTCGGAGTTGCAGAGGATCACCACCGTGCCCCGGCGGCTGGAGACGTCCTCGACACCGCGGGCGACGTCGGTGAAGAACGGGTTCGCGACGTCGAGCACGATCAGCCCGAGGGCGTTGGTGCGTCCGGAACGCAGCGACCGGGCGGAGTCGTTGCGCACGAAGCCCAGTTCGTCGATCGCCCTGAGGACGCGGCTACGGGTGGCCTCGGAGACGCGGTCGGGCCGGTTGAGCACGTTGGAGACCGTGCCCACCGACACTCCCGCGTGCCGGGCCACGTCCTTGATACCCGTCGTCGCCATGCCGCCCAACTGTGGTGATCAACTCTGAAACGTGTCAATAGCCGTGCGACGTGAGGCGCGTCCCCAATCCCCGATCACGGCTGTTTACCGATCGTCACCATACGCGAACGTGCCGAGTTTCCGCACCCGCACCTCTTGACGTGACGCGTGACACCGACCTAACTTCCTCGCAACCTCTGTGAAACGTTTCATGACGGAGCGAGGACGAGGCGACGAGGAGCTGAGCCCATGACCGCTGTACCCACCACCCCCGGAGGCGATCCGCCGGCGCCCGTGCTGGCGCTGCGCGGCGTCGAGAAGTCCTTCGGCGCGGTGCGGGCGCTGCACGGCGTGTCGCTCGACCTCTACGCCGGCGAGGCGCACGCCCTCGCCGGCGAGAACGGGGCCGGCAAGTCCACCCTGATCAAGACCCTCGCCGGCGTGCACCGCCCCGACGCCGGCCAGGTCCTGCTCGACGGGCGCCCCGTGGTGTTCGGCAACCCGGCCACCGCCCGGGACGCGGGCGTCGCGGTGATCTACCAGGAGCCCACCCTCTTCCCCGACCTGTCGGTCGCCGAGAACATCTACATGGGCCGCCAGCCGCGCGGCGCCCTCGGCCGCATCGACCGGCGCGGCATGAACCGCACGACCGGGGAACTGTTCGCGCGGCTCGGTGTCGCACTCGACCCCGAGCAGCCCGCCCGCGGCCTGTCGATCGCCGACCAGCAGATCGTCGAGATCGCCAAGGCCCTGTCCTTCGACGCCCGCGTCCTGATCATGGACGAGCCGACCGCCGCCCTCACCGGCAGCGAGGTCGCCCGGCTGTTCTCCGTGGTGCGCACCCTGCTCGACCAGGGCGCGGCGGTCCTCTTCATCTCGCACCGGCTGGAGGAGATCTTCGCGCTGTGCCGGCGCGTCACCACCCTGCGCGACGGCCGCTGGATCGCCTCCGAAACGCTCGACGGACTCACCGAGGACGACCTCGTCCGCCGCATGGTCGGCCGCGACCTCGACTCGCTCTACCCCAAGCAGGACACGGTCGTCGGCGAGACCGCGCTGCGCGTCGAACGCCTCACCCGCGAGGGCGTCTTCCGCGACATCTCCTTCGAGGTACGCGGCGGCGAGATCGTCGCCCTCGCCGGACTCGTCGGCGCGGGCCGCAGCGAGGTCGCGCGCGCGGTCTTCGGCGTCGACCGGTACGACGCGGGCAGCGTCGAGGTCGTCGGCCGCACGTACAAGGCCGCCTCGCCCACCGCCGCGATGGCCGCCGGACTGGCCCTGGTCCCCGAGGACCGACGCCAGCAGGGCCTGGTCATGGACCTGTCCATCGAGCGCAACATCGGCCTGACCCGGCTGAAGGCGCTCGCCAAGGCGGGGCTGGTCGACCGCGGCGCCGAGCACGCCACCGCCCGCGACTGGGCGCTGCGCCTCCAGTTGAAGTTCGCCCGGCTCTCCGACGCGGTCGGCGTGCTGTCCGGCGGCAACCAGCAGAAGGTGGTACTCGCCAAGTGGCTGGCCACCGACCCGCGGGTGCTCATCGTCGACGAACCGACCCGCGGCATCGACGTCGGCACCAAGGCCGAGGTGCACCGCCTGCTCTCCGGCCTCGCGGCCGAAGGGCTGGCCATCCTCATGATCTCCTCCGATCTCCCGGAGGTCCTCGGCATGGCCGACCGGGTGCTGGTGATGCACGAGGGCCGCATCACCGCCGAGATCCCCCGGTCGGACGCCTCCGAGGAAACCGTCATGGCGGCGGCGACCGGACGTACCGGTGCCGGCAACGCTCCGCACGGAAAGGACGCCGCCGCATGACGGCCACAGCCATCTCGCCCCCGCCGACGGCCGAACCGGAGGCCGCCAAGTCGTCGCGCGGCCTGGTCGACAAGGTCTTCCGGGCCCGCGAACTCACCCTGCTGGTCGCCCTGGTCGCGCTCGTCGTCGGCACTCAGCTGAGCAACTCGCGCTTCCTGTCCGAGCAAGGCGTCAAGGACCTGTTCCTCAACGCCTCCATCCTGGTGCTGCTCGCGGTCGGCCAGTCGGTCGTCGTCGTGACCCGCAACATCGACCTGTCGGTCGGCTCGGTCGTCGGCCTGTCCGCCTTCGCGTGCGGCAAGTTCGCGTCCGGATCGACCCACTCGGTCGCGACCGTCGCCCTGGTCGGCGTCCTCGTCGGCATCGCCTGCGGTGTGGTCAACGGTCTGCTGGTCAGCCTCGGCCGGGTGCCGTCGCTGGTGGTCACGCTCGGCACCCTCTACATCATCCAGGGCATCGACTACTACTGGGCGCAGGGCGAGCAGATCAACGCCGAGACCCTGCCCAGGGGCGTGCTGGACCTGGGCACCGGAAGCGTGCTCGGCATCCCGTACCTGCCGCTGATCGCCGCCGTGGTGCTGCTGCTCACCGGGTGGTACCTGCGCGGCTACCGGACCGGCCGGGAGCTGTACGCGATCGGCTCCAACCCCGAGGCCGCCCGGCTCGCCGGCGTGCCCTCCGCGCGCCGGGTGTTCACCGCGTACGTCTTCTCCGGCGCGATCGCCGGACTCGCCGGCGCCCTGTGGCTGTCCCGCTTCGGCACCGTGGTCGCCGACGCCGCGAACGGCTGGGAACTCCAGGTCGTCAGCGCGGTCGTGGTCGGCGGCGTCGCCATCACCGGCGGCATCGGCACCGTGTGGGGCGCCGCGCTCGGCGCACTGCTGCTCACCACGATCGGCAGCGCACTCGTCGTCCTCAAGGTCGACTCCTTCTGGCAGAAGGCCATCAACGGCGCCCTGCTGCTGGCCGCCATCAGCATCGACCGGATCGTCCAGGTGCGGGTGACCCGTGCACTGCGGAAGAGGAACGCCCGTCATGGCTGACACCCGGACCCAACCCCGCGAGACGAAGCCCGCAGCGGCCCCCGCCGGATCCCCGGGCCTGGCCCGCTTCCTGCGCTGGGACCTCGCGGTCACCATCATCCTGATCGCCGCGTTCGGCTACGGCAGCGCCGACAACGCCTCCTTCGCCACCACCGGTAACTTGTCCTTCGCACTCAACGACATCGCCGAGGTCGCGATCATCGCGCTGCCGATGACCCTGCTGGTGGTGTGCGGCGAGGTGGACCTGTCGGTCGCGTCCATGCTCGGCTTGTCCAGCGCGCTGGCCGGGTCGCTGTGGGACGCGGGCTACACCTTCGAGATGATCGTCCCGCTCGTGCTGCTCGTCGGACTGGCCGGAGGCCTGGTCAACGGCCTGCTGGTGACCAAGGTCGGACTGCCGTCCCTGGCGGTCACCATCGGCACCATGACGCTCTACCGGGGCCTCGCCTCGGTGGTGCTCGGCACCAAGGCGGTCGCCGAGTTCCCGCAGGAGTACGCCGACCTGACCCAGCGGACCGTGCTCGGCTTCATCCCGTTCCCCATCGCGCTGTTCGGCATCCTCGCGATCGTCACCGCGGTCGTACTGCACGCGACCGGGCTCGGCCGCGCGATGTTCGCGATCGGCTCGCAACAGGAGGCCGCGTTCTTCGCCGGCATCCGCGTCAAGCGCATCAAGCTCGCACTGTTCGCGCTGACCGGCGTCGTGGCGTCGTTCGCCGGCATCGTCTTCACCCTGCGCTACGGCAGCGCCCGCGCCGACAACGGCATGGGCTTCGAGATGACCGTCATCGCGGCCGTCCTGCTCGGCGGCGTCGACTTCGACGGCGGTCGCGGCACCCTCGGCGGCGTCGTGTCCGGCCTGCTGCTGATCGCCCTGCTGCGCAACCTGCTGACCCTCAACGACGTGGCCAACGAGGTCCAGTCGATCGTCACCGGCGTGCTGCTGGTGGTGTCCGTCCTGACCCCGCGGGCCGTCCAGGCGATCGGACAGCGGCGCCGGCGGTCGGAGCCCGAGTCCGGCGCGCCGCCCGGCGCCGCGTCGGCCGCCGCCTGATCCGCCGGTTCGGCATCCCCTGCAAACCGTCCAGTCCAGCCCCCCACCCCTCGAAGGACGACCATGAACGCGAGACTTCGCACCCACGGCCGGCGCACCACGGCCGCCGTCGCCGCCGCGACCGCCCTCGGACTGGCCCTGGCCGGATGTTCCGGCACCAGCAAGGACGACAACGACGACAAGGGCTCCGGCGGCAGCGCTGCGGCCGGCGCGAACGCCACCGCCGACCCGAACGCGGCCCTCAAGACCGGCCTCAAGCTGGCCTTCCTGCCCAAGCAGATCAACAACCCGTACGAGACCATCACCGGCGAGGCCGGTCTCGCCGCCGCCAAGGAGATAGGCAGCGAGGGCAAGCGCGTCGGCCCCTCGGACGCCAACGCCTCCTCGCAGGTGTCCTACATCAACACCCTGATCCAGCAGAACCAGGACGCGATCATGATCGCGGCCAACGACGCCAACGCGGTCTGCGGCCCGCTCAAGCAGGCCATGGCCAAGGGCGTCAAGGTCGTCGCGTACGACTCGGACACCGCCAAGGACTGCCGCCAGCTCTTCATCAACCAGGCCAAGTCCGAGGACGTCGGCCGGTCGCTGGTGCAGAACGTCGCCAAGCAGGTCGGCTACAAGGGCAAGATCGCCATCCTGTCCGCGACGCAGAACGCGACGAACCAGAACACCTGGATCGACTACATGAAGCAGGAGCTGGCCAAGCCCGAGTACAAGGACATGCAGCTGGTCAAGGTCGCGTACGGCGACGACGAGGACCAGAAGTCCTTCCAGGAGACGCAGGGCCTGCTCCAGGCGAACCCCGACCTGAAGGCGATCATCGCGCCGACGACGGTCGGAATCTCGGCCGCGGCCCGCTACATCGACGGCTCGCAGTACAAGGGCAAGGTCGTCGTCAACGGTCTCGGCACGCCGAACCAGATGCGCCAGTTCGTCAAGAACGGCACCGTCGAGCAGTTCTCCCTGTGGGACCCGAAGAAGCTCGGCAAGCTCGCGGTCTACTCGGCCGCCGCGCTGGCGTCCGGGCAGATCACCGGAGCCGAGGGCGAGAAGTTCACGGCCGGCGACCTCGGCGAGTACACCATCGGCAAGGACGGCGAGATCATCCTCGGCCCGCCGACGGTGTTCAACAAGGACAACGTCGACCAGTACGACTTCTGAGCCGGCCACCGTGGAACGCGTCTGCTTCGTCCTCCGGGTCCGCCCCGGACGCATCGCCGAGTACCGCGAACGGCACGCCGCCGTCTGGCCCGAGATGCGCGACGCACTGACCGCCGCCGGGTGGCGCAACTACTCGCTCTTCCTGCGACCCGACGGACTGCTCGTCGGATACCTGGAGACCGACGACTTCGCCGCCGCCCGATCCGCGATGGACGCCACCGAGGTCAACGCCCGCTGGCAGCGCGAGATGGGCGACCTCTTCGAGACCGAGGCCCTGGACGGCCGACGTCCCGACGAGGCCATGGCCCCGCTCGACGAGGTCTTCCACCTCGCCTGAGCGGGGTCCGCCCGCCTCGCAGTGCCCCACCCCCTCAGCACCCGCCAAGTCTCAGCACCGCCTCAGCACCAGGAGTGTCGAACCTCATGACCGAGCAGGACGTCAAGGCCGCTCTGCGGGCCCAGCGCATCGAGACGCCGTCTTGGGCGTACGGCAACTCCGGAACGCGCTTCAAGGTGTTCGCGCAACAGGGCGTCCCGCGGGATCCGTTCGAGAAGCTGGCGGACGCGGCGCAGGTGCACCGCTTCACCGGCGTCGCGCCGTCGGTGTCGCTGCACATCCCGTGGGACAAGGTCGAGGACTACGCGCGGCTTGCCGAGCACGCCCGTGCGGCGGGGGTGTCGGTCGGGGCGATCAACTCCAACGTGTTCCAGGACGACGACTACATGCTGGGGTCGGTCACCCACCCGGACCCGCGGGTCCGGCGCAAGGCGACCGACCACCTGCTCGAATGCGTCGACGTCATGGACGCGACCGGGTCGCGGGACCTGAAGCTGTGGTTCTCGGACGGCACGAACTACCCCGGCCAGGACGACATCCGGGCCCGTCAGGACCGGCTGGCCGAGGCGCTGGCGGAGGTGTACGCAAGGCTTACCGGGGACCAGCGGATCATCCTGGAGTACAAGCTGTTCGAGCCGGCGTTCTACACGACCGACGTCCCGGACTGGGGCACGGCGTACGCGCACTGCCTCAAGCTCGGCGAGCGGGCCAAGGTCGTCGTGGACACCGGGCACCACGCTCCGGGCACGAACATCGAGTTCATAGTGGCGTTCCTGCTCCGCGAGGGGAAGCTGGGAGCCTTCGACTTCAACTCCCGCTTCTACGCCGACGACGACCTGATGGTCGGTGCGGCGGACCCCTTCCAGCTCTTCCGCATCATGCACGAGGTGGTACGCGGCGGCGGCCTCGACGACGCGGCCGAGGTCGCGTTCATGCTCGACCAGTGCCACAACATCGAGCCGAAGATCCCCGGCCAGATCCGCTCGGTGATGAACGTCCAGGAGGCCACCGCCAAGGCACTGCTGGTCGACAAGGACGCTCTCGCCGCCGCGCAGTCGGCCGGGGACGTTCTGGGTGCGAACGCGGTGCTGATGGACGCCTACAACACCGATGTCCGGCCGCTGCTGGCCGAGTTGCGCACCGAGACGGGCCTGGCACCGGATCCGATGGCCGCGTACGCCGCCTCCGGGTACGCGGAGCGCATTCGCGCCGAGCGCGTCGGCGGCAACCAGGCCGGCTGGGGCGCCTGAGCGGCCGGCGTGGGAACGCCGCGGCACGGGTACCGGTCCCCGTCGCACCCGATCCCGTCGCACCCGATCCCGTGAAGGTCCGGCTCCCCACCCAGGTTGCACCTTCGAACTCCCGCCGGGACTTCGACGACACTCCCCGGCGATTTCGACGAATCCCCGAATCCGCCCGCTCCGTCCTCCACACCAAGGGGTACACATCATGAAGCCACCGACCAACCCGGCGGTGGAAGCACTGCTCAACCGCTCCCACGCCCTGGGCGCCGATCCGCGCAACACGAACTACGCGGGCGGCAACACCTCGGCGAAAGGCACCGACCGCGATCCGGTCACCGGTGCCGACGTCGAGTTGATGTGGGTCAAGGGCTCGGGCGGCGACCTGGGCACGCTGACCGAGGGCGGGCTCGCGGCGCTGCGCCTGGACCGGCTGCGCGCGATGGTCGACGTGTACCCGGGCGTCGAGCGCGAGGACGAGATGGTCGCCGCGTTCGACTTCTGCGCGCACGGCAAGGGCGGCGCGGCCCCGTCGATCGACACGGCCATGCACGGCCTGGTCGACGCCGCCCACGTGGACCACCTGCACCCCGACTCGGGCATCGCGCTGGCGACCGCGGTGGACGGGGAGAAGCTGACCGCGGAGTGCTTCGGCGACGCGGTGGTGTGGATGCCGTGGCGGCGCCCCGGCTTCCAGCTCGGCCTGGACATCGCGGCGATCAAGGCGGCGAACCCGGGCGCCATCGGCTGCGTTCTCGGCGGCCACGGGATCACCGCATGGGGCGAGACGTCCGAGGAATGCGAGGCCAACTCGCTGCGGATCATCCGCACCGCGGAGGAGTTCATCGCCGCCCGGTTCGACGCGGCGGCGCACCCGTTCGGGGACGAACTGCCCCGGTACGCACCGCTCCCCGCCGGCACCCGCCGCACTCGGGCCGCCGAACTCGCGCCCTTGGTACGCGGGTTGGCCTCCACCGACCGCCCGCAGATCGGCCACTTCACGGACGCCGACGTGGTGCTGGAATTCCTCGGCCGAGCCGAGCACCCCCGGCTCGCCGCGCTCGGGACGTCCTGCCCCGACCACTTCCTCCGCACCAAGGTCCGCCCGCTGGTGCTCGACACCGTCCCCGAGGCCCCCTTGGCGGAGGTCGAGGCCCGGCTCCGCGAGCTGCACGCGGCCTACCGCGAGGAGTACGCGGCGTACTATGCCCGGCACGCCACCCCGGACTCCCCGGCGATGCGCGGCGCGGACCCGGCGATCGTGCTGGTACCCGGCATCGGGATGTTCTCGTTCGGCAAGGACAAGCAGACCGCCCGCGTGGCCGGCGAGTTCTACGTCAACGCGATCAACGTGATGCGCGGCGCGGAGACGATCTCGACGTACGCCCCGATCGAGGAATCCGAGAAGTTCCGCATCGAGTACTGGGCTCTGGAGGAGGCCAAGCTCGCCCGACTGCCCAAGCCGAAGCCGCTCGCGACCCGCGTCGCTCTGGTCACCGGTGCCGGATCGGGCATCGGCAAGGCCATCGCGGAGCGACTGGTCGCCGAAGGCGCGTGTGTCGTGGTCGCCGATCTGAACGTGGAGAACGCCGATGCAGTCGCCGCCTCCCTCGGCGGTCCGGACAAGGCGGTGGCGATCCCCGTCGACGTCACCGACGAAGAGCGGATCCGCGACGCGTTCGCCGCGGCCGCACTCGCGTTCGGCGGCGTGGACCTGGTGGTCAACAACGCCGGCATCTCCATCTCCAAGCCGCTGCTGGAGACGACCGCCCGCGACTGGGACCTCCAGCACGACATCATGGCGCGCGGCTCGTTCCTGGTCTCGCGCGAGGCCGCGCGCGTGATGCTCGCGCAGCAGATGGGCGGCGACATCGTCTACATAGCGTCCAAGAACGCGGTGTTCGCCGGACCGAACAACATCGCCTACAGCGCCACCAAGGCCGACCAGGCCCACCAAGTCCGGCTGTTGGCCGCGGAGCTGGGCGAACACGGCATCCGCGTCAACGGCGTCAACCCCGACGGCGTCGTACGCGGCTCCGGCATCTTCGCCGGCGGCTGGGGTGCGCAGCGCGCGGCGGTCTACGGCGTCGAAGAGGACAAGCTCGGCGAGTTCTACGCCCAACGCACCATTCTCAAGCGCGAAGTCCTGCCCGAGCACGTCGCCAACGCCGTCTTCGCCCTGACCGGCGGAGACCTGTCGCACACCACGGGGCTGCACATCCCCGTGGACGCCGGGGTCGCCGCCGCATTCCTGCGCTGACCCCCATGAGCGCGGCGGGGCGGGCGTGTGCCCTGGCCCCTGGGGGCCCGCCCGCCCCGCCGCCTCCACCGTGTGCCGTCCGACCGAGAACCGCGGCGCACACACGACAGTTCGCGAGAGGACGCACCCGATGACCAGCACCACGGAACCCACCGCCCCTGTCCCCGTCCGCGTCCCGGCCACGGCGCGCCGCCCGAAGGTCGGTCTGGTGTCCGGGGGCCTGGGCGCATACTGGCCGCAATTCCCGGAATTGCTGCCGCAGTTGCGGCGTTCGGCCGCTCGCGTCGCGGAGCGCATGGGGGCGTTCGACGCGGAGGTGATCGACGTCGGCTTCATCTCCGACGCGCAGGAGGGCGCGGTCGCGGCCGAGCGGCTGCGGCGTGAAGGCTGCGACCTGATCGTCGGCTTCCTGACCACCTACATGACCGCGACGATGCTGGTGCCTATTGCGCAGCGGTCCGGGGCGCCCGTGCTGCTGATCAACCTCCAGCCGACCGAGGCGATGGACCACGCGACATTCGACACCGGAGCATGGCTGGCGTACTGCGGTGCCTGCCCGCTGCCCGAGATGGCGAACACGTTCCGCCGGGTCGGCGTCGACTTCCGGTCCGTGTCGGGGCACCTCGAGGACGAGAACGCGTGGCGGCGCATCGGCCGGTGGATCCGTGCGGCCGGAGTTCGCGCCGTGCTGCGCAACGGACGGCACGGCCTCATGGGCCACCTCTACCCGGGCATGTACGACGTCTCGACGGACCTGACCATGGTCGCGGGGCAGAGCGGCGGACACGTCGAGGTCGTGGAGTTCGACGATCTGCGCGTCCGCGTGGCCGAGGTGACGGACGATCAGGTGGCCGCGAAGCTGGCCGAGACACGCGACGTGTTCGAGGTGGACGAGTCGGTCGTCGACGACGATCTCGCCTGGGCCGCGAAGGTCTCGGTGGGTCTGGACCGGCTGGTCGCCGACTTCGACCTCGACAGCCTCGCGTACTACCACCGCGGTCTCGACGGCGAACTCCACGAACGCCTGGGCGCCGGCATGATCCTGGGTGCGTCGCTGCTGACCGCCCGCGGCATCCCCACGTGCGGTGAGTACGAACTGCGTACCTCGCTCGCGATGCTCGTCGCCGACCGCCTCGGCGCGGGCGGCTCCTTCACCGAACTCCAGGCCCTGAACTTCCGGGACGGCGTCGTCGAGATGGGCCACGACGGTCCGGGCCACCTGGCGATCAGCGAGCGCCGCCCGCTGCTGCGCGGGCTGGGTGTGTACCACGGCAAGCGCGGCTGGGGCGTGTCCGTCGAGTTCGACGTCAAGCACGGTCCGGTGACGCTGGTGGGACTGGCGCAGACGGTCGACGGACGGTACGAACTCGTCGCGTCCGAAGGCACCGTCGTCGGCGGACCGCTCCTGGCCATCGGCAACACCACGTCCCGCGTCGACTTCGGCCGCGACCCCGGCGAGTGGACGGACGCGTGGAGCGCCACCGGGATCCACCACCACTGGGCACTCGCCACCGGACACCTGGTCGAAGACCTGCGAGCGGTCTCCGACCTCACCGGGCTGGCCCTGGTCACCGTCTAGGACGCCACACCCCTCGCCCTGGTCCCCCGGCACCGCAGGAGAACTTCGTGAGCACGCCGTCCCCGCTCCCCGTCTTCGCCGCGATCGACATCGGCGCGTCCAGTGGGCGGGTGATCGCCGGTCGTGTCGCCGCCGGGCGCGGCACCGGCGGTGGGCCGCCGATCCTGGACCTCACCGAGGTCCACCGGTTCCCGAACCGCCCGGTGCGGGTCCGCGGCACGCTGCACTGGGACATCCTGGGCCTGTACGGCGAGGCCCTGGACGGTCTGCGCAAGCTGGGCGCGGGCGGGGTCCGGCCGGCCTCCGTCGGCATCGACACCTGGGCGGTCGACTACGGCCTCCTCGACGCGCGTGGCGACCTGCTCGCCAACCCGGTGCACTACCGCGACGGCCGTACGGACGGAGTGATGGACCGGGTGCTCTCCGCGGTGCCCGCCCGCGACATCTACCGCACCACGGGCCTTCAGTTCCTGCCCTTCAACACGCTCTACCAGCTCGCCGCCGAGGCCCCGGAACGGCTCGGGGCGGCCCGCGAACTCCTGCTGATACCGGACTTGTTGGCGTACTGGCTGACGGGCCGCGTGGGGGCGGAGCGCACCAACGCGTCCACCACCCAGCTGTACGACGTGCGGAGCGGCACCTGGTCCACCGATCTCGCCGCCCGCGCCGGAATCCCCGTCCAACTCCTGCCGCCCCTCCACGACCCGGGCACGCGGACCGGCACGCTCACCGCGGACTCCGCCGACGCGACCGGCCTCGACCCGTCGACCCCCGTCGTCGCCGTGGGATCCCACGACACCGCGTCCGCAGTGGTCGGAGTCCCGGCGCGGGGACGGGACTTCGCGTACATCTCCTGCGGTACGTGGTCGCTGGTCGGCGTCGAGTTGGACAAACCGGTGCTGACCGAGGAGAGCCGGGCCGCCAACTTCACCAACGAGGCCGGCGTGGACGGCACGATCCGGTACCTACGCAACGTGATGGGTCTGTGGATCCTTCAGGAATGCCTGCGCGTGTGGCAGGCACGGGGGTTGGCCGTGGACCTTCCCGCGCTGCTCGAACAGGCCGCCCGCGAGGAGCCGTTCCGGTCGCTCGTCGATCCCGACGACCCGGAGTTCCTGCCGCCCGGCGACATGCCGGCGCGCATAGCCGCGCACTGCGAGCGCACCGGGCAGCCGGTTCCGCAGGGGCCCGCGGCGGTGGTTCGCTGCGTCGTCGAAAGCCTCGCCCTGGCCTACCGCCGCACCGTCCGCGACGCGGTCCGGTTGTCCGGTACCGCCGTGGAGACCGTCCATCTTGTGGGCGGTGGGGCACGCAACGAGCTGTTGTGCCAACTCACCGCCGACGCCTGCGGCGTCCCGGTGGTGGCCGGCCCGGTGGAGGCGACCGCGATCGGCAACGTCCTCGTCCAGGCCCGCGCCGCGGGGGTGGTGAGCGACCTCACCGAGATGCGGGAACTGACAGCCGCCACCCAGTCGCTCCACCGCTACGCCCCGGGCGACGCCCGTTCCGGCCGGTCCGCCTGGGACGCGGCGGAACGCCGCCTCGGCTGACCGGTTGCCGCAACGGCAACGCCCGGCGATTCCTGCCTGGAACGCCGGGCGTTGCCGTTTCCGCCCGCCGGTGCGGTCGACCGGGGCCTTTCGTTCCGTCCGGCCTCGTTGCCGCGGACGAAACGGTTCAGGGTCCCGAGTCTCCCCGGCCCTCGGGAACCTCGGGCAGCACCAGAAGCACTTCCAGGGTGCGCGGGCCGTGGACGCCTTCCACTCGGTCGAGTTCGATGTCGCTCGTGGCCGACGGGCCGCTGATCCAGGTGAGCGGGCGCCGCGCGTCGAGCCGGGGCAGGGCCTGCGGGACCGACGCCACGACCTGATCGGCGCGCACGATGCAGAGGTGGTAATCCGGTACGAGGGTGAGCGCGCGGCGGCCCTGTCCCTCCCCCGCGTCCAGGACGATCGTGCCCGTCTCGGCGATCGCCACCGCACAGGCAGTGACCGTGCCGTCCGCAGAGTCGAGCTGATCAATCGTCAGGGGTGGGGTGTCGTCCAGGAGTTCGGTGTCCACGAGGCCGGTCGTCCACACGGCGGGGAGGCCGGGCGGGACGACGACCCGCTCGCACCCGCGCCGGCGTACCGCGTCCGCGACGGCTCGGGGCAGTTCGTCCTGGGTTACTTCGTGGACCACGGCCTTGTAGTCGCGCAGGCTCTCGGCCAGGAGCGGGAGGACTTCGTGCGGCAAGACGTGCGCTTGGCGGTACGCGGCGTCCGCGCCGCCACGCCCCCCTGAGGACGCCTCGTCGGCCGCTTCGCCGCCGGGCACGGCCTCGAGCGCGGCGCGGATGCGCGCCAGTACAGTCGTACGCGAACTCATGCCCGACTCCCAGGTGTTCCGTTGCGTCGCTCGGCCGCCCACCAGTCGCGGAACGACTGCGCGGGCGGCGCGGGCAGGTCCCGTGTGTCGGTCCATGCCGCCCCCGGGCCGGGCAGGCGGCGCAGGGGGACGAGGCGCCGCGTACGCCCGGCCACGCGCTGCACGCGCGCCAGCCGCTCCGGGTCCGCGAAGATCCACCCCGCCGCCTTCATCGCGGCCTTCTCCGCACGGTGCCCGCCTCCCTCGGCGACCTGTTCCCGCAGGTGCACGAGCACTTCGGGGATGTCGATGGCGACCGGGCACACGTCGTAGCAGGCTCCGCAGAGCGTCGAGGCATACGGCAGCGACGCGTCCAACGCATTTGCGGTGCCGCGCAGTTGCGGGGTCAGGATGGCGCCGATCGGTCCCGGGTAGACCGATCCGTAGGCGTGCCCGCCCGCCCGTTCGTACACCGGGCACACGTTCAGGCATGCCGAGCACCGGATGCAGCGCAGCGTCTGACGTCCCACCTCGTCGGCCAGCACGCCGGTGCGGCCGTTGTCGAGCAGGACCAGGTGGAAGTTCCGCGGGCCGTCGCCCGGGGTGACTCCCGTCCACGTCGACGTGTACGGGTTCATCCGCTCGCCGGTCGACGACCGCGGCAGCAACTGGAGGAACACTTCGAGGTCTTGCCAGGTCGGGACGACCTTCTCGATGCCCACGACCGAGATGAGCGTGTCCGGGAGGGTGAGGCACATGCGGCCGTTGCCCTCGGACTCGACGACGACCAGGGTGCCGGTCTCGGCGACCATGAAGTTCGCACCGGAGACCGCGACCTTGGCGGTGAGGAAGCGCTCTCGCAGGTGCCGCCGCGCGGCTTCGGCGAGGGCGCGGGGCTCGTCCGCCAGGTCGGCGGGCGCGGGCTCACCCCACGCGGCCATCTCGCGCAGGAAGATCTCGCGGATCTCGCTGCGGTTGCGGTGGATGGCCGGCACCAGGATGTGCGACGGCCGGTCGTCGCCGAGCTGCACGATGAGTTCGGCGAGGTCGGTCTCGTAGGCCCGGATACCCGCCTCCTCCAGCGCCTCGTTGAGGCCGATCTCCTGGGTGGCCATGGACTTGACCTTGACGACGTCGCGTTCGCCGGTCGCCCGTACGAGGTCGGTGACGATGCGGTTCGCCTCGGCTGCGTCCGCGGCCCAGTGCACGTGGCCGCCCGCGGCGGTGACCGCCTCCTCGACCTGGAGGAGGTAGCGGTCGAGGTTCCGCAGGGTGTGGTCCTTGATCGCCTTGCCCGCTTCGCGCAACTGCGGCCAGTCGTCCAGCTCGTCGACCACCGCGGCCCGCTTGGCCCGGATCGTGTGCGTGGCCTTGCGGAGGTTGTGGCGCAGCTGCGCGTTGCCGACCGCATCGCGCGCCGCGCTCGGGAAGGCGGGCAGCCCCAGAAAGGTGCTCGCGTCGCTCATGCGGGGAACTCCGCAGTGGAAGCCAGGATTTCGGCGAGGTGGAGGGTGCGTACGCCGACTCGCTGCCGGTCCATCGTGCCGCCCAGGTGCATGAGGCAGGAGTTGTCCGCGGCGCAGAGCACCTCCGCTCCGGTGCCGACGGCATGGCGTACCTTGTCGGCGCCCATCGCCGCGGACACGTCCGGGTTCTTCATCGCGAAGGTGCCGCCGAAGCCGCAGCACTCCTCCGCACCGGGGAGTTCGAGCAGTTCCAGCCCGCGGACGTTGCGCAGCAGGGTGGTGGGGCGGTCGCCGAGCCGCATCAGGCGCATCGAATGGCAGGTCGGGTGGTACGTCACTTTGTGCGGGAAGTACGCGCCGACATCGGTGACGCCGAGCACGTCGACGAGGAATTCGCTGAGGTCGTACACCTTCGGCACCACGGCGGCGACCGACTCGGCGAGGCCGGCATCGGTCGCCCGGGCGGCGGCCTTGGGATGGTTGTCGCGGATCATCGCGCCGCACGAGCCGGACGGCGTCACCACGGCGTCGTAAGCGGCGAAGGTGTCCGCGAAGCGGCGGACCAGGGGCTCTATCTGCCTGCCGTACCCGGTGTTCCAGTGCATCTGGCCGCAGCAGGACTGCTCGGCGGGGAAGTCGACCTGGCAGCCGAGTCGTTCCAGGAGGCGGACGACGGCCTGCCCGGTCCGTGGATAGAGCGTGTCGTTGACACACGTGATGAACAGTGCGACGCGCACCGGCCGACCTCCTCACGGGACGGGTGAATGGTCAGACCATACATTGGTCGGTCCTGGTCGAGCCATGCCATCCTGTGATCCGACCGATCCCACCGATCCGAGCGATCCCGCCGATCCGACCGATCCCGCCACCGGCCGCAGGAGACCCCCACGTGAGCACGCCACCCACCGACGGTCCCGACTGGCGCCCGGTCCGTCGCGTACGCGCGCACGAGGAGGTCCTCGCCCGGATCGAGGAACAGATCTCCGCCGGACGCCTCAAGGCCGGCGACCGCCTCCCCGGCGAACGCCAGTTGGCCGAATCGCTCGGCGTCAGCCGGGCCTCGGTCCGCGAGGCCCTGCGCGTCCTGGAGGCGATGGGCGTCCTGGTCTCCACGACCGGACGCGGCCCCGACGCCGGCGCGGTCCTCGTCGGCCGGCCGGCCGACGCGCTCGCCGACGTCCTGCGCCTGCACGTCGGGCTCGCGCATTTCTCGCTGCACGACATCGTCGAGACCCGCCGGATCGTCGAGACCTGGGCGGCCCGGTCCGCGGCCGAGCAGGCCGGGCCCGAGCACCTGGCCCGGCTGCGCGACGCGGTGTCCCGCATGGCCGGCCCCGGACTGACCCCCGACCGCTTCAACCAGGCCGACGCGGACTTCCACCTCGCCCTCGCGGAGGCGTCCGGCAACACGGTGGTGGCCACGCTCATGCACGGCCTGCGGGACGCCGTCGGCCGCCACGCGGTCGGGGCCGTCGAACGGCTTGGGTGGCCGGAATCTGCCGCAATCCTGCGCGCGGACCACCTCCGCATCCTGGCGGCCGTCGAGGGAGGCCGACCGGACGACGCCGCCGCGGCGGTCCGCGACCACCTCGCCCGGTCCTACCCCGGCCACTGAGGCACGGCGGGACGGCTCGGCCGCGTCCGGCCCCCCGGCCTGCCCATCGCCGGTAGGTCCGCCACCATCATCGCCGTGAATATCACCACCAGTGGACGTCAATTCAGCACGAATCGTGCGATCCGTTGACGCAGATGGGCCGCAGGCCGCGCTGACGCTTCCGGAATCGCGCAAGCGCATACCCTCTGAATGACTACTAAATACCCCGCTACGACCGCCTGTTCCTGCCGGCGGGGTCTCCCCGCGACCCTTGCGAGGCGTGTTTGGTGCGTGATACTTACATGTGAATACAACAGCACAAGACGTTAAATGACGCAGTGGCCTGTCCTTCACCGGGCTGTGCCGCACGACGGACGGGGACCTGTCGGCATGCGCACCACCACCGGAATCAGCGGCATCGGACGCCGCGCCCTGCTCGGCGCCTCCGGAACGGCCGCCCTCGCGATGACTCTCGGGCTGCGGTCGGCGGACCGCGCCCGAGCCGACGAGCGCTTCGCCGACTACCCGTTCGCCCTGGGCGTCGCCTCCGGTGACCCCTGGCCCGACGGATTCGTCCTGTGGACGCGGCTGGCTCCCAGGCCACTCGACCCCGACGGCGCCGGAGGCATGCCACCGCGGCCGGTGCACGTCGACTGGGAGGTCGCCGAGGACGACCGGTTCCGGCACGTGGTGCGCCGCGGCCGGACCCTGGCGACCGCCGACCTCGGGCATTCCGTGCACGTCGAGGTCTTCGGGCTGCGCCCCGGGCGCCAGTACCACTACCGCTTCCGCGCCGGCGGCACGATCAGCCCGGTGGGACGCACGCGCACCGCTCCCCCGCCCTTCGCCCGGCCCGGCGACCTCTCCTTCGCCTTCGTGTCCTGCCAGGCGTGGTTCGAGGGCTTCTACACCGCGTACCGCCACCTCGCCGAGGAGGACGTCGCGCTCGTCCTCCACCTGGGCGACTACATCTACGAGAACCCCATCGACGCGATGGGCGGCGTCCGCAAGGTGCCGGTCGCGCCCGAACTGCAGGCCGAGCCCACGGACCTGGTCCAGTACCGCAACCGCTACGCACTGCACCGCTTCGACGCGGACCTGATCGCCGCCCACCAGGCACACCCCTGGGCCGTCGTCTGGGACGACCACGAGGTCGAGGACAACTGGGTGGCCGACCACTCGAAGGCGGACAACGAACCCGACCAGGATCCCGCGGTGTTCCGTACCCGCGCCGCCGCCGCGTTCCAGGCCTACTACGAGCACCTGCCGCTGCGCGTGCCCAACAAGCCGCAAGGGTTCGACGCCCGCCTGTACCGCGACCTCAGGTACGGCAGGACAGCCCGGTTCAACATCCTGGACACCAGGAGGTTCCGCGACGACCAGGCATGCGGCGACGGCACGCGCAGTGGCTGCGACGAGCGCCTTTCACCCGAACGCACCGTCCTGGGCGACGAGCAGCAGCGCTGGCTCGACAACACCCTCGGGCGCTCGGACGCCACCTGGAACATCATCGCGCAGCAGATACCGGTCACCCAGGTGGACACCGACCCGGGGCCGGGCCAGTCCTTCGTCATGGACTTCTGGGACGGATACGTGGCGTCGCGCGACCGTCTGTTCGACACGTTGGTGACACGCGACGTGGCCAACCCCGTCGTGCTGACCGGAGACATGCACCGCCATCTCGCGGCCGACCTCAAAAGGGATTTCGACGACCCCGCCTCGCCGACGATCGGCGTCGAGTTCGTCGGCACCTCCATCTCCACCAAGATGGACGGCGAGGACCTTGACGCGTCCGGGGCCGCTCTGCTGGCTGCCAATTCGCACATCAAGTTCACTCAACTACCAACGCGGGTACGTTCGCTGCTCGCTCACCCCGGAGAGCTGCCGTGCGGACTTCCGCGTCCTCCCGTACGTGACGGCGCCCGGTGCGCCGATCTCCACCCGCACCTCGTTCGTCACCGAGGCCGGCCGACCCGGACTCCAGCCCGCCTGAGAACCGGCGAACGGCCTACGCGCATACGAGCGGAGCGGCCACCGAGTGTGAGGCGGACCCGTTGCTTCACAGCCCCCGAGCGGCGACGTGGTCTTCCGTCGCGAGGAGGCCGACGGCCATTTTGAGCGTGGCGGTGCCCCAGTTGAGCGGCGTGTGGGGTGAGGGGACGATCAGTTCGTCGCCCCGGTCGTCGCGGTAGGTGACGAGGCATTCGGGAACTCGGAAGTGCGGAACTTCCCGTACGTGGTAATCGCCGTCCTCGCGGAGCACGGCGTGCCATTGGCCCTCTCCGGTGACTGTGGCCAGCATTCGGTTCAGGTAGTGCACTCCGAGTTCGCGGTAATGCCGGGCCTGTTCGTGATCCACTTCCTGCGTATTCCGGCATCGGCGGGCGGCCCACGCAGCCAGTTGTCCGAGTGGGTGCGTCCACGCGGCTTCGCGCCCCCGCGGGGTCAGACGGCCGCGCATCTCCTGCTTGCGGTCCAGATCCAGGTCGTCGCCGCGGGCCTCCGCCTCTGCTTTGACCTTGTCCTTGATGGCCCGTACGGTCGCCTGCACCTCGTACGTATGGAAGTTCACGCGCTGATAGGAGTCCTCCGCATAGCGCATGACGCCGCCGGTGACCGGGTCCTCCAAGGTGCGCAACGCATCGAGGACCACGGTCTCGACTTCCGGAGCGGTCATGAGCCGGGCCGGCGCTCCGACGGGGATGCGGGATTCGGCGAGTAGTTCCGGAAGGCCGTACATCAGCAGGTAGACCAGGGACGCGTCCGCGCGGCGGTGTCGGACGGAACCGGGCGCGTAGTCAGGTGACTCGAACGGGATCCTCCGCCCGATTTCCCGAAGGCCGGCGTCCACCATTGCGTCGACGCTCGCGGTGAAGTCCGCGCTGTCCGCCGTGTCCGCCCTGTCCGCCAGAAAGCCCAGTACCCCGTTGTCCGCAAGCACCCGGATCTTGTGGAGCAAGGCTGTTTCGACGGCCATCACCGAGGTGCGCCGCGCGGCGACCTCTTCCCACGACCCGGAGCTTTCGTACCGCGGGAACCCGACGGCTCGGAGAAACGGCACCACGAAACCGAGGAACTTCCTGTGTGCCGCCAACAGTTCGTTGGCTCCGAGGAATCCACGTTCCACCGCGTCCAGGACGAGGAACGCGAGCATCTGGAACGAATCCTGCTTGTTCCGCCAGGTGTTCGGCTTTTCGGCGTCGAGATCGCCGAACCACAGGGATATATGGGGCCAGTCCTCCTGCCCGGTGTCGCCCCGCTCCACGACAGCGGCGAACCGGGCGAGCTGCGCGGGCGTGGACATCAAGTGCAGCGCGCTGTGGATCAGCTCGCGCCCGGTGTCCCCTTCCGCCGCGTACCGGACCGGATCCCTCAGGAACAGCTCCATCATGGCGCTCGCGGACTGCACGTGGTCACGCAGGTAGAACATCGCCGACATCTCGCCGTGCCGAACAGTCGGATCGCCGGTGATGTCCGTCGCCGCGACGATGGAAACCCGCCGCGCCGCACCGTCCACCCGTACGCTCCCCGCCTCGATCACCGGCAGATCGAGCGTCCCGCGCTCGGTCAGCAGCGCCTCCACCGCACGCACATGCGTCGGCGAGTCCCCCGCCTCCACCAGGCGCGCCAGGGCGTGATCGGCGAACCACCTCCCGGCGCCTTCGGGCCCCTTGCGCACGCGATTCCTCGACATCAGCTCGCGCATCAGGGACTGGTCGTTCTGCTGGTGAAACGGGCGCACACTTGCTCCGTGGTACGTGGGACCGTCGGATTTCGCCGCCGACAGCGTGCATGAGCAGCCGCAGGCATTCGGCCCCGCACGCTAACGGATTCGCCCCACCGCCGGAAAGTACAAACACGACCATCACAATAGGGACAAACCACCAACAGCACTCCCGGGCATTTCCCACCAGCCAAATAAACACAGCAGTACCTCGACGGCTCCGGGCTCCCTCCTTGAAGCAGCGCCGTGCGACTGACCCGGCGAACGGGCACGGCGATGAAACGGTCGAGATCGGTGTGCGCGTGTCAGCAGCGAAGGGGGCGTCGCCTCGGCCTTGGTCGTACGCTGCACAGCGCCGGACCGCGCTGCCATCGCGGGGCGGTGCGAATGTGCCGCCGAGGCCGGGATCTGAGGAGGTTCGAGTGCGTGTTGCCGTGTTCGCGGGTTCGTCGTCAGGAGTGGGGCGGCGATACCGGGAGGCTGCCGAGGATCTGGGGCGTTCGCTTGCGCGTGCCGGTGTGGGTGTCGTGTACGGCGGTGCCCATGTGGGTCTGATGGGCGCGATGGCGGACGCGGCGCTGGCCGAGGGCGGCGAGGTGGTCGGGGTGATCCCGCGTTCCCTGATGGAGTGGGAGGTGGCCCACGGGGGTCTGACCGATCTTCGGGTGACGGAGACGATGCACGAGCGCAAGGCGCTGATGGCGGAGCTGTCGGACGGCTTCGTGGCGCTGCCCGGCGGTGTCGGCACGCTGGAGGAGTTGTTCGAGGTCTGGACGTGGCAGCATCTGGCGATCCACGCCAAGCCCGTCGCCCTGCTGGACGTCGCGGGCTTCTGGACACCGCTGCGGGCCATGCTGGGCACGATGGTCAAGTCCGGTTTCATCAAGCCGCATTACGCCGAGACGCTGCTCGTGACGGCGGACGCGGCGGAGTTGCTGACCGCGTTCGAGGCATGGACCCCGCCGGACCTGAAGTGGGAGGGCGAAGTCGCCCCTTGAGGTGGCCGCGGCGCTTGCGGACTCCCCGATGCGTTTTCACGCGAGCAGACGTGACCCTTGCGGAGGCAAGCCCTTCGGGTGACACTCCTGCTGCCCATTCCGGTACATGGTCGGGGTGCGGTCCGTTGCCGTGAGGAGAGCGCGTGCGGTTCTGGGTGCCGTTGATCTGCCTGCCTCCGGACGAGTACGGCCCGATAGCCGAGGCGGCCGATCGGCTCGGCTTCGAGGGGGTTCTGCTTGCCGACCACGTGGCCGTTCCGGAGACGTTCGCCTCGGTTCATCCGTCCGGCGAAAACCCGTTCACCGCCGCCTCGGATTTCCCCGACCCGGTGACGATGATCGCCACGCTGGCCGCGCGTACCCGGCGCCTCAGGTTCATGACGTACGCCTACATCCTGCCGTTGCGTGACCCGTTCACCGTGGCAAAGCAGTTCGGCACCTTGGCGACCGTGACCGACGGGCGGGTCGCGCTGGGTTGTGCGGTCGGCTGGCTGCGTGAGGAGTTCGAGATCCTCGGCCGGGATTTCGGTACGCGCGGCGCGCGCACCGACGAGATCCTCACCGTCCTGCGGGACTTCTGGGACGACGGCCGGGCCGAGCACGACGGGCGGTTCCACGCCTTCCCGCGGAGCGGGATGTTCCCGGCTCCCCGGCACCGAGTGCCGATCCTGGTCGGCGGCTCGGGCCGACGGGCGCTCGAACGCGCCGCGCGGCACGACGGCTGGCTGGGCATGAACCACGACCTGGACGACATCGAGCGGACAGTCGCCACCGTGACCCGGCTGCGCGACGGCTCCACCGACCCGGACGCGCCGTTCACCGTCTTCGCGATCCCGAACGCGGCGCCGGTCGCCGCGACCTTCGAACGTCTGCGCGCCACGGGCGTGACCGACACCATGGCCGCCGCGTGGACCGTCGGCCTTCCGGACGCCGAGACGCTGGACGAGAAGATCGCCGGCCTGGAACGCTTCGCCGCCGAACACCTGTGACCCCTCACGCGGCACCGCGGCCTCGACACGTACCCATCGGCCGCATCAAGGCCGCATCCGGCAGCGAGACGGTGGTGCTGGGCAGCGGGAAGCAGCTCTTCGCCGCGGTCAAGAGCCCCTAGCACCTGATGCTCACCGCCATGCAGCCGACGCCGTCCGGCGTGTTGATCAACACGTACCGCCGCCGAACCGAAGGTTGAGGGCTCGGACCACCCGGTACGCACGTGCCCACGTACCGGTCGGCCGGACGCCGTCATCGGCATCGGCATCGGCATCGGTGGATTGATGGCGCCTTCTTCCTTTCCGGCCGCTTGATCCTCCTGTGAGGCTTGCGTGCGTGATCGCGACGGCGCGGTCACGCAAGCCACGGGAACACCCGTCTACACAAAGGACTGCACGTGCCGATCCGACGCACTGTCATCTCCGCCGCGGCGACCCTCACGGCGGCCGCGGGCCTGCTTGCCGTACCCGCGACCGCACAGGCGCAGAGCCGGGCGGAGGTCGCGCCGCTCGGACAGACCTGCGGCGTCACGGCGTCGACCGGGAGCCTGTCGTGTTGGAACTCCGCCCCCACCTCGGTGCGGAGTTCGCCGTACGCCACGGACAGTTGGCAGGTCGACGTTCTGCGCACCACATGGAGCTGGTTCGGCTGCTACACGATCGGCGAGTTCCACGGCGGCGGCACGAAGACCTGGTACGGCACCGTCGGGGACGACACCGGCCAGTGGGGCTTCGTCCCCGCGAGCGCGGTGAGCACGTCGTGGGCCTTCGACCTCAACCCCGGCCAGTACGGAATGAAGCACTGCTGACCGGCGACCCGGTCCGCGCCCGGCCGAACCGCCTTCGAGATCAAGGCACTTACGGGTGCCCGTGACGACGAGCTATGACGCGCGGCCGCCGGCCAGGGACCTTCGGCCTTTCGCGAGCGATGGCCCCGTGGGTCAAGTCCGCACACCGCAGGTCACAGCCTTGTCCTGCGCGGGCTCACCCAAGACCGGCCGTTGCCGCTTTCGGGCCGCGCGGCCGAGCTCGGGGAGGAGGGTCGCGGTGCCGAGTACGGCCAGGCCGGCGCCGAGCCAGAGCGGCGCACGCAGGCCGAAGGCGTCGATGGCCAGGCCGCCGAACGAGGAGCCGACGATCACGCCGAGGGTGATGAAGGACGCGTGGACGGTGTTGACCATCGGCCCCGGGTTGCCCGCGCGCTGGACGCGGACCGCCATCGCCGGGTTCATGGTCACGCCGACCAGCCCGACGCCCGTCATGGCGAGCACCGCGGGGACGCGGAGGTGGGCGAGGAGGGCAAATGCCGCCAGGAACAGCGCGTTGAGGACGAGGCCGGCCAGCAGTACGCGCGCAGTGTGCCGGTCGGCCAGGCGTCCCACGACATGGTTGCCGACGACCGTCGCCGCCCCGTACGCGACCAGCAGCAGCGGGACGGCTTCCGACGCGAATCCGGTGACCTCGGTGAGAATCGGGCTGAGGTAGCTGAACGCGGCGAAGGTCGCGCCGATGATGAAGGTGCTGGTCGACAGGGCCAGCCACAGCCGGCCGTTCCGGAAGACCGCGAGCTCCTGCCGCAGGTTGCCGCCGCCGTCACCGGCGCGGTCGAGGTCGGGGACGCCCGCCATCGTGGCGAGTGCGGCCATGACGGTCAGGGCGCCGACGGTCCAGAAGGCGGCACGCCAGCCGAATTGCCCGCCGATCACCGTGGACAGCGGCAGTCCGAGGAGTGTGCCGAGCATCAGGCCGTTCAGCACGACGGCCAAGGCGCGGCCGCGCACTTCCGGGCGGCTCAAGTGGACCGCCATCGATATGGCGACGCCGAAGAACGCCTGCGAGGCGACGCCGGAGACGACGCGAGCGACCAGCATGACCCGGTAGGACGGCGCGACGGCGGCCAGCACGTTGCCCGCGAGGAAGACGGCGAACAGCATCATGAGAGCGGTCTTCGGGCGTATCCGCACCAGCGCGACGGTCATCAGCGGCCCGCCGGCCGCCATGGCGACCGCGAACGCGGTGATCAGGTAGCCGACTTGGGCGAGCGAGACACCGAGCCCGCGGGCCATCTCGGGCATCAGGCCGCCGACGGCGAACTCGCTGGTCACCATCGCGAAGATGCCGATGGCCAGGACGTAGACGGCACGGGGCATGCGGACTCCTTTTTGCATCGATCGATGCAGAATTTGGGCAGGGGAAGGCCGAGGGCCGAGGAAGTGCCCCGGCCCCGGAAGTGCGGTGTCAGACCAGGGCGTCCATGGCCGCGGCGGCGATGGCCTCGAGGGCGGCGTCGTCCGCGCCGCCTTGCGCGGCCACCCGGATCCCGGCGATCACCGCGTTGACGAAACGGGCCAGCGCCGCCGCGTCGCGGGCGGACCCGATGCCGCCGTCGCGCTGCCCGACGCCGATGACCGCGGCCAGCGCGGCGAGGCGGCGTTCCGCGTCGCGCTCCAGCATCAGGGCGATCTCCGGGTCGCGGCCCGCGAGTTCCATGGTGGTGTTGACGGTCAGGCAGCCAAGGCCGTAGCCGTCGCGCCGGTTCTCCGCTTCGGTGCGCAGGATCCGGGCGAACAGCGCGCGGATCCGGTCGGCCGGCGGCCGTCCGGGGTCCTCGAGGATCTGCAGCTGGTCGGCCGTGGTGGCGTCCATGTAGCGGGTCAGCGCCCGCTTGAACAACTCGCGCTTGTTGGTGAAGGCGTTGTACACGCTGCTGCGGTCCAGACCGAGGGCATCGCACAGATCTCTGGTCGAGGTCGACTCGTAGCCGTGCGCCCAGAAGGTACGCATCGCCGTCTCCAGGACCTGGTTCTCGTCGAATGATCGCGGCCTCGCCATACCGGCACGCTACCTGTTTTGCATCAGTCGGTGCAATACGAGCCGCCCCGAGCGCATCCCCGGGCGCGCGGCGGAGCCGGGGACGGGTCGACCCGCGGGAACGGTGCTAGAAAGAAGAAATGATGGGGCGTTTTGTCCGCTTGATCCGGTCGCGCGTCCACGGCCCGCGCAGTCTGGCAGGGCAGATGTTCGTGCTCCAGGTCGTGGTCGTGGTGCTGCTTGTCGCCGCGGCGGTGGCAGTGCTGCTGGTGCAGGCGCGCCGCGACAGCGAACGCGACGCGCGGCACCGCTCGCAGACCGCCGCGGAAACCTTCGCCCACTCCCCCGGGCTGGTGGACGTGCTGACCGGCCCCGACCCCGCCGCCGTCCTCGAACCGGCCGCGCAGGTCGCGCAGGAGACCGGCGGAGTGGACGCGATCACCGTGCTCGACCCGGCCGGGGTGTTCCTGACCGGCCCGGACACGGCGCAGATCGGGAGCCGCTACCAGGGCAACCTGGGGCCGTTCCTGGCCGCCGGGCAGTCCCTGACCACGAAGTACTCCACGAACCAGGGCGACGCGTTCGTCACCGTGGTGCCGGTGTACGGGCGCGCGGGCGAGCCGCTGGCCCTCGTGGTGGCCGCGATCACCGTGGACCGCGTCAACGACACCGTAGGGCGGCTGATCCCCTGGCTGGTGCTCGGCGCGGCGGGCGCACTGGCGCTGTCGGCGGGCGCGGCGGCCCTGGTGAGCCGACGGCTTCGGCGGCAGACCCGGGGGCTCGGGCCGAGCGAGATCACCCGTATGTACGAACACCACGACGCGGTCCTGCACGCGGCCCGCGAGGGCGTGCTGATCCTGGACGCCGAGCGGCGCGTGGTCCTGGCCAACGACGAAGCCCGGCGCCTGCTGGACCTGCCCGACGTGGTCGAGCGGCGCGGTTCGGCGTCCCTGGCTTTGCCGCCGGGTCTGGCGGACCTGCTGGTGTCCGGGCGGGACGCCTCCGACGAGGTGCACATCGTCGGAGACCGGCTGCTTGCGGTCAACCAGCGGCCCACCGCGCCATACGGGTCGGCCGGCAGCGTGGTGACACTGCGCGACACCACCGAGCTGCGGCAGCTGGCCGGGCAGGCCCAGGCCGTGCGCGAGCGGCTGAGCTTGCTGTACGAAGCGGGGGTACGGGTCGGCACCACGCTGGACGTGGCGCGCACCGCGCAGGAGCTGGCGGACCTGTGCGTACCGCGGTTCGCGGACATCGTCACCGTCGACCTCCTGGACGCCATGCTCGACGGCGGCGAACCCACCCCCTCGCCCGTCCCTTCGCCCACTCCCTCGCCCGTCACCGCCCCGGAGACGCACGACGCTTCCGAGGCGGCTCCAGGGTCTTCCGGGCGGATGCGGCGGGTGACGTCGCATTGGGCGGAGTGGGGCGGCGGTGTTCCGACGCTGTATCCGATCGGCGAGGAGATCGAGTTCGCGGAGGCGACGCCGATGGCCGAGGCGCTGCGCGACGGGCGCGGGGTGCTGCGGGCGGACCTGGCGGCCGACCTGGCGTGGCAGGCGCAGGCCCCCGACCGTGCCGCGCGGCTGATCGAGGCCGGGGTGCACTCGCTGGTCACGGTGCCGCTCAAGGCCCGCGGCCTGGTGCTGGGCCTGGCGACGTTCTGGCGCGGGGCGGGGTCGGCGGCGTTCGATACCGACGATGTGTCCTTCGCGGAGGAAGTCGCCGCGCGAGCCGCCGTCGCCGTCGACAACGCCCGCCGGTACACCCGCGAGCACGCCACCGCGGTCACCCTGCAACGCAGCCTGCTCCCCCACGCGCTCCCCGAACAGGACGCGGTCGACGCCGCGTACCGCTACCTGCCCGCCCGCGCCGCCACCGCTCCGGGCGCCCCAGCCGACACCGCGGCGTACGCGGCCGAGGCGGAGACGGTCGTGGGGGCAGGCGTGGGGGGCGACTGGTACGACGTGATCGTGCTGCCAGGCGCGCGGGTGGCGCTGGTGGTCGGCGATGTGGTCGGGCACGGCCTGCACGCCGCGGCGACGATGGGCCGACTGCGGACCGCGGTACGCAACTTCTCCGCGTTGGACCTGTCCCCGGACGAGGTGGTCGGGCACCTGGACGAACTCGTCGCCGGGATCGACCAGGACCGTCCCGAGGACAACGCGATCGGCCCCGGAGGCGCGGACGGTCCCGAAGGCCTCGCCGGTCCGGATGCGTCGGTGGGGCGGATGACCGGGGCGACGTGCTTGTACGCGATCTACGACCCCGTCGCCGGGCGGGTGGTCGCGGCCCGGGCCGGCCACCCGGGGCCGGCGGTCGTGGACGCCGCGGGTGCCGTGGACTTCCCGCAGGTGCCGGCGTCGCTTCCGCTCGGGCTGAACGAGGGACTGCCCATCGAGACCGCCGAGTTCGACCTGGCCGAGGGGTCGCGGCTGGTGCTGTTCACCGACGGCCTGGTGGAGCGCCGCGACCGACACGAGGACGGGGACGGGGACGCCGGGCTGGACCTGCTGCGCGACGCGCTGGTCACCGCGGGCCCGGCCGCGACGCCGGAGCAGACATGTGACGCGGTGATCGCCGCGCTCGGTGTCGAACGGCCGAGCGACGACGTCGCGCTGCTGGTGGCCCGTACCCACGTGCTGGACGACGCACGGGTCGCGGTGTGGGACGTGCCGTCCGACCCGGAGGCGGTCGGCGCCGTACGCGCCGCGTGCGCCCGGCAGTTGGACACCTGGGGCCTGGGCGCGATCGACTTCACCGCCGAGCTGATCCTCAGCGAGCTGGTCACCAACGCGATCCGCTACGGCACTCCCCCGATCCGGGTCCGCCTCATCCATGAACGCGCCCTCACGTGCGAGGTGTCCGACGCCGGCAGCACCGCACCGCACCTGCGACGCGCGGCCACCACCGACGAGGGAGGCCGAGGACTGTTCCTCGTCGCCAGGTTCGCCGCCCGCTGGGGCACCCGCTACACCGCCCGTGGCAAGGTCATCTGGGCCGAACTCCCCCTCCCCGGCGCCGGCGACGCCCCGACGGCGGACCTCGGCGACGCGCTGCTCGACCAGTTCACCGACGCCGATTGGTGAACTGGTGACTGGTGATTGGTGACTGGTGATTGGTCACTGGTGACGCCCTCACCGGGGGCGCCGGCCGTCGGCGCCCCCGGGTGGCCCACCGTCAGCCCGTCGTCGTCACCAGACGGTCCCGGACGCCTTGCGCCGCCTCTGGTCCGTGCGTGAGGAGCACGTCGAACAGCCATTCCAGCTGCGAGCCGACGTCCGTCACCGCGTCGCGGTTGATCTCGTTCGGGGGTTTCCTGGAGCAGATGTCCGGCTGCAGGAACGTGCCGTTCATGATCCCGTTCACGATGCCGGTGACAACCGTGACCTCGCCGAACCGCGTCCGCACCTTTTCGGTGTACGGCGAACCGGAGTCGCCGAAGCAGACACCGCCCTGCCGACCGTCGGCCACCACGACGCAGTTCATGGTGGCGGGGTCCATGAGTTGGACGCCGTCCCGGGGCCGGATCAGGTTGCAGGTCTCGTCGGCCACGCGCTTCATCGGGAGCTGCCACAAGCGCACGGGATTGGAGTCGTTGCACGCGGGGTCGTCGAAGTCCCGGTCGCAGGTCCGCCCCCATCCCGCGACATTGCCGACCGCACCCGAGCGGCCGGGGATGCCGATCGGAAGCAGCGGCGCACCCCACACCGGACGCTCCAGGCGGACGAGGGCGGCGTCGTTCCCGAAGCCGCCGTTCACCGAGTCATGGGCCGGGTTCTTGTACACGGCGGGCTTGTTGTCCGCGTCGCGGGCGACCCGCACGACGACCCCGCCCGCGTTCCAGGTGACCGAGCCCAGCCGGGCCTGGTCCTGAACGTAGGGCGCACAGTGCGCGGCCGTCAGCACCCAGTCGGGAGCGATGAGGGCGCCGCCGCATTCGTGGTCGGCGACGCCGTCCTTGACGCTCTGGAGTGACACGGTCGAGGGCTTCGTGGCGGGATCACCGTTGATGATCGCCGAGGCCGAGCCGGACGGTAAGACGGCGAGAAGCGTGACGGCGACGGCGCTTGTCAGGGCCAGTCGCCGGAATTCTGTGAACACGAGCCACCTTTCTGGGGGGTGAGGTGCCGCGTGTCGGTGGCAGCACCGTGACCCGGGCGGCCTTTGTCGGCCGAACCAGGCGGATGGGGAGCGAAATGTATTGCCGTTTTCAAGAGCTGCGCTTTTTGGAAATTCGCGCAACGCGCCCTGTTCGGATATTCGCGGCGCGCGCCGATCACGTTTGCAGTCGATGCCCGCTCATGTCAATGCCCTGGCCGGCGACGGCGCGAGGCGGATCTGCGCAGCCAGAACCCGCCCGAATATCTGACGTATTTTTCTCTGTCCGGCCCGGGTGGCATGTGTGAGGTTATTCGGATGCCCAGCCCGCCGGCGCGCCAACGGTATCGCTTCGGCACTTTCTCCGTCACCCGCCGATAACCGCAGCGAACGCACCACTAACCCGACGCCTTTTTCCAAAAGACGGAAATTGCTCAAAGGCTCGCCGACCGGTACGCCGCCGACGACCTCGGTCCCGGCACCGGATCACCACGCGAGGCCGATAGCGTGGCCGCATGTCGAACCAACCACCCGGCACGCGGGCATCGCACGAGGACCGCGATCGCGTCGTGGATGCGCTGCGCCGCGCCGCCGGCGACGGTCGGCTGGACGCCGACGAACTGGACACCCGGCTGGAGAGCGCGCTGTCCGCCCGTACGCTCGGGGAGTTGGCCGAACTCACCGCCGACCTGCCGGTGCCGCCCGGCGCCAAGGGCAAGGACGTGCTCGTGGTCGAGCAACACGGCGGCAAGTACCGCAGGGAGGGGCGGTGGTCGGTGCCCCCGCGCATCGAAGTCCGCACGCAACTGTGCCGCGTCACCTTCGACTTCAGCGACGCGGTGATCAGTTCCGACGTCCTGCGCGTCGAGGTGGACATGGTCCACGGCAAGCTGTTTTTCGCCGGCGCGCGGGACATCGTGTTCGACACCGACGGGCTCGCCCTCACCTACTCCAAGGTCAAACTTCGCCCCAAGAACTCCGCCGCCGCCGACCCCCGTCTCCGCATCGAACTCGTCGGGAGGCTCCTGCACGCCAAGGTCGTCGAGCGGCGGGCGTAGCGCGAACGACGAAGACCCGCGACGGCTCGGGAAGGCGGCGGCAGGACGGCAAGGCACGCCCGCGTCCGTGGCGGTGGGGTACGCGATCCGGGCGCGGGGTCGCCCGGATCGCGTCGAACATGTCCGCGTGCCGGGCGACCGGCGGCACCGGTCGAGTCAGCGGCGGGCGCGGCGGGAGTGGCCGAAGAAGATGCGGTACGCGACCAGCAGGGCGAGGGATCCGGCGATCGAGACGCCCCAGGTGCGCAGGTCGAAGAAGTCCTTCTCGAAGGGGCGGTCGAAGAGTTCGGCGGCCGCCCAGCCACCCAGGAGCGCCCCGGCGATGCCGATCAGGATCGTGATGACGAAGCCGCCCGGGTCGCGTCCGGGGAGGAGCAACTTGGCGATGGCGCCGGCCAGGAGACCGAGAATGATCCACGCGATGATGCCCATGTCGCACCCATGCCCTTCGAGTTGGCGAGCCTGATGTTCGGCTCGCTCAAGGCGCTACCCGGGGTGCGTCGTCACACGCCACATAGGGAGGGAAGTCACGTTGGCCGCGCACTCGCGCGGCGACCGCGAACTCGCGTCACACCGCCCGCCTTTCGGCCGGCTTCACTCTCCTGTCCGACGGGGACGAAGTGCAGCCCCTGCAACTACAGGCCTGTAGATGCAGGGGCTGTCGGAGAATCCTGCCCGACCGCGTCGGAGTCGGTCAGACGTTCACGCCGAAGTCCCGTGCGATGCCCCCGAGTCCGGACGCGTAGCCCTGGCCGACCGCGCGGAACTTCCACTCGCCGCCGTGCCGGTACAGCTCGCCGAACACCATCGCCGTCTCGGTCGACGCGTCCTCGGTCAGGTCGTACCGGGCCAGTTCGGCGTCGTCGCCGCGGTTGACGACGCGGATGTAGGCGTTGCGTACCTGGCCGAAAGACTGTCCGCGGACGTCGGCGTCGTGGATGGACACCGGGAAGACGATCCGGGTCACGTCGGCCGGCACGCCGTTCAGCTCGACGTTGACGACCTCGTCGTCCCCGTCGCCTTCACCGGTGAGGTTGTCGCCGGTGTGCTGGACCGAACCGTCCGGGCTGGTGAGGTTGTTGTAGAAGACGAAGTGCGCGTCGGACAGCACTCGTCCGCTCTCACCGAGCAGCAGCGCGCTCGCGTCGAGGTCGAAGTCCGCGCCCGAGGTCGCGCGTACATCCCAGCCCAGACCGACCGCCACGGACGAGAGTCCGGGCGCGGCCTTGGACAACGACACATTGCCGCCCTTGGCGAGGGTGACTCCCACAGCGTACGTTCCTTCCGCCAGTCGTCAGTGCCATCGGGCGCACTCGCCGAAGGGAGCCCGCCCGCGCCGGTGAATCTACCGGACTGTAGATACCGCAGCGCGGGCCGAGCACCAGATTTGGCCGAGGCATTGCCCAGCCGAGGCATTGCCCGTGCGGGGCAGCGCCGGCACAGCGGCGCCCGTCAGGTGACCCGGTGCTGTCGGCCCACCAGTTCCTTCAGGACGTCGGCCATCGTCACCACGCCGATGAGCTTTCCGTCGGTGCCGGTGACGCCCGCGAGGTGCGCCGCGGTGTGCCGCATCGCGGTCAGGACGTCGTCGAGGCGCGTCTCGGCCGCGACGGTCGTCGCCCGGCGCAACGCCCCGCGGGGGAACGGCGCGTCCCGGTCGTCGGCGTCGAGGGCGTCCTTGACGTGCAGGTAGCCCAGGACCACGCCGTCGTCGGTGACCACAGGGAACCGCGAGTAGCCGCTGCGCACCGCAAGTTGCTCCAGCGTGCGCGGGGTGACGTCCGCCGGCGCCTGCACCATCTTGTGCAGCGGCAGAATGATCTCGGAGACGGGCCGTTCGCCCAACGTGAGGGCGTCGCGCAGCAGTTCGCTCTCGTCCTCGTCGAGGAGGCCGGTGTCGCGCGACTCGGCGACCATGCGACCGAGTTCGTCGCCGGTGAAGGCCGCGTTCACCTCGTCCTTGGGCTCGACGCGCAGCAACCGCAGGATGCCGTTGGCGAGCTTGTTGATCGTGAAGATCACCGGACGGAGACCGCGGGTCATCGCCACGAGCCCCGGCCCCAGCATCATGGCCGTCCGTGCGGGGGCCGCCAGCGCGATGTTCTTCGGGATCATCTCGCCGACGAGCATGTGCAGGTACGTCGCCAGCGTCAGCGCCAGCGCGAACGACACGGGGTGCACCGCGCCGTCCGGCAGACGTACGGCGTGGAACACCGGTTCCATCAGATGCGCGATGGCCGGCTCGGCCACCACGCCGAGCACGAGCGACGAGACGGTGATGCCGAGTTGGGCCGTGGCCAGGACGGCGGAGACGTGCTCCAGACCCCAGATGACGCGGCGCGCACGGCGGTTGCCGTCGGCGGCGAACGGTTCGATCTGACTGCGGCGCACCGAGATCAGCGCGAACTCCGCGCCGACGAAGAAGGCGTTGGTGACGAGTGTGAGCGCTCCGATGAGGAGTTGAACGACGGTCATCAGCGGCCGTCCTCATCGGCGCGCCGCGCGTCGTCGCCGTCCGCGTCGGCGGCACCGTCCGCGTCACCTTCAGCGTCGGGACGCGGTCCCGTCAGGGTGAGACGGGCGGCCCGGTGCTGCGCGACCTCGGTCACCGTCAGCGTCCACTCCCCCAGTTCCACGACGTCGCCGACCTCGGGGATGCGGGACAACCGCTCGGCGACCAGGCCCGCGAGCGTCTCGTAGGGCCCGTCCGGAGCGTGCAGGCCCAGTTCCTCGACCTGGTCGACCCGGTAGCCGCCGTCGAGGTCCCACGTGGGGTGCCCGGTCGCGTCCGGGGCGGTCGCCACGAGTTCGGGGGCTTCGTCCGGATCATGCTCGTCACGGACCTCGCCGACCACTTCCTCGACGATGTCCTCCAACGTCACGACGCCGGCCATGCCGCCGTACTCGTCGATCACCACCGCCATCGTCTGCTCGCCGCGGAGCCGGTCCAGCAGGTCGTCGCCCGGAAGTGTCTCGGGGACGAGCACCGGCTCGACCGCGACCTCCGCGACGGTACGGCTGTCCCGCTCGCCCTCGGGCACGGCGAGCGCCGCCTTGAGGTCGACGAAGCCGGTGACCTCGTCCAGGCTGTCGCGGTAGACCGGGAAGCGCGAGTGGCCGGTCGCGCGCGCGATGGCGATCACCCCGCCCACCGGGGCGTCCGCGCGTACGCCGTGCACCCGCACCCGCGGCGTCATGATCTGCTCGGCGGTCAGGTCACCCAGGCTGACCGCGCGGACGAACAGGTCCGCGGTGTCCGCCTCCAGCGTGCCCGCGCGCACGGAGTGCCGGGCGAGGGCGACCAGCTCCTGGGGGCTGCGCGCGGACGCCAGCTCCTCGACCGGTTCGAGGCCGAAGCGGCGCACCGCGCGGTTCGCGGTCCGGTTCAGGTGGGTGATCAGCGGCCGGAACGCCGTGGTGAACGCCCGCTGCGGGCCGGCGACCGCCTTGGCCACCCGCAGCGGGTGCGAGATGGCCCAGTTCTTCGGGACGAGTTCACCGAAGACCATCAGCGCCACGGTCGACAGCACGATCCCCAGGACCAGCGCGACGGTGTCCACCGCGCCGTCCGGAAGGCCCACCGCGTCCAACGGCCCGGCCAGCAGCGCCGCGACGGACGGCTGCGCGAGCATCCCGATGACCAACGAGGTCACCGTGATGCCGAGCTGCGCGCCGGAGAGCTGGACGGTCAGCCGCTTGACGGCCAGCAAGGCGCCCGCGGCACCCCGCTCGCCGGCCGCCGCCGCTTCCTCCAGCGAACCGCGGTCCACCGTGGTCAACGAGAATTCGGCGGCCACGAAGACCGCACACGCCACGATCAGCAGGATCGCGACGGCGAGCAGGATCAATTCGGTCATCGGTCCACCACTTCCCCTGGAAGCGGCGGTCCATGACTACTCGCAGGATCGTCCATCGGAGGTCCGGACACCTCTCATTTCCGTCTGTCCCGGAGCGCGGGAGCCGCATGCGAGGGACACGGTCCAGCCCTCGCGTACGTTGTTTCTACAGCATTGTAAAAACAACGCAAAGCGCCTGACCCTGCCGAAGACGTCACATTCGCGAGCGGGGTCAGCAGCAGGTCGACCGCGACGCGCACGGTATGGGCATGTAGCCGATCCGATGAATGGTCCCCGGCAGCGCTACCGCTCGACGTCACGAAGACGTTCCGCAGGTGGACCGACGAGGACATCCCGCGGTTCGCCGCCACCGCAGCCGCGCGTGCGACGACCGTCGGCGGGACCGCGCAACCTGGACCCCTACGGGGATCCCGCGCGGTGACGCCCCGGCGGTGATTCGGGGGGGGTCGGCGTCGGCGTCCGGTGCCGGGCAGCCAGGGATGGGGCCGCGCGGGGCGGCGGTGAGCCACACTGATCGGGTCGTTGTCGGCGGTCTCGCCGGCGCGGACCAATGCGGTCCCGTGCCACCACTCCGAGCACGCCAGCGGCAGGGCGGGGGCGGCGTACGCGGCGCGCGCCGATGTACTCCCCGGCTCGCCCAGGAGTTCGTCCAAGCTGCCGTGGTCCATCCGGCTCCCTCTGGCGGGTAGCCCTCGACAGGCCGGCTACCGCCGCGACCCCGCCGCCCAAGCTGCGGCGGGTGAAGGCCGCCTGATGGTGGAACGACCGGAGCCGCGGGCCGCAGGCAGGTCAGGCGTATCTCAGCTCCTGCTCTCCGCCGAATGCACGCCCAGGGCGACCTTCAGGTGCCGCTCCCGATCACAGAACCCGGCTCCGGCGTTCGATCAGGACGACGTCGCGCCAGGTGTCGTTATGTCGGCCGACACGTTCGCGCACACCGACGGTCCGGAACCCTGCGGCTCGGTGGAGGGCGAGGCTGGCGGTGTTCTCGGGGAAGATCCCGGACTGCAGGGTCCAGATGCCGGCGGCCTCGGTGGAGGTGACCAGGGCGTCGAGGAGGGCGCGGCCGATGCCGCGGGTGTGGGCGTCGGGGCTTACGTAGACGGAATGTTCGACCACTCCGGTGTACACGCACCGCTCGGAGACGGCGGATGCGGCGGCCCAGCCCAGGACGGTGCCGTCCGCGTCGAGGGCGACGTGGCGGTGATCGGCAAGTTTGGATGTGTTGAACGCGGCCCAGTCGGGCGCGCAGGTCTCGAAGGTCGCGTGTCCGGTGTCGATGCCGGCCTGGTAGATCGCGAGCACCTGCACGGCGTGCTCGGGCCGCATGGCCGTCAGGGCGAACGCCGGCGTGGCGGGTGCGGTCATGCTTCCTCCGGGCGGAGGGCGCGGACGACGGCCGCGGTCAGACCGGGGCCGACCTGGTGGGTGGGGGTGACGGTGATGCCGGCCAATCCGGCTGCGGCGAGCAGGGCGTCGTACGCGTCGGCGGTGATCGCGGTGATGCCGCAGCCGGTGGGGTCGACGTCGAGGGTTGGGGTGGCGTCGGAGTCCGCGACGAGGTCGCTGATGCCGAGCCGACCGCCGGGCCGCAGGACCCGGGCGATCTCGGTGCACACCCGGGGCTTGTCGGTGGACAAGGTGATGACGCAGTTGGAGACGACCACGTCCACCGAGGCGTCCGGCAGCGGGATCTCCTCGATGCGCCCCTTGACGAACACGGCGTTGTCCGCGCCCGCTTCGGCGGCGTGGCGGCGGGCCGACTCCAGCATCTCGTCGGTCATGTCCAGTCCGATCGCGCGCCCGGTCGGGCCGACGCGCTTCGCGGAGAGCAGGACGTCGATGCCGCCGCCGGACCCGAGGTCCAGCACGGTCTCGCCTTCGCGGAGGTCGGCGACGGTCAGCGGATTGCCGCAGCCGAGGCTCGCCGCCGCGGCGCCGACGGGGATCTCCTCGATGGCTCCGGATTCGTCGTACAGGCCGGCGCCGAAGGTCGGTGTCGCACAGGGGTCGATCAGCGTCTGGCCGGACGCGGCGCGGTCGGCGGCGTCGGCGTAGCGGTCGCGGAGACGCTTGACGATGTCGGCCCTGACGGCGGTTGGGTCGTTCTCACTCATGTCGGTTCCTCGCAGGGGACGGACGCCGGATCGGGCGCGGGATGGCCCATGACGGCGTCGGCGGCGCTGGGGAAGCAGGACAGGCAGTTCTCGTTCACGCGGTAGTAGGTGGACGTACCGCGCTTCTCGGCGAGCACGAACCGCACCTCGGCGAGCAGCTTGAGGTGGTGCGACACCGTTGACTGGCCGACCTCGGAGCGCTCGACGATCTCGCCGACGCTCATCGGACGGCGCTCGACCGCAAGCAGGTTGACCAGGCGGACCCGGGTCGGGTCGGCAAGCGCCTTGAACCACGAGGCGTACGTCGTGGCGGTGTCGGCGTCGAGAAGGCTCGGAGATTCATTCATCGTAAATCGACGATAGTCGATTGACAGCAGTCGGGGAAGGCCACTGAGGTCGGCAGTGCGGACGACGGCCGCTGATTCAGGTGGTCTGCGGTGTTCGGCGTGGGGGGGTGTTCGCTCGCCCACCGCGTCTCGATGGCCAGGTGGGCGCTAGGACTTCGCAGACCAGGACGTGCCGGGGGTCCCGGTCGGGGTCGTGTTCGGCGGCGGGGGCGGGGAGCCGCGGGCTGTGCAGGGCCATGTCGGGCAGCGGGTCGTGCTCGGGGTGGTCGAAGACGTGGGTGCGGCCGGCGTCGTAGATGATCTGGGTCGGCAGGAGGCTGACGGAGCCGGGCAGGACCGGTGGAGCTCGGCGTGCGGGGGGCCGCAGTGGCCGCGCGCCCCGGGCGGCCCCGGAATCGGCCGTTCATGGCTCGACGGTAGCCGCGGATCCTGCGCCGGCGCCGTGGGCATTCCGTACCTGCGAAGGGGCGCGACTACTGCGCGTCGGGCAGGAGTTCGGCGAGCAGGGCGCGGGTGCGGCGTTCGATCTCGTCGCGGATCGGGCGTACGGCGTCGATGCCCTGGCCGGCGGGGTCGTCGAGGGCCCAGTCGAGGTAGCGCTTGCCGGGGAAGATCGGGCACGCGTCGCCGCAGCCCATGGTGATGACGACGTCGGACGCCTGGACCGCCTCGGTGGTCAGGACCTTCGGCTGTTGGTCGGCGATGTCGATGCCGACCTCCTTCATCGCCTCCACCGCGACCCGGTTGACCTGGTTCCCGGGGATGGATCCGGCCGAGCGGACCTCGACGCGGTCCGCGCCGAGGTGGCGCAGGAAGCCCGCGGCCATTTGGGAGCGGCCCGCGTTGTGGACGCAGACGAACAGCACCGAGGGCTTCTCCGGCATTGGGGGCGGTCCTTTCGGGGGTGAGGCGCTGGCTGTGCGTACACGGTTCAGGCGGTGGGCAGTTCGTCGAGCAGGGTGCGGACGCGGGCGTCGATCTCGTCGCGGATGGCGCGGACGGTCTCCGCAAGTCCGCCGTCGGGGTCGGCGACGGGCCAGTCCGCGTAGCGGCGGCCCCCCGGACCCGCCTCGGCGGCGCGCGCCGCCGAGGCACCCAACCGCTGGTCGGTGAGGCACTCCGCCAGCACCGGCAGGTGCGGGCGCACCGTCGGGGTCGCGGTCGGCGTCCAGGGCGAGTCGTCCAGCACCGCGCGCACCGTCCCCGGGAGAGCACTCCCGCCCAGGCCGCCGCAAGCCGCCGGTACCCGCCCGCCAGAAGCGCGGCCGGGACCACCAAGTCCGCCGCGGCGGCGCGCGGCACCGGCGACGCGGTCGCCATCCGGGGCCTCCAAAGGGGTGCGGTCGAGGGGGCGGCCCAGAGTCCGGGAAGGGGTTCGCCTTCCCAGCCCGACCCGCGTAACGTATCAGCCCATGATGACGTCAGTCGACACTGATATATTGAAGGTGCTGGCGGACCCGCTGCGCATGCGCATCGCGCAGTTGCTGGCCCGTGAGGCGCTGTGTGTGTGCCACCTGGTGGAGGAGACCGGCGCCAGACAGACCAACCTGTCCAACCACCTCAAGGTGCTGCGCGAGGCCGGGCTGGTCGACACCGAGCCGTGCGGGCGGTTCCTCTACTACCGGCTCAAAGCCGACGTCGTCGCCGGACTCGCCGCCTCGCTGGGACAGATGGCCGAAACCGCCGCCCAGACCACCACCACGGACCGGAAGAGGCCCTGCACGTGACCACCACCGAACCCCCACGCGGAACCGCGCCCGCCGCAGCGGCCGACGACGGCGGGGCCGCGGCCATCGCCGGCAAGCTGTCGACGCTCGACCGGTTCCTGCCCCTGTGGATCGGTGTGGCGATGGGCGTCGGGCTCGGACTCGGCAAGCTGGTCCCCGGCCTCGACGACGCCTTGAGCAGGGTCGAGGTCGGCGGGATCTCCTTGCCGATCGCGCTCGGCCTACTGCTGATGATGTACCCGGTGCTCGCCAAGGTCCGCTACGACCACCTCGGCACCGTCACCGGCGACCGCAAACTCATGGCGTCGTCCCTGGTGATCAACTGGATCATCGGCCCCGCGGTGATGTTCGCGCTGGCCTGGATCTTCCTGGCGGACCTGCCCGAGTACCGCACCGGCCTGATCATCGTCGGCCTGGCCCGCTGCATCGCGATGGTCATCATCTGGAACGACCTGGCGTGCGGCGACCGCGAGGCCGCCGCTGTCCTGGTCGCGCTCAACTCGGTGTTCCAGGTCGTCATGTTCGGTGTGCTGGGCTGGTTCTACCTCGACTTGCTGCCCGGCTGGCTGGGCCTGGGCGACGGCGAGCATCTGGACGTCTCCTTCTGGAAGATCGCCGTTAACGTCGTTGTCTTCCTCGGCGTCCCGCTGCTGGCCGGCTACCTCACCCGTCGACAGGGCGAGAAGGCCAAGGGCCGCGACTGGTACGAGACGAAGTTCCTGCCGCAGATCGGGCCGGTCGCACTGTACGGGCTGCTCTTCACGGTCGTCATCCTTTTCGCGCTCCAGGGCGACACCATCACCTCCGAGCCCGGCGACGTCGCGCGGATCGCGGTGCCGCTGCTGGTCTACTTCGCGGTGATGTGGTTCGGCTCCTACGCCATCGGCCGCGGGCTCGGCCTGCCCTACGACCGCACCGCGACCCTCGCGTTCACCGCGGCCGGCAACAACTTCGAGCTCGCCATCGCAATCGCCATCGGCACCTTCGGTGTCACCAGCGGCCAGGCGCTGGCCGGCGTCGTCGGCCCGCTGATCGAAGTCCCGGTGCTGGTGGGGCTGGTGTATATCTCCCTCGCGCTGCGTAACCGCCACACCGCACGCGCCACCGCCTAGCGGCGGCACGCGGCGTCGATACGAACAGCCGAAGAGCGGGCTCGCGAACTATCCTTCCGGGCCCGCTCTTTCCGTACCACCCACGATCCTCGGGACCGGCGGCGCCTGCACGGCGGCTACGCCTGGCCCGCCGCGCGTGGATCCTCGAGCACGCCGGCCAGCGCGGCGACCACGCTCGGCGCCACCCGGTAGTACACCCACGACCCGCGCCGCTCGGAGGTGACCAGCCCCGCGTCGCGCAGCTTCTTCAGATGGTGGCTCACGGTCGGCTGCGAGACGCCCACATCCTGGATGTCGCACACGCACGCCTCCCCGCCCGCGTGCGAGGCGATCTGCGAGAACAAGCGCAGCCGCACCGGATCGCCCAGCGCCTTGAACATCGCCGCCACCCGGTCCGCGTCCTCCGCTCCCAATGGCTCCCGTGACAGCGGCGCGCAGCACGGCACCACCGCGCTGTCCGCGGAGACGGCCGCGTCGGGCTGGAGTACCGGCAACTCCTTCAGATTCGACATGCATCAATATTGACAGGTACCAATACGGGTGGCAAGGTAGCGATATCGACAGACGTCAATACAGGGCGTCGGGCGTACCGACTTCCAGGGGTGGATCCATGAGCAGCGCCGTCAGCCGCATCCTCGCCTCGGCCGCCGCCCGCCGCCGCGGACGCGTCAACTTCGACGAGTCCACCAGCCAGGTCTGCGACAACCGCTGCCGCGCCGCCGCCCAACGCGACCGCACCCGCACCGCCACGATCCGCGGCGCGTTCCAGGCCCATCGCGCGCAGGCACACGGCCGGCACCGTCAGCCGCGCCGAGCGACTCCCACCGACTCCGCACCTGACCCAGGAGGTTCCCACCATGTCCCGCGTCCAGCTCGCCCTGCGCGTCGCCGACCTCGACGCCTCGATCGCCTTTTACCGCAAGCTTTTCGGCACCGAGCCGGCCAAGCTCCGCGACGGTTACGCCAACTTCGCCGTCGCCGAACCGCCGCTCAAGCTCGTCCTCATCCAGGGCAAGGAGGGCGAGCCCACGGTGATGGACCACCTCGGCGTCGAGGTCGAATCCACCGACCAGGTCACCGCCGCCACCACCCGCCTCGCGGAGGCCGGCCTGGCCACCCTGGAGGAGAACGACACCTCGTGTTGCTACGCCGTCCAGGACAAGGTCTGGGTCCACGGTCCCGGCCAAGAGCCGTGGGAGGTGTACGTCGTCAAGGGCGACGCCGACCAGATGGCCAAGGACGAAGGCTCCGCCTGCTGCCTGCCCGCCACCGACTCCGGCGTCCCCGTGCCCGCCACTGCCGGGAACCTGATCGACCTGGCGCCCGCGAACTCCGGCGGCTGCTGCAGCTGACCGCCTTCTCTGCACGCTCTCCCCCGGGTGGTGCGCGGCCGATTCCGGCCGCGCACCACCCGCTTTCACGTCCCCACCTGTTCGGCGCGGCCATAATCAGGGCTGCCGTCCCCCGCTGTCCGCCGCATCACCCCTCCGCCGGCACCGGGTTGTCGCCCTGCGGCGTGGGGGTGGCGGCGGGCATCGGTGACCTGACTCCGTCGCATCGCGGAAGCTCGGTGTCGGCGAGGTGAAAGGGCCGGCACGAGAGGGGCGTGCGCGGGCATCGGGCGTAGGCCGCGCCGCCCGCCGGCTCCGCCACGCGTACCCGGGCCCGGACCGTCGGCGGCGTCTGGGCCCACTTCCGCTGGACCCCTCAGTTTGGTCGTGCAGGCGGCCTGCACCCGGACCCACACACCTTGCGCGTTCGCGTGTCGGTCGGCCTGCACCGCAGGCAAGCATTTCGCGCGAGTGTGCCGTCCAGCGCCCATTGGCGAAAACGTGTGCACCGTTCCTGACCTGGTGAACCCCGATCGATTGAACGGGGCTTGCTCGGGTATCGGGCGACAGCGGCAGGCGGAACCGGCGGCCACCCCGGCTGATCGATCCGCCGCCGTTTCTCTCAGGAGGCGGTCATGGCGAGATGGGCTGATGAATCAGCCGCCGGCGAGCGGAGTCGTTTCGCGCGATTCGCCGAATCGGCCTCTAACCTGGCCAGTTCCTCGGCCTTCTTCGCCTTCTGCCTGATGCTGGTGGCCTCCTTCGTGGCTGTCATGGCCATCGGATTGTCCCTGAGCTGGAAGCTCTTCGTCGTGGACCTGATGACCGTGGTCAGTCTGCTGCTCTTGGCCTTGCTGAAGAACAGCGAGCGGCGCGCAGAACGCGCGATCCAACTCAAGCTGAACGTGATAGCCGCCGCCCTCCTGGAGCAGCGCGAGGGGAAGACACACCAGGCACACGACGACCTCAAGAGGGCCATCGGCATCGAGGAGCAAGTCTGACCCCCTACACGTCCAAGCGCGAACGGACGTGGGCGTGAACCGGTGCAGGGCGAGCTCCGTGCGCGTCGTGCCCACGAACTGAGCGCTCGCCCCCCGACGGCCGCCCGGCCTCAAGCTCGACGGCCCCGTCGGCGCGGACGAGGGACGAGGGCGCGGATCCGGAAGCCGCGGCGCGGCGCCATACGTCGGGCGCCCGCACGGCGACAAGGGCAACAACCTTCACGAGCACGCCGGCAGGGGATGGCAGCCGGTGGACGACCGGATGAGGGCTGACGGAATACTCGTCCCGTCCCCCCATGACGCCGGGGCCATTCACGTGGTTCGGTGTTCGCGCGCTTCGAGGTGTCCACATGGCTACGCCGCTCAGATTCCGACGCACCGTTGTCCCGGTCGCGGTCGTGACGTCCCTGCTCATGCTCGCCTCGGCGTGCAGCGGTGACGACGACAAGAACGCCGACAGCAGCCCGTCCGCCACGAAGGCGCAGACGGCGGCACCCGGCGACGCCGACGCAGCCGCGTCGCCGGACGCCACGCCTTCGGCAGGCGGAAGCGGCAAGCCGTCGCCGACCGCTGGCACCACGTCGGGAACGCGTCCGACCGAAGCTCAGTTGAAGAAGATCATCCTTGGTCAGGAGGATGTGCCCGCGAACGTCAAGGTGGCCCCTTTCTCCGGCAACGACGAAGAGGCACAGGCGGACGATGCCACCTGCCAGCCGGTCCTGGAGGCGTTGTCCGGCGGTGTCACGCGGGGCAAGAGCACCGCCCACACCGGCAACCGGTACCTGGTCGACGACGACGCGAACGACATCTCGGTGATTCTGCTCGCGTCGTACGCGAACGGCGGCGCGAAGAAGCTGGTGGACGACGCGACGGCCGCGCTCGCCTCCTGCTCCTCGATCCCCGCTGCCAAGGGCGGCAGCAAGGTGCAATTCACGACCGAGAAGGTCGCCTTGACCAGCAAGGCGGACACGACGCTCGGCATCGAGCTCGGCACCCGGGTGGGCACCAGGTCCATTCCGACCGACTACGCCATCATCCAGGTGGGCGACATGCTGGCGATCTTCGTCAATCTGAACACGGAGACCGGCGAAGCGGAGATGCCCGAGAAACGCCTGCTGGACGCGCAGGCCGAGAAGATGCGCGCCGGCCAGTCCTGATTCGATCGGCCTCGCCAATTGCGGACCGTCAAGGTCCTCCCGCTGCTGTGAGTACGCAATGTGGCCATCGAGCGCAGTGCGGCAGCCCTTGGCGGCAAGGGATCGTCCGAATAACGCCGCGTCGGTCGAACTGTCAGTTCGCGTCCCGGCCCCGGGCCTGGCCCCGCCCGGCAACCGACGTCACCAGGACCGCTGTTACTTCGGATGCGGCCGCAAGGGGCGGGTATCGCTGTGGGCCGCCACCGAGTCGCACCGAAGTCGCCCGGACCGGCGGGTCGGGTGCCTGAACGCCCGTACGGTTCTCCGTATGCCTCCGGTTTACGATCCGCCCACGCCGTCCGTCCCGCCTCCTCCGGGCAGGCCCTTCCCGGGAGGATTACGCGGCGGCTCGTCGAACCGCCGTCCCTGGCTGGCCGTCGGCGGCGCGGCGCTCGCGGCGACGGTCCTCGTGACGGTGCTGGTGACGACGGGCGACGAGGACGCCGCTCGCGACCAGCGACCGATCGGCGCTTCCGACGGGGCTCGCGTACCGGGGACTTCGGCGGGGAAGGCGACGTCCGGAGCGACGTCGCCTTCCGGGAGGAGCGGGTCGCCGACGACGGGCGCAAGCAGCAACTGGGACACTGCGGCATCGGACACCGACCCCTTCACCCCCGCCAGGTGGTTCGGTGCCACCGGCGAGACCACGATCCAGGGGCGGCCGTACACGCACATCGCGCAGGACTCCCGCGACTGCCAGGCCGCCGAAGTCGGCATGCGCGATCTGTTCGGGACGGACTGCATCGGGATCGTGCGGTCGCTGTGGACCGATGTCACCAAGTCGTACGTCGGATCGGTGTCCGTCGTCTCGCTGACCGACGAGGCCGCGGCCCGATCACTGGCGGATCGCCTGTTAGCTCCCGGCCGCAACGACGTGTACGTGTCGTTCATCCAGCCGCCGTCGGACTCCGGTGTGCGGTTCTCCGAGCAGACCCGCACGTGGGCCGGCACGATCACCTCCGGGCACTACCTGGTGGTCATCGAAGTCGCCCGTGCGGACGGCCAGGCACCCGACGAGGGCTCGGAACAGGTGTACGGCGATCTGGAGAGGGTGCCCGTCCGCCACATCGACTCCCACACCTGGAACGGCTGAGCGGAGCAGTGACCCGCCCGGTCGGTGTTGTGTGGCCGATTGCCCGGGCGTGCCCGCCGGTTGGCGGGGCAGGCGCCAGCAGCGCCGCTGCAATTGCCCGAGCGGGTCGGCCGGTGCGCCACCCCGACGAAGGAGTGGTGTGAGCGACATCAGCACACGGTGGTACCGGCCGGGGACCGTTCCCGCCACTGAACTGAGCGAGCTGGCAACGATGTTCGCGGAAGTCGCCGACGACTTCGTCCCTCCGCTCACCTCACGCGCGGGCACCACGCAGTCCGAGTTGCGCGAGCAGAGCCCCGGCACGCCCGTCTCCGACAGGTACCTGAAGGAAATGCTCCGGCAGGACCTCTTCATGACCTGGCACAAGGGCCGGCCCGCCGGGTTCCTGTCCTTTCGCACCGACCACCACGACAGCCGGTACGCCGACTTGTGCCCCTGTCTGTACGTGAGCACCATCGCCATACGACGCCGCCACCGGCGCCACGGCATCGCACGCTCCCTCTACCGCGAACTCTTCGACCTTCCGGCACACCTGCCCCCGTGGGTCGTGCTGCGTACCTGGTCGACGAACCACAGCCACCTCGAACTCCTCCGGCACCTGGGGTTCGACGGCATCATTCGCCTCCGGGACGACCGCGCCCCCGGAGTGGACACCGTCTATCTCGCGGCCAAACGCAGCGCGTACGCCAATCCCTCGCCGCGATGACGGGGTCGGCGACGGATTCGACGGCGCCGGTCTGGGTAACCGCCCAGTGATCCGGCGTCGGCCGGGATCGGCGTACGCCGCCGGTGCGACGAAGGGCTGGTGGTGTGACGAACAACGACGACGCTCCCGAACTGCTGGAGGGCCTGACGGTCGACGACCGCAGGCCGGAGCAGCCCGTGCTCCTGGACGAGGCCGGGCGTCCCCTGCGCACGTGGCGCGAGAACTACCCGTACGAGTCAAAGGTGCGCCGCGCGGAGTACGAACGCCACAAGCGGATGCTCCAGATCGAACTGCTCAAGCTCCAGCGCTGGGTCAAGGACACCGGTCAGCGCCTTGTCGTGGTGTGCGAGGGCCGCGACGCGGCGGGGAAAGGCGGCACGATCCAGCGGTTCACCGAACGGCTCAACCCGCGCGGCGCCCGCGTGGTGGCTCTGGACAAGCCCACCGAGCGTGAAGCGGGCCAATGGTACTTCCAGCGCTATGTCAACCACCTCCCGTCCACCGGCGAGATCGTCTTCTTCGACCGCTCCTGGTACAACCGCGCCGGCGTGGAGCGCGTGATGGGCTTCTGCACGCCGCAGGAGCACGAACTGTTCCTGCGCCAGTGCCCGGTGTTCGAGCGGATGCTGGTCGAGGACGGCCTCGTGCTGGTGAAGTTCTGGTTCTCCGTCTCCCGGGCCGAGCAACGCACGCGCTTCGCCATCCGCCAGGTGGATCCGGTCCGGCGGTGGAAGCTCTCCCCGACCGACCTGGCGTCCCTGGACCGCTGGGACGAATACACCCATGCGAAGGTCGAGATGTTCCGCGCCACCGATACCGAGCAGGCGCCCTGGACCGTGGTCAAGAGCAACGACAAACGCCGCGCCCGCCTGGAGGCTATGCGCAGCCTCCTCGCCCGGTGCGACTACACCAGCAAGGACGTCGCCGTCGTCGGCAAGCCCGACCCCCTCATCGTGGGCGCCGCCGAAACACTGCTGGAAGCGGGCGAAGAGACCACGGACCTCTCCCCCACCCCGCTCGCACCCGCCGCCTCCAGCCCCGGCCCCGGCCAGCACCCGGACACGTCGAACTCATGACGCCTCCGACCCGACCACCGCAGCGGAGACCGGCTCCGCCCCGTGTATCCATGGCGCGGCGTCGAATTGCCGAGGGACGCGCATCTCTCGCCACCCTGGGCGTTAGCCGATCATGAGGAGCGCACGCTCGCGGTCGTCGCCGCCATCACGGCAGTCGCCTTCGCCCCGGCCGCCGCCTATGCCGCACCCGCCGACACCCTGCCCCGCTTCGGGGGCATCACCGTCCACAAGACCGGCGACCTGACCCGGCACTGGCAACTCTCCGACGACGCGGGCCCCTCTGCCACTGCCACCACAGTCAGCACCGGCGACTAAAAGGGCACAAACGAACGTCTCGCCGAGGGTAGTGCCCCGCCGCCAGCTCCCGCCGCGCGCTCCCCGCCACGAGAACCCTGATCTCCACCCTCCCCCGCGACCGGGACCCTGTATGGACCCGCGGTTGCGGCGCGGGCCGAAGGTGACGAGTCGGGCGGCCTTTGCGGGGCAGAACTCGTGGCAGCGGCCGCAGGGATCGCGCATCGGGGTGGCGGCGGCGAACACCTGCGAGGTGCCCCGGCAGCCGCCCGCCGCGCCACGGTTCATCGGAACGGACCCAGCGCCGTCCACGACGGCCGCGCCGACCCCGCACGGGAAATGGTGTGTACGAGTCGGCCCGGTGGGGCGGGCGGGCCCGGGGTGCTATTCGACGCGGCGGTCGTGCTGGTCGTCGCCGGCGATGTGGATGTCGTCGACGGCGATGTTGACCTCGACGACCTCCAAGCCGGTCATGTCCTCAAGGCCCTCGATGACGTTGAGGCGTACGCGCTCGGCGAGTTCGGCGATGCCGACGCCGTAGTCGACCACCAGGGCCAGGTCGACGGCGCACTGCTTCTCGCCGACCTCGACGCTGACGCCCTGCGCGATGTTGGCCTTCGCGCCGGGGATGCGCTCACGCACGGCGCCCAGCGCGCGGGCGGTCCCGCGTCCCAGCGCGTACACGCCGGGCGTGCCCCGGGCCGCGAGACCGGCGATCTTGGCGACGACGCCGTCCGCGATGGCGGTACGGCCCCGGTACGCCGCAGCCGCGAGTGGCTCCCCGGGTACGACGGCCGCCGTCTGCGACGGCACCGCCACCGCAGCTGTCTCCCGCGCGGGTTGCGTGCCGGTGTTCGTGTCCGCCATCGCCGTGCCTGCCTTTCCTCGCCGCTCCGGCTGCGACCCTTTTCGGCCGCCACCGGGGAGGGCCGTTGGTGCTGTCGATCCCTTTCCTGCCCTGCCGTCGACGGCACATGCACGCGAATTCGGTGTGTTCGCCTACCGGCTGCCGGGTAGAGGGCGGGACACGGACAGGTCAGAACAGGACAGACCACAGCAAGGAGCGCCACGGCAGGCCATGCGACCGGCAGCCTTCGCCCGGCACCCGTACGACACCGGAGGACACAGCGCGGGCGCAGTACGGCGACGGCACCAGGCGGTGGTGCGGGGAACAACGCGAGGGTGGTGCGCGGACATGGACACGATGCGCAGCAGAACCCGTCCAGGAACTAGCACAGACACAGGGGCAGGGGCCGTAGCAGGACACGCGAGACGGCCGGTGGCGGTGAGTGCGACGTACCCGTGCGACGACGACCGGATCGCCCGCGCACGGGCGGCGACGCGGGAGTTTTTGGCCCGTACCGCGACGGTTTTCCCCGGTACGGTCTCCCGCCACGCCGAGGAGGCGGCGCAGCTGGTCGTCAGCGAGTTGGTGACCAATGCGCGCAAGTACGCCCCCGGCCCCAGCCACCTGACCCTGACGCGCACCGCAGAAGCAGTGCACGTCACGGTCGAGGACACCAGCCCATACCTGCCACGCCCGCACGGCACCGACCCGTTGCGGCCAGGGCAGCACGGCCTCGAAATCGTCGTGGCGCTGTGCCGCGCACTCGACGTGCGCCGCGCCGCGGCAGGCAAACGCGTCACCGCCGTACTCGACCTCACCCAGCCCCGCGCCGCATGAACACGCCATCACCCACAGGCCCGACCACCGCAACCCGGTAGCCGAACCCACGTGCGCGCGTGGCGACTCCGACAACCACCTTGCAAACCAACGGTGTTGCTCCTGCCCGCGGGGTACGGCCGGAACGATCCGTGCGTCAGGCGCCGCCGAACGCACCCGGACGCGTCAGGACCTGGGGACGGCCGGACGGTACGGACGCTGTTGCGTCGGCCGTCCGCCGGTCAGGAGCCTGCCCCACTCCCGCCCGGGGCGGGCGGGCGCGTCACGCAGGTGCGGCGAGCGGCGGGTGGTCGAGCACGCGGGGCTTGTACTCGACCAGCTGGATGCGCCCGTCGAAGGTGCGGTGGTCGATCATCTCGAGGGCGACGTCCGGATAGCCGTCGTAGATGCGTTCCTCGCCCGTGGCCCCGGTGATCACCGGGAACATCACGACCCGGAAGCGGTCGACGAGTCCGGCGCGCAGCAGTGACCGGGACAGGCTGAGGCTGCCGATCGTGCTGAGGAGCCCCGAGCCATTCGACTTCAGGGCGCGGACCGCCTCGACGGCGTCGTCGCGGACGAGCGTGGAGTTGGCCCACGTCAGCGGCTCCTCGAGTGAGGAGGAGAACACCACCTTGGACGCCTGCGTGAGCTCGTCCACGGATGCCTCTTCTTCGGGCCTGAAGTCGTCTTGGCCATCCGGGACCTCGCCCGCGGCGAAGCCCGACATCAGGCGGTAGGTGGTTGCTCCCATCAGGTAGGTGACCTGCGGCTGCTCACCGAGCCATGCGAGGTACTCCGGGCCCTCAAGGCCCCAGAACCCGGGCCACCCCTCTCCCGATGCGTAGCCGTCGAGGGAGGTGATGAAGTCGACGAGAAGCTCCGGCATGGCGACGTCCTTTCCTAGGGTGTCATCAGCTTGGACCGGTCCGGAGCCCCGAACTCATCGGCAGCACCGGGGTGCAGCGAGAAAAACCCGGCAAACTTCAGTACGAACGCAACCGGGCTCCGGCAACGCCCCCACCAGAGCCGTCGGCACCCGGTCGTGGCCAGGAGTTCCGGTCGGCGTCCGCGCGCACCCGGGAGAGTTCGGCGGTTCAACCGGTGCTCTCACAGGAAGTTGTTGGGCCAGATGAGTGTGCGCCACATGTGGGCGGCGGGGCTGTTGTCGAAGCCGAGGCCTTCGGCGGGTTGGTGGAAGTGGCGGCCGATGACGTCTTCGAAGTCGCCGATGTCCAGCCGCGGGGCGGGCCCGTCGAACGTGTAGACGTCGTTCACGGTGACCAGCCGCGCGGTGGGGTACCAGGGGTGGCTGCGCGCCTTGGCATAGATGTCGTGCAGGTAGGCCGGGGGCGTGTACGCGGGCCCGAAGAATCGCAGGTAGGCCTCGGGATACTCGTAGCCTGCGGCTTCGTCGGGAAAGAACCGCAGGACCTCGTGGTGGCGGATGGCCCAGGCGACCTCGGCGTCGACGTACGGCTCGACCATCTGGGCACCCCAGTGGCCGTGGTGCGCGCGCAGGAGCCCGCCGACGCCCAGGTCGTGGAGCAGGCAGGTGAGCACGACCGTGTCGCCCATGCCCAGTTCGCGGGCGCGGTGCGCGCTGTGGAGCATGTGCCGGACCGCGAACGGGTCCAGGCGAAGGCGGTAGAAGTCCGCGAGCGTGGGGCGTTCGGGCATCCGGGGCAGCGCCGGGTTGTCCCCCATCATGAAGACCGCGCCCTCGGGCAGCGAGGCGAGGTTCTCGAAGTCACTGCGGTACGCGTCGCTGCCGAGCGTGCCGATGACCGGGGGGACGATGACACGGTGGCCGGTTTGCCGGCTGGGGACGTCCACGAGTTGGACGCTGCTGTACTCGATCACGGTTGGCGGTTCTCGTTCCTTCTGCCGGGCTGCCTGGCCGGGGTTCCGTAACCTGTCCGAGTCCACCGGACCGGCCATCCGGTTGGTCCCGGTAGTCGTAACGCCCGCACACGACGCAACTCCACGGTCCGGCGACCGGGTCCACCCGAACGGCGCAGAAAGCGGCAGCATCGAGACCCGGGCGCGCGTACCTGCCGTTGTCGGCGACGAGGTGAGACCTCACGGTCGTGCCTCAGAACATGCGCCCTGACGCGGCGCTACCGTCACGAGGGTGACAGGAATCAATGCCGACCGGCGGTGGTCCGAGTCCATGTCGGCGGCCTACGAGCAGTACCTCGTGCCGGCGGTCTTCCGGCCCTTCGCCGAGGACCTGACCGCCCGGGCGGCGGCACTCCGTCCTGGGCGGGTCCTCGAACTTGCCGCGGGGACCGGCGTGTTGACGTCGAGCTTGCTCGCAGCGGCCCCCTGGGCCGAGGTGACGGCCACCGACCTGAACGAGGCCATGGTCGCTTTCGGCTCGGCCCGGGCCCCGGACGCGGTGTGGCGGCAGGCCGACGCACAGCGGCTGCCGTTCTCGGACGGCGGCTTCGACCTGGTGGTCTGCCAGTTCGGCGTGATGTTCTTTCCCGACCGCATCGAGGCATTCACCGAGGTGCACCGGGTGTTGGCCCCGGGCGGCCGGTTCCTGTTCAACACCTGGGGTCCGCTCGGGACGCACTCCTTTGAGGTCGCGCTACAGGCCGGGCTGGAGCGGGCCTTCCCGGCCGACCCGCCGCGGTTCTTCGCGACGGTTCCGCACGGCTACTCCGACCCGTCTGTCGTGGCCGCCGATCTGGCCGCCGCCGGCTTCACCGTCGAGGACGAGCAGGAGCTGACGCTTCAGGGCCAGGCCGCGTCGACCGCCGACCTTGCCATCGGGTACCTCACCGGGACCCCGGTGCGCATGGCTGTCGAGGAACGCGGCGGCGGACCGGCCGTCAGGGCCACCGTCGTCGAGGAGATGACAGCCCGTCTGGGCCCGGGGCCGGTCACCGCCCCGATGACGGCGTACGTCTTCCGCGCCGCAGCCTGAACGCGGACGCCCGCTCCCGACCATGCCCACGTGATGCGTGTCGGGATGGCGGCCGGTCCCAACCGATCCTCCGTCATGCGGTTGTCGCATGTCTTGAGCACGAGTTCGCGATTCTTCCACGGCGTCGGCGCGGCGCACGCCCTCGTACAGGTCGAGGAGCGGGCAGGTCTTGTCGTGCGACCAAAGGTCCCAACTCCGGATGGGCAGGCCGAACGCGTGTACCCGTGCGGCAGGAGACGACCTGGCCGGCCCCGGAGTCTGCGCTGATTGGCCCTTTTAGTGGTCAGGCGGTTGCGCGGGGCGGGCGGCGGGCGAAGGTGCCTCCGGCTGCGGCGCACACGACGGCGGCGAATGCCAGTGCCGCCGCGGCTCCGCCGGGCGTGGGGTCGGTGCCGGCCAGGGCGCCCATCACCGCGACGCCGAGCGTCGCGCCGGTCTGGCGCGCGGCGTTCAGGACGCCGCCCGCGGATCCCGCGGTGCCCTCGGGCGCCGCGGCGACGACCGCGGCCACCAGTGCGGGCAGCGCGAACGAAATGCCGAAACCGGTCAGGAGCAGCCCGCCGGCGAGCACCGGGTAGGGCGAGGTGGCCCAGGCCGCGGCGGCGAGGACGAGCCCGCCCACGGTGAGCAGCGCCATCCCGGCCAGAATGGGCAGGCGCGGGCCGGTCCGGGCCACGATGCGCCCGGTCACCGGCGGGTTCGCGACGAACGGCAGGGTCAGCGGAAGAAACGCGAGCCCGGTGGCGACCGGACCGAGCGCGTGTTCGTGCCGGAGCAGCAGCGGTAGGACGAACAGGTCGCCCGCAAGGGTGAAGTTCACCGCGGCACCGACCCCGAGTCCGGCCCGGACCCCGCGGCTGCGCAACAGGCCACCGCCGAGCACCGGCGCGGTACTGCGGCGTTCCAGCCGCCTGAACACCGCGACCGCAGGCACCGTCAGCACACCCGACGCCGCGGCGTGGCCCCAGGCCGCCGAACCCGCGGCGATCACCGCGTCGGTCGGCACGGCGAGCGCGAGGCATGCGGCGCCCTGCGCCCACCAGTCGATCCGCTGTCGGCCCCGCGGGCAGACCACCGCAGGACCCACGACCGTCAGCAGGACGACGGCGGCGATCGGTGCGTTCACGACGAAAATGGCGCGCCAGCCGCCGAGTTCCACGAGCAGCCCGCCCGCGACGGGACCGGCCGCGACCGCCGCGCCGCTGATCGCCGCCCACGCCGCGACGGCCCGGGTACGCTCGCCCGGATCCGGGTAGAGGCGCGCCACCAGAGCCAGCGACGCCGGTACGACGGCAGCCGCCGCCACCCCGAGGAGTGCCCGCGCGGCAATGAGCGTGCCCAGGCCGGGCGCTGCGGCGCAGGCCAGCGAGACCAGACCGAACGCGGCGGTACCGGCCTTGAAGACACGGTGCGCGCCGTACCGGTCGGCGACCGCGCCCGCGGACAGCAGCAGGGCGGCGAACAGCACGGTGTACGCGGTCGTCGCCCATTGCAGGCCGCTCGTCGACGCGCCGAGCGACGCCGCGAGGTCGGGCTCGGCGACGGACAGCACCGTGAGGTCGAGCAGCACCATGAAGTAGCCGAGCGAGATGCCGACGAGTTTGAGGAAGCGGCGGCGGCTCGCCCGGCGCCCGTCGGGGCCGGCGCCGGGACGGGCGGCGTCAGAACGGTCGGCAGCGGGACAGTCGGCAGCGGCGTTCCGCGGGTGTGCGAACACGGCGGCAGGGGGTGGGACTTCGGTCATGTGCGGCACTCTTCCGCCGGGATAACCGGGGTTCCACCGGGGAATCCGCACGCTCCGTTCGGAATTTCCGAACGCGGACGGCGGGTTGGCACCGAGCATGGAACTGCGCCAGCTCACGACGTTCGAGGCCGTGGTGCGCCACCGTACGGTTACGGAGGCCGCGGCCGCCCTCGACCTCGCCCCGTCGACCGTGTCCGAGCACATCCGGGCGCTCGAACGTTCGCTGGGCGTGCCGGTATTCGTCCGCACCGCCCGCGGCATGCGCCTGACCGCCGCCGGCGAGATCCTGACCGGCTGGGCGCGGCGCCTGCTCGACCAGGCCGAACAGGCCCGCCGTGAAGTCGCCGACGCCCGGCATGTCCTGCGGCTCGGCGCGCTCGAGACGATCGCCGCGTCGCATGCGCCGGGCGTCCTGACCCGGATCGCCGCCCGTGACCCGGGCCTCGCCGTGGACGTGCACCCGTCCCGCAGCCGCGACGAACTCATGTCGGACGTGGTCGGCGGAGAACTGGACGCGGCACTGGTCCTGGACACTGGGGAAGCCCTCGGCGGCCTCGGCTTCGCACCACCCGCCGACGCGCTGTCGTTCGTCGACGTCGAGCCCGTGCCGCTGGCGCTGGTCGCCGCCCCCGGGCACCCGCTGCGGGACGCGGCCGTCCTGACCGTCGAGGACCTTCGCCGACGCGGTGAACGGCTGCTGACGAACGTCCCGAACTGCTCGTTCCTCCTGGCCGCCGACCGGCTCTTGGGCCCGGCACTTACACGCGTCCGGGCCGAGGGCGTGCCTGTCATGCGGGCCTGGGCGGAACAGGGCGTCGGCATCGCCCTCCTGCCCGAATTCGCGGTCACTCAGTCCCTGCGCACCGGGACCCTGATCCGGCTCGCGCTCCCCGCACCGCCCCTCCAGTTGCGTCTGGTCTGGCGGCGCGGGGAAGAAGAACGGGCGGACGTGCGCGGGATGCTGTACGCGGTCGCGGCGTCGGCCCTCGGCAACGGCGCCTGAGCGGCGTTGCGACGGCCGCCCCGGCGCGCCCGACTCGCTCTTCCGTACGCACTCGACGTGCCCGGGCGCCGGCTCCCGAGGCGGGGTCGAGGCGGGGGCCCGGCCCGGCCCAAGTCATGGCCTGAAGGTCGGCGGGGCACGGGCACGAGACGGTGGTACGCGTGCCCCAGCGCGCCGGTTTCACCCTTGTGGCGCCCTTGCCGCCGATCGACGGCCAACTCACGCTTGAGGGCGGCGGCATCGAGCGGGACATACGCAACGCGGAACGAAACGCGGTGAATCCGGTGCGCTTCGGTCTCCTGCGCGTACGTCGCGGCTGCCTTCGGTTCGTGGGACCGAGTTGTGGGGTGGCGCCGCGGACCTGGGGTCGGCGATCCACATCGGTCCGGGCGTGAGTTGGACGCAGAGGGGGGTAGCGTCCTCGGCATGGACATTCGCACCACCGTCGAGCGGGCTCGACGCCTCAAGCAACTGCACGCCCAGTACCAGCCGCTCGTACTGCCGACCGTCTGGGACGTGTGGTCCGCGCGGACTGCGGCCGCCGCCGGATTCGCCGCGCTGACGATCGGCAGTCATCCGCTCGCCGACTCCCGAGGCGCCGAGGACCAGGAGGGGCAGACTTTCGAGGAAGTGCTCGCCGCGGTCAGGCCGATCATCGCGGCCGTGGACATCCCGGTGTCCGTGGACCTCGAGGCCGGGTACGGGCAGCAGCCCGCGGACCTCGTCGCCGGACTCACCGAGGTCGGCGGCGTCGGCCTCAACGTCGAGGACACCGTCCACTCGGAAGGCGGACGCGTACGCAGCACGCAGGAGCACGCGAGTTATATCGCCGGCCTGCGCGCGGCGGCCGACGATGCGGGGATCCCGGTCTGGATCAACGGACGCACCGACCTCTTCATCCACACGCAGGACCCCGCCGGCGTCCTCGATGAGGCGATCGAACGGCTACGCGCCATGGAGCAGGCCGGCGCCGACAGCGTCTACCCGGTGCGTATCCAGGACAACGACGAACTGCTCACGGCTGTGGTCGACGCCGTCGGCGTGCCGGTGAACTCCACGGCCCACCCCGTCAAGCACGATCTCGAGCGCTTCCGCCGCCTCGGCGTCGGCCGGATCACGTACGGCCCGCTGCTTCAGATGGCGGCGACCGACGCGATCAAGGAGATGCTCGGGCCGTGGGCCCCCTAAGCGCTGACCGAGCGTGGGCACGCCGCCGGCGGACGTCCGAAGCTCCGGCGGGGTGCTCATCGTCCCGCCCGCCGCTGGGCGGTGGATGGGCACCCCGCCGCGTCAGGCCGGCGAAAGCCTGACAGCTGACCTTCTCGCCGCCCGCGCTCGTCTCGCCACCTACGCGTCCTGGTCGCCGAACGAACTCGCCCGCTGCTAGGCGGCACTTCGAGCCGCCGCGCCGCGCAGCCTTGCCCTCTCCGACGCCCAGCCGTGTCGGCAGTTCCGGGTGACCTCGTCGCCCGGGGCTTCGCCGTGTCCCACGCGGATCAGCCCGGCGTTGGTGGCGGCGTCAACTGGCGGCCCGCAGCTTTGACGTCCGCGACGAGGACGGCCCCGGTACCGCCCCATACGTTTTGCCGACCAGGCGCGAATGGAGAGCGGAGCCCAAGGATGAGCGAACTGATCACGTCGGAGTCCACGCGGTCGGCGCCCGGGGCGGGCAGACGTACGCTCGGCGTGCTGCCTCTGGTCGGGATCTTCTTCTTCACGGTGTCCGGAGGCCCGTTCGGGCTCGAAAACTCGCTCTCCAGCGCCGGGCCGGGCCTGACCCTGTTGATGATCGTCCTGATACCGGTGGTCTTCGGTGTGCCGAACGCGCTGGTGGCATGTACACCGGTTCGGTGCTGGCGTGGAGTCGCTCGAACTCCTGGCGCTCGCGCTGTTCGGCGAGCGTCCGCTGATGCACGGCCCGCCCCAGGATGGTCTCGATCCGCTCGGAGTCGGTTCCGTCCTGCCCCTGCGACCAGGCGACCAGCGCGGAGAAGCGGTCCTCGATGGTGACCGGGGCGCCGACGGCTTCGTAGACCGCGTTCGCCAGCGCGAACAGCTCCGCGCCGCTGTCGGCCGAGCGTACGCGCGTCCTCGCGTCCGCGAGCAGCTGCTCGCGCACGGTCGTCGCCACGTGCATCCAGGACGCGTCCTCGTTGACCTCGATGATCGCCGGCGTGTCGTCGGCGGACGGCGGCACCGGGGCCTTCACCGCCAACACCTCCGCGCCGGCCTGCCGCATGGCCGCGGTCAGCTCGCGCATCTCGGCCTCCGTGGTCACGCCGACCCCCAGGACGACGCATCCGGGTCCGAACCGGGTCGGCGCACCCGGGGCGTGGATGGCGACGTCGGTGAGCGGACCGCCGCTTCCGGTCCCCTCCTGGACCAGGCGCAGCAGCGCCGGACCGATGTTGTCGACGAGCTGGCGGACAGGCTGGTTCCCCCGTGCGCCGGACTTCCGCATGGTGCACTCCCGACGCGAACGACTGTTGTGGGCGTCAAGTCTGGGAGACCCGTATTGACGATGTCAACGATGATCCGGAGCGGTGGAAGCGCGAGCATGGCACGAGAGCAGAACGGATCACAGGCACATGGAGCGCGGATGGCAGCGACGCAGACGCAGGCAGAGCGGGAACTGCTGGGGCTGTTCCCGCCCGGGACCATCCGGGACGGGAGCGGCGGGCTGGTGATCGGCGGCGTACCGGCGGCCCAACTCGCCGAGTCCCACGGCACCCCCGCGCTGGTCCTCGACGAGACGTCGGTACGCGCCCGGGCCCGCCGGTACGCCGACGGCCTGGCCGCCCGTTGGCCGAACTCCCGCGTCGCCTTCGCCTCCAAGGCGTTCCCCTGCACCGCCGTCATCCGGCTACTCGCGGAGGAGGGCATCGGCATCGACGTGGCCGGCGGCGGCGAACTGGCCATCGCCCTCACCGCAGGCGCAGACCCGACCGGCCTGATCGTGCACGGCAACGCCAAGACCGACGAGGAGTTGCGCCTCGCCGTGGAGGCCGGCGCCGGCACGGTCGTCGTCGACAACTTCGACGACATCGACCGGCTGGAGAAGCTCCTCGCCGGCACCACGGCGGAGCAAGGAGTACTGGTCCGGCTCACACCGGGTATTCGCCCCGACACCCACGAGGCCGTGTCCACCGGCCAAAACGGTTCCAAGTTCGGTCTGTCCCCGGCGCAGGCCCGGGTGGCGATCGCGCGACTGCGCGGCAGCGACCGGCTGCGGCTGGACGGTGTCCACGTACACATCGGGTCGCAGATTCTGGACCTCGCACCCTTTGTCCAGGCCGTCGAAGCAGTCGCCGAACTGGGCGAGTTCGCCGTCTACGACCTGGGCGGCGGCCTCGGCTCCCGCTATACCTACGCCGACCGACCGCCCACGGTGGAGGCGTACCTCGACGCCGTCACCGACGTCGCCCGGCGCCTGCTGCCCGCCGACGCCCGCATCCTCATCGAACCGGGCCGCTCGATGGTCGCCGAGTCCGCCGTCTCGTTGTACCGGGTCGTCTCCGTCAAGCGCAGCGAAGGCCGCACTTTCGTCGCCGTCGACGGCGGCATGGGCGACAACCTCGAAGTCTCGCTGTACCAGCAGCGCTTCGAGGCCGCCCTCGCCGACCGCCCGACCGGCGAGGGCGAGCTGTGCCACGTGGTGGGCCGGCACTGCGAGTCCGGCGACACCCTCAGCGCCGGAGTCCCGCTGGCGGACCCGCGCGTCGGGGACCTGATCGCCATACCGGTCACCGGCGCCTACACCTACGCGCTGAGCAACAACTACAACGGCGCGCGGCGCCCGCCGGTGGTCTTCGTCCGCGACGGCGCGCACCGCGCCGTGGTGCGCCGCGAAACGTACGCCGACCTGATGCGCCGGGACCTCCCCTGAACGTTGTTGCAGAGGTCCGATCGGGGGTGGTTGCCCGGCCTGGTCTATCACCTCGCCGGGCAGCAGCGGGCGGTTCGTCCTGGAAGGCGGCACCATCGAAGCGGCCCTCGAAGGCGTCGCCGCACGCTTCGCCGTCCAACAGGGCCACCGCCCGCCAACTCCAGAGGATGACCGAACTCCTGTACGAACAGGTCCGCGCGCGCCCACACCCTGCCCACAGCCCCGATCTGTCGCGACGACGAGCCGCGCACGCCCGGCACCGCGTCCACCCGCCGGGCCGGCGACCGGAGCCGACCGACACGGCCACCCGCAAAGAGGCGCCGACCGGGCGGGCACGGTGATTCCGCCGGATCCGGAGCCCGGCCACCCGCGAAGCGGGTCAATCTGCCGCGTTCGGATGCCCGTCTCTGTCCGAGGGATTGTCGGACAGGTCGTCGGGCAGCAGCGGCCGCATGAACGTCCGCTCGTAGCGAAGGACGCATCCGCTGTCGTCACGGATTCGGTCCGCCTCGACGAAGTCCGGATCCACCCCGAACCGGGCACGATACCGCTCGTACGCAGCCAGGCTGGGAAAGCTGAAGAGCGCCAGCGCGCGGTCGCTGGCCCCTTCCCCGGGGAGGAAGTAGCCGTGGTGTGTTCCGCCGTGGCGACCGACCAGGTCCATCCACGAGCGGGCGAACCGCTCGAACGCTTCGATCTTGGCGGCATCGATGGTGTAGTCCACAACGCAAGTGATCACTGTTCCGCCTCGCTGGCTCCCTGCGGGCAACTCGGTCAGCGTACGGCGTCGTTGTCGCGGGCGGTCCAGATGGCCAGGGCGGCGAGCAAGGCGCAGGCGCCGCCGAGCCAGAGCACGCCCTGGAGGGTGAGCATGTCGACGATGATGCCGCCGACCAACGCGCCGAAGCCGATGGACAGGTTGAACACCGCCACCCACAGCGAGGAAGCCGCTTCGACAGACTGCGGGGCGGCCTTGATCATCCAGGTCTGGAGGCCCACGGACACACCCCCGAAGGCCAGACCCCAGACGATCAGCAAGACGGCACCACCGACCACGGTCTGGCCCAGCAGCACGAAGAGCGGCATCGCGACCGTCATGGCTGCCGCGATGGTGAACACGCTGCGGTGCACCCGGCGGGACAGGGCCGAGCCGGCGACGAAGTTGCCGATCATGCCGGCCGCGCCGAATCCGAACAGCAGCGGACCGACGTAGCGCTCGTCGATCCCCGACAGCTTCTGCAGCGCCGGGCTCACGAACGTGTAGGCGGCGAAGTGCCCGAACACCAAGAGCACAGTGGCGATGATCCCGACGCGTACGCCTGTATTGCGGAATTGCTCCATCAGCAGCTTGGGGCGGATGGCCTGGGAGGCGACCAGCCTCGGCAGCACGGCCACCAGGGCGAACAGGGTGACCAGAGCCAGGGCGCTCAGCGCGGAGAAGGCAACCCGCCACCCGGTCAGGTCGCCGACCAGGGTGCCGAGCGGGACGCCGAACACGTTCGCGGCTCCGACACCGCCGAAGATGACCGCGGTGGCGCGGGGCACGTCCGCAGGCACGACGAGCCGGACCGCCAGGCCGGCGGCAACCGCCCAGAAGCCGCCGATGGCTATGCCGACCAGCACGCGGGAGCCCACCAGCACCGCGAAGTTCGGCGCCAGGGCGGATCCCAGGTTCGCGACGGTCATCAGAGCCATCAGCCCGAGGAGCAGGATGCGGCGGTCCAGCGACCCGACGATCATCGGGACCAGCGGTGCCGCGAACCCGGCGACGATGCTGGGCACCGTCACCATCAGGGCCGCCGTCCCCTCGGAGACCGACAGCGCGGACCCCACGGACGTCAGCAGACCGATCGGCAACTGCTCGGCGGTCACCAGGAGGAAGGTGCCCAGGGTCACCACGGAGACCGCCGACCAGCGGCTCTTGCTCGGCAGCCCTGGTTCCTGTGTCCGGGCAGGGGTCTGTTCTGCGGTCGTCAACGAAGCCTCCTCCAGCAATTCGGGAGCGATCGCTCCCATATGCGGTGACACTAATATGGGAACGAACGCTCCACAAGTTGGGTAGGGTGAATCCATGGCACGCCCCCGACAGTTCGACGAGGAGAACGCGGTCACCTCGGCGACCCATCTGTTCTGGCGACGCGGCTACCACGCCACCTCGGTGCGCGACCTGGGCGACGAGCTGAAGCTCACACCCAGCAGCCTGTACCGGACGTTCACCGACAAGCACACGCTCTTCCTGCGCGCACTCGACCACTACCGGGCCACCGAGTCCCTTGAGGCCCGCCGCCGGCTGGACGCGACGGACCGTCCGGTCCGAGAGGTGCTGCGGGAATGGCTGCTGTGGCTGGTCACCTGCCCGGCCGACGGCGAGTCAGGTCGCGGCTGCTTCGTGGTCAACACCGCCACCGAACTGGGCACCACGGACGAGAAGGTCCAGCAGCGGACCGAGGCCGCGTTCGAGGTCACGCGCCAGGCGTTGCGCTCGGTCCTGGCCGAGGGCCGCGACCGTGGCGAGTTGTCCGGCGACCTCGACGCCGACGCCGCCGCCGAACTGCTGTTCACCACGGTTCTCGGCCTGCGGGTACGTGAACGAGCGGGCCACGACCTCGAACATCTGACCACCGCCATCGATTTCGCGATCCAGGCTCTGGGACCCGCTCCCGCGGCAACGTCCTGACCCGCTCCTGCGGCTGCGCCACGGATGGTGCCGCAGTTCCGGTGACGGTTTCGTCCCACCTCCGCCTCGGTGGTCTGAACCTCGTGCTCGATGAGTCCTCGCCGCGGCCAGGGCAGGGCGCCTGTGGCGTCCGGCCAGGAACCCCACCACCGTGGAGAACCCCACCACCGTGGGGATGACCGCCTGTTCGTTTCCGCCGAGGAAATGCCCGCTGCTCTGCTACTCGACGACGTAGGTGCCGCCGGGCTGCTTGCGCCCTTGTCGCCGAAGAACCGGGCCCGTACCCCGTCGAACGCGGCGGCGGTCACACGCACCAAGGGGCCGCGGGTCCCGTCGCGGGCGTCGGTAGAGCGTTGGTGCCGGCAGTCGTACCGCTGCCACACGCCGGGAAGTCCCCAGTCCAACACCGCCGTTCACCCGATCAGGGGACGGCTGGTACGTCCCGTGACGAAGGACCGAGCTCCATGCACACCTAGGGCCGCGGATACGCCAGGGAAGGGTCACGGGCCTTGGTCCGCAAAGGGTCGAGGGCGCAGGCGTACCGGTGAGGAACGACGATCCGGCCTGCCCCGCGCGTCGTGCCGTGGCGCATGTCCGGAGACCGGTCATGGGGCTGCCAGGAGGATGGCCGTGTAGTGCGCGGTGAAGCCGGCGATGGTGAAGGAGTGGAAGACCTCGTGGAAGCCGAACCAGGACGGTGACGGGTCTGGACGCTGGAGCCCGTAGACGACGGCCCCCGCCGTGTAGAACAGGCCGCCCGCGATGACCAGGCCGACGACCGCGGTACCGCCGGTCCGCGCGAAGTCCGGCAGGTAGAAGACAGCCACCCAGCCCAAGGCGATGTAACACGGGGTGTACAACCACCGGGGAGCCCCGATCCACAACACCCTGAAGGCGACGCCCGCCAAGGCACCCGCCCACACCAAGGACAGCAGCACCACCTGCTGATCCTCAGGCAGCAGCAGCACCGCCAAAGGCGTGTAGGTACCGGCGATGATCAGGAAGATGTTCGCGTGGTCCAGCCGCCGCAGCACCGCCTCACCCCGCGGCCCCCACGTCCCGCGGTGATACACCCCGCTCGTCCCGAACAGCAACAGCGCCGAGGCCGCGAACACCGAACACGCCACCACCGCCGCGGCCGAACGCGAGACCACGACCAGGACGATCCCGCCCGCCAACGCGAGCGGGGACATGCCGACATGCAGCCAACCCCGCATCCGCGGCTTCAACACAGCCGCCGCACGCTCCACACCTCCCTCCACAGCTCCCGCCGCGCCGGAGTCCACGCCGCCCGCCCCGTCGGAGGCGTCGCGGGTGTCGGGTGTGGCGGCGGGGCGATGCCGGGACTGCGGTCGGTGCGCCGGCGGTTGGCTGTCTTCGGCGATCATGTGCTCATTTCACGGGATTGGTGGGCGGGAGCGACATCGCAGTGTCGCGTACGGCATCAGACCAGGGTGCGGGTCAGATGACTACCAGGTTCTGGGAGACGCGGCGGTCTTCGGCGTTGATGCGCCCGGCTTCTTCGAGTTGGTCTTGGAGGATGACGATGCGGCAGGCGGCCTCGACCGGGGTGCCGCGGTCGACCAGTTCCCGGGCCCGGGCGGCGATACGCATCTGACGGCGGGACAGCGGCGGTGTCCGCCCTGCTGACCGCACCGGGGTGATCAGGCGGGCATCACCTATCGCACGGAGGGAGCCTGGGTGGTGCTGAACGTCTCAGCAGCCCGGCCGGTGGAGGACACGGGGTCAGCATCGTCGTCCAGACGGCCGAACGTGCCCTCAGCTGTCATCTGCACCTCTCTCACGGAACGTCTTGTCGGGGAACACGTGGAGGGGCCCTGGTGCCGTACGGCACCAGGGCCCCGAAGGAACTCCTACACCATCTGCCGGCCTTGGTCCTGCGCCGGCTCAACTGTTTCCGCGGGCCCGGCCGGAAGGCTGCCGGGGGTGCGGGGATCGCTGTTGCTTGACCGGAGACCACCTCACTATCGATGTCCTGCGGTACCCGGGCTCAAGTCCTACGCCCGGGCGATCCTGATGGCGCTCGGCTCCTCCGTTCATCCCTCGGATGATCAACTACTTGGGGCTGGGCACTGCTGGTACTGCGTGTTGCTTGGTACCGCCGGTGTTGCGTACTGCAGGTTTTGCGTACTGCTGGGTGACCTGCTCAAGCGTCACCCTCCGGCAGCCAGCCCCGCATCGCCCGCCCTACATCTGCTCGGGCGTGGAACCCCACTGCCGAACCTCCCGGCGCGCGCGCCCGCAGCCGACGCCTTCACCGAGGTACTGCCCACTACTTCGCTGCGATACCGCGAACTGCATCCATCAGTCGTGCCAGTGCGGCCCAGCTCGCGGCGCCCTTGACACTGCGGGCTACCCGGCCGGTCGTCGGCCCCGTCGCCCTCCCGCAACAACCCGGCTTCGGAACCCGACCACCGCACTGTCCTGCTACTGCACTTGCGTGTCCTACCGGCCGACAGTTCGTCCTCTGCCAAGCCCTGCTGTCTCTCTGGCTACAACAGAAACCATAGCCACACCACCACTCAATGTCTACTCCGACAAACACAGATTTTTGTGTGTCGCCCAGCGAGGCAATCAATGTCGGTCAGGTGATACCGCCGACAGACCGCATGGACACCACGCAGGTCCCTCCAACTCCGCTCAACGTGTTCAGCCCGCCCGCGCCGGGCACACCACTACAAGGGAGCAGCCGGGTGGGGCCGACGGCTCCTCGACGGCCGGCCGGGCGGATCCCGCTCGGGGATGTTCGGGACCCGCCCCGCCGGCCGTCAGCCCGCAGCAATCGGGCACACCCAAGTCGGCGACGCAGCCCTTCGAACCTTGCAGCCTGTTGCGTCGTTCGAGCGGGACGCACCGATCAGTCCGGCCACATCCGCCCTACCACCGACGCCCGGCGCGGCGTCGCCGCCAGTACGCCACGGTGACCAGACCAAGCAACGGCCCCCAGAGCAGCAACGGGGTGTAGCAGACGTAGTAGACGGCGGATTTCCAGCCGCCCGCTTCTCCGGGGTAGCCCGAGGGCGTCGGCTCCCCTTGGAGCGTGACACCGGCGAAATCCGCGGCGAACGCAGTCGTCCACATGGCCGTCAGCAGCACCGCGCCGATCGTGGCGGGGACGACGGCGGCGAGCGGCGGCACCCTGCGTCCGCGCAACACGGGGACCCAGCGCGGGAACACCTCGCCCCAGGCGGCGATCAGTCCGACCGCGGTGAACGCCACCAGTTCCGAGAAGACGGACAGGAAGATGATGTACACCTTGCCGGGCAGCCAGCCCGGGAGGTCGCCTGAGCCCGTGTCGGCGCTGCCCGTCAGGGAGGGGACGTACTCCGTGGCGATCCGCCACAGGCTGGAGGGGAGTACGACGAGCGGGACGGCGAGCGCGGCATTGCGCACCCAGCGGGGGACTCCGGCCACCGGAGCGTGGGCGGCTGCCCAGCCGGCACGCAACCGACCGGCCGGGGGCGGTGTTCCGTGGCCGTGGGTCCGTTCCATGGTCTGGGTGGTCATGCGCTGGCCCTCCGGCGTTTCGGTTCCGCGGGCTCGGTTCGCCCGGCATGCGTCGAAGATCGCAGCCCTCGGAGCCCGGAACATCGACCACATGGAGCCATCCGGGGTAGGCCGCACGGAGGAGGCGACTCGCCCCGGAGGCTCACGAGTTTCCCGTACGCGGCACCCCCGGTACGCGGTGGCGTGCCCGTGGGCAAGGAGCCCCCACCCGCTGATGTGCGTGTGCCAAGCGTCGCCCTCGCCTTGCCGGGCCAACCCAAGGGACAGTCCAGGTCCTTGCATAAGGCGCACGGCCTTGATGTCACAGCCCTGGCGTACGCGGTGGGACGGGGGGTGGACTGGATGACCCACGCGTTTCGCCTGCCCTCACCCGCGCAGCTCGACGCCGCTCTTCCCGCCCCGGTCCAGGACCGCAGCAGTCCCGTCCTGGCGCACGGGGACCCGACCGTCGGGAACTTCATGTGGTCCTTCGGCGAACCGGTCCTGACCGACTGGGAACTCGCCCGCCCCGCCCCGCGCGTCTCCGCTGCCGCCCACACCCTCGCGGCGCTGGTCACCCACGCCCCGTACCCGCTGCGCCCGCGGCGGATGGAAGAGTTCCTCGACAAGGTCGCCGGTGCCCGCGAGGCACTCGACAGCGGCCTATACGCGACCTACCACGCCTACGAGGTCGCCCGGGCACAGTGGGTGGACATCCTGCGGCCGAACAGTACCGGCACTACCGCAGCCTCCTCGACACCGCCGCGTTGGCCCTGCCCGCCGTCGCGAGATCAGTCCTCGGAGTCGGGCGGCGTCTGCGCGAGGCCGGTGCGACCGAGGTGTCCAGCCACCTGCACCGCGACCGCATGACGTACCGATTCGCCAGGACACAGCCACAGCAGGACCCCCAGACAGTCCACCGGCCTCAAGCCCAACTCGAACGCGGCAAAAGCCTGAGCAAGCACCCAGGCGACGACAGCTGACAAGACCGACAAGCCACGACCGGCCGGGGCTCCGGGAACCCTCGCCCAGGCATCTGCCGTGCAGGCACCCGCGGGTGCGGAGTCCGGCGACGCGGTGCAGGCCGCGCCGGCCGACATGCTCGACCTGTCCATGACCGCCAAGCAAGCCCACTGGAACATCCACGGCCGTGGCCTCCTCGCCCTGCACACCCACCTCGACGAAATCGCCGCACGTGCCCGCGATCTCGACGACGACCTCGCCGAACGCGCCGCAGCCGGGGGCCAGCGCGGCACACGCGCGCACCGCCGGGTCGGTGTCGTCGAGGTACGCGGAGGTGACTTGGTCCCACAACCCCAGGCACAGCACCGCAGCGCGCCGTCCTGCTTGCGCCGGAACATCTCGTACGCGGCCGGCCCGTGCGCCAGCGGTAGCCGGTGGGTGGCGAAGTCCGCCGTCCCGAGCGGGTCTTCCTCGGTGAGCAGCGGCAGGCTGTCGCCGACCCAGCGGTGGACGTTGGCCGGGGACCTCGGGGACCTTGACGGGCAGGTTGTTTCCGAACGGCACGCGTAGGAACTCCGCCTGGCCGCCGGGCACCTGCCCGTAGAGGCGGGTACACCCGCACAGCGCGCCCCCGCTGCCCTGTTCGCGGACCTGCGTGGTCTCACACTGCGAGTGCAGCCGCCGGCAGCAAGTGCGGCAGGTGCCGCAGGAGACGTTGAACGGGATCACAACCCGGTCCGATGCGGACGATCACGTCGGTCGGTTCCTGCGTCACCCGATCCGGGGGTCGATCCGGACGTCGCGCCGTCCGTGTCAGGTCAAGGCTTTCATGTGGGGCCCTTCGGCTCACATGGACGAGTCCCGGGCTCCGGTGCCCACCGTTCCGGCGCTGTCGCGGCAGGCCGGCGGCGCGGTGCCCGGGGCCGCGCGGTGACCGCTGGACCTGCCGATGCGCGCGACCGGTCGCCTTCCTGCCCGCGCCGGCCCCAGGGCCGCCCCGCATACGGCCCGGTTCGGCGGGTAGCCGCACGGGAGAACCGCAGGTGACAAGGTCCGCGGATGTGCACAGGAAGGGAACCGTCGTGACTGCACAAACCGACGTCGTCGAACTGATCCTCGAGGACCACCGGCGTATGGAGGACCTCTTCCGGCAGATGCGCAGCGTCGAGGCGGACCGGGCGGCCGCGCTGGCCGAGTTCGCCGACCTCCTCATCGCGCACGGCCTCGCGGAGGAAAGCGAGGTTTATCCCGCCTTGAAGCGCTACAAGCACATCGACGACGAAGAGGTCGAGCACGGCGAGGAGGAGCACGAAGAAGGCAACAAGGCGCTCCTCGACCTCCTCGAAGTCGACGAGGTCGGCTCGGAGGAGTGGGACGAAAAGCTGGAGGAACTCGTCGACAAGGTCACCCACCACGCCGACGAAGAGGAGCGCACCATCCTCAACGGCGCCCGTGAGAATGTCGCCATGAACCGGCGGGAAGAACTCGGCGCTGCCTTCGCCGCAGAGCGCGCCAGGCACCTCAAGGCAAACTGCGGCGACATCGGCAACGTCCGAGACATCGTCCATGGCAAATGAGCACGGCGTGGTTCAGGGGCTGGCCGACGGTTGTGGGACGTCGTGCCCAGTCGAGGCCGCCGCCGATCTGACACCCTTCGCCAGACGTCATGAATGCTTCGGGATTTTCGTTCGGCCCCGGCGCGCACCGCATTACGTCGACGGCGCGGCTCCACGTTTGGTGTGTTCGTGTGGTTGACGGCGTGGGGGCGCGCTGCGACCAGGTGTGCCGTTGCGAGCGCACGGGTAGCGCAGATGGCCACTGCCGTCCCGCTGCCGAACGGGGAGCGGCGGCATCGCATTGAACGGAGCACCGATGAGCGAAGACTCGCGGATCCCGGCTCAGGAGCAGCTGTACCCGGGGACTACGGACCCGATGACGCCGCGTCCTCACGACGAAATGGCCGACTACCAAGGCAGTGGCCTGCTGCTCGGCAAGCGGGCGCTGATCACCGGAGGCGACTCCGGGATCGGGCGGGCGGTCGCGGTGGCGTTCGCGAAAGAAGGCGCGGACGTCGCCATCGGGTATCTGGCAGAGGTCGAGGACGAAGATGCCGCGCACACGGCGCGCCTGGTCGAGGCCACCGGCCGGCGCTGCGTCGTGCACCGTGCCGATCTGTCCGTCCAGGAAAACTGCCAAGGCCTGGTGGACGCCGCGGTCGAGGAGTTGGGCGGACTGGACATCCTCGTCAACAACTGCGCGTACCAGCAACCGGTCGAGGATTTCGCCGACTTGGACTCCGAGACGTGGGAGTACACCTTCCGGGTCAACATCCACAGCTACTTCTGGACCACCAAAGCCGCACTCCCCCACTTGGCCGACGGCTCGGCGATCATCAACACCTCGTCGATCAACGGCCTGCGCGGCAACCGCACCCTGATCGACTACTCGGCCACCAAGGGCGCGGTGCTCGCACTGACGTACGCGCTGTCCCAGTCCCTGCGCGAACGCGGAATTCGCGTCAACTGCGTGGCGCCGGGCCCGGTATGGACTCCGCTGATCCCGGCGACGTTCACCGCCGACCGGGTCGAGTCGTTCGGCGAGCAGGCACCGATGGGCCGCGCCGCGGAGCCGGACGAAATCGCGCCCTCGTACGTCTTCTTCGCCGCGGGACGCCTGTCCAGCTACTACACCGGCGAAGTCCTCACCCCCGTCGGCGGCGAGACCCTGCCTGGCTGACGGCCTCCGGTGCGGGCCACGATTCCGGGGCCGCACCGGGGCCCGCCGGGGCCTACGCCTCATCGCGATCCGAACCCGCTCAGGCACCGTGTGCCCCCGGGTCGCAAGTGCGTTCACGCGAGATCGATGATCTCGTGCCGGACAGATGCGTGCGCCGAGGTTGCGCTCCATCATTCGGAGCGCGGATGCCCGTACAGACAGCCGCGGTCGTGCAGGAGGCCGCTCAGGAGGGGGTGGGCAACTGCGGTTCCGTCGGGGTGCGGGTGGATGGTGACGCGCACCAAACCGGTGGAGTCGGTGCAGACGTCGGTTCCGGGGAGTGCGGCCCACGGTGCCCACGGACGCGGAGGCCTGTCCGCTGCCCGTCGACGGGACCGTCACCAACTACCGGTCGACCGCACGGGTCCGAGAGCGCAACACAGCACCCGGCGCGCTTCCGGGGTCTGCGTTTGCCGGGTGGTCGACGGCGGGGTGGCCGTCGACATGCGGTGGTCGGCTCGTGCTACGACCGGTCCCGCGAGGTGGTCCGGTCGGCTGACCACTGCTCCTCACCGTTGTCCTGCACGAACCGGTCGCGCAGCTCGACGTCGCCCTCCTGGTGGTACCCGGGCGGTACACCGAGCCCCATGAGCGACAGGAGCTTTCCGAGGACGGCCCCGACCGCCGCCACACCGACACCGGTCCAGAACAGCCAGGGTTCGGCCAGCGGCAAGGCCACCGCCGCGACGACACACCCGGCCAGGATCACTGCCACGCCGATCCACGCGGCCGAGCTGTGCCCGGCGTTCCCGACACGCATGTCACCGCGCCCGTACCGTTTCCGGGCCAGCTCGTGGGAGTCGGTCTCCTGCCGGTCGTAACTCGGGTCATGACTCATGTGCGGCCTCCGTCAGGTCGTCGGCTCCGCATCGGAATCCAAGGTCCGAGGTGCGGAGTCGTCTCGGGATGTGCCGCTACCCGACTCGGATCATCCGATGCGTCGAGTGATCGCCGGATCGCGGAGGCGGGGCTCCCGGCCCCACGCCGTGCCGGATGGGAAGTGCGGCCGCAGACGCGGGCCGGCAAACGGCGGGACAATGGCGCCTGTGCACCAGTCGCCGCGAATCGGGTAGACGCATGATCATGGAGCGATTCGAGATTCTGATCTTTCCGTTCAACGAGCAGGACATGCCCGAGGACGCCCGAGGCCCGGCCGTGCGATCGGCGATCGTCCGTTCCACCGGCGAGCAGGGAGCCTCGGGCTTCCCCCGGTACGCCGGCGACGGCGTCCAAGCCGACATCGATCCCGAGACCGGGGCGGTCGAGGCCATCACCGTGGACGGCGCCGAACTGGAGGACAGTTGGAGCGCCCGAGCCGTACGCGATACGGAGGCGTCCTGACGCACGCGACGGCTGCGTGCAGCCCTTTCCACGGCGTTGGGCGGGCCGTACGGTCGGCTCGGCCCGCGAGAAGACGTCGGCGTCCGGGTTCCGCGACGCCGGTTCGTCAGCCGCCCTCGACGCCGGTGGCGCCGTGCGACGCGCCGACCGGTTTCGACTCGGGTGAGCCGCGCTGACGCAGGTAGATCGCCAACAGCGCCATCGAGGCGATCGCCAGGAGTTCGGACTGCCAGTTCTGCAGGGTCCGATCCCAGAAGTCGGCGGAGGCGGCGTACTGCGTCCAGCCGATCGGCGCCCGGAGATCGCGGAGCCGCTGCTGCTCCATCAGGGCCTCCACGTACTCGGACCTCCCGCTCTGCTCGACTTCCTCGCGTGTCGACGGAGCCGAAGCGTCACATGCCGTCTACCACAGTCAATGGGCATAACCCGCAAAAGGTTCATTGACGCTGATGGGTCGGCTCAAGGCAAGAAGCAACCACCACAGGGGTCAGCACGCGCGGGGCGTGACCCCGAGGATGCAAAACGGCTCCAGCTCCGGGAGGTTTGATGCGCATCCCGTGGGTAGCGCAGGGGTTCACAATGCGCAGCCCCGAAGGGAGATCTCATGGGCACGACCGAGACAGGCCATGTCACAGGCACCAAAGACAAGGACTACAACCTCGTCTGGTTCACCGAGGCGTGTCTGAGCAACGCACTGCGCCTGGAGACGTACATCGAGGACGCGGACCGCGCCGGCGACTCCGAACTCGCCGACTTCTTCCGCCGCGCGCAGACCGAGAGCCGCAAGGGCGCCGAGCAGGCAAAGACTCTGCTGCGGCAGCGACTCGACAAGTAGAGCGACTCGACAAGTCGATGGCTCCGCCTACCGCCGAGTGAGCATCCCTGCCACCGGCCACCAAGGCGCAGAGGGTCGGCCGGATGTCGGCAGCCACTCCCGTCGCCCTCGCCCGGACGAACATCGGGTGGGGGCGACGTGGTGTTTGGCGGGAACGCGCGCGGGCACCCGCGGTGCAGCACGCATGGGACCGACCCTGCTCCGACTCGTCCGGCGCCGAAGGAGACACCGATGCATTCAGGCGACGAGCTCAACCCGGCCGTGCGGATGGGGCTGTCCCCAGGGCAAACAGTCAAAGAGATCGGCCGCCACGACGACGCCGACGAGCTCGTGCGCGAGGGGATGGCCGAAGCCACCGGCCGGGACCTTCTCGACCCGGACGACGCAACCGCCGCCGACCTGATTCTCCTGTGGTTCCGGGAGGGCGACGGCGATCTCGAGGACTCGTTGGCGCGCGCCGCCGAGGCGTTGGAAACGGGCGGCGACATCTGGCTGTTGACGCCGAATGAGGGACGCAGCGGGGCTGTCCCCGCCGAGGACATCGCCGACGCCGCCGACGCGGTGGGGCTGACACCGACGGACAGCGTCGCGGCCGGCAGCGCCTGGAACGCCGCCCGGCTCGCCGCCCCGGGTGAGGCACGAGACCGACGCGGCGGCTCCGGGGCGTCCGGCGAAAACCGTGCCGAATAGGTTCAGGTGACCAGTCGAGGGCTGCCTCGGGCTCGCCCGAGGCGGCGGCCGCCGGGTCACGCCCAGGTGGGCTCCACATAGCCGTGGCGTCCGTCGTGGCCGTCCGCCTCGGCCTCGTCGAACCAGTGGCCGCCATGAGCGAGGTACCGGAAGTAGAGCCGGTCTGCCCCCGGCACCGCCACGGTCACCGCACGGCTGCCGTCCTTGCGTACGAAGAGTTCGGGGTCACGGGGGCCAGCCGTCGAAGTCATCGACCACGCTGACCGCAGGACACGCCGGATCCGGCGGAAGAACGAAGGTGAAACTCCGTGGTGTGGATTCACCCGCTCGGCCCCACGTCCCACCGCGCCATCGACGTGGGTCTGCCGACGACGGCTCCGAGGGTCACGGCCTCGGGCAAGTACCACCGGGACGGCGCGGAGGTGCCGTCATCAGCTCCACGACACAGGCGGCGTACCGCGCGAACACCTCGCCGTCGGGATCCAGGGCTTCCATGCGGCGTACGAGTTTCCCCGCCAGGGCGTACGTTTCGTCCTCGTCCAGGGCACGCCGGGCCACACGACCCAGCGCTCTTGCGCGTACCATCTTGGCTTCCCCGACGCGCCTCGGATCCACTGCGGTCATGTCGGACACCTCCGTCTGCTCCGCGGCTACCCCCTCGCGCCGGAGGCACGCGCCGACGTACACGACAGACTCCGCGCCACTGCAAAGGCCGGCAGCGTGGACGGCGGCTTCGGCCGCGGATCGCGCGCGACGAGGCAGGACGCCGATGAGCGCTCCGCGGACCTGTTGCTCGCGGGTGCTGCGCAACCGCCCCTTGCTTCAGGGCAGACGGGGGGAGGGCGGAGTCGGCATGCCGTGCTTCTCGAGGACGTCCAGGACTTGCCGCATGTCCAGTTCCGCGTCGGAGCTGTGCGGGCCGGTGGCGCGGCCGTAGCGGAAGGAGCCGTCGGGGGCGAAGTGGGCCCAGACAGTGCGATCGGGCAGGGACATGCGCACACTTCCGTCGTGGTGCGCCGCCACCGTCCAACCGTACAGACGGGCGGTGTGGGTGAGGTAGTGCGCGTCAGCCCCAGGCGGTGTGGCGGGGTCCGTCATGGAAGTGCTCCTCGGACAGCGTTCGCAGGCGGCCGGCCCGGCTCGGGGCGCTCCGCGGCCTTGTGTACGTCGACTGCGGCGCAGCCACCCCTATCTTGTCGGGCCCGACCGCGCTTGGCTGCGCACCGGGCCGCGGCGCGGAGGGGTGGACTTCCCCATGGCATCAACCGAACCGAACAGGGGTAGCAGCGGGCCGAGCCGAGAAGCACCGCGCCAACTCCCGGAAGATCGAACATGACGGACTCCCCCGTGCAGGTCAACGCGCTCGTCGTCGATGCCCAAGACCCCGAACGACTGGCCGCGTTCTGGTCCGCGTTGCTCGGCAGACCGGTCGTCGGGCGTGGCGGACCGTACGTGTGGTTGCGCCGGGAGAACGGGCTCGCGCTGGGCTTCCAGCAGACGGAGACACCCAAACCGGGCAAGAACCGGGTGCACATGGACATCAGTTCGTCCGACCCCGAAGCCGAGCAACGCCGGGCGGAGGCGCTCGGCGGACGGAGGCTGGACCAGTACGCGGACGGAGGCTTCCTGGTGATGGCCGACCCCGAGGGAAACGAATTCTGCATCATCCCCACGGGCTCCTTCGCGATCGACGACGAGGGCCGCGCGAACTACCTCGACCGGCCAGGACCCGAAGACCGCGCCTGAGGACGAGCCGTACGCGGCCCCGGGACCCGCTCCAGGCGGTGAAAAGGCACTTCGTGGCGGCGGCTCGGTGTGCCTGGCAGCCGTCCCGGCCGACGTGCGACGCCTGCCGCAACGCACCGGCCTGGACCGCACCATCGCCGTCTACCCCGTACCCCGCCCTCGACGCAGCCGTCACCGCGCATCGCGCCCCTCACCGCACGAACGGCTTCCACCCCCCGATCGGCTTCCACCCCAACGGCCTTGCACAAGCCGCAGCCTGACGCCGCGAGCACCCGGGCCGCAGGTCAGAGGCTCGTGATCGTTTGCGGTACGAGGGTTTTGATCATGGTCCTTCAATGCCTCGGCCGCTGTCGCCGTGCACAGGCGCGTGTTGCCGTCCAGGTGGTTCGTTCCGATCCCGGCCCGGGCGAGCACCGCGAGCGTGTAGTACTCCTCCGGGAACAACTGCCCGGAGGTGTAGAAGCCGATCGCGCCGGGCCCGTGGTCGTCGACGCGTTCGCGGGAACGCGAGGCCACCAGCTCCATTGCCGTGTCAGTCGGTCTCGACCAGCCGCCCGTCGCGCCGCACCAACGGACGCGTCAGGCGGTCGGGGACGCGTTCGCCTGCCGGCCGAACAGGTCCTTCGGGCCGAGCCGTCCCCGGTTGACCAGCGCTGCACGCTCCCCGGCTCTACGCCGTCCGCCGGGAACATGTCCACCCGCCCGGGCCACGGGCGGTGCCGCCCGTGCGGCACACGGCTCGCCCACGGATGCGCGATACGGTCCTGCGACGGCTCCACCGCCCGCCTCCCAAGCCTCGGGGACCCTGCCGACCGCTCCCCGATACCCGGCGCGCACCCGCTAACACCCCGACCTGCCGACTGACCCGGGCCCGCGATCTTGCCGGGCACGCTCTCACCGCGGTGCGCTGCGCCGACCTTCCCCACGACGGCGGAACCGGGCCGGCCGCGCGGCCGACGACGCATCCGGTTTGGCATGATCGGCGCCGGGCAGCCGCCGATCATGAAGCTGCTGCGCATGCCGGGCATCTACCGGCCTCAGGCCGACACCTGGCTGCTGCTGGAGGCGTACCGCGACCAACGCGACCTCCACCAGGCAGCTGACGTGCTGGACGTGGGGACCGGAACCGGCGCGGTGGCCCTGGCCATCGCCGATGCTTCCGAGAACCGCTGCCGGGTCACCGCCCTCGACATCGCCCGCTCCGCCGTGTGGACGGCCCGCGCCAACAGCCTCCGGTCGCGGAGCCGTCTCCGCGTACGCCGCAGCGACCTGCTCTCCGCCGTGGCCGGACAGCAATTCGACGTGGTGCTCGCCAACCCCCCGTACGTGCCGTCCCCGCACGCCCAGGTCCCCCGGCACGGCCCGGCCCGGTGCTGGGACGCGGGCACCGACGGCAGGCTCGTACTGGACCGGCTCTGCCTCGGCCTCCCCCGGGTCCTGCGCCCGGGCGGCGCGGCGCTGGTCGTGCACTCCGCGCTGTGCGGCGTGGACACCACCGTCCGTATGCTCACCGCGGCGGGCCTCCGGGCCCGGGTCGTGGCACGCCGCGAGGAACCCTTCGGACCGGTGCTCACCGAACGCGCGCCCTACCTCGAAGCGGTCGGGCTCGTCGAACCGGGCTGCCGGGAAGAGGAACTGGTGGTCATCCGTGCCGACAACGCCTGACATGAGCGTCAGGGGCCGGGGCTGTCGGGCGCCCACGGCAACGGCAACAGCCGTGCGGCGATGCCGCGGGCGAACGGCTCGACGCCGACGCCGAGCAGGCGCCGCGCCCAGTCGATGAGGTACGCGTCCGGCCCCACGTGCACCCGGGCACGGTTTCGATTGACGCCGCGGAGGATCGCGCGGGCTGCTTGTTCGGGCGTGGTGGCCGCGACACGACTGCTGATGGCGGCAAGGGCGTCGGCGTCCACCTGGGGCGAAGTCCGCACGGAGCGGGCGAACGCGGAACTCACGCCGCCCGGCAGCACCGTGGTCACGCGTACGCCGGACCGCGACAACCGCACCTCTTGGCGCAGGGCCTCGGTGAATCCGCACACGGCGGACTTGGAAGCGCAGTACGCGCTCATGGCCGGTACACCGACCAAGCCGAACACGCTGGCCATGTTCACGAGGTGACCTTCTCGGAGCGCTTGAGATAGGGGAGAAGGGCTTTCGAGCCGTGCACCACCCCCCAGAAGTTCACGTTCATCAGCCATTCGACGTCGTCCCGGGCGGCCTCTTCCACGGGCGCCACCACACCCACCCCCGCGTTGTTGACCACCAGGTCCACGCGGCCGAAGCGGCCCGCGACCTCATCCGCCCAGGCCTGAACCGCCGCGCGGTCCGCGACGTCCAGTTCGGTCACCAGGAGACGGCTGCCCGGGCACACCCGCTCGATCGCCTCGGCAGTGGCGCGAACCGCCTCGCCGTCGATATCGGCAAGGGCCGGCAGGGCGCCGCGTCGGGCGAGTCGCACGGCCAGAGCCCGTCCGATGCCTGAGCCCGCACCGGTGACCGCGGCCACTCGCTTGTCGAAGCTTCGCACGCCGCGCCCTCCGGAAGATCGTTTCCGACCGGTCTGCCGCGCTGCTACCCGTCTCGGCCGGACCCACGCAGAGCACCCCGCCGCGGCCGAGAACTCCGGCCGCACACCCCAGGGCGGGTACGCCGGTCGCAGGGATAACCGCACGGGAGGCGGGTACCCGCCGATCATGGCGCGACGACACCACTTGATCGATGCGAGTCCGAGCCGGGTGTGGGATGTGCTCGCGGACCCGCACCGTTACGCGGAATGGGTCGTGGGGACCCGGCGCATCGATCGCGCCGATCCCGCTTGGCCCCAGGAGCATGCCCGACTGGTCTACACCGTCGGGCTGGGACCGGTGACGTTCCAGGACGAGTGTGTCGTCCGCCTCTGCGACCCCGGGAAGCGGCTGGAGCTGGAAGCCATGGCGCCGCCGCTCGGCACCGCCCGCATCGGCATCGAACTGCTGCCGTGGGACACCGGGACCCTGGTCCTGGTGGACGAGCACCCGCTTCGCGGCCCCGCCGCCCGCTTGCACGGCCCGCCGGGAGAGCTCCTGCTGCACCTGCGCAACCGCAAGATGCTGCACAACCTTGCGCGGGTCGCGGAAGAAGCGGCACGGGCCGCGCACGAGCGCACCTTCGCGGCATCCGGCACGGACGCCGAGGGGCACCGTGGCCGACGAGGCTGACGCGGTCGTCATCGGCTCGGGTCCCAACGGATTGGTGGCCGCGAACATCCTGGCGGACCACGGGTGGCGGGTCGTGGTGCAGGAGGCCGAAGAGGTGCCGGGCGGGGCGGTCCGCAGCGACCGCGGCGTACACCCGGACTTCGTCAACGACCTTTTCAGCTCGTTCCACCCGCTTGCCGCGGCCTCCCCGGTGGTCGGGGCGCTTGACCTTCACGAGTTCGGCCTGCAGTGGTCCCATGCTCCTGCGGTGCTCGCACATCCTCTGGCCGACGGACGCTGCGCCGTACTGCGCCGCGGTGTCGAGGCGACCGCGGCCGGACTGGCGCACGACTTCGGCGCCGAGGACGCCGAGGGCTGGACCCGACTGTCGGCGTTGTGGCAGCGGCTGGACCCGCATCTGGTGAACGCGCTTCTGGCGCCGTTTCCGCCGCTGCGCTCCGGCTCGGCGCTTGCGCGACGACTGGGCGTCGCGGACGGGCTGCGCTTCGCCCGCATGATGGCATTGCCGGTGCGCCGGCTGGGCGAGGAAGAGTTCTCCGACATCGGCGCCACGATGCTGCTGGCCGGGTGCGCGCTGCACGCGGACCTGCTGCCGGAGGCTGTGCCGAGCGCGGCCTTCGGCTGGCTGCTGGCGATGCTCGGTCAACAGCACGGCTGGCCCGCGCCGGTCGGCGGTGCCGGCGCGCTCACCGACGCGCTGGTCAGCCGGCTGGAGTCCAAGGGCGGCGTGGTGCGGTGCGGTTCGCGGGTGACGTCGGTCGTGGTGCGGGGCGGCACGGCGTTGGGCGTACGCACCGCGGACGGGGACGCCGTGCGGGCACGCCGGGCGGTACTCGCCGACGTCGCGGCGCCGACGCTCTACGGCGGCCTGGTGTCCTGGGACGACCTGCCTGTCCGGCTGCGTGACGACATGCGCAGGTTCCACTGGGACCTGGGGACGTTCAAGGTCGACTGGGCCCTGGACGGCCCGATCCCGTGGACCGCGCCCGGCGCCGGGCAGGCCGGTACCGTCCATCTCGCCGGCGACCTCGGCGAACTCTCCGACTACGCCGTGCAGGTGGCCACGGGCCGACTGCCCGCACTCCCCTTCCTGCTGCTGGGCCAGATGACCACGACCGACCCGACGCGCTCCCCCGCCGGCACCGAGTCGGCATGGGCGTACACGCACGTGCCCCGGCACGTCACCGAAGACCTCGGCGGACAACTGGCCGGACGTTGGGATCGCGCAGAGGCGCAGGCGTACGCGGACCGCCTGGAAGCGCGCGTGGAGACGTTCGCGCCCGGCTTCCGCTCCCGAATCAGGTCTCGCCGCATCCTGTCCCCGCACACCCTCGAAACCGAGGACGAGAACCTGGTGGGCGGAGCGCTCAACGGCGGAACCGCCGGTGTCCACCAGCAACTGGTCTTCCGCCCGGTCCCCGGCTCGGGACGCGCAAGGACTCCGGTCCGTCGCATGTTCCTGGCCTCCGCGTCGGCGCACCCCGGAGGAGGCGTCCACGGAGCGTGCGGAGCCAACGCCGCCCGCGCCGCGCTGCACGCCGACCGCCTCGGCGTAGGACGCACGGCACTACGCGTGGCGACGGGACGTCGTTCGCCACGTGCGGACGCCGACGGCCGGTAGCGAGCGGTCTCCAAGGAGTCGGGACCGCCTGACCAACGGCCGGAAAGTGGTTCGCCCGGCAACTCGCGGGCCGACGCCTGGTGACGGCGGAGCGCGGACGACCGTGTGCTCGGCGGCCGCCCGGTCGGCCTCGTACGGGCGTCAGCTCTCCCCGACGACCCGGAACGTCTTCAGGGAGGGGTCGGCGGCATCGGGTACGAGCATTCGCAGGCCCGCGCGCTCGGTCGCCGCCAGGAGGGCCCGGGCCCTCATTGGGCAGCGCGGTCGTCCGTGCGGGCTCGCGGGATGTTGAGGAGGGCGAGAAGATCCGCGATTTCCCGGCCGCCGTCGGCCGGGTGGCGCACCTTGGTCCCAGGCGCGATGCGGTAGGTGTTGCGGCGTCCGACACGGGTGCGGGCGATGTAGCCGGCCGTCTCCAGGTCGACGAGGATCTTCTGCACGGCGCGCTCGGTCAGCAGGCACACTGCCGCGATGTCGCGGATCCGGGCCTCCGGTTCCCGGGCGACCGCCGCCAGTACGCGGGCGTGGTTGGTCAGAAACGTCCACCCTCCGGGCTCCGTGCCCGGCCGCCCGCCCCAGCGACGGTCCGGGTCCCGGCCCGCGGCCCCGTCTGGCAAGGGATTCGCGGTCTCCGTCATGTCTTCATGCTAGGCGGATCGACGCGGCCTGAAACACCCGATGGGCGAACATGAATTCGTGCATTCCTTGACGTGGGTCCGGGGCGCGGGGATGGTGGAGTGGAAGTAGGCACCCAAACGTCAGGAGACGTCTGCCATGTCGCGGTACCCTGCCGGGCCCATTCGCGCCCCTGCTCAGCTTGTCGAAACTCCGCTGCTGGAGATGCGTACCGAGCACAACCTCGAGCGCGCCGTGGTGCACCTGTCCGGTGAGATCGACCCGGACAACGCCGACAACCTGCGCGCCGCCTTCGACGAGGCACTCACTGCCCGGCCCCGGCACCTGCATGTCGACGCCGCGGCGGTGTCCTTCTGCGATTCGAGCGGCCTGCACGCGCTGCTCCACGCCCGCGAGCGATCCGCCGAAGTCGGCGCCACGCTCTCCGTGGAGCCGGGTGATTACCTGGAGCGTCTGCTCTGGCTCACCGGCACCACGAAACTCTTCCCCACCACGTGCGCCGACGCGCCGACCGCGCAGCGCCCGGCGGTCGGCTGAGCCGGCGAGCGCCACGATGGCCGTCACGCCTCCGAGACCCGCCCTGGACCTCGTCGACCTGGCCGAACTGCGCCGCGCACTGCATGGGGCCGCCTTCCCGGCCCGACCCGCCCAGCTCGCCGCACACGCCCGAGCCCGACGTGCCGGCGACGCCGTCGTCCGCGCCCTCCTCGCGCTGCCGGACCACCCCATAGTCGGTCCCAATCAGGTTTGCGCGGTTCTCGGCCACCACCACGGCCCCGCACAAACCGGCCCCTGACGCGACGCCGTGGAGCCATCGTGACGCCACGCGGTCGGGGCCGAACCCGCCGCGGCGTCGTTCGGCTCGGACGGTGATCCCGCGTACCCCGGCGCGCTCGTGGCAGCACGGTCCGGGCTGGGTCGGGCAGCAGATCCGCGCGATATGCCTGGTGGTTTCGCGGATTTGCATGGCTGAGTGGTCTGCGGGCACTGGCCTGGAGAGGGCGGCCGGTCCCCGCAAGGCCGCCGACGGTGTCGCCACCTCGACGCCGAAACCACCGAGAGGAACACGATGACCCGCCGAAACCCCGCGGAACATGCCGTCGACAACGCTGCGGCCGCCAAGGAGCAGGTCCGGGAGAAGACCGCCGAGGCCGCGGCGACCGTCATCGCCGCCGCCGACCGTGCGGTGCGGACCGTCAAGGACCACACCCCCGCCCCGGTCCGGGAAGCCGCCGGCCGAGCCGGCCACCAGGTCGCGGAGACTGCCGCCACCGCCGCGGCCAAGGCGCGGGAGAACACCCCTGAATCCGTCGCCGACACCGCGCGCCACGCCTCCGGAGCCGCCCGGGACAGGCGCGTGCAGGCGGCTGTCATGGCAGCCGTGGTCGTCGCACTCGTGATCTACCGTGCCCGGGGCCGCCGGTGACGGGCCACAGGCGATGACTCGCCTGAGCCTGCCGCCGGCCCGCGGCGGGCTCCGGCACGTCGACCGCCGGCACACCTGAGGCTGCGGGGTGACCGGGCCACCGGCCCGCGCCCCCGTCGGGCGCAAGCCGCACGGTCGGCGGCCGCCGCTGACTACCAGGCCCTCGATCCCCGCCGACGCCCAGTCCCGCATCCACTGCTCTGCTTCGGCCCGGTCGGTGGTCGCCGGGCACAGCACCCATGGGCGGGGCTGTTGCCGGCCAGGAGAGTGCCCTGAGTCGCTCTGAGTTTTGTGGAGTCCCGGAAGCCGGGTTGTGGTGCCCGGCGTAAAGGAGCAGCTATGCCAGCCCCACGCAAATACCCGATGAGCTGTGGGAACGGGCGTCCCGCGAGGTCCGCACCTCCGGGCGGCCGGTCGCGCACGTCGCCCGGGACCTGGGCATCCACAAGGAAGCCCTGCGCAACTGGGTCCGCCAGGCCGAGGCCGACGCGGGCGAACGCGACGACCGGCTGACCACCGCCGAGACGGACGAGCTGAGGCAACTCCGCAAGGAGAACGCGGAGTTGCGGCGGGCGAACGAGATCCTCAAGGCCGCGTCCGTGTTCTTTGCCCAGGAGATCGACCGTCCCCGGACGAGGCCGAGCAGGTGATCGACCACCTGCGCGAGCAGGGCCTCGGGGTCAATCCCGTACGCCGGGTGCTGGACCTGTCGCCGTCGACGTACTTCGCGCGCAAGAAGCGCCCGAAGTCCGCGCGCCGGCTGCGCGACGGGCAGCTCATGCGGCTGATCGAAGCCGAGCACGGCGCCTCCGGCGGCACCTACGGCACCCGCCGGATCACCCGCGCGCTCGCCCGCAAGGGCCACACCGTGGCCCGCTGCACGGTCGAACGGCTGATGCGCGATCTGGGCATCGAGGGCGTCATCCGCGGACAGCGTCGCCGCACCACCGTCCCGGAGCCGGCCGCGCCGCGCCCGCCGGACCTGGTCGACCTCCGCTTCGCCGCCGACGGACCGGACCGGCTGTGGGTCGCGGACCTGACGTATGTGCGCACCTGGTCCGGCTGGGCGTATGTCGCGTTCGTCCTGGACGTCTACTCGCGGACGCTCGTCGGCTGGCAAATCGCGGAGCACCTGCGGACCGAACTCCCGCTGGACGCGCTGGAGATGGCTTTGTGGCGCCGCCGGATCAAGAAGGACTCCGGGCTGATCCACCAGTTGAATCCGGTCAGTACGTGTCCATTCGCTATACCGAGCGACTGGCCGACGTCGGCGCCGCCGCGTCCGTGGGCTCGGTGGCCGATTCGTACGACGACGCGACGGCCGAAGCGCTGAACGGCACCTGCAAGGCCGAGCTCATCGAAATGCAGGGCCCCTGGCGGGACTTCGCGCAGGTCGAACGGGCCGTCGTGCAGTGGGTCGGCTGGTACAACGACGAGCGCCTTCATTCGGCACTCGACTACGTGCCGCCGACCGAGTACGAGCAGCGTTACTGGGCGAGCCAGGCGCAAGTCACGCAGAACGACTCTACGAAACTCGGGGCAGCTCACTGCGCGGTCGCCGGATCGGCGTGCGGATCGCTCGCATCGGCGTCGACACCTCCCAGTGCCTGGGTCGCCACCGTTGGGCCGTCGAACGGACGGTGTCCTGGCTGACCGGCTACCGCCGCCTGACCATCCGCTACGAACGCAGAGCCGACCTGTTCCTCACGTTCCTCACCCTCGCGGCAGCACTCATCTGCTCCAAACGACTCCACCGCCGCACCACGTAGGACACGGTCTTAGCGGTCCTGAACGGCCCGACTGCGCCACGCGGCAGCCTCTTCATCCCGCCCCTGGTTGCCGAACAGGACGCCCAGATTGTGCATGGCCTCGGCATTGCCGACGCCGGCAGAGATGCGCCACCAGCGTTCGGCCTCGTCGTGGTTGCCTTGCTCCACGAACATCAGTCCCAGGTTGTTCAGAGCGTGAACGTTCCCCGCGTCAGCCGCAGTTCGCCACCACCGCTCTGCGTCGTCGAAACGCCGCAGCTTCTTGCACAACAGTCCCAGGTTGAACACCGCAGTCGTGTCCCCTGCGTCGGCACCACGGCGGTACCACGTCTCGGCCTCTTCGTTCCGACCGAGGTCGGCACACAGAGCACCCAGATTGTTGAATGCCTCGACATTGCCGGAATCGGCAGCGGCACGCCAAGCCTGTTCAGCCGCCTCGACCTGTCCGGCGAGCTTCAAACGGAGCCCGAAGTCGATCAAGGCTGTGGCGTCACCGCCGGCGATCGCGGCGATCAGTTCCATGTCGGTGGTCATGGGTAATCCCTATCGCATCAAGTGCGTTCGATATCCAGAACCCGACCGGTTGCCGCCGCGCCGATCGACGGCCGTGTCTCAATGCTGCGGATCGCGCTAGGGTGCGCGCCCGGACAGCACCCGCCCCCTCCGCCGACTCGGTCCTGGACGTCATCCGCCTCCTAACGGTGCACCTGGCCGTCCCGCTGGACCTGGAACCGCATACCCATGAAGAAGATCATCGACGTGCGTCGGGCACACCAGGAGGAGTTCGCGGCCTACTACGCCGCCGTCGAACAAACCGCACGCGACCTACGCGAGCGCATCCCCCCCAGACCGACCCGGCGCTGATCTGGGGATCCGGCCCATCGCGGGCTTCTGCTGGGCGAAACAGGGCAAGCCCGACCGCCTGCCGGTGACTTGTCGCCGCCCCCAAGGTGTGAGCTACTTCAACACCCTGGCCGCTCTGGAGTCGATCCGCGCCGCCCGACCCGACAGCCCCCCGATCTACATCATTCTGGACAACCTCTCCTCCTACACCGGCGCAAACATCCGTTGCTGGGCGAAGGAGAACAGGGTCGAGCTGGATTCGCTGGGGCGGGCGCCCGCTCGCCGGCGCGGCCTGACAGCATTTCGTGCACATCGCCTCCGACCCATCGAAGGATCCAGAGATCACACTCGTGAGCATCCGTATGACTCATCGTGCTCTGCTGAGCCGTCTGCTGCCCGGCGAGAAACCAGACGACCTTGCAAGTACGTCAGGGGCAATTCCACATCGTGGTCATTGGCACAGACCGCGTCGTGTGCCTACCCCGCACCCGGGCAGCGGCCGCCCGGTTGCCCGAGCGGGCGGCCGCACTGCACGCACTTGCGGGCCTCGACCTCGGCTTCCGCACACCTGAGCCGCTGCTCCAGGGCGACGCCCACGGCACCGACAAGGCGCCGTTCCTGGTACTCAGCCGCATTCCCGGGGAACCGCTGGAGACCGACGCCCTCGACGATGCCCACGTGGCTGGCGCCGTGGCGGCGCAGTACGCCACATTGCTGTCCGCTCTGGCCCGTGCCGGCACCGACGAGACGGTACGAGGGGTTCTCCCTCGTGCAGCAGAAGGGCAGTGGCGGCGGTTCGCGGAGAACGTGTGCGCGGAGCTGTTCCCGCTCATGTCCGACAGCGGACGCCTACGGGCCGAGGGGGAACTCGCAGCGCTCGACAGCCTTCCCCGCATCACCCGAGCAGTGGTGCATGGCGACCTCGGTGCCGAAAACGTCCTCTGGGAGTGGACGCACGGTCTGCCGCACCTCTCCGGCGTACTCGACTGGGACGATGTCACGCTCAGCGACCCGGCCGAGGACCTCGCAGCCATCGGCGCCAGCTACGGCCGTGAACTCCTGGAGCGGGTGCTCGCCCTAGGCAGCTGGTCAAACCGCGGACTCCTTACCCGCATCGCCGCGATCCGCGGCACATTCGCCCTGCAGCAAGCTCTCTACGCAATTCGCGACGGCGACGAAGAAGAACTCGCGGACGGCCTGGCCGACTACCGATGAAGCACATCAGCACATCCGCTTCATAAAGCACTTCATATCAACAGCAACCCGGCGAACTTATGCGGTCACACCACTAAGACCATGTCCTACGTGGTGTGGCGGCGGAGTCGTTTGAAGCAGATGAGTGCTGCCGCGAGGGTGAGGAACGCGAGGAACAGGTCGGATTTGCTTTCGTAGCGGATGGTCAGGCGGCGGTAGCCGGTCAGCCAGGACATCGTGCGTTCGACGGCCCAACGGTGGCGACCCAGGCACTGGGAGGTGTCGACGCCGATGCGAGCGATCCGCACGCCGATCCGGCGTCCGCGCAGCCACTTCCGCAGGGGTGGGTTGTCGTAGGCCTTGTCGGCGTGCCGTTTGCCCGGTTTCCACGGCCGGCCGCGGTCCGGGTCGTGCTTGGCCAAGAACGCCTCGACGAGCGGCTTCAGCCCGTTGCTGTCATGGCAGTTGCCCGCGGAGAGCCCGACGACGAGAGGCAGTCCGACGCGATCGGACAGGACGTGCAGCTTGGAACCGGGCTTGGCTCGGTCAACGGGGCTCGGGCCGGTGAGTTCGCCCCCTTTTTCGCGCGGACATGCGTGGTGTCGACCAGGACCCGGGACAAGTCCACCAGCCCGCTGTCCGCCAGAAGTTCGCGCAACCTGCGGTGCAGCCGACCCCATAGCCCCGCATCGGACCACATGGTGAAGCGCCGATGCACCGTGGGCTTCGACGCCCCGAAGCACGGCGGCAGATGCCGCCACGCGCCCCCGGTCGTCAACACGTACACGAACGCGGCGAACACCGCCTCGTCGTCGATGTTCGCAGTCCCACCGCCTTGCGGACGCACGCGATCCGGCGGCAGCACCGGCCTGACTATGTCCCACAGGCCCTCAGGAACGATCCAACCCCACCCCGAACTCCCCATGGCCAGCCAACGAACCAGCCACCACGTAGGACACGGTCTAAGAGGACGTCCGCAACGCTTATATGCCTGTTGACTAGTTTTGGCGCATGGGAGAAATGACAGTATTGAGCCATTCGCGCATATCGGCGAGGCGGGCAGCCCGCCAGCGGCGATGCGTTTCATGCGGGTTCGCTTGGAAAGCTCCTGCCCGGTTCGGAAATGCCCAGCAGCGCCGCGGAGAGTTCATTCGATCGAGCGATGGGCGAACCGAACCCCCTGTTCTACCGGTGGAGTCATAACGACGAAACCGCAGTGCAAGGCCTACCTGAGCGACCTGTCCGACGCCCGCTGGGCCCTGGTCGAGCCGACCCTGATCGCTTGGCGGGCCGAACGCCAGAAGACCTCGCTCGGCCTCGGCGGCCCGGTCACGGACCTGCGCGACGTCCTGGATGCGATCTTGTACCTCAGCCGCACGGGCGTTCCCTGGCGCTACCTGCCGCACGACTTCCCGCCGCACACCACGGTGTTCGCGTACTTCAGCGCCTGGACCGCCGACGAGATCCTCGACCGCCTCGCCTCATATCTTCAACGAATTCCCGGCGCAGGACGCTAGCCGAGGGTGTCCGTCTCTCCCCCGATGCCGGCGAGATTCGACATCCATCGGCGCAAGAGGGACATCAACTCACGCTGACATTGATCTTGCTCTTGCGCCGCCAGTGACTCTCGACCTCACGTGGGAACGGCTTCCACGGAAGGTGACACAGCCACCTGGCGCCCTCGCCGTTCTTCGCCGGCATCGTTCCCGGAGTTCTGGTGGTCGTCGCAGTACGGACGGGCAGGGCCCAGGAGGAGGGGCAGCCCCGGGATGTCTCGGCCGCCGCCTCCGCCGCGGCGCTCACCGCGACGGACGACCGGCGCAACAGCCGGGCACGGTAAGCGCCGTGGCGGCCTGGGCGGCGCCACGGGTGCGCACCCTGCGGGAGACCGAAGGGCCAGCGCCACGGTAGTGAACACAGCGACCTGCTCTCAGACTCCCGCGGCTCCGAGATCGCCGGACGGTTAACCCCCACCCGTCATCACCACCTCACCTCATCACCACCGAACCGTTCCCGTACCGACCGGGACGCATCACCGAACCGGGTGGCGCGCATTTTGGCCTAGCTCACATCCAAGCAAGAAACTAGAGTCAGTTCCTAGAGTTAAGCTCTAGTGACTGGATGGGCAGCCATGAGTGTCATCGCCAACCGTGACCAGGACAAGGCATGGAACGAGGAGGGAATCCGCTGGGCCGCACACCCCGAGCGCTACAACGGGATGCTGGAGGCGTTCAACGCGCCGTTGTTCGCGGCCGCCGGCATCGCGCCGGAGCACCGAGTCCTCGACGTGGGATGCGGTACCGGCCTGACGACCCTCCTCGCCGCGCGGCAGGCCCACCGCGGCCAAGCGACCGGCATCGACCTGTCCGTGCCCATGCTCGAACGCGCCCGCGCGGACGCCGCCGAGCAGGGCATCGCCAACGTCAGTTTCGAGCGCGGCGACGCCCAGGTTCACCCGCTCCCCGAGCATGGATTCGACGTCGTCATCAGCCGCGGCGGCGTGATGTTCTTCGCCGATCTCGCGGCGGCTTTCTCCCACCTGCGGCAGGCGCTCGCGCCGACCGGCAGGCTGGCGTTCGTCTGCCCTCAGCCGGGGAGGCCCGACAGCCCCTACGCCCGGGCGACCGCGGCGCTGTCGCCGTACCTTCGCGCGCCGTCGCCCGCCTCCCGGGGAATGGCGACGCTCTACGATCCCGCCGATATCAAGGAGGTGCTCACCACCGCCGGATACGCGGACATCGCCATAGCCCCCATCGACGCGTGCATGAACCTCGGGGCCGACGTCTCCGCCGCCGTCGACTTCATCTTCGACATGGGCCCCACAGTGCACAACCTGGGCAGCGTGGACACGGCGACCGTCACCCGCATCCGCGCCGAAGTCGGCGCCGGCCTGGCCGAGTTCGCGGGCGCCGGCGGTGTTCTGGTCCCGGGCGGCGTGTGGTGTGTCTCCGCGTCATCCGGCCACGGAGCCACAAACCCGTAGCCACCGCGACGCGCCCGGGGAACGCCGCTACCGCGGCGCCCCGTGGGGTACGCCGAGTTGTGGACGTCCGACCGCAGCGGGCACCTCTGGGCCTGGGCGCGGACCTGCCGACGAGTTCAGGTGTTCACGAGTACGTGGCGTGCCCGAAGAGCAGAGCGCCGACGTCCTTTTCTGCCACCCGCATTCGCTGCGCGTAGGGGCGTTGGACGAAAGCCGACCGACGCCTGGGCCAACCTGCGGACCAGGTCACTCGCGTGGACGACGCCAGGGCCTGGGGGCATACGCAGCCACGCGTCTTCGACCGGCTGACGTCGCGGTGAGCACATTCAAGCCCGGCCGCGGCGCCGACCTGCAGCAGTGGCACGGGACGGCCGAGCACCCGCGGCGCCACGCGATCGCCGGGCCCGAACGGTAAGACAGGAAACCCGTCGTACCGTTCGGGCCCGCATCAGGAGACTTGGTTGAGCAGGCCGAACGACGCTCGTCAGGCGGCGCTTCGTCTTTGGCTCCAGCTGTGGGACAACCAGCGCCGGTGTGCCGAGGCTGTCCGACAAGCGCAACAGCGCGACCGGAACCGGCCACACCGCCAGACCAAGCTGCTCACGTACGCAGATTCAACACTGGGCCGCCCCCTGGTCACCGCGGACAACAGGCTCATCATCGTCAGCTGGAGCTCGCACCACCCTCGCGGGCGCATCTCCGAAGTACCCCTGGACCTCGACAGGAAGCACATCGCGCCCGAGGAATGGCTCGACCTGGTGCCCGATGACGGCAAAAGCGTGATCCGTGACGTTGCGATCGTCGACTGCGGTCCCGACCGCCACCCGCTGCTCGCAATCAGTCGGACACATCAAGGCGCAGCCGAGGCCCATCTGTACGATCCCGCCACCGGACGCGGCACACCGATCCCCTTGGCACACCTCGGCCTGCCAGGCGTCCACGCTCCGGACGGACGTCAACTGCCTGGCGTCTTCGGCCAGATCACCGGGATGACCGCGACCGTCGGCTCCGATGGAGGCGCCTTGGAGATCGAGCACTCCTCCATCGTGTCCGCCCCAAGGACCTTCCGAATCCCATTCACACCGCACGGCCCCCGGGACGCGGCGGAGATCCCACGCGAGGACACGGTCGCGGACCGGGTGCTCGCCGGTGCCAAGGTAACCAGACACAACTTCCTTGCCCCCGACGGTACCCCTGTGCGGGGACTCCTCGTCGACCGGGACGACGCGCCGGGTGCCGGTCCGCTGATGTTCACCTCGTACTCGAACTTCTTCGTGGGCAACAACACCAGCAAGCTATGGAACGACGTGCACAGCACGCACGTCGCCGCCGGCGGTCGCCTGTGGATCAACGAGGAACGCGGCACCGGCAGCGACGGCTACCGGCATTTCCAGCACGGTGTGCGTGACAACCAGTTCGGCGCCGTCATGGACGTCGTCGCCGGAATCGACCACATCCTCGAAAACGGCATCGCCGAACCCGGCACCCTCCACGCGAGTGCGCAGTCCGCGGGCCCGCTGATCATGCTACGGGCGGTGGCGCAGCGTCCCGGCGCGTTTGCCGGCGCGGTGTTTCGACGACCCGTCCACGACCTGTGGCGAGTTCTGGAGACCGGCCCCGAAGTCGCCCACGAGTACGCCGGAAGGCTGCCCAACATGTCCTCGTGCCACTATCTCGACCCCGGCACCGACATGCCCGGACACACCATCGTCATCGGCGCCCCGGACGACCCGCGCATCCACGACGCAGCGGTCGTCGACCTGTTCTCGCAACTGGCGACGACCACCACCGAGCCGCTGCTCCGCATCGCCCGCCCGGGCCACGGTGTGAACCCCCGGCTCCCGGAGCCGTTTTGCAACGACCACCGCACATGCCTGGCGATCCGGCGCCGTCAGGCCCTGGGGATAGACGACCGACCCCGCCGGACCGATGTCGTAGCGCAACGGCGAACGGCGGTTCCCGGCATAGCCGTGAAAGAGGCTCAGCAGCGGACCGTCCACCACAAGGCGACCATTCCCGGAGCGTCGAGTATCGAAGTTCGAACCGCTCAAGTCAGGGAACCCGCCGTACTGGACGGGGCAAGTCCACTCGACCGGCGGAGACTTCATGGCCTGCGTCAAGAGCAAGGCAGGCAGCACGCACTCCTATGTGCTCTACGAGTACGACCCCGACAATGCCGACGACGTCGTGGCCAAAAGGGGCAGCGCAACGCCGACGGCCGCGTGGTCCTCCGCGGCATCGGCAAGTACATCGACGGCGCGAACCAGCGCGCCGAGTTCTGCCTCGGCACCGACGACGGCACCGCAACGGTTGCCGCCTTCTACGACTGACCGTGAGGATCCAGGCGGCGCTTGGCGTCCGGCCGCGTCGCCCCGCGGGTCCCTCGCGGCAGCGCCCCGACTTGTAGAGCGCTTTCTCGCAAGTGACGCTGTCGTGGCCCCTGTCCGAGGGACAGGGGCCACGACAGTTTTCGGGGGTGGCGCGGCGGGCAGGGTGCACTCCGCCAGGGCGGACGCCGGGCAGGACAGGCCGATCCGGCCACTACGGTGCCGCCGCCCGACCGCCTCGAACGCAGAGCCGACCTGTTCCTCGCGCTCCTCACCCTCGCGCGCGTACCTGTACCTTCCGGACTCACAGGGCAACTTCAGCTTTCAGGCCACGGCTTTTGCCCTGGTGGGGGCGACGTGCGGGACGGCCGGTCACAGCGCCGGGCGCCCGACGCGGACCGCAGGGCGGCGGCCGGCCGATTACGGCGTCTCCGCCGGGCAGCCCTCCGCCTGGTGCCGGATTCCGCACAGGATGGTGTCGAGGAGGCGGTCGAACTCCGCTGCAGATCCGAAGTCGGCCTGGAGATGTGCGACGGCGGTCAGGGCCGGATATGCGGTGGAGTCGAGCGCGGGCATCTCGGAGGGTCCGTCGGGGCCCCCACTCAGGGCTGCCGTCAGGTAACCGTTGAGGAATCCGAACAGCGTGACCGGCGCGTCCGCAGTGACCCGGTCGGGCAGGCCCGCCCGGCGCATGGCGGCAACGAGGCGCTCCAGGACCGCCAAGGCCACCGGCGAGCGCTGGGGGCGAGTGACCAGCAGTGGGAACACCCGCGGGTGCCGGTACGCCATCTGCCGGTAGCTGTACGCCGTTTGGCGGGCCACCTGCTCCCAGTCCAGCGGCGCTCGGCCGAGCTCCACCTCGGCGACGACGGCCTCGCAGATCGCGTCCAGCAGCGCCGCCTTGCCCTTGATGTGGTGGTAGATCGACATCGGGTCGACCCCGAGGTCGTCGGCGAGCCTCCGCATGCCGAAGCGGTCCAGGCCGTCGCGGTCGACCAGGGCAACGGCTGCGGCGGCGATCTGCCTGCGGTCGAGTCCTGCAGATGTACCGCGTCCGCGTCCGCTCATGCTCGCTCCTCCCACGCCTCCTTGGCAAACCTACTTCGTAGAATCTACAGTGGGCCGCAAATCTACGCCGTAGGTTTGCGGCAGACAGGAGGACAGACATGGGCGAGGCGTTCACTGCCGAGCGGCCATCCGAGCCGGACTTCTCAGCGATCACCGCCGACGGACTGATCGCCTACCGGGACGCGGAGAACGCCTGGCGGGCCTCCGCCGCGGCGCGGGCGGTCCTCGGAGAGCCGGACCCCGCCGCAGCCATCGAATGGCGCGAGTTGGCGCTGGCGGGGCGCCGCCTACCCGTCCGGGTGTACCGGCCGGCGGCGACGGGTGACGCGCAGGCCGACCCCCGACCGGACCTGCCCCTCGTGGTCCACGTGCACGGCGGGGGCTTCGTGGGCACCGCGGCGCAGTGCGACTGGACCAACAGCCACCTCGCCGCCCAACTGCCCGCCCTCGTCGTCTCGGTCGAGCACCGCCTCCTCGCGCCGGGCAGCCCTCTCGCGCATGCCGCCGACGACGGCTGGGACGTCCTCGAGCACGTGTGGGGGCACGCCGCGCAGTGGGGCGCCGACCCCACGCGCACCGCCGTCTTCGGCGAGAGCTGCGGTGCGCTGATCAGCGCCCTGACGGCCATCCGGGCCCGGGACTCCGGACTGCGGCTCAAGGCGCAGGTGCTGGTCAACCCCGCCGTCGACGTGACAGGGACGATGTTCGACTATCCGTCGATCGCCCAGTACGGACACCACCCGGGCCTCGCCGTACCGCAACTACGTTTCTTCCAGCGGCTCGCCGTCCCGCCGGGAGCCGACGCCCGCGCGGTCTCGCCCCTGTACGCCGACGACTTGCGCGGTCTCGCCCCCGCGCTGGTGGTGGTGCCGACCCGCGACGCGGTCGCCGACCACGGGCGCCGTTACGCCGAGCGCCTGCGGGCGGCCGGGACGCCGGTACGGCTCACCGAATACCCGGAGGCACGCCACGCGTTCCTCACCCTGCCAGGCGTGGAACCACAGGCCGAGGCAGCGCAGGCGGAGATCCGGCAGTTCCTCCGCACGGCTCTGGCGGGGTGACCCGGGACGATGCGCGCCACGACGCTTGGCCACCGCCATCAGGCAACACGCCGCGAGCGGCGGGCGATTGCCGCCATGTACGCCGGACTGGGGCTGACCGTCCTCGGGACGGCAGCCCCGTACGTCGACCTTGCCACCGGCCACTTGCTGGCCGACCACATCCGGGCCGGCTATCCCACGTACACCGACGCCCGGATCGACTCGGCCGTCACCACCTACCTGGTCCTGCTGTCCGCCATCGGAGCACTCGGTGTCCTCGCCTGGCTCTGGACGATCCGAGCCGTCAAAGCGGGCAGGCGGTGGGCGCAGACCGGCTCGACCGTGATGTTCGCGCTCGGCACCGGCGCCGGGTTGACCGGCCTGCTGACCAAGGACACCTCCGGCGCAACCGGACTGCCGTCGGCACTGGGGTGGGCCGGGATGGCTCCCTGCCTCGCAGGCCTGGTGGCGGTCGCGCTGTTGTGGATACGGCCGCGATCGGTATGACGAGCATGCGAATCCTGAGCTACGCGTCCCGAGGAGGAACACACCGTACAGCGCATCGCCATCATCGGGGCAGGCGCGCCGCAGGTCTTCCTCCTGGTCAACCACGACGACGGGGCCGGCCCCATGACGTCCACTACGGCGGACGCCGCAACGCTCCGCCGGAGGCTCGCCGGGGTGCCAGGCGACGGGTCCGCGTGGCGAGTTGCGAATGGCGCGAGAGGCGGTCACGTGGAGTCCCCGGCGTGCGGAGGTCTTGTTGTGGCGAGATTTCTTCCGCCAGGGGACTCCACTTGCGCCAGGGACTCCACGCACGACTCTGGGCGTTTCCGGATCTCCGAGCAGCTCAAGCCCGTTGACACGGCTGCGCCGTCTGACTCTGCGCGATCACCTCAGTTGGTGAGAGGCGAACCGAACGAGATCACCTTCTCGGTCGAGCTGATTCCCGGGACCGGCTTTGACAGCAGGTTGAAGTGGGGGAAGATCAGGCGGTTGACCAGTGGCGCGCAGGACGGTTGCCCTGGAAGCCCGCAAACCGGGTGTTCCAGACCGAGGACATGGCCTGTTTCGTGGGCGCGCCCAAAGATGCGACGAGTACTCGACGATGGCACCGGGCCGCCCCGCGGGTTGGGTGGCGCAACCGTCGACGCCGTCCTGTTTGATCGCCTTGACGATGTAGATCACGATCTCACCCGGCTGAACGTTGTTGCGGTGCCCGTAGAGGGTGTTCTGCTGTGCCGTTGTCGGCTGGAAGTCGCGGCAGGCACCGACGTCGAGTGTGTCCATGTCGGTGACCTGGATCCGCTCGACGGTGATCACGTCGACCCCGATCTCGGCCTGGGCGAACCCGGTTGCCGCGTTGTTCAGCTGGGTGCTGATCGGATCGAACGTCGCGGTGGGCTGGTTGACGATCTTGACGTGGACGCGCACACGCTCGGGGCACCACCAATTCGTCCCCATGGTGCCGTCTGGCCGGATCCAGAAGGCGTCGAGGAGAGTCGGGTATCGGCTCGTGAGGCTGATCGAGCCCGGCTGGGCCGCGTTGACGCCGCTGACCGGTACGACTGCCCAACTTCCGGGGGTGCGTCGTCGAAGGCGTAGCCCTGTACCTGGTTGTTCGGTCCCACCCAGACCAGGTCGAACCGTCCCCGGGATCGGCTGACCACGTCCAGCGAGCCGGGTTGCGCCCCATGAGGTCCTGGTCGTCCTCCGCCAGGAGGTCGAACGCCACGAAGTTCGCCGGATGCGCCCGGGCTTCCCGTGCCGCGGACGCGACGGTGCGGTGCATCCGCCGCTGCAACAAGGTCGAATGCCAAACGGCCGTCGTGCCAGATCACCACCTCGCCGTCCAACACGGCGGCCGGTGGTAGCTCCCGTTCAGCGGCCGCGGCGATTTCCCCGAACGCCGCAGCCAGACCTGTCCCCGCCGGGAGCGCAGATCCACCACGCCGTCCGCCGACCGGGACAGCAGCACCCGGAAGCTGCCTCCTCCCCCGGCCTGAAGTTGTCCGCGGACAACTCAGCGTATGGGCGGTCGGTTGTCCGCGGACAACCGACCGCCCACAGCCCCACCAGGTCAGGACGAGGTGATGCAACTCTTCGAAGAGAGCAACCAACTCCTCTGGACTGAGCACCGCACCCAGTACTGCTGCGAGCTCCTTCGGGGCCTCAGCGAGGCTTCTGACGGCTTCAGCTGCTGACGATGCGGCTTCGGGTCGGCTGCGGTTGTCCGCGAACAGCCGCGAAGGGGGCGCCGTGTCGGCTTCCTCGGCCAGGGCCTCGCTGCTTCCAGAGGGCTCCAGACCGGCCGGGGCTCGCCCTTCTCGGTCGTTGACAGGTCGGCGCTGCGCGGGAGGCCGGTTGTCCGCGGACAACACATATTCCGCGAGGAAAGCCTCGACGTCCGCCACGCCGATTCGGGGCGGACCAGCTGTGCCCGGCGTTCTCCCGCCCGGGTGGTGGGCTCCCCTGACGCGGCAATCCGTCCGTCAGTCGGGCCGATACTCCGAAGGCGTGGTCCGACGTGCCGAAAACCCCGGCGATCCGTGCGCCCCGTGCCGAGCCCGGTCGTCGGTGGTGCACCGGTAGTTGACCGGCGCAGCCCGCACACCTTGCCCTGCCATCTGCACCACCGCATGTGTTCAAGCCCGTATTGCGGGCACTGGCGCCATACACACGTGGTCGCCCATTCCCCCGCCGACATGGTCGGCAAGGACCGAATGCTTTTCTTCCGGTGGGTGGCACTGCCTCATCGATGGATCGGACTCTTGTGAACGCGAAGAAGAACCCGGTGTCTGCTGCTGCGGAAACGATCGCCGAGAAGGTCAAGGACCTCGCCCACCCCGGCAACGAGATCCCGGGCGCGCCCGGCCCGGTGCCGCCGCCGGTCGACGAGCCGACCGAGCCCACCGGTCCGCTGCCGCCCAAGCCGGACCAGCGCGGGCCGGACACCTACAGCCCGACGGGACAGCCGACGGGAGCCGACCAGGCCGATGTCGCGCAGACCGGCGAGCGGTTGACCACCGCCCAGGGCGCCCGGCTGTACGACACGGACCACTCGCTCAAGGCCGGTCCCCGCGGGCCCGTCCTGCTCCAGGACCACCATCTGCGGGAGAAGATCACCCACTTCGACCACGAGCGCATCCCCGAGCGGGTGGTGCACGCGCGCGGCGCGGCAGCGCACGGTGTCTTCCAGGGCTACGGAGCCGCGGAGGGCATCTGCAAGGCAGCGTTCCTCGGCAAGGATGTGGAGACCCCGGTGTTCGTGCGGTTCTCCACCGTGCTCGGGTCCCGGGGGTCGGCGGACACGGTCCGGGACACCCGCGGCTTCGCGACGAAGTTCTACACCTCCGAGGGCGTTTTCGACCTGGTCGGCAACAACATCCCGGTGTTCTTCATCCAGGACGCGATCAAGTTCCCCGACGTGATCCACGCCGGGAAGCCGCACCCGGACCGGGAGATCCCGCAGGCGCAGAGCGCGCACGACACGTTCTGGGACTTCGTGACCCTGCACACCGAGGCCACCCACCACACGCTGTGGAACATGTCCGACCGGGGCATCCCGCGCTCGTACCGGATGATGGAGGGCTTCGGCGTCCACACCTTCCGGCTGGTCAACGCCGCGGGCGCCACGACCTTGGTCAAGTTCCACTGGAAGCCGAAACTGGGCGTGCACTCCCAGGTGTGGGAGGAGGCACAGATCACCGCGGGCATGGATCCCGACTTCCACCGCCGGGACCTGGCCGACGCGATCGAGGCCGGGGCGTTCCCGCAGTGGGAGCTGGGCGTGCAGACCTTCCCCGACACCGAGGACCAGATGTTCCAGGGCATCGACCTGCTGGACCCGACGAAGATCGTGCCCGAGGAGCTGGCGCCGGTCCAGCCGATCGGCCTGCTCACGCTGAACGCGAACCCGTCGAACTACTTCGCCGAGACCGAGCAGGTCGCGTTCCACGTCGGACACCTCGTCCCGGGCATCGACGTGACGAACGACCCGCTGCTCCAGGGGCGGTTGTTCTCGTACGTCGACACCCAGCTCACCCGCCTCGGCGGCCCCAACTTCGCCCAGCTCCCGATCAACCGCACCCACGCGCCGGTCAACGACATGCTGCGTGACGGCATGCACCAGACGGCTGTGCACCGGGGTGTCGCGCCGTACCGACCCAACTCCCTCGACGGCGGCTGCCCGTTCCTGGCGGGCGCGGACACCGGCGCGTACATCGAGGTCCCCGTCGAGGTGCCGGCCGCGCACAAGGTGCGAGAGGCCGCGGCGTCCTTCGACGACCACTACACCCAGCCCCGCCTGTTCTGGCTGAGCATGAGCCCGACCGAGCGCGAACACATCGTCGCCGCCTACACCTTCGAGCTGAACAAGTGCTACGAGACGGCGATCAAGGAACGCGCTCTGCGGACCCTCGCCAACATCGACGCCGAACTGTGCGCGCAGGTCGCCACCGGCCTCGGACTCCCCGCGCCCGCGGCGACGGTGGCGCCGGCCGACCCGCAGCCCAGCCCTGCCCTGTCCCAACTCGGAGGACGCTGGCCGCTGGACGGGCGGATCGTCGGCATCGTCACCGCGGGCGACCAGGATCTGAGCGGCGTACGGTCGGCCCGGCAGGCCGTCCTCGACGCCGGCATGGTCCCCCTGGTGATCGCCCCGACCGGCGGAAGGCTGGACGAGGACGGCGACCCGGTCGCCGTCCAGCGCACCTTCGCCACCGCACGCTCCACCGAGTTCGACGCCGTCCTCGTCGCCGGCGTCCCCGTCCCCGGTGCCGACGCGTACGGCGCGCGCGACGCCAAGGTCGACGACGGCGTGGCGGTCGCCACGGGCATCGACCCCCGGGTCCTGGTGCTGCTCACCGAGGCGTACCGGCACGGCAAGGCGCTGGGAGCCTGGGCCGACGGCGTCGACGCCCTGACCGCTGCCGGCATCGCCCCCGACGCGCCCGGCGTCGTCGCCGCCTCCGACGCCGACAGCGCCCTGGAGGGCGTCACCGGGCTGCTGGCCCAGCACCGCGCCTGGGACCGGTTCCCCCCGGCCGTCCGACCCGCCGTCTGACGTGCAAAGCCCTTCACCATCACCGGCGTTGGCCGGCCCGCCGGCTCCGCTCGCCCTCTCCCCTCCCCCGAGTCCGGAAGGCTCCGGCATGGCACAGAACGAGAAGTTGGCGGATCTGTCGGCGGCTGGGGTCGCCGTCTGGCTCGACGACCTTTCCCGCGACCGCATCCACGACGGCAGCTTGCAGGCACTGGTCGACGAGTGCTCCGTCGTGGGCGTCACCACCAATCCGACCATCTTCGCCGCCGCCATCAGCGGGTCGGACTCCTACGACGACCAGGTGCACGCGATGGCCGTCCGGAAGGTCGGCGTCGAGGAGGCGCTGCGGACCATCACCGCCGCCGACGTCCGCGACGCCTGCGACCTGCTCGCCCCGGTCGCGCAACGCACCGGCCGCGACGGCCGGGTGTCGCTGGAGGTTTCCCCCAGGCTGGCGCACGACACCGATGCCACCGCCGCAGAAGCGGCCCACCTGTGGTGGCTGGTGAACCGCCCCAACCTGTTCATCAAAATCCCCGCCACGCAGGAAGGCTTGGCGGCGATCACCACGTCCATCGCACGGGGCATCAGCGTCAACGTCACGCTCATCTTCAGTCCCGAGCGGTACCGGGCGGTCATGGACGCGTACCTGTCCGGACTCGAACAGCGCGTGCGGGACGGCGGATCACTGGCCGGCATCGAGTCGGTGGCGTCCTTCTTCGTCTCGCGCGTGGACGCCGAGATCGACAGGCGACTGGAGAAAACCGGCGCGGACCCTTCCCTCAAGGGCAAGGCGGCAGTGGCGAACGCACAGCTGGCCTACCAAGCCTACGAGGAGGTCTTCTCCTCCGACCGATGGCGCGCGCTGAAGGCGCAGGGCGCTGCCCCGCAACGCCCGTTGTGGGCGTCGACCGGCGTGAAGAACAAGGACTACCCGGACACTCTTTACGTCAGTGACCTCATCGCACCGGACACGGTGAACACCATGCCGGAAAAGACCCTGAGGGCCTACGCGGACCACGGCACTCTCGGCCGACCCGTCCAAGAGACCTACGGCGCGGCGGCGCAGGTCATGAAGGCCGTGGCCGATGCCGGTGTCGACCTCGACGACGTCTTCGAGCACCTCGAGGACGAGGGTGTGCAAAAGTTCGTCGACTCGTGGGACGAACTCACCGCCTCGGTCCGCTCGGAACTCGAGGACAAGAAGTAGACGACCCAACCTCGCGGCCGCACCACCGGAACCGGTGGTGCGGCCGTCGACGCGGTCGGGCCTGTGCGCCTACCAGCGGTACCAACGCCCGCGACGGCCGCCGGCCCCGGGACCGGTTCTGCCTCCTCGTCTCCTGACCCACCCGCGTGTGCCCGAACACGAAGCAATCGCGCGGCCGCACCCTGGCGCGCCGCCGAGCGAAACGGCTTTATTGGCCATAAGGTGCAAATCTGACGTCGCGATCCCCGGCGCGAGGAGGCGTTGCCGTCGTCCTGGGTTCCTCGGTCAGGCCCGATCCCGGAGGGTTGATGTCGTCGCTGCACCTGGATGACGCGCTGCTGCTGTTCTGGCGCTGTTCGCGCTCTACAGCCCGGTCGCCGCGCTGTCGTCGTACCTCCCTCTCGTGGACGGCTACACCCACAAGGAGCAACGCCGCCTCGCCTGGGGCTTGTTCGTCAACGTCAGCGTGCTCATGCTCGCGGCGCTGTGGGTCGGCGAGCCGCTGCTGGAGCTGCTCGGCATCAGTACCGCGGCGCCGTCGGCCTGACCGTCGCCGGGTTCGCCTACGCGGCGGTGACCGGACTGACCTTGTACGCCTCCGGGCACGTCACCCGCCGCGTGTCACCGGCCACGGCCGCGGTCCTGGAGAAGATCGCCGGGATCCTCCTGGTCGCCATCGCCGCCACCCTGCTGGCCAGCGGCGGTACCCGACTGGTCACCGACGTCCTGGACTCACTGTGAGGAGCCGCATGCCACGCAACCGTCCCGCCGCCGCGAGGACCGCCCTCAGCCTGGTCGGCGCCGCGCTCAGCCTGCTCGCGCTGACCGCCTGTGCCGACGACAACGGCAAGGGCTCCTCCCGGCCCCCGTCCGCAGCCGCGGCGTCCGGCGCATCCGGCGGAGCGGGTTCGGTGAACTGCGCCGCGCCGGCGCCCGGCACCTCCCAGGACTCCTGGTTCGCGCAGTGCGGTCCGGCACAGACCTCCGGCCCGGCGAACACCGCCCCGGTGGGCGGCTGGGTCGCCCTGCCGAACGGCGTCGCCGTCTCGATCGCCCGGGTGGAGCCGGTCCCCGCTCCCGTTGCGGCGCAGCCCGGAACCACCCCCGCGCTGGTCACCCTCACCGTGACCAACCGGTCCACGGCCCCGTACCCGACCTCGGGCATCGCGATCCGCGAGATGGGCCGCGTCGACGGCACCCGCGCCACGCCCGTCACCCATCCTCAACTCCCGCAGCAGGAACTCCCCGCCACGATCGCTCCCGGACAGAGCGCTTTCACCCAGCAGCTCTTCGACGTTCCCGACGCCCTGCGCGCAGGCTTCCGCATCATCGTGGCCATGACCCCGGAGCCGTCCGCACTGCCGGACGCCACCTTCACCGGCACGTTGACGGCGTCATCCAGCTCCACGCCATGACGCAGGCCCGTACCAAGTCCTCTCCGCGAAAGGCGCCTTCATGACCAGCACCGACACCGGCCCCGCTCACGGCGTGCATTCCGAAGTGGGCAGGCTGCGCAAGGTCCTGGTCTGCGCGCCCGGCCTGGCGCACCGCAGGCTGACCCCCACCAACGCCGACGAACTGCTCTTCGACGACGTGATGTGGGTGGAGAACGCGCAACGCGACCACGCCGACTTCGTGAACAAACTGACCGCACGCGGCGTCGAGGTCGTCGAACTCCACGCCCTGCTCGCCGAGACCATGGCCATCCCCGACGCGAAAGCGTGGCTGCTGGACCGCAAGATCACCGCGAACCAGGTCGGCCTCGGACTCATCGACACCACCCGCGCCTTCCTGGAGACCCTCGACGCACGCCAACTCGCCGAGTACCTCATCGGCGGACTCGCCACCGCCGACCTCCCGGAGGAGTTCCGCCCGCCCTACGTGCTCCTCGCCCGCGAACAGGTCGGATCCCGCGAATACCTGATGCCGCCCCTGCCCAACACCCTCTACACCCGCGACACCACCTGCTGGCTCTACGGCGGACTCACCCTCAACCCGCTCTACTGGCAGGCCCGCCGCGACGAAACCCTGCTGATGAAGGCGATCTACACCTTCCACCCCCACTACGCCGACTCCACCGTGTGGTGGGGCGACCCCGAACAAGACTGGGAACAGGCCACCTTCGAAGGCGGCGACATCATGCCGGTAGGCGCCGGCGTGGTCCTGATGGGAATGAGCGAACGCACCTCACGCCAAGCCATCACCCAGGTCGCCAAAGCCCTGTTCGAACACGGCGCCGCCGACCGGGTCATCGTCGCCGGCATGCCCAAACTACGCGCGGCAATGCACCTGGACACCGTGTTCACCTTCGCCGACCGCGACATCGTCACCCTCTACCCGCGCATCATGGACGCCGTCCGCACCTTCACCCTCCGCCCCGCCGACAACACCGCAGGCCTCCACGTCACCCCCGAGGACGGCCGCGCATTCACCGACGTCGTCGCCCAAGCATTGGGGCTGCCCGCCCTCCGCGTAATCGAGACCGGCGGCGACCAATACGCCTCCGAACGCCAGCAATGGGACAGCGGCAACAACGCCGTCGCCGTCGAACCCGGCGTCGTCTTCACCTACGACCGCAACACCACCACCAACACCCTCCTGCGCAAAGCAGGCGTCGAAGTCGTCACCATCGTCGGCGCCGAACTAGGCCGAGGACGCGGCGGCGGACACTGCATGACCTGCCCCATCACCCGCGACCCCATCGACTACTGACCCGGCTCGTCGGCACGCGAAAGAACCGGTGCGGGACCGGTGTTCACGGCGGTACGGGATGGTCCAGCGCCCCTCCTGCGACCGCGACAACCCGGGGACAGGCATGGTGCACCGGTCGGACGGGCAGCGAACAATCATGAGACTGCTCCGCGACTTGGCCACCGCCCCTCGCCCAGGCACCCCGCACGCCGACGCACGGTGGGTGTGGTACGCCGTGGCCGCGCTGGACTGCGTACCCGCCCTGCGACCGGCGTCCGCGCTTCTCATCACCGGAGGCCTTGCGGCGGCGCCGGCCCTGCGCCCCGGACACCGCCGAGTGCAGGCAGGTGAGTTGGCCGGCGCCGGGTTGTACGCGGTCTCGCTGGCCGAACGCCTGCGCGGCCGCAGCGGGCCCGGCCGCATCTGGGCCCTCGGTGGGCTGGCGCTACTCGGCAGACCGGGACGCACACTCGCGCACTGAAACGCCACCGGCGCCCGCGAGTCCCTCTGCCACGACATTCCGAGCCGCCGGGGCGGCCGAGGGAGCAGGACACCGCTACAGGCTGGTACGCAGGCGGCAACGTCGGGAAGGATCTCCGATGCCGAAGTCCCCGATCGAGGGTCTTGCCACCGACGGACGAGGCAACGTCCTCGCCGCGTTCTTCCCCGGGACGGAAGACGCACCACCCGAAGACGCACCAATGCCGCTGTCCCTGGTGGCTCTGCGGCACGACCACAGAATCCTGCTGGTCTTCGACCGGCAGCGCCGGTCCTGGGAGTTGCCGGGAGGAATGATCGAGCCGGGTGAGAGCCCGCGCCAGGCCGCCCTGCGGGAACTACGGGAAGAGACCGGCCAGCGAGCGGACGAACTCGCGTTCGCGGGCTACGCCAAGTTCGTGCTGGGGACCGAGAGACGTACCGAATACGGCGCGCTGTTCGTCGGCCGCACCACACGCCCCCGTCCATTCCAGGGCAACGACGAAATCCAACAGGTCACCTGGTGGGACCCCGGCAGCGCATCCCCGGGTCCCACCGACTCGCTCGACATCTGCCTTGCGCGCCTGGTGGTTTCCCACTGCTGGACCGGCAAGGCAGCCGGGGCGCCTGCTCACGGGCCGTCGGACTCGACGAATCCCGCGCGGCCGTGATCAGGTCACGTGCCGGCGGTGGGATCCAACGCAGTGGCGTCGCCGGTGCCGAGGAGCAGTTCTTGGACCCCGCACACGGCCAGCACCCATGCGGGGTGCGGACGTACACCGCTGATGCGGAACGTACTGCGGCGTTCGCGACTTTGGCGTTGCCAGCCGACGAGGAAGTGCACTCCGGTGGAGTCCGGGAAATCCACACCTGTCAGATCGACCCGCACCGGCCCGTCGTACCCTGCCAGCCGACGGGTGGCCGCAGCAAGGGGCGCCCGGGCGCGCGGCGAGTCGGGTAAGGCGGGCGCCGTCAGTCGGATGCCGACAACGGCACGGTGGCGACGACGGTCTTGCCGTCCGAGTGCCGCACCGTGCGGACCCCACCGGTCAGACGCCGCACAATCTGCAGTCCGTAGCCGCCTGCCTCGGCAGGTGAGTCGGCCTCGCGCGGCAGCGTGTGTGAGCGGTCCCGCACTGCGACGGTGACGCCGCCGACGGCGACGAACACCGAGAACCGATACGGCCCCGTGGCGTGCCGCAGCGCGTTCGACAACAACTCCCCCGCCACCAGCAACACGTCCCTGAGCACGCCGGCGGACACCACCCCCGCCTCCACAAAAGGCTTCAGAAAAGCACGTACCCGCATACGCGCCGAACGCACAGGCGACGGACTCGGACCGTCACCTCTGCCGTCGATAGACACGACCAGCAACGAGGGCCAGGCGCGGCGGTCGCCACCACCGTCGAAGTCCATGCGCGGAGGCTACCGCGCTTGGCACAATCGATCACGATGTCCATCCGCCCCGGGCACGCCGCTGTCGGTCTCAGCGCAGACCCTGGACGGCATAGAGGGCGCCGACGCCGGCGGCGACGGAGCCCAGCAGGTACCGCAGGGCGGTTTCCGGCAGGCGGGGCTGGAGGACGGCGCCGAGGTACCCGCCGGCCAGCCCGCCCACTCCGCAGGCCACTCCGGTCCACCAGTGCGGGGCGGTGTCGCCGCTCGCCGCGAGGGACAGCAGAGCGAAGGTCGCCGCGCCAACGACCGAGGTGACGAAGGTGGCTGCCAGTGCCGCCGGGGCGACGACGGCGACGGGCATGCCCCGGCCGACCAGGATCGGGCCGAGCAGCGAGCCGCCGCCGATCCCATAGATGCCCCCGACGACACCCACCGCCGCGGCCAGCCTCCTCGTGGCGCGGGGCGAGGGCCGGCCCGTCGGACGGTGGGCGGGCGCCGGGACGCGCAGGGTACGCAGGCACAGCCAAAGGCCGAGCGGAAGCAGGAAGACCGCGATGAACAGGCGGAAGACCCGCGGGCCGGGGACGGCGAACACCCGGATGACGGCGCCGGCCACCACGCCCGGCACGGTGCCCGCGATCAACAAGCGTGTCAGCGGCCCGCCGAGCCGCCCGGATTTGCGGTAGCGCCACAGCGCGCCCGGACCGGCCACGACGTTGAACAGCAGGTTCGTCGGTGTGACCGCCGGACTCGGCACCCCCAACACGCTGACCTGCGCCGGCAGCAGGAATACCGCACCGGAGACACCCACAGGTGCCGTGACCAGGGAGATCAGCAGTCCCGCCACGAGCCCGAGCACCACTGTCGACCAGTCCATCGCGCAGGCTCCCCACCTTGATCTGCGCGCAAGTATCGACCGGGCCTCGAAACGTCCGCCGACCAGGTACCTCTCGTTCTCATGAAGACCGACATGAACACCGACCTGCGCACGATCGAGGCAACCCAAACCCGTGCACAACCGCTGCCGGAAGTCGCGTGGACAGTGCGGTGCAGCCCGCGGGCCTGCGTGCCGTCGGGGTCTTGACGCGCCGGGACACGGACACCGCGATGCGCGGGACCAAGCAGTCGATCACCTGTGCGCCGTCCGTAACCTGACGACGCGCGAAAGTCGCCGGCGCCGCCCTCAACCGCCGCCTTCGCCGTCGCGGTCCCCTCCGTCCTCCTCGCCGCCGTCCTCCCCCGGCCGACGGTCGACCACGACCGGTTCCAGCGGCCGGGTGGCGGGGCCGTTGAGCACCGCGCCGTCCACACCGAACCGCGAGCCGTGGCACGGGCAGTCCCAGGTACGTTCGGCGTCGTTGAACTGCACGGTGCAGCCCAGGTGGGTGCAGTTTGCCGAGACGGCCCGTAGCCCGGTCCCCGGGTCGTGGTAGACGGCGGCCCGGCGCCCGCGGACTCGGAGGACCCGGCCTGTGCCGGGCGCGACCTGCGAAGCGCCGTCGAGCTTCGGCAGGCGGATCCGGTCGCCGACGAAGTGCCGTGCCACGCCGGCCTGCGCCTTGACGAAAGGCAGCGCTTCCCGCAGCGGGTGCAGTCGGCGCGGGTCGTAGACGTCGGTCCAGGGGAGCTTCGCGCCGGTGATCATCCCGGCGAGCAGTCGGCCGGCCATGACGCCACCGCTCATGCCCCATCCATCGAAGCCGGTGGCCACATATACGTGCTTGGTGCCGGGGTGGAAGTAGCCGACATAGGGCATGCCGTCGGTGGTGGAGGCGTCCTGCGCCGCCCAGCGGTACATGGGCCGGAGGCTCGGGAAGCGGTCGCGCGCCCACTGCGCCAGCCGGTCGTGCCGGCGCTCGACGCCGCGCGCCCCCGGGGTGAACTTCTCACCGGTCAGGATGAGCAGCCGCTGCCCGTCTTCCGACGACGGCGCGCTGCGAACCGAGCGGGTGCGCGTTTCCGGGGAGACGTACATGCCGTCCGGCGCGTCACTCGCAGGAACCAGCCCCGCGACCACCAGCTCACGTACCGGGCGCAGCCGGGCGAACAGCAACGCGCGGTCGAAGACCGGGTAGTGCGTGGCCACCACGACATCGCGGGCGGTGACCTGCACTCCGCTCTCGGTGGTGACGCGGCAGGGCGTGCCTTCGCCGAGCCCGACGACGCGGGAGTCCTCGAAGATCTGGCCGCCGTGGGCCAAGATGTCCGCCACGAGCGCGAGGAGGTATTTGCGCGGGTGGAACTGCACCTGGTCAGGCACCCGGACCGCGCCGAGGACGGGGAACGGCAGGTCCGTCTCTTCGGTGAACACGGCATCCAAGCCTGCCTCGCACGCGGCGGCGGCTTCGGCGCGCACCTCGTCCCGTACCTCGGGCGATTCGGCGTACACGTACGCTGGCGCGCGCTCCAGGTCGCAGTCGATGCCGAGTTCATCGGCCGTCGCGACGACGTGCTCGACGGCCTCCTGCTGCGAGCGGGCATACAGACGGGCCGTCTCGCGGCCGGCCTCGCGGATCAACCGGGTATACCTGAGGCCGTGGAGCGAGCTGACCTTTCCGGTGGTGTGTCCGGTCACGGACTCGGCCACCCGAAGCGCCTCGACGAGGGCCACCCGCCGCCCGGCGCGACTCAATTCCCATGCCGTGCACAGGCCGGCGATACCGCCGCCCACGACGGCCACGTCCACGTCCACGGGCTCGCTGAGCGGCGGATGACTCCCGCCCTGGGTTGTCGCCATCCAGTACGACTCGTACCGTTCGGTCTCCCGCCGCATGGCCGACCTCCGTTCCCGACGGCGATGTGCCTGCTCAGGCGGATGTCCACGACGCTCCCGGCCAAACCCGGAGCGGATGACCACCGCAGCTGACCGGAGCCCTGGCGGCGGTCCCAGTAGTGGCTGTGCGGCAGTCTCCGTCAGCCTCGAACCGCCGCGCCGTAGGACGTCAGGGCGCCTCCCCCGCTCAGCGACCGCTCCATGGGACCGGGTTCAGGCTGCTGCACACCCCTGCCCAGGGCCGTAGGCCGGCGTGCGGCGCGCAGCGATTCGGCCAGCGCGGGGAGTTCCCCCGCACCTGCCGCCGCGGCGAGGTGCGGAAACAGCTCTCGTTCCTGCGCGGCCGCGTGTTCGTGGGCCTCGAATACCAGTCGAGTCACCAGCAGGTCGAACTGGGCGTCGTCGGGCTCGTGTTCGGCCAGGTCGGTCAGGCAGTGACCGATCCGCACGTGTTCGGCGAGCCCGTCGGCCGCCAGATTTCGGCCGCCGGGGACCCTTCGCCGCACCGCAGGATACAAGAATCGTGACTCCGCCTCGGCGTGCCGGGCCAGTTCGGCCGTGATGCTGCCGACAGCGCGCTTTCGGCGCGGATCACCCCACGGCGTGGATTGGATCAGTTGGCACAGGCCGTCGATCCTGCGGTGATCCTCGGTCAGTTCGGACATCAGATCCTTCGCGGTCGGCATAGCGGTGCCTCGCGATCCCTTCTCTCGGGTCATGCGTGCGGAGATGCCTCGCAGATTCCGAGGCGTCTTGGACAACGCTGCCCGTGCTCTGCCGGCCTACGCGTCGACCGGGTCCCGGAGCGCCCCCGAACACGCCATCTCGAGGACGAAGCCGCTTCGGATCCTCGCCGGCAGACGTCGCAGCGAAATGCGGAGGTCCTGTTCCGGTACGTCGTAGTCGAGCCGGCCAAACGGGGGACGAGTGTGGCGAGCAGCGCGACGGTGACGTCCTCCCCGGGGCAGCGGTGACCCGTGGACCGGTCGCCCCCACCTTGCGGGATCAGCTCGTCACGGCCGCGCGGCACGTCGAGGAACCGGGCGCGCGGCGGTGTCGTGCGGCCGCGCGAGGATTGTTGCCGTGCCGGTCACGCGGGTGGGCGGCGGCCCCGGCCGCCGGATCTGCTGCGCGACGGCAGACGCGGCCGGACGTGGACGGACCGCCCCGGACGCTCACTCGGGGCGGGCCTGCTTCGGAGTGCCCGCGGGCGCCAGGAGGGCGGCAATCTGCCGGGCGGTGTCGTCGAGGCTGTCGGCGAGGTGCCGTATGTGGTGGCGGCCGTAGCTGTCGGTCGACCAGCCCACGTCGTCCATCGCCCGGACAGCCAGGCGTAGTTGCCCGGCGGCTGCCGCCAACTGCCGCTTCAGGGCGGCGAGTGCCTGCGGATCGTGGTCCATCGCGTTCTCTCCCCACCGCGTCGTCCCGGGTTCCCCGGTGCCTGCCCGAACCTGGGCGGCTCATACGGCGTCTGTGTCAGGTGTCGGTGTCCCGCCCATGCTCGGGGCGTTCCTTGCGGAGTTCCTCGTTGATGCGGAGCGCTTCCCCGAGTTGGTCCTCGAGGATGACGACGCGGCATACGGCTTCGACGGGGGTGCCCTGGTCGATCAGCTCGCGGGCGCGCTGGGCGACGCGCAGCTGGTAGCGCGAGTAACGGCGATGGCCGCCCTCGGAGCGCAGCGGGGTGATCAGGCGCGCCTCACCGAGGGCGCGCAGGAATCCGGGCGTGGCGCCGATCATCTCGGCGGCGCGGCCCATGGTGTAGGCGGGGTAGTCGTCGTCGAACGCGTCGCGGCGATCGATGGGGTTACTGGAGGACACTGCACCTCTTCAAAACGGTCCTTCTCGATACTCGGGCCGGGTCGGGTCCGGGGCCGAGGAATCCCGGCAACGGCGAACGCGTCGAGGGGCCCTGGCGCCGTACCGGCACCAGGGCCCCGAAAGGGCTTCCCGCCATCTACCGACCGCTCAGGGCCGGCCTTCGTCGTCCGCACTCGCCCACGGGGCGGGGGTGCGGGGATCGTGACTGCGCGACCGAGGGCCACGTTCCCATCCGGGGCCTGCGCTTCCCGTCGGCCCCTGCCGGGCCGGACGAGCGATCCTGATGGCGTCCACTCCTTCCTTCGCCGGGTTCCACAAACGGAACCTCTACGGGTCATTTCGGGAACTGCGATTCCACGGTGTTGCGGTGTCCTGCCTCGTCGTCCTTCTTACCGGCGGCTGCGCGGCGGCCGGTCAATCAGCCGCCTGTTCGTTGGTACGGGCCCAGGAGGCCCTTCCGTGCTCCATGTCTCGGGGCCGCGTCACCGAAGCCCACTGCTCAGCGCGCCAGTTCATCCTCTGCCGCGCCCGTCAACTCTTGGCTACAACAGAAACACTAGCCGCACGATCTCGCAATGCCTACTTCCGCCGTCACAGATTTTCTCTGGTGTCGGTGTCGGTGTCGGTGTCGGTGTCGGTGTCGGCGAGGGCAGAGCATGGCACGCGGCCCCGTGCGCGGTTACCTCTGTTGCTTTCCGGTGGCGTCCGCGCCGGTGATGGTGCGCAGGGCGTCGCGACTGCGGTCCCACACCGCGGCGACCGGTCCAAGGGCGATGTTCTTCGCCGCGCTCTCGGTGCCCGGGTGGGGGCGGGTGGGTGCGAGGGCCTCGGCGGCTTTGACGGCGTCGGCCATCGCGGCGAGGGCGGCGGTGTCGCCCTGTCGTCGCAGGTGCACGAACTCGTAGCGTTCCTCCGCCCGTGCATGTTCCATGACCGAGGTGCGCAGGCTCAGCAAAATCGGCATGAACCTCGGGTCGTCCGGCTCCAGTTCCTCCAGGCGCGCGAGGACCTCCTTCGCCTCGCGTTCTTCGGCGAGGCGTTCCGCCACGATGTCCTTCCCACCGTCGACGGCCCGGCGCAGGTAGGGGTGGACGACCTCCTCCTCGGCCGTCTCGTGGACCGCGAGGAGGCGGACCAGGCGGCGGAAAGCGTCCGCGCGTTTCTCACCGCCCGCACTCTCGACCTCGTCGAACAGATTGCGGATCCAACCGTGCTGGGCCAAGAGCAGGGCAACGACGTCGTGGTCCGGGTCAGGGGCGGTCTGCGGCGCGGCGTGTGCGCGGGTGGTGGTCACGACTTCTCCCGCAGGCTCTTGACCGGGTGCTTGCCTTCGGTCTCCAAGCGGTATTCGCGGCCGAACGCCTCCTGGTGCATGGTCATCACCCGGTCACTCGGCGGAGGCTGCTCGCCGTTAAGTGCCTCCTGCATCGACGCGAACCGCTCATGGGCCTCGCGGACGTACCCGGTCCCCAGCGTGGTCAGGTCCAGTTCGTCGGCGATGAGGTCGCGCAGGTACTGCTTGTTCGGCTCGAACGTCACCGGGGCGGGCAGTTCGGGGGCGAGGACCTCCTCCGGTTCGCGGCCGTCGTGTTCGCGCATCAGGTCGCACGCCAGACGCAGGTGCTCCAGCTCCATGTTCAGGTGCAGCTCCCACACCGCCTTCACGGACGGGTCGGTCTCCGTCTCGAGGAACGAGTGGTACAGATAGCACTCGTTGTACTCGTGGTTGACCAACTGCTCCCACCACGTCTCACCCGGGTCGACCAACGACTCGTAGTGCGTGACGTGCTCCTCCTCGATCAGCCCGATCTCCTGGTACAGCTGCCGGGCGATCGGCTCCATGTAGGTGGGGCCGGTGTTCATGTAGAAGTTCATCGTCTGCTGCTCGGCCGCCATGATCGTCAGCGCGTGCAGCTTCGAGAGCGGGTCCACCGTCGCCCGGTCGTAGGGCTCGCGCAGGTTGTCGAGCGGGTCGCGGTGGTGCAGCGGGGTCGGCCGACCGGGCATGACCTCGGTCAGGCCGTCGACGATCGACTCGGCCTTGCGGTGCTCGATCAGCTCGTACAGGTTCGCGTACCGGTACAAGTGGTCGAAGTCCTCCAGCACCCCGAACCGGTACGCCTGCGCCAGATACGGGTCCGGCTCCATCCGCGCCACCCACGCCGTCAGATCGACCGCGACCTGCTCGTACGCGATCGTCGTCTCCAACACCGAAGACACGCCCGGCAGCAGCCAGTTCACCGCCTTCTGCTGCTGCGCCTCCATGTAGCGCACCTGCGCGAGCTGCTCCTTGACCTCCGGGATCGGGCAGTGCCTGGCCATCTGGTGGCTGAACATGATCGCCTCGACCTCGATGCCGTTCATCGCGATGATCCGGCACCGGGTATACGGATCGCCGTGATCGGGATCGATCGGCTTCACATCCAGCTCGCGCCAGTTGCGGACCTGCCGGTCCAGGGGGATGCCGCGCTGCTCGAGGGGATTGAAAACCATCACCGTCTCCGTCCACGGAAAGCGACGTCGGGGAACCGATGTCGCCCCGCGGCTACCCACCGCCCCCCGCCCGAACCCCCGGCCGGCCAACGGGGCCGATGGGCTTGTGCGGTGTCTCGCATCCCGGGGACCGCATGCGCCCGATCGAGGACCTGTCACAGTCCGGCGCTGCCGATGCCCGCTTCGGGTCAGTCCCAGGTGTGGTCGGGGTGGCCTCGGGTGCGCAGACGCCGCTTCATCTCCGCCTCGTACAAGTGGCGTCGGCCGCCTACCAGATCGTCGCGCAGTTGCTGCTCGGCGTCGGCGAACGGCTCGTAGTAGGTGCGGTCGTAAGCCTCGACGATCTGGAACGTCCAGTGCCCCGGAATCACGTTGCGACCGGCGATCTCCGTGGCCAGGACCCGCGCGGCGTCGTGGTGGCCCGCCTGCCGCAGCTTCTCCACGGCGTCGTGGAGGATCCGGTCCGCACTGCCGGTGAGCTGATGGAACGCGTACAGGTGCCCGCGGGCGCGGGCTGTGTACTCCCAAGCCTCCGACACCCGGCCAAGGGCCTCGATCGTGGCGTCGTCCACACCGTCGGGGCGTCGGTGGGCGTCCTGCCGGCCGGGCGGGGCGGAATCGGCGACGGGATCGGACACCGCAATCAGCTCCTGACCTCGACCGGAGCAACCATCCTCGCCCGTGCCCGCCGCCTTCGAGGTACGACTTACCGACAGCCGCGCCGGAACTCACCCGTTCGGGGGCTTGGTGGGCGAGTGCGGGCCGACGCGAAGGAACCGGTCGTACCGGCATGCAGGGCACTGCGGCGGGCGGCGGCATGACGTCCGAACAGCACAGCCCGTGGAGGTTCCGGGTCGGACGCAGACCTTGGATCACTCCGCGGACGCGGCGCGTGGAACCGTCTCGGCGGCGGGTTCGAGGCCGTCGCGCAGCCGGGCGAGAACGCTGTTGAGGAGGCGCGAGATGTGCATCTGCGAAACCCCCAGCCGTCGACCGATCTGGCTTTGGGTCAGCTCTTCCCAGAACCGCATCTTCAGGATCTGCTGGTCGCGCGTGTCGAGTCCGGCGATCAGCGGGCGGACGGATTCGCGGAAGTCGACCAGGCTGTAGGCGGCTTCGTCTTCGCCGATCCGGTCGGCGAGGGCGCGCGCGGGACTGTGTGACGTGCCGGTGCCGGCGGACGTGTCCAGGGAGTCGACCCGGTAGGCCCGGTCCGCGTCCCGGCCGCAGGTCACGTCTTCTTCGCTGACGCCCAGATGCGCGGCGATCTCGGCGTCGGTCGCGTCGCAACCGGTCTGCTGGTGAAGGGTGTCGGCGGCGCGGGTGACGGCGAGGAACAGCTCTTGCTGGCCGCGGGGCACGTGCACGGGCCAGCAGGTGTCCCGGAACAGCCGTTTGACCTCGCCGCGGATGGTGGGCAGCGCGAAGGAAGCGAACGCGATGCCGCGCCCGGGATCGAACGCGTCGATTGCTTTGATCAGCCCGACCGTCCCGGTCTGCAACACGTCCTCGCGCGCCGCCGCTCGGTTGGTGAGCGTGCGCGTCGCATAGCGCACCAGCGCCATGTTCAGCTCCACCAGCCGGGACCGGACGCGGCCGTACTGGTCGGATTCCTGGTTCAGCGTGCGGAGCCGGCGCAACAGAGCGTCGCTGGCGACGCGCGCTTGGCCGGTGTCCAGCGCGCGGACCTCTTGCGCGGTCCACGAGAGCGCCTCCGCGCACACGTCGTCGCCGGGCGCGTTCGCGGGGTGGGCGGCGGGAGTGCGGTCGAGGACGGCGGACGACGCGGTGGGGTGGGGCATGGGTGTTTGCTCCTTCGCAGAGCCAGCGCCCGCCCGAAAGGCGGGAAGGTCCGCATCTCCCGGCTGCTTCAGGCGCTGCGACCCCCGGCACCATGTGCCTGTGGGGCGGCGTCTGGTACCGCCCCGACGCACCCGGCTCGCGGGCGCGTAGGTACCCCCGTACCCGATACCGGACGATCACACGCATCACCGACAGATCGGGTCCCACCGGAGCGCAGCACGGCAGCCCACCTGCGTTGGGCGGCGTCGCGCACGGCGGACGTGCGTTTCCCTCGGCGAGCCGCAGTGATCAGCGGGTGTCCGAGGGCCCGCCCACCTCGTTCGCGCCGTCGGCGTGCAGGGTTTGGGGCAGCCCGACGACGTCCAATAGGTGTTCGACCTGGGAAGAGACAGCCACGATGTCGAACGCGGCCCCGGCCTGGACGGCGGCGTTGCGGGCGGCCAGCAGCGCTTTCAACCCCATCGAGTCGCAGAACGCCACCCCGGACATGTCCACACGCAACGCCGCCGGGCCGTCGTCCAGCGCCGCCAGCAGGGCAGTTCGAAACACCTCGGCGTTCTCCATGTCGATTTCCCCGCTCACGGCGACGAGGGCGCCGTCGGAGTCCCGGGTGGTCACGACGGTCAGCGGAGGCAGGTCTTGGGGGGTCATTCGCGTAACCCTAGGCTGTGACGCCGTCGCCCACCGCGGGCGCGCTCAGCGAGCGAGGGTGCAGCCGGTTTTGCGCCGGGCCGGACGGGTAGCCGCCGGGCCCGGCACGGGGACCCCGGCGTGCTCCAGCCGATGAGTGGCGGCCGGCACACCGGACCGGTCAGGTAGCCTGCCGCCGGGCGAAGGGTCCACGCAGACCGGAAAAGGGGGCCGAAAGCCTTGGCACACCTGCAGTCCCTCGTCCTCGAACTGGGCGAGTCCACCGGGGCCGTGCACCGCGCGCGAGAGCGAGCCCGCGACTTCCTCGACCACGTGCCCGGGCCCGCGCCTGCCGCGGACACAATCCGTGACGTCGTCATGGTGGTCGGCGAACTGGTCGCCAACGCCTACCGGCACGCCACCGGCCCGCGACGGCTCATCCTCGCCGCAGACCCCGAGACGGTCACCGTCGCGGTGGAGGACGGCCGGCCCGACGGTCTCACCCCGCTCCCGGTCGCCCCACCGTCCGGCGGCTTCGGGCTGCTGGTCATACGCCGCCTCAGCCGCGTCGTGGACGTCCATCCCCTCCCCGGCGGGAAACGGGTCACCGCGATCATCCCGCGCCGGCCGAACAGCGCATAGCTCGCCGCGTACCGTCGCCTTCGGCTCCGACCGGCCCGTCGGCCCCGACCGCCGCCGCCAGGTGCGAGGAGTGCAAGACGTCCCGGCCTCGGACGATGCCCGAGTCCGGCCTGGCTTGCGAAAGTCCGGGCACAGAGTCCGAGAACGCTTGCGTCCAGCTGCCCACTGCAAGAGGAGCACCGACGATGCCCCACCCCGAGCCGACGTCCGAGCCCGTCGCGCACTATCCGGCCCACTACCTCACCAGCACCGCCCGCTTGTTCGGGTGGACCGTGGCCACGCACCCCGACGGGAGTGTGCGCCTCTCGCTCCCGGACCGCACCGTATGGGCCCACTTCGCTCCCGACGGCTCCTTCCGGCACGGCACGGCCACCGGCGGAACCACCGCGGACACGCGGCTGGACCTGCGCCAGATCCTGGACGTCCTCGAGGAACACGGCTCCGCCGTCCCTCCCGCCCCCCACTGACCCGCCTCTCGTTGAGGGGGCGGCCGCACCCGCGAAACCCACCGCGTCCGCCCTCGTCACGTGGGGCGAACTCGCCGCCGCCGCACACCCCGACGACCTCGCGTTCCCGGCCGACGGCGGACCGCCGGACCGGGTCGACCGCAAGGAGCGGAGGCGCTCCTGAGCCTTCGTTGTCAGACGTAGTTGACCTGGAGTTCCTTGATGCCGTTGATCCACGCGTGCCGCAGTCGGCGCGGTTCGGCGGCCTTGCTGATGTCGGGCATGGCGTCGGCGATTGCCTCGAACATCAGGTTGATCTCCATCCTGGCGAGGTTGGCGCCGAGGCAGAAGTGCGGGCCGCCGCCACCGAAGCCGAGGTGCGGGTTGGGGTCGCGGGTGATGTCGAACTGGTGTGGGTCGGCGAAGACTTCGGGGTCGTGGTTCGCCGAGCTGTAGAACATCCCCACGCGCTGGCCCTGCTTGATCTCCTGCCCGCCCAGCACGGTGTCGGCAGTGGCGGTGCGCTGGAAGGACATGACCGGGGACGAGCAGCGGATGATCTCGTCGGCGGTGGTCTCCGGGCGCGTGGCCCTGTAGAGCTCCCACTGCTCCGGGTTGTCGAAGAACGAGACCATGCCGTGGGTGATCGCATTGCGCGTGGTCTCGTTGCCGGCCACCGCGAGCAGCAGGACGAAGTAGCCGAACTCGTCCGAGCCCAGGGAGCCTTCCGACTCGGCCGCGACCAGCTTGGAGACGATGTCGTTCGCGGGGCATGCCTTGCGGGCTTCGGCCATGCCCATGGCGTACATCATGACCTCGGCGGCCGCTTGCTGGCCGACCGACTGGTCCACCGCGTAGTCGGGGTCGTCATAGCCCATCATCTGGTTGGACCACTCGAAGATGCGGCCGCGGTCCTCCTGGGGGATGCCGATCAACTCGGCGATGGCCTGCAACGGCAGTTCGCAGGCGATCTCGGTGACGAAGTCGCCGCCGCCCTTCTTGCGGGACTCGTGGACGATCCGCTCGGCGCGGTCGACCAGCGCGTCCTTGAGGGCGTTGATGGCCCGCGGGGTGAACCCGCGCTGCACGATCGACCGCAGCCGGGTGTGCTCCGGCGGGTCCATGTTGACCATCATGACCTTGACGGCTTCGATGCCGCCGGGGTCCATTCCCTCCGCGAAGCGGATGATCACGTTGTTGCGGTACGCGGAGTACAGCTCCGGTTTGGTGGAGATCTCCTTGACGTCCGCGTGTCGGGTGACGAGCCAGTAGCCGTCGTCGCCGAAGTTGGACACCTGCGGGGACTGCGGGATCCACTTGACCGGGGCCGTCCGACGCAGCTCCGCGAGCTCTTCCAGCGGTAGACGCTCGGTGTACAGGTCCGGGTCGGTCGGGTCGAAGCCGTCGTGGACAACCGGACACGTCATGGGGGCCTCCTGGGGCGGGATGCGGGGGGCAGTGCTGCGGTTGTACGTGGCAGGTCGCGCCGCCACGGCGGGCGGCGCTGCGGGCGGTCCGGTCCGCGCGGACGTCGGCCCGGCGGGGTCGGGCAGGGCGTTTCAGACGGCACCGGGTGCGGCGGATCTGCCGCTTCGCGGGGCGAGCAGGCGCCGCACGATGTCGAGGAGCGCAGCGCGCAGTTCGTCGTCAGGGAGGTGCGGGAACACCGCGACGGCGGAGTAGATGCCGCCCATCGCGACGGTCGAGGCGACCCGGAACTCGACGGGCCGCTGGTCGTCGTCCAGGACGCTGCGCACGCGTGCGGTGACCGACTCGAGCCGCGGCCTGATCGCCGGGTGCCTGCCGACGGACACGTCGCGGTCGAGGATGACCGCGAGCGTCCTGTAGCGGAGCAGGAAGTCGACGTACCCCTCGAACAGGAGGCGCTGGCGGGCCGCTTGGCCCTTGCGGCGTTCCGCGGTGTCCAGGACGCGGTCCAGGTCGTTGAGTGCGGGGCGCAGCAGGGCGTCGAGCAGTTCGTCCTTGGTACGGAAGTGGTAGTACAGCGCCGCCTTGGTGACGCCGACGCGGTCGGCGATGGCCTGGAGCGAGGTGCCCGCGAACCCGTGCTCGCCGAACAGCTCGACGGCCGCCGACAGGACCTTGTCGTACGTGTCCTCGGGTGCCGTGGCGACCATCATCCCTCCTCCCCATGGCCACTGTGCCCGCCCGGTGGCCCGGGCTGGACCTGCGGTGCGCACCGAACGTACGTGGAAGATTGACGAATGACAAGGCATGCGGTCGAGAAAGTCGGGTGCGACTCCCATTCCCTGTAAGTGATTTGTGCTTGCCACGCGGCAAGTGATCACGACGCTTCTGGCCTGTCGGCGCCCGCCCGAGGCGGTCAAGTCACGCTCCGGTCCCGGGGACGCGGCGCCGGGTGTCGGTGGCGAGGTCGTGCCGGACCAGTCCCAATCGTTCGTCGCCGGGCGCCCAGCGCTTCCAGTCGCGGTGCACATCGACGCGGTGCACCGCGTCCGGCAGTTCGGCGATGGTCGGGATCAGTGCGCGTACGACCGGCTCGACCGTCATGCTCGGTCTCAGGCTCTTGGCGTGCACGCGGACCGTGCTCGGTGATGGGGATTGCGCAGGTCCCGCACGGTGTAGACCACGGGCTTGCCCCGCTCGCGCAGTTCCGCCGTCAAGTCGCAAACGATCAGTCGGGCCGGCCCGGGGTGACCGAACTCTGCCGGGGTCGGTCGGTGCGGTAGTCCAAGGCGGCAACTTCGGGGTGGTGGAACTCGAAGGCCGGCGACTCGGAGCGGATCTTGGGGAGGTACGTGAAGTTGTGGCGCGGAGGCGGGCAACTGGTAGCCCATTCGAGTGAACGGCCGTAACCCCAGGGGTCGTCGATCAGGATCTTGGGGGCGTACTTGTGGGTTTTCCACACGTTGTACAGGAAAGGCAGGGTGGACAGACCCAGCAGAAACGATCCGATGGACGAGATCATGTGCAGGTCGGTCCAGCCGTCGGAGGCCAGGTAGTCGGCGTACCGGCGCGGCATGCCCTCGGCACCCAGCCAGTGCTGCACGAGGAATGTGGTGTGGAAGCCGACGAACAGCGTCCAGAAGTGGATCTTCCCGAGGCGTTCGTCGAGCATCTTGCCGGTGAACTTGGGCCACCAGAAGTGGAAGCCGGCGAACATCGCGAACACGACGGTGCCGAACACCACGTAGTGGAAGTGCGCGACGACGAAGTACGTGTCGGAGACCTGGAAGTCCAGCGGGGGCGAGGCGAGGATGACGCCGGTCAGACCGCCGAACAGGAACGTCACCAGGAATCCGGCCGCCCACAGCATCGGTGTCTCGAAGGACAGCGAGCCGCGCCACATCGTGCCGATCCAGTTGAAGAACTTCACACCGGTCGGAATCGCGATGAGGAACGTCATGAACGAGAAGAACGGCAGCAGGACCGAACCCGTCACGAACATGTGGTGCGCCCACACCGTCACCGAGAGCCCCGCGATGGCGATGGTCGCGCCGACAAGGCCCTTGTAACCGAAAATCGGCTTGCGGGCGAAGACCGGGATCACCTCGGTGATGATGCCGAAGAACGGCAGCGCGATGATGTACACCTCCGGATGCCCGAAGAACCAGAAGAGGTGCTGCCAGAGGATCGGTCCGCCGTTGGCCGGGTCGTAGATGTGGGTGCCGAACTTGCGGTCCGCCTCCAGCGCGAACAGCGCGGCGGCGAGAACCGGGAACGCCATGATCACCAACACCGAGGTGAGCAGGATGTTCCAGCAGAAGATCGGCATGCGGAACATGGTCATGCCAGGTGCCCGCATGGCCACAATCGTGGTGATGAAGTTGACCGAACCGAGGATCGTCCCGAACCCGGACATCGCCAGGCCCATGATCCACATATCGCTGCCGATCGACGGCGAGCGCACGCTGTCGCTCAGCGGCGTGTACGCGGTCCACCCGAAGTCCGCAGCGCCCTGCGGGGTCAAGAACCCCGCCACGGCGATCAGCGACCCGAACAAGTAGAGCCAGTAGGCAAGCATGTTCAGCCGGGGGAAAGCCACATCGGGCGCGCCGATCTGCAGCGGCATGATCCAGTTCGCGAAGCCGGCGAACAACGGAGTGGCGAACATCAGCAGCATGATCGCGCCGTGCATCGTGAACGCCTGGTTGTACTGCTCGTTCGACAGCAGGTGTTCGCCCGGGCGCGCCAACTCCGCACGGATCAGCAGCGCCAGGACGCCACCGAAGGCGAAGAACACGAACGACGAGATCAGGTACAGGCTGCCGATGGTCTTGTGGTCGGTCGTCGTCAGCCACCGCACGACGGCCGTGCCAGGGCGCTTCGGCCTGGTCGGCGCCAGGGGATTCGCCGGTGCGGGGGCCGGGTCGAGCGACGGGGATCGAACGTCAGTCACAAGTTCTCCGTAACGGTGTGCAGACAGAGCAGTTCACGGGCGGCCGGTGCATCCCAGGACGACAGGACAGGCGGAGTGCGGCGCTGCCGGACACGCGCTGTCATCGCACGGCGACCGCGGTCGGCCGCCTGGCGGCTGCGCACGGCTAGCGGCTGCGCGCGGCCCAACCCGCCAACCCGAGAACCACCGCGAGCCCCAGGACGGCGACAGGCGCCACCACCGTCATATGCCGACCGCTCAGGACGAGCGCGGTACACAACCCGACGAGGAGCGACGCGCAGACCACCACAGCCGCGGCAACCCGGACCCGCCGGTGCGGAACCCTCCCCACCACCGGCCCCAACTGACGGTCGGCCCGCAACCCCGCAGCGATCGCGTTCCACGACCGCCGTTCACCGCGCGTCAGAACTCGCTCGCGCACCGCGCACCTCCGTCACCGGGACCCGTTCCCGGCCAACTTCCCGCAACGCCCCGCGAGTGTCGCGTCCCCCACACACGTTCGCCGCACAGTTCATCCGTCCGGCCCACGCGGCGCCCCACCCCGCTGCGGCGAGGGGGGCGTGGTGCTCGGGCGTGTCCCGCAGCATCTCGTGCGCGGCCCCCTGGTTCGGGCGGCCGCGGCGAAAGGAGCGTGGCCGGACCCACAGAGGTCTGCACAACGCGGGTCTGCTTGTGTCTGAACGCTCGGATCGGGGGCAGCCGCGCAGAGCCCGAAGATCACGACCCGGCACTCCACAGGAGGCGTCATGAAAAGCAGAGCGAGCGTCGCGGGCCACCCGCTGCATCCGATGCTGGTTTCGTTCCCGATCGTGGGTTACACCGGTGCCCTGGTCGGCTACGCGGTCTACGGCGGGACGGACGACCAGTTCTGGCTCAATTTCGCCATTGTGATGAACATCGTCGGCGTCGCCGGCGCGGTCCTGGCCGCCCTGCCCGGACTGGTGGACCTCGGCGCCGCCGTCCCCAAGGGTCATCCGGCCAAGCGGGTCGGCATGATGCACGCCGCGCTGAACGTCCTCACCCTCGCGCTGTTCGCGATCACGCTCGCGGTGTACGCGTCGCACTGGAACGGCCCCGCCCGGAGTGCGACCCTCGGCGTCACCCTCGGCGCGATCGGGGTGGCCTCGATGCTCGCCGCCGGGACCCTGGGCTGGTCGCTGGTCCAGGACCACCTCGTCGGCGTCACCGGAACCAGAGCCCGGGAGGACACCGAATGGGAGGCGACCACGGCCGCCGACCGGACGCGCGGAAGCCACCGCTGACCCGCACGCCGGCGGACGTGGCGCGACATCACCCCGAACCCGGCGATGCGGTCGGGGCAGGCGACGTTTCCCTCGGTGTGCGCAGCGCGAGGATGGCGACGTCGTCGGTGCTTTCGGGTGGACGGACGCGGGCGAGAAGCAAGTCGCAAAACTCGCTGAGCCGCCGGCGGCGGAGGGCGGCGGCGTTGCGGCGCAGGCGGTCGAACCCGACATCGATCGCCTGGTGGGGGACTTCGATGAGGCCGTCGGTGTAGAACACCAGGGTGCTGTCCGGAGGGAGCCGGAGGGTGCCGTCGGTGCGGTCGAGTTCGAGGCCGCTGCCAAGGAGCATGCCGTGCCCTCCGTCGAGGAAGCGGGCCCGTCCGTCGGGGGTGGCCAGGAGCGGCGGAGGGTGCCCGGCGTTCGTCCAGACGAGGCTCCAGTAACCGTCTTCGGTGGCCTCCAGACGGGCGAAGATCAAGGTCGCCATCGCGGCGTCGCTGATATGCAGAAGCGCCTGGTCGAGCCGTCGAATGATGAGGCTTGGTGGTTCGGAGTGATCCCAGGCGAAGGCACGCAGCATGTTGCGGACCTGCGCCATGCCGGCGGCGGCTTCGAGGTCGTGGCCGGCGACATCGCCGATGACCAGGGCGATGGACCCGTCGGGAAGCGGGAATGCGTCGTACCAGTCGCCACCGACTTGCGAGGCGTCCGGGGCGGGCAGGTACCTTGCCACCATTCCCATGCCGGGGACGTGGGGAAGTTGGGGCAAGAGATGGCGCTGCATGGTCTCGGCAACCGCGCGTTGGCGCTGGTAGAGCCGGGTGTTGGAGAACGCCAGTCCGGCCCGGCGGGAGACGTCCTCCAGCAACGAGAGGTCTTCCGGGCCGAAAGCGTCCGTCTGCTCGCTGCGTCCGATGGTCAGGGCACCGAGTACTTCGCGTACGCCTCGGATCGGCGCGATGGCCACAGAATGCATGCCGGTGGCGTCGAAAAGCTCGCGTTGGGCCTCGGCGATGCCCGAATCGGGCGGGCCTTGGTAATGCCCCGGCCCGGCAAGGGAAGCGGCCGCGCCGCGCAAGGCCCGCGACAGCGGCATCGTGGAGCCTTCCGGGACGGGGGGCATCGGCCCCTCGAGGTCGTGGCGGCGATGCGTCACGCCGTTGTCGTGGTGCACGACGGTGTCGCGCCGGACCTCGCCGCCCTCCGCGATCAGGTCGACGACAGCCCAGTCCGCCAGCCGCGGTACCAGCAATCGCGTGAGACGCTGCACGGCTTCGTCGGTTTCCAGCGTTGTGGTGAGGGTGGTCGTGGTTTCGGCGAGGAGCGCCAGCCGCTCCAGTTCGCCCAACGCGGACGCGTCGACCGCGTCGCCTTGCCGTCCTTCGGCGGCTTCGTGGAAGACGACGAACGCGCCGACGTCCCCGTCCTCAGTGGTGTAGGGGGCAAGCAGCCATCCGGCGCGTAGCAGCGTTCCGTCACCGCGTTCGAGCCAGACAGCGTCACCCTGTGCGGCCTGGCCCGCGAGGAAGGCCCGCATCATCGCGCACTGAGAGGGAGCCAGGCGTCCGCCCAGCTCGTCCCGGTGCAGGAAGTCGTGGCCGTCCTGCCCGACGAGTTCCGGAGCGGAACGGGCGAGGAGCTTGCAGGCTCGAGCGCTGACCTCGACGATCCGGCCCTGGTCATCGACCACGTACATGCCGACCCCGGCGATTTCCGCCACCCGCCGCAGGAGAGCCCGCTGAGCGTCCATCGTGGTTCCTCCCAGGCTCAAGCCCCGTTGGGAACAGTCTTACCGGCGAAACCCGCCGGATGGACAAAGCTCACCACGTTCGCTTCGTGGCGGCAGGAACCGTACGGCTGTCTGCCGCCGTCGCCTGTCTCCCCTCAAAAACACCCGACGACCGCAGCACCGCCTCACCCTGCAGCCCCCACGTCCCGCGGTGATACACCCCACTCGTCCCGAACAACAGCAGCGCCGAGGCCGCAAACACGAACACGCCACCGCCGCAGCCGAACGCGAGACCACGACCAGGACGACCCCGCCCGCCAACGCGAGCCTAGACATGTCGGCATGCAGCCGACCCCGCATCCGCGGCTTCAACACGGCCGCCGCACGCTCCGCACCTGCCTCACACCGGTGCGTTCCGGACCCGCGGCCATCGTCGGCCGGGTTGGCCCGCCCGCCGGTCATGCTGGCAGGCGAGTCACCGGGCGTGTCTGGCACGGTGCCGGGGCGGGGCGGGGACTGCCGCCCGCGCGCCGGCGGCGTGGTGTTTTCGGCGATCATGCGCTCATCTTCGGGAGTGGGCGGAAAAGCGCGGCACCGGCACGTGAGCACAGGTCATACGTACACGGATGCGGCTCATGTGTGCACGGATGCGGCGCGGTATTCGGCGTTGAGACGCTGAGCCTCCTCGAGCTGGTCCTCGAGAACCACGATCCGGCAGGCGGCCTCGACCGGGGTGCCGCGGTCGACAAGTTCCCGGGCCCGGGCGGCGATACGCAGCTGGTAGCGGGAGTAGCGGCGGTGTCCGCCCTCGGAGCGCAGCGGCGTGATCAGGCGGGCATCACCGATCGCACGGAGGAAGCCCTGGGTGGTGCCGAGCATCTCGGCGGCCCGGCCCATCGTGTAGGCGGGATAGTCGTCGTCGTCCAGACGACCGAACGAGTCCTCAGCTGTCATCTGCACCTCTCTCACGGAACGTCTTGTCGGGGAACGCATGGAGGGGCCCTGGCGCCATTGGCGCCAGGGCCCCGAAGGAACTGCTACACCATCTACCGGCCCTTATGCTGCGCCGGCCTTCTGATTCCGCGGGCCCGGCCGGAAGGCTGCCGGGGGTGCGGGGATCGCTGTTGCTTGACCGGAGACCACCTCACTATCGATGTCCTGCGGTACCCGGGCTCAAGTCCTACGCCCGGGCGATCCTGATGGCGCTCGGCTCCTCCGTTCATCCCTCGGATGATCAACTACTTGCGTGGTGCCGGTACTGCGCACTACTGGTACTACCGATGTTGCGTACTGCAGGTTTTGCGTACTGCTGGGTGACCTGCTCAAGCGTCACCCTCCGGCAGCCAGCCCCGCATCGCCCGCCCTACACCTGCTCGGGCGTGGAACCCCACTGCCGAACCTCCCGGCGCGCGCGCCCGCAGCCGACGCCTTCACCGAGGTACTGCCCACACTTCACTGCGGGGTACTGCGAACCACATCCATCAGTCCTGCCAGCGCGGCCCAGCTCGCGGCGCCCTTGACACTGCGGGCTACCCGGCCGGTCGTCGGCCCCGTCGCCCTCCCGCAACAACCCGGCTTCGGAACCCGACCACCGCACTGTCCTGCTACTGCACTTGCGTGTCCTACCGGCCGACAGTTCGTCCTCTGCCAAGCCCTGCTGTCTCTCTGGCTACAACAGAAACCATAGCCACACCACAACCCAATGTCTACTCCAGCCAACACAGATTTTCCCTTGTTCTCAAATGAGCCAATCGATCTCGAACAAGTGACAAGAACTGTGTTCAGCCCGGCCGCCGCGGGGAACACCACCACGAGGGAGCGACCGGGCGGGCCCGGCGGCTCCTCGACGGCCGGCCGGGCGGATCCCGCTCGGGGATGTTCGGGACCCGCCCCGCTGGCCGCCGACGCGTGGCAGGAAGCCAGATGCCGCGGGGGTCGGCCTTGCGGCAGCCGGGAGCCTCGGCCTCGGTGAGCTCGGCTCCTACGCGGGGGCGAAGTCCCGGCCGCGGGGGCGGGTGACCATTCGTAGGTGCAGGCCCCGGGCACATGAGCGGCGCCGTCCCGTCGTGATCAGCAGTTGCCGTGGCGACGTGGGAACCGCCTCTACCGTGCAACGCATGAGCGATGCCCTCACTGTCCGCACCCTCGTCGCCGAGGCCGTCGCCTGGATCACCGCGGCCGGCGAGGCCGAAACGAAGCCGACCCCGTACCTTTCCGCCAATGACCGACCCGGCCACCACCAACGCCGGGCCGCGCTCGTTGAACCCGGACATGACGCCGCCCTTCCCCCGCGCCCCGCACCCCCTACCGCCCCCACTGCGGTACTTGACCGTCGACCCGAACACGCCGGTCTTCAACGCCCTCGCTGCCGAATGGACCGCCACCGGCCGCGCACTCCCCGGCAATGCGCCCCGCCACCGGCGCCTGATCGTCCCCGGTGCCCCCTCCTCGCCCATGCCGGGAACTCCTGACGCCGGGACGTTGTGAGTGCGAGACGTACCGGACACGCCCAGCTCACCGTCAACCAGCCTCTGGAGACAGGCATTCACCCGATCGGGTGAAGCCCTCCCCCGAGTGGATCCGACGACTCCCCCAGCCCTGCTCCAGCCTCTCGCCGTCTCCAGCGAACCCCCGCTCCACCACGAGCACTTCGCACCGCCCAAACCCTTCGGAGCGGCTCTCGGCACCGCGCGGACCGGCCCGGCCACGAACACACCTCACTGACCGCATCGCCGAGGCTGAACGCGAAGGCTGGCTCGGCGAGGTGGAAGGCCTCCGTGTCAGCCTGGGCCGGCGGCGAAGACAAGCTCACTCAAATGAACCGACGCACTGTCGACGCGGCGAACAACATCGGCATGCCACGCAGAACCCCAGCTCAGCTGATCCGGGCGGAGGGCACGACGGACAGCAGACCCCCGGCCGCCGCCGAACTGCCCGAGGTGGTGATCGAGCAGATCAAGCAGGACGCTGACCAATCTGGTTGGTCAACGCGACCCGGTACACCCCAGCCGACGCACGGTCGCCGTCGCGGTGGAGCAAGTCCCGGACGGCGGCGTGATGGTGACGGCCACCGACGCATGCGGTGGCATCTCGAAGGACGACCTGGAGCGGGTCATCGACACCGCGCGGCCCGCATGCCCGAACTCCCGGCCCGGACGGCGGCGCGGGCTGGGCCTGGGCCTGGCGATTGTGCGCGGCGTCGTCGAGGCGCACCGCGGTTCGGTGGGCGTGGTCAATATCCACGGCAGCTGCCGCTTTGAAGTGCGCCTCCCGCACTGACAGCACGTTGTCGCGGGCCATCACCCGTCTGCCCGTACACCGCGAACAGACCGACGGGGGCCGCATCCGTGCGAGGTGCAGGGCCCCACCGAACGACGGCCCGGTGGCGCGCTGGGCGCCCACCGCCCCTGCCGCGTCTACGGTGCTTCGTCCCGAAGGGGCCGCACGGCGCATGGGCGCCGGCGAGGTCTGTGTCCGTGTGCCCGGCCCCACCCGGCACACGGCCCGCGGGGCCGATGAGAATAGAGTCACCGCCGAACGAACGGGTGCGATCGATCGACGCCCGCAAGGGCCGCGAAGGGGGACGCTGTGGACGAGATCGACCGCAAGTTGCTCGCGCTGCTGCAGCAGGATGCGACCCTCGCGTACGCGACCTTGGGCCAGGAGGTCGGCCTCAGCGCCGGCGCGACACACGAACGCGTTCGCAAACTGCGGGAGCGCGGCATCATCCGCCGCACCACCGTGGACGTGGACCCGGCAGCGGTCGGCGGCGGCGTGCTGGCGTTCGTCATGGTCGAGTCGCGTTCCTGGATGGGCGACAGCGCCGCCGCGTTCGCCGCGATCCCCGAGGTGCTCGAAGCCCACATCATCGCGGGCCAGGCCTCCGTCCTCGTCAAGGTACGCACCGCCAGCACCGAAGCCCTGCAGGATGTCCTGCGCAGGCTCTACGCCGTCGACGGCGTCAGCGGCACCAACGCGACCGTGTGCCTGGAGACCTTCTTCGAACGCCCGGTGGCTCCCTCCCACACCTGACCGGGTCTCCGGCCGTGACGTGTCCGATCGCCGTCGCCCGGCAACGAAACCCCGCCTACCGGCCGCGGCCAAGAAGTCTGCGCCTCCACCGGCGCCACAAGCACTACTCGCCGCCAGACCGCCCAGGCACTGTGAAACCGGCCCAAGGCCCGCGCGGCGGATGCGGTGAGGCCGGTTCGCGCCCTTGACGCCGACGCAGTCATGGCCGTCAACACTCTCGCTCGCCACGACGCGACAGGTCGCCGGAGCCGGGCTGTGGTTGCACTTGCCTAATCGGGATGTATAGCATCCCGATCATGTTGATGGGCGAGGGCGTCGAGTGGGGCATGCACTGTTGCCTGGCACTGTCGTGGCTCGAGGATCGGGCACCGGTGTCGACGGGACGACTGGCCGAGTTGTTCGAGCTGCCCCCGGAGTATCTGAAGAAGCGCCTCCAGCCCCTTGTGCGCGCCGGGATCCTGTCCTCGTCGCCGGGGCCACGGGGCGGCTATGCCCTGGCGCGCGCCCCGGAGCAGATCAGCCTCATGGACATCGTGGCCGCGGTGGAGGGTCGAGAGGACGCCTTCCGCTGCACCGAGATCCGGCAGCGCGGCGCCGGGGCGGAGGCGCCGAGTTCGGAGTTCGGCCGCCCCTGCGGGGTCGCGACCGCGATGCGACGGGCGGAGCTGGCGTGGCGGCGCGAGCTGGCCGCGCAGACGTTGGCGGATCTCATCGCCGTGAGCCCGGCGGCGGCCCCCGCGCGGGTCCGCCGATTCTGCGAGGGCCTCTCTGCCTGACCCTGGCTTCTCCGCCTGACCCTGGCTTCGCCCGCCCCAGATACGTTCTTTGCGCCCGGCCGTCGGCCGGGCTTTCTCGAAAGGTAATTCGGGATGTCCGATATCTCGATAACGGCAGGGCAGGCGGACGACCGCGCCGATGCCGCACCCGCCGGACTGGGCCGCACCGCCGTGCTGGCGCTGGGAACGTTCGCGGTGGGCACGGATGCTTTCGTACTGGCCGGGTTCCTGCCGGATGTGGCTGCTTCGTTGCACGTGTCCACGGGAGGCGCGGGGCAGGCGGTGACCGTGTTCGCCGCCGCGTACGCGCTGGCGTCGCCGCTGGTGGCCACGATGACTGCGCGGGTGCCGCGACGCGCGTTGCTGGTGGCGGCGCTGGTGCTGCTGGCGGTGGCGAACGCGGGTTCCGCGCTGGCGCCGAACCTGCCGTTCTTGTTGGTCACCCGCGTTCTGGCCGCGGTCGCGGCAGCGGCGTACACGCCGACGGCCGGCGCGGTGTCCGTGGCGCTGGTCCGTCCGGAGCTGAGGGCCCGTGCGCTGGCCGTGGTCGTCGGCGGGCTGACTGTGGCAACCGCGCTGGGGGTGCCGCTCGGCGACGCCATCGGCGCGGTCATGGGATGGCGGGCGGCGCTGTGGCTGGTGGCGGCGCTCTGTCTGGTGACGGCGGTGGCAGCCGGGGCGCTGATGCCGTCGCTCCCGGGAGGAATGCCGGTGCCGTTGCGCGCCCGGCTGGCGGCGCTGCGCCACCCGGGAGTGGCGGCGGTGCTGCCGCTGACGGCGTTGGGCATGACCGCGGCGTACACGGTGTACGCCTACGCCGTCCCGGCGTTCGCCGGGGTGGGCGTCTCGGGCTCGGGCACCACCTGGATGCTGGGTTTCTATGGCCTCGGCGCCGTGGCGGGGAACCTGGCGTCGGGCATCGCTGCCGACCACCTCGGCCCGGTCAGGGTGCTGGCCGTCGGCTACACGCTGATGGCTGCTTCGTTGACGGGCTTCGCGCTGCTGGCGGCGACCGGTCTGCGAGCCCCGGTCGCCGTCGGGGTCGCCTCCGCCGTGTGGGGTGCGGCGAGTTGGTGCCAGACCCCGCCGCAGCAGCACCGCCTGATCGAGGCGGCGCCGGCACAGGCCCCTCTGCTTGTGGCGCTGAACTCCTCCGCGATCTACCTCGGAATCGGGGCAGGCACCGTGATCGGCGGCCTGGCCGTCCCCGCCGGAGCGGGGACGATGTTCACCATCGCGGCGGTGCTGGCACTGACCGCGCTCGCCTGGCTGGCCACCACCGACCGAACGCCCACCTCTGCGCGCTGACCAGCCGCACGTTCACGCCGACGCCACGCGCTGAGGGCGACGTGAACGGATCATTCCGTGCGCCACCAACGTCCTCGAACTCCGGATGCCGAGACTCCTCTGACCTACACCGGGCGGTTTCGGGCCTCGGCGTTCCCGACGCCCGATCGGCTCAGGAGGTCGGCGGCGTCGGTGCCGGCGCGCAGCAGCGCCTCGGATTGCGCGGCGATGGTGCGCAGCCGGTTCTGGAGGGCGTCGCGGGCGACCTCGGTGCCCTTGATCGTGCGCAGCGACGCCATGACAGCTTGAACCGCCGGGATCCGGTAGCCGCCGGCGCGCAGAGCGACGACGATGCGGGCATCTCTGACGGCGTCGGGCGGGAAGTGCCGGGTGTGGCGCCCTTTCAGCCTTTCGGGGGTGACCAGTCCCTGTTGTTCCCAGAACCGGAGGGCCGAGGAACGCACGCCGAGCGCGGCCGAGAGCTCGGTGATGCTCATCGCGTCTCCCGGCACGGGAGCGGCATCGTGGGCGCTTTCGTCGACGATGCCGTCGAGGGCCTGGAGGGCGGCGATGGTGTCGTTGCGGGAGCGCGCGAGGTCGACGTGCAGGGCCACGACTCTGGCGATTGCCTCGTCGTACGGGAGTTCGCGTATCTCGCGCATCGTGGCGCGGGCGATGACGGGGCCGACCGCGATCGCCAGATTGCGGTAGGCGCGCAGCGCCGTCGCATGCACGTGGGTGAACTGCCGATATCCGTTGGGGTGACGGGTCGCCGGGGGGATCACGCCGAGGCGTTCGAGGTCGCGGACCTGCTGCACGGAGTAGCCCGCGACGGCGGCAAGACGGCTCGTCGAGTATCGCTCCGCGTCACGCTCGCCTGCCGCCGCCACGTCCGGAACCCTCCATCAGCACTTCAAGTTCACACTCGAATCATGTCGATGGAGCAGATCCTGTCAGAAGTCAGAACCTACGACGGTGTCCTCGAACTCGCGCCCGTGCCGGGGAGCGAACACCCCGAGATCTCGTGGGGCGACCACTTCTTCTACTACGCACCCGACGGCCAGGTTCCGCGCAACCGCCAGCCGTACGCGACCTGCGTGACGAAGAACTATCCGGGAGACGAAGACTCTCGTCTCGACGCGGAAGGCCGCTGGCGCCTGAACATCCACGTCGGATCGCGGATCTTCACGGAACTCCTCGGTCACACCCCGGCGGAGACCGACACGTCGGGCGTGGACCGCAGCGCCGTGGATGTGTTCGCCCCGCACCCGCTCTACGGCGCCCACGGCTGGATCTGCGTGGTCAATCCCGGCGCTTCGACACTCGACCGTGCGCTGGAGGCCCTCAGCGACGCGCACCTCGCCGATCAGCGGCGCGTCGAGCAACGGCGCGTCCAGCAGCGAGCTGCCGCAGCGCCTCGCTGAATGCGCGGCTCGCAATGCGACGCGTAACCCGTCTGCCGCCCGCGGCACCGGCGTACCCGCAGGCATGCCCAGACTGGCTACGCACCATGACCGCACCTCGCTGATTGCCGCACTGACAGGATCATGTTCGGCATATACTCTCGGGCACAGAATTTCATTCCGAATATTGGGGGTTGGAGATGGCGAACAGCCCGGCGCTCTACGACGTGCTGGATGAGCGCTTCCGCACCGGGCGCTGCGTCTTCGGCGACGACCGTCTGGAGGTGCTGTACGACGGCTGCCGCTGGGCCGAAGGCCCGCTCTACTTCCCTGCGGGCCGCTACCTCATCTGGAGCGACATCCCCAACGACCGCATGATGCGCTGGGACGAAACCAGCGGCACGGTCAGCGTGTTCCGCTCTCCCGCCGGCCACCCCAACGGCAACACCCTTGACGCCCAGGGCCGTCTCGTCACCTGCGAGCAAGGCAACCGACGTGTCACCCGCACCGAGCACGACGGCACGATCACCGTGCTTGCCGAGCGCTACCAGGGCAAGCGGCTCAACAGTCCGAACGACGCCGTCGTACACTCCAGCGGCGCGATCTACTTCTCCGACCCGGACTTCGGAATCACCACCGACTACGAAGGCCATCGCGCGGAGAGCGAGATCGGGGCGACGAACGTCTACCGCGTCGACCCGGACGGCGAAGTCCACCTGGTCGCCGACGGCTTCGCCGGCCCGAACGGCCTGGTCCTGTCCCAGGGCGAAGAACGGTTGTACGTCTCCGACACCCGCGCCAACCACGTCCGCCGCTTCGACGTCCAGGCCGACGGCAGCCTCGCCGACAAAGGCGTCTTCGTCGAATGCCGCCCCGGCGAAGGCCGCTTCGACAACATTCGCTTCGACGACCAAGGCCGCCTGTGGGTCGCCGCCATGGACGACGGCGTGCACTGCTACGCCCCCGACGGGACCCTCATCGGACGTCTCGTCACCCCGGAACCCGTCGCCAACATCACCTTCGGCGGCCCGAAGCGCAACCGCGTCTTCCTGACCGCCAACACGACCGTGTACTCGGCAGTGTTGTCGGTCACCGGACTGCCGCGCCTGCCCGAGGACCGCTGACACACCCCCCGCCGCCGGCCTTCGACCGTCGGCACGCGGGAGCGTACTTCCCCTGCACAAAGAACGCGGCCTACTCGGTCAGGCGACCCACCGCCTGCTCAAGCGCGGCGACCGGACCGAACACCAGCACCACCTCGTCCGCTCCGCAGCCGTCGACCGGGTCCATGCCACGGAAGCGACCGCGGCCCGGCCGGGGTAGTGCCACGAACGGGGTTGTCGGGGCCGCAGCCTGATGCGGTCCGCCTTCCGCGGCCTACGGCGATGTACGAACATAGGTGGCGCCGGCTTTCCTTGTCTTGGCGCAGGGCGCAGGGCGCAGGCGGCGAGGGCGAGTTGGGCGAGGCAAAACGCGATCCACGTGTACGCGGGGGCGGAGGCGTGTCCGGGAGTCCGGAGGCAAGTACGTATAGGGCTGCTGCGTCGACGACGGGCGCGGCGAGCGGCAGCGTGACCTGCTCTGCCGCTGTCCCGAACGCCCTCGCGCATGCGCCGCGACTCGCGCGGCGCCGTCGGAACTCCCCCGGCGAGCGTACTCACGCCGCTGCCCAGCCGCCGCAAGCGGGCCGCGCCGCTCGTGGACGCCGGCGAAGTCTCCCGATCCGGATCGCCGGCGGCTACGGCATGCGGCGCTCCCGGTTGGGTAGGGAGCATGGCACCGCCGGGACGCACGCAGGGAGAGAGCATGACGGCTTTGCCGCGCCGAATACCGCCCGCAGTGCCGCGCAGCGGCGTAATCCTCGGCGACCGGTACCGCCTGACGGAGCCACTGGGCTCGGGTGGCACAGCTGACGTTTTCCGCGGCGTGGATGTGCGGCTGCGGCGGGATGTCGCGGTGAAGGTGTTCCGGCCCGGTGCCTCCGCGGTTTCTGCGGAACGGTTCTGTCAGGAAGCGGAATTGCTGGGCCGGTTGGCGCATCCGGCGCTCGTCGAGGTGCACGACGTCGGCAGGCAGGCCAGTCATGTCTATGTCGTCATGCGCCTTGTCGAGGGCGTCACCTTGCGGGAGCACATTCTCGACGGCCCGCTGCCCGCCGCGCGGGTGGCGCGGCTGGGCATGCGGTTGGCTTCGGCGTTGGAGCACGTGCACGCGGCCGGTGTCGTGCACCGCGACGTCAAACCGTCCAACGTTCTCGTCGGGCTCGACGACTCGCCGTATCTGGCGGACTTCGGGATCTCCCGGCTCGTCGACGAACCCACCCGTACCGCGCCCGGCATGCTGATCGGCACCATCCCCTACCTGGCGCCCGAGCAGCTCCTCGGCCGCGGGTCGGGCCCGGCCAGCGACATCCACGCACTGGGCCTGGTCCTCCTCGAAGCCTTGAAAGGCGAGAAGGAGTACCCCGGGGGCCCGCTCGCAGCGGGAACGGAACGCGCGCTGCGAGCGCCGTGCATTCCGACGTGGACGCCGACCGGACTCTTCTTGGCCATCGAGGCCATGACCCAAGCAGAGCCCGCCGACCGGCCGGACGCCGGTGAGTGCGTGCGCCTCCTCGCGAACGCCGCCGGGTCCGGAGCATCCGACGCGGCCCCAAAGGGCGAGACCCCCTCTGGCGGCCGCGGGGACGTCGCCGTCGCCGTCCGGCCCTCTCCCCCGCCCCCTGCCGCGATGTCGACCACGGCGGGGATGCGCAAGCGGCGGCATCGCGCTCCGGCCGTGGCTCTGGCGGCTGGGCTCGTCCTGGGGGCGGGCGGCGCTACCGTGCCCTTCGTCCTCGGGGCAGGCGGCGGCCACGAAGCGGGACGCACCCCACCTCCACCCGCACCTGCCGCAGTACTACCCGGCGCCGTCCCCTCGGCCGCGAACAGCCCGAGCACGACGTCCAGTACGCCGCCCGCCGCGCCCACCACGCCCGCCGCGCCGGTCACACAGCCACCGGTCCAGCCGCCCCAGGGCACGACACCCCCGCCCCCTCCTCTGGCCACCGCCGCCCCCGTGCCGGACAAGCCCGGCCGCAGCGACAAAGACAACAACCGCGCCGACAACAAAGGCAAAGGCGGCAAGTCAGCCAAGAAGTGACGCACTGCGCCGGACGGGAAGCAGAGCACACGTGCTGTGTCCCGTGCCAGAACTTCCAGCGTGACCTACCGCCGCCGGCGGCAGTTGCGCTACCGGGTGAGGAGTCGCGGCAGCACGGCGCAGCATGATCGACACCGAACTCGGATGCGGGCTCCAGCGCGGGCGGGCGACGCATGGCCATGCGTTCAACGGCACGAGGAAACACGTGCCGTCTGCCGTCACCGAGTTGCTCCCCCGGGTGCGTCATGCCCTGAACCGGGCAGGTTCCACCTGGCCGACGAAGGACGACTCGGCCCCGGGTCTGCGGATCCGCGCGACTTCGCAGGGCGTCCTGATCGTGTGGACGGGGCCGGACGGGTTCACCGCCTTGGCCACCGAACGAGCCCGCGGCGGCGACGGTACCAAAGCGGTCGTACGGGCTGCCGTCGCCGGGCTGCTGGTCCAGATGGGACACACCGTCGCCGCATCGGCCGACGACGAAGGCCTGCTCGATTGTGAACCGCACGATCAACGCGACCAGCTCATCGGGGATGGGGGCCTGCCCGGTGGCCGAGGTTGACGCCACTGGGTCGAGTAGCCCCGGGGCCACGGCGTTAGCGAGCAGGGTGGCGGCGGTGGAGGCACCGACCCAGTGCTCGCGGCGGCTCGGGTGGTCGGCGGCGTACACGATCGCGCGGGCCGCGATCTCGGGCTCGTGGATGGGGGAACGGGTTGCGCGCGGCGTGGCAGCCGTGACAGCACCCGGTCGAACTGCGGCGCGTTGACGGCCGGCAGCTGCACCATCATGGACCGCACCCGCGCGCCCGAGTGCGGGAGTTCGCACCGCAGCGCCTCGTGCCAGCCCCGGATCGCGTGCTTGGCGCCGCTGTGCGCCGTCTGCAACGGGATTCCTCGGTAGGCGATGGCCGATCCGACGTGCACCAGCGTTCCGTGGTCGCGGGCACCATCCGCCGCAACGCGCTTTGCGCGCCGTCGACGTAACCGAGATAGGTGACCTCGGTGACGCGTTTGAACTCCTCGGCCGTGACCTCGGTGAACGGCGCGAAGACGCCGCTGAAGGCGTTGTTGACCCGCACGTCGATGGGCCCGAACTCGGCCTCGGCGGCAGCCGCGGCGGCCTCGACCGCCGACTCCCCCGCCGGCACCGGTGATCACGACGGCCTGCGGGTTGTGGGCACGAAGTCTCATGGCCGGCGGCTAGCCTGCGCACCGCGGCGTCAAACGGCATCCGCCTCCTCCGCGTGGGCGACCCCGTCGTCCGTTCCGACCGCACGGCGCGCCTACCGGTATCCGGCGGGCGGCACCCAACGGGTCTGTCGAGTGGTCGCGAGGTCGGAAGGGATGTGTGCCCTGGTCGACGTCCGCAACCGACTGGGACGACGCGTAGCCATCCCGGTCGTCGGGTACCCGCGCCGACGGCGGGGAATCGCCGTCCCTCGCCGAAGCCATGCGGCCCTCCTGAAGGCGGCGCGTCGATACCCCAGCGAGGCACCACGAGTGACCAGCTACGGCTACTTCCTGGCGAGCGAGGAGTTCCCCCCGCACGTGCTGATCGAGCAGGCCAAACTGGCCGAACAGGCCGGATTCACCAGGCTTGCGATCTCCGATCACTTCCATCCGTGGATCGACGAGCAGGGCAACAGCCCCTTCGTGTGGTCGGTCATCGGCGCGCTGTCCCAGGTGACGACGCTGCCGATCACCACGTTGGTCACGTGCCCCACCGTGCGTCTGCACCCGGCGGTCACCGCGCAGGCGGCGGCGACCTCCAGCGTCATGACCGGTGGGCGGTTCCGGCTCGGGGTCGGCACGGGCGAGGCCCTCAACGAACACATCACAGGGGCGGCATGGCCTCCGTTCCCGGTGCGGGCCGGCATGCTGGAAGAGGCCGTCGCGATCATGCGCGACTTGTTCGACGGCGGCATGGTCAGCCATCACGGCCCGCACTACACGGTCGAGAACGCCCGGCTGTACAACACTCCGGACGGGAAACTGCCGATCTACGTCTCCGGTTTCGGCCCCAAGGCTGTCGACCTGGCGGCGCGGATCGGCGACGGACTGGTCACCATGAAGCCCGACGCCGAAGCGGTGTGGCGGTTCCGCGACGGCGGAGGCGGTGACAAGCCGGTCGTCGGCGGACTGAAGGTGTGTTGGGGCCGCGACCGGCAAAAGGCCGTGGAGACCGCGCACCGCACCTGGCCGAACGAAGTCCTGCCCGGAGAGCTGGGGCAGGTTCTCCCGCTGCCCCGGCACTTCGAGCAGGCGGTGAGCCTGGTGACCGAGGAGATGGTCGCCGACGCGATCACCTGCGGCGACGACGTCGACGAGCACGTGCGCGGCCTGCGCGCCTACGCGGACGCCGGGTTCGACGAGGTGTACGTCAACCAGATGGGACCTGAGTACGCCGACTTCTTCGCCTTCTACAGCGACGAGGTCCTGCCCCGCGCGAACTCCTGACGAGTGCCGGTGACCGACGACATGCGCGCTGGTGTCGTCACTTCAACGCGATTCGCCCAACCGGGCGAACTTCGGCTCCCAGGTTGCGTTCCATCATGCGGAGAGCGGCCTGGGCGAGGCCCGGTGGATGCACCCGACGGCGTCCTCGGCGACGGTGATCTCCAGGCGGCGTACGTGGGCGTCGATCGCGGAGTACAGCACACATTGCTCGGTGACCTGGCCGCACAGCACCATCGGCCTCCGCATGGTCCGATCTCCACCGTCCGAAGTTTGTCGTTGACCTAGTGCTGTGACCGGAAAGGTTCACCGGTTCCCGGCGCCCGGCACCCCACCTCGCCGCGTTGCAGACCCTCGCGAGTACGACCGAGTACGAGCTTCGGGCCTGCGCCTTGCGATGCACGGCACCGAACACCAGGAACCGGCAAACCTTCCCGGCCACAGCACTAGACGACGTCCGTACCGGTCTCCCGGGCCTCGCGGATCAGTTCACCCAACGCCGGGAGCGCGCGGCGTACCGAAGGGACGAGCAGGTCCGCGTCCGCGTGCTCGTAGGTGTTGATCATGTCGATGACAGGAACGGCTGAGATGCCGCCCATCACCAGGCCGAGGGAGCGGGAGAACACGTGCTGCCGCCAGCCGCCCGCCCCTGCCCAGGCGGGTGAGTCGGATCCGGCGTGACGTCCGACCCGCTGGTCTTGGTCGGTTTCGGTGCCCGCGGTGCCCATCTTCTTCGACTCTGGGGACCCGCGTTGCAACAGCCAGATCGTGGCCGTGATGTAGAGGAAGAACTGCAGGTACTCCGACTGCCAGTTCTCCGTCACATCGACCGCGAAATCGGACGAGGACACGTACTCCCAGAACCCGACCCGGGCGAAGCCGTCGACGGCGAGCGGGGAGTTGAACTCCGCACGCCCGGCGAACGCCTGCCCCACCAACGCTGCCGCGAACGCCAGCAGGAACGCCAGGCCCAGTGCGTTGTCGCGCAGGAACCCGGTGACACGGATTTATGGCGGGTTCGCAGCGTGTTGTCGAAGGCTTCTTTCGCACGGGCCCGCCAGTCCCGGTACCTCTACGGGCCTCAGTCCGCGGCTACGCGGCTTCCGTCCGAGTGCAGGGCGGCGGCCAAGGCGTGCACGAACGCCGCGGCGTGTGCGCGAGCGCCGCCCCGGTCGCAGGCCTGCTCCTGCGGTCGGATCGGCGCTGCGCCGACTTTGGCCGCCGCCGGTCGGCCGAGGGCGGGGTTCTGCCGGGTCACACTCGGGCGAGCTCCAGGTAGCTGTTGTGGCCGTCGTGGCCGTCCGCGTCGGCTTCGTCGAACCAGTGGCCGCCGTGGGCGAGGTAGCGGAAGTGCATCCGCTCCTCCCCCGGCACTGCCACGGTCACGGCCCGGGTGCCGTCCTTGCGTACCAGGAGCTCGTGGGTGCCGGGAGTCCAGTCGTTGAAGTCGCCGACCACGCTGACCGCGGGGCATGCCGGGTCGGGCGGAAGGATGAACGTGACCTGGGTGGTGTCCTTGCGGCGGGTGCGCTCCAGCACTGCGGCTCCTCCGGTTCGGCTTGGATACGCCCGCAGCCGTACGTCGGCGCGGATGCGGGCTGCCCGCAATCGTCGGGCCCGCCACGCCTCGGAAGCGTCACCGCGCGGCCGCCGCGCTGAGGTTTCACCCGACCGGCGGTGCGCACATGCCGACTCGGCACCTGCAAATGGGTAAATAGGTTTGGCACCGCGAACCACAGGCGACCCACGAGGTTTTCGGGCCCGCCGACCCACCGAAGTCGGGCCTGACGGCCCGGCGACCACCGGCCCGGCCGGGGCCCGACCGGCGTGCCGCTCGAACGGAGCAACTACGGGCCCCTTGCCGGAACCGAAGTCCCTCCGCCTTCGGAGCATCACGCGGTGGTCATCGACCTCGGCCTGTGAAACTCGGTCACTCGGCGCGCGCGGGGCGACGCCAGCAGTCGATCGACGGGTCGTACTCCGCCAGGCCCAGGTCGGCGAACTCCTGGAGCCAGCCACGCATCGGCCACTCCCCCCAACGGCGGTGGAAGACGGCGCCGTTGGTCAGGATGTCGTCGAGGTGTCCTACCGGCGGTCGACTTGTCTCGTGGTGCTGATGGTACGCCGGAGCGCCGCCCACCCAACACAGTCGGACCCCCGCGCTGTCGGCCATGCGACCGAAGTCGGTGTCCTCGCCGCCGTACCCCTCGTACTCCTCGTGGAAGCCGCCGATGTGCCGCCAGGTACCGGCGGTCACCGCAAACGACAGCGACCAGAAGAGGTTGGGGTCTCCGCCTTCCCAGACCTCATCGTCCGGCGGGCTGGGGCGGGCTTGGTGGGGTGGCGCCAGCCGGGGGAGCCTGTCCAGCGAGTACCCCTCAGCCGGCGGTGGCGGCAGATAGGCGACGGTGCCGCACAAGAGGGCACCGTCCCGCGCCGTCCGCATGTACCGGTCGAGTGTCCGTGGTCCCGGCACGCAGTCCACATCCAGAAACACCAGCAACTCGGCACCGGCCGCAAGGGCATGCTCGGCACCGGCGTTCCGGGCCCGGGCGAGCGGGAGCCGACCGTCCCGAACCCGGACCGGGACGACGTCGTTCCGGTCTCCGACGCCCTGGCCGACGACCGAAGGCACGTCGGGGTCGTCCATGGTGACCACTACGTAGTGTTCCGGGCGGACGCTGCCGGACGCGAGTCCCCGAATCTGAAGACGCAGGTGTTCGTGCCTGCCGGCCACGAGCGTGATCACCGCGACACGCATGACACCTCCGGATGTCCCGACAGATGGGCGGGGAACTCGTCGAGCACGCGTGCCGCTCGGGCCGCTCCGTCCCCTGGCGACCACCGCGACCAAGCCTCTCCCCCCATGCGGCGGGCGGAGTCGAGAACCGCCGGCCACTGGTCCCGGCGCGGCCACGATCGGTGGACGACCGCAAGACGCCCCTGCTCCAGCGCGTCCGCTACGGCGTGCTGTTCGCCGAAAGGCCGGTCCTGCGGCAGGACAACGGTGGGCCTGCGAGCGGCAGCGCACTCGGCGACCGCGTTCTGACCGGCATGCGTGACCACGACATCCGCAGCACAGACCAGGGGCCACGGATCATCCGCCCAGGAGCCTCCAGGGCCGCCGAGCGTACGCCAGCGCCACCCGGGGTTGCCGTCGGCTGCGTCCTTCAACTGCGCCGCCGTGATGGCCGCTCCACCTGCGCCGAGCATGACCAGCACGAGTGGCCGCGGGTCGTCCCCCGCGGCGGCGGCACTGTGTGGATGTCGGAGGATCGGGCGGTCGTCGCAGCGCGAGAAGGCGCCGGTGTGGACCGTCTTCGCAGCCAAGTGGTGCGGAATCCCGGGTTCGGCGAATTCCTCGGCCCAGGGGGCGAGGAGGAGGTCCGCCAGGTCGTAGCCGAGCTGGTGGGCCGGGTCCGTGCGTGTCCCACGCATCGCCACGGCGATCGAGGGGATGCCCATCAGCCGTGCCAGGCACAGCATTTCGACGGAGACGTCGCTGACGAAGGCCTTCGGGGCGTGGCGAGTTATCCAGGCTGCCGTGAGTCCCATGCGGTGCCGCAGGCCTGCATGGCCCAACGGTGCCCAGTGCAATCGTCCGTGTGCTTCCGGGTCGCGGGCGCCTGCCGGGAAATCACCGGTGTCCATGGGCAGTTCGATCCAGGGACCGTCCCAGTCGGCCGGTCTGGGCAGGGAAGACAGCCCTGCGACGGGTGCCCGGGTGTGTCGGGCGATGCACTGGGCTCGGCTCAGGTGTCCGCGGCCGTGGTGGTGGACGTAGTAGGCGATCATGGCACGAGCTCCCGGTAGAGGCCCTCGTAGCGACTGGTCATGGTGTCGAGCGAACAGAAGTCCTCCGCCCGTGCCCGGGCGGCCTCCCGGCTCAGCGCCGCGGTTTCGGCGATCGCCTCCGCGAGGGCGTCGATGTCGCCGTGTCCGACCAGGCGTCCCGTGGCGGGTGTGAGAATCTCGCCGAGCGCGCCCCGGTCGAAGCCGGCCACGGGTGTGCCGCACGCGAGGCTCTCGGCGACGACGAGTCCGTACGGCTCGTCCCAGCACGGTGTGACGAGCAGTGCCGCGGAGGACGCCACCAGGTCGGCGACGGCGAGACGGGACAGATGGCCCACGTACTCGATACCGTCCCCGAGGTTGGGCGCAATGTGCGTGTCGAAGTAGTCCTGGTCGGAAATCGGGCCGGCGAGGCGCAGTTTTCGTCGGGCTTTGCGGGCGGCCGCGATCGCGAGGTGGGGTCCCTTCTCCGGTACGAGGCGACCGGTCCAGGCGAGGTCCGGCCCGCCGGGGCCGGGCCGCCACAGGCGAGTGTCGACGCCGTTGTGGACGACCCGCGCGTGCCGGACGGACCGCTTCCATGCATGCGCTGTGTGTCTGCTGACGGCCGTGAAGGTCACCGGGCACGGCCTGGCGGTGTCGATGGCCGACTCCAGCCAGGGTGTGGGCGGTGTGTGGAGTGTGGTGACCAGCGGCGTGGGGACCGCGGCGGCCATGGCCACCGGCAGGTAGTGGAGGCTGTTGTTGTGGATGACGTCGAATCGGTCGCCGCGGCTCAGTTCGATCATCAGGTTCAGGTATGCGTGGTGTTCCGCCATCCAGTTTTCGGCGGGCATGCTGGTGTCCGCGCGGGCCGGCCGGCTGGCGGTAAACGACCTGATCCGCATTTCCCGGGCCCCCAGTTCAGGGTCCGACCCGGGACCGGCGAACAGCGCGACTTCGTGCCCTCGGTGGACGAGGGCACGGGCGAGATGCCACGTGTGCGCCTCCAGGCCCCCGGCAAACGGCTCGCGGATCGGATGGCGCACGGACGCGACCAAGCCGATTCGGAGACGGCGGTTCATCGCAGCGCCGATTCGTAGATCCGGCGGTGGGCCTCGGCGATGCCACGGCGTTCGGCCGCCCGCTCGTCGGGTGATGGGCCCGGCACGGAGTGGGCGCCGTGGTACGCGGCGTTGACCGCCGTGGACAGCGAGAGGGGGTCGCCGTCGGACACGCCGAGTCGGAAGGAATGGCAGGGGCGTTGCTCGGCGTAGTACCCGCAGTCCGAGACCGCCACGGCGGTGCCCAGGTCCGCGCACGCTTCGAGCCAGCCCGAGTGCGTGCCGAAGGCGTACGGCAGCACGGAGAGGTCCAACTCCTGAAGGTAGTCCCAAAGTTCGTCGTCGTCGAAGTAGTCGTGGACACGCAGGTCGACGCGTCCGTCCTGCTGCATGTGCCGTAGCTCCGCTATCAGGTCCGGGGCGTACGCGGGGGCGTCGGGGTCCTCCACGTCGCGATGGACGTCGACGCGCAAAAAGGTTGAGGGCAGGCCCGCCACGGCCGATGTCAGCGCTCGTACCGTCGGCAGGACATCCATGTTGGGGCGCAGGCTCTTGGCGTGCACACCGATTGTGTATTGCGCGTGGCTCGGGCGAGGTCGAGCCATACGCCGCAGGTCGACGACGTGCGGGTGCGGGAGCACCGTCGGGGTGCGCCCCCATCTGCCTTGGATCTCCCGCGCCGCCCCGGGCGTGAGCGTGATCAGTTCGTCCGCTGCGGGCACGATGACGTCCAAGGCGCTGTCGTGCGCCGACCGGTCCCGGTGATGCGGATTGCGCAAATCGTGGACGGTGTAGACCAGGGGCTTGCCATGCCGCCGCAGCGTCCCGACGAGTTCGCGGAGAGCTTCAGGCGTCTGGGCGTCGAAGCCGAAATGCAGGTGGTAGATGTCGAATTCGTGGTGGTGCGCGGTAACCCAGCCGGGATCCAACATGACCGGCGGCCACCATCGTTGCGACGTACTGGGAGCGCCGTTCGGGCGCGGATCCGCGAGCCGTACGACGGCGTCCGACCGGTCCTCGGCTCCGCAATGCCGCACATAGACATGGCCCGCCGGGACGGAAGCGACTCGCAAAGTCCTGTGCGTCGGCCTGGCGGCTGCGTAGGCAGCTTCAGTACTCGTCATCGTCGGCTCCTTTGCGGCACGAACGTCGGTGGTTCGCCATATGCCGACGGGAGCGCGAGTGGTGCGTCCGGAGCGGCATGCGGCGGCTGCCCCGACCTTTTTGCACCAAACATGGCTTATGTTCATCACGACTCGTCCTCGCGTTGGGCGATCGCCGCCTTAAGCGCCGTTGCGCTCATCGCACTGGTGTTCGAGTACGTGGAGCGCCATCAGCGTCCCCTGCATCTCAGCCGACACCGACATCGGGCTGACGCGGGTCAGACGGGCGTACGAGTCGTTCGGGCGCGCGGGCTTGATCCCCGGCAATCTCGCCCGTTCCCTGGGGTCAAGGCGCGCCGGCAGCGGGATGGCCTCCTCCAACGCGCGACGGTTGAGACGACGTGGTACGTGCAGGCCCGCGCGTTTGCGGGGTGCTCCGCGCAACCTCGCCCGTTGGGCGAACGCCTTGGACGTAGCCGCCGCGCGCGTGGGCTCCACATCACACATCGTCGCCGTCGCCGCCCGAGCATGTCGCGCGGGTGCGCGGACAGCGCCGCGCACGCGCGCCCTCCTGGCCCGGAACCGCGCACGTGATGCCGGGTCAATCGGCCCGCGCCCAACGGTACCGACACCGATGCCGAAGGCAACTGACCGGTTCCGAAAGCCATTTCAACTGATCCCCGCCGATGTCGGCGATCAGCAACGGCCCGTGCGGACCAACCAAACCATCGGCGTGCGGCCAGGAACGTCAACCGAGCCTCTGTCGGCCTACGCCGGCGCAGCGTCACTTGCCCGACGGGTTGCGTGGAGCAGTTGTTGCATCTTCTCGGCCGCCCGCACCGCGGCATCGGCGCAGCAGTTGTTGAACAGCACGTGCACCCGGTCCGCTTGCTCGGCCAGTGTGCGCAACCGGGGGACCCATTCGCTCAGTTCATCGGCCGAGTAGACGTGACGAAACCGGTCCTCCTTGGAGCCGGTCCCCCACGCCCGACTGCGCCCGTGGAAACGGACCACCGCGAGCCGGGGCGCGGTGACCGGCGCTACGGGCGGGATGGACGCGGGCAGCGTCTGTGCCATGTCGACGGCGACCGCGGCGGCGTCCAAGCGCTTGAGAAGCGCCTGTGTCGCATGGATGTTGTCGTCCCGCCACCAGCCGGGATGGCGGAACTCGACTGCCACCGGCCAGTCTCCTGCCCGTTCGACGCAGTCGACGAGGAATTGGGTGGCTGGCTCGTCAGGAGCGAATGACGGCGGGAACTGGAAGAGGAGTGTCCCGAGGCGTCCCGCATCACGAAGGGGACGCAGAGCGCCGCTGAAGCGCTGCCAGACCTCGTCCAAAAGACCGGCGTCCGGCCGACCCCGTCCGTGTCGCAGCAATGGGCGCAATTCCAGCGGCAGGGATCCCGACCGGGTCGGATGGCCGGTGAGCAAGGAGAACGCTTTGACGTCGAAGGTGAACTCCTCGGGTGTTCGCTCGACCCACAGCTCGCTGTTGCGCGTACTGGGTAGCGAATAGTAGGTCGCGTCCACCTCCACCACGTCGAACTTCTGCGCGTAGTAACGCAGTCGGGCCTCGGGCTCAGAGCAGTCAGGCGGATACCAACCGCTGGTTTTGAGGGCAGCGTCGGTCCACGAGCACGTACCCACCGATATGCGATCCATGAGCGGCGACTACCCCGCTGGGGCCCCGATGCACGGCGTCTGCCACCCGAGCTGTCGCCGGGCCGACGGGCCGACAGGTCCGAGGAAGGGAGCCGGTCATGCCGATGGACCGCAGGAGTGACAAGCACGGACCACGCCTGGACGACGCCTGGGAAGCGGAGGTCGCCGGCGAACTGCGCGCAGGCCACAGTACGCACGCGCAGGAGCGGCGCGAACCGGAACCCGAAGGCGAGGACCAGCGTCCCGCTTATCCGCAGGCGGCGCTGCTCGGCCGACTCGCCGAACTGGCAGGACGCGTTGTGGTCAACGGCTGGGCCGCCGGCGTGGCCGTGGCGGCCGCACAGCACCAGGGCGGCCGTACCCCCGCGACGACATCGACCCCCACGTCGGTCGGCGCCACCGCGATCGAACGCCGGCTGCGCCCGGTCGCCTATCAGAACACCGCGTCGCGCTGCTGCCGCCGGCGCTGCGCGACGTCAACCCACTGCGACTGCCCCGGCGCATGAACGGCTGGCGGAAGGCGTGAAGGGCGACGCCTCTCTGAGGCCCCGTTGTCCCCGAGCGCGACTTCGTGTAAGTAGTACGTTAACTTGTCTCGCAAGTTTCGACTGCAAGCTTAATGAAACGTTTCATATGATCATCCCGTGCCACCGGTCTTGAACAGGTCTGCCGCTGTAACGCCAAGGAGTTCGTGATGACCCCGACGCCGCAACCCAACACGGCCGTAGAGGCACCCACAGTGGAAAACGTACGCGACACGCTGGGCATCGGGTGGCGTGAACCGCGGCTGTCGTGGATTACGCGGACCACCGCGGACGGATGGCGACAAGGCGTCTATGAGCTGGAGCTTGTCAATTCCGCCGGGAAGCGGTTGTCTTCGGTGGCCCGGGAGTCGGACGAGTCCGTACTGGTGTCGTGGCCGTTCGCGGCGCTGGAGTCGCGGGAACGCGTCGGCGTGCGCGTGCGAGTCGCGGCGCGAAGCGCGGACCGCGCGCACCCTGCCTGGTCGGCGTGGAGCGACGTGACCTGGGTGGAGACCGGCCTGCTGGACGAGAGCGACTGGACTGCGCGGTTCGTCTCGCCGGATTGGGACGAGGATGCGTCGAAGGACAACCCGTGCGCCGTGCTGCGCCGCCCGTTCGCGCTGGACGGTCCGGTACGCACCGCTCGCCTGTATGCGACCGCTTTGGGGGTATACGAAGCCGAGCTGAACGGCGCCCGGATCGGCGACCAGGTGCTTGCGCCCGGCTGGACGGCATATGACCAGCGGCTGCGCTACCAGACGTACGACGTCACGGAGTTGCTGCACGAAGGCGCGAACGAGTTCACCGCCACGCTCGCGGACGGTTGGTACCGGGGCCGCCTCGGCTGGGAGGGCGGCAGGGCGCTGTACGGCGAACGCCTGGCGCTGCTCGCGCAGTTGGAGATCGTCATGGCGGATGGGAGGGTGTTCGCCGTCGCCACGGACGCCGACGGGACGTGGCAGGCGGCGCCGGGGCCCACTCTGCGAGCAAGCCTGTACGACGGTGAGACCCATGACGCGCGCATTCGGCCGGAGAACTGGCACGGCGTCCGCGCCGAGGCTTTCGACATGGCTGTCCTGGCGGCGCCGACAGGTCCGCCGGTTCGCCGTACCGAGGAGCTATCGCCGGTCGCCGTCACCACATCGCCGTCCGGGAAGACGGTCATGGACTTCGGCCAGAACCTCGTGGGGCGCCTGCGCCTCACGGTCGACGGAGCGGCCGGTCGGGAGATCGTTCTTCGGCACGCCGAGGTCCTTCAGGACGGCGAGTTGGCCGTCGAGCCGCTACGGACCGCGGAGGCTACCGACCGCTACATCCTGCGCGGCGGTGCCCCCGAGACGTGGGAGCCACGCTTCACGTTCCACGGCTTCCGCTACGTGGAAGTCACGGGCTGGCCAGGCGAGTTCGACCCTGACGCCGTACGCGCGGCCGTCATCCATTCCGACATGGAGCGCGTCGGCTTCTTCGAGTCGTCCGACGAACTCGTCAACCGCCTCCACGAAAACGCCGTGTGGGGCATGCGCGGCAACTTCCTGGACGTGCCCACCGATTGCCCGCAGCGCGACGAACGTCTCGGCTGGACCGGCGACATCCAGGTGTTCTCCCCCACGGCCTGCCAGTTGTACGACTCCGCGGGGTTTCTCGGGTCCTGGCTCGTCGATCTCGCCCTGGAGCAACGGGCAGACGGCGCGGCGCCGAGCATCGTCCCCAAGGTCACGCCCTTCGCCGACCTGGCGGCGGCGGGGTGGTCGGATGCGGCCACCGTCGTCCCGTGGACGCTGTACCAGCGCTACGGCGACAAGGGCGTACTGGCCGCCCAGTTCGCGAGCATGCGCGCCTGGGTCGACCATGTGGCCGAGCTGGCGGGGCCGGATCGGCTGTGGAACACCGGCTTCCAGTTCGGCGACTGGCTCGACCCGAGCGCACCCGCCGGGCAGCCCCAGGCCGCGAAGACGCCCGCCGAGGTCGTCGCGACCGCGTACTTCGCACACTCCGCCTCATTGGTGGCGCAAGCCGCCGCCGTACTCGGGCTCGAAGACGAGGAGCGGCAGTACTCCCAACTCGCCGCAGATGTCCGGACGGCGTTCCAGCACGAGTACGTCACCTCCAAGGGCCGCATCATCGGCGACGCCCAGACCGCATACTCCCTCGCCCTGCAATTCGCGTTGCTGCCCGGCGCAGAGCAGCGCAGGCACGCGGCGGACCGGCTCGCCGCGCTCGTCCGGAACAACGGGCACCGCATCGGCACCGGCTTTCTCGGAACTCCGCTGATCTGCGACGCCCTCGCCGAGAATGGTCACCTGGAGACCGCGTATCGGCTGCTCCTGGAGCGCGGGTGCCCATCCTGGCTGTACCCGGTCACCCAGGGCGCGACGACGATCTGGGAGCGCTGGGACAGCATGCGCCCGGACGGCACCGTGAACCGGGACGGCATGACGTCGTTCAACCACTACGCGCTCGGCGCGGTCGTCGACTGGCTCTACCGCACCGTCGCCGGCCTCGACTGCGCCGAGCCGGGCTATCGACGCCTGCGCATCGCGCCACGTCCCGGCGGCGGGCTCACGTACGCCAAGGCCGTGCTGCGCACGCCGTACGGGCCGGCATCGGTGGCGTGGCGGATCAACGGCGATGAACTCGTTGTCGAAGCCGACGTCCCACCGAACACCACCGCGTCCGTGGACCTGCTGGGCGCCGGATCCCTCCCCGATGTCGGCGCCGGACACCATGCGTGGACCATCCCCGCCCCCAAGGTCGCCACGGCGCGCTTCACCCTGGATTCCTGGGTTTCCGAATTGCGCGGCGATCAGAGGGCTTTGGAGATCTTCAAGGACGCCATGCTGCGGTACTGGCCCGAAGTGGCGGAGCACCTGGAGACGCCGGAGGCCGACGCCGGCATGGACCTGACGCTCCGCCAGCTCGGCGACCTCGCGCCGCGCGGCCAAGAACTGCTCGCAGAACTGGAACACCGATTCCTGGGATACGCGGACGACAACGCCTGAACGATCTCGCTCTCCGGACTTCGGCGTCGGAGTGCTTGCCGTGCTGGGCCTGTCACGGTCATGCAATCGATCGCCCGGCCCGCCCGCGGCGAAGTCGACTTGCTGGAACTCCACGGCCGCGCCGGGACCGTACGCTTTGAGTCGTGGCAGCCGCTGTCCGTCAACATCTCCCGCCACACGGTCGAAGGACTCGAAGGCGCCGCCCACTGGTGGGAACTACCCGACAGCTCCGCGGGAATGCCGACGCCCCGGATGCGGGGCGTCGGCCTTCTTGTTGTGCTCAGGTGTTCAACCCAACTGCTTGCCTCGGGTGTTCGGCTCACGGGACCAGGGCAAGGGCGTCGGCGACGGGGTCGGATCCGGTGCCCGCGTCGATCAGCCAGACCACCGGCACCGTGACGCCGTTGTCGACGTAGCGCCGGATGGCCTCGCGGCACTGCTCCGGTGATCCGTGGACCAGGAGTTCGTCGACGACGGAGTCCGGTACGGCCGCCAGCGCGGCGCGGCGGTCTCCTGACTCCCACGCGTCCCACATGGGCTGCAGGCGGTCTCCCCGGCCCAGCCAGCGCTGGTAGTTCGCGTAACCGGGGACGTTCAGGTACGCGGTGATCATGCGGCGGAACGTGGCGCGCGCCGCGTCGGCGTCCTCGGTCGGGCAGACGAAGACCCGGCAGACGATTTCCTTTCCGGAACCGCCTTCGTGGACGTACGGGACGACGCGTTTGACGTCGTCCGCGGACAGCCAGTTGAGGATCGCCCCGTCGGCCTCGCGTCCCGCCAGGCGCAGCATGCCCTCGCGGAGCGCCGCGAGGTAGATGGGCGGCGGTGTCTGCGGCGGGCGGGTGAGCCGGAATCCGTTGACTTCGAAGGTGTCGTAGCGCTCGGCGACGCGCTCCCCCGCGAGTGCGGCGCGCAGGAAACGCACGGTGTCGCGGACGCGCTGGTACGGCCGGTCGTACGCGGTGTCGTTCCAGTCCTGCACGATGGGCCGCGACGCGGCTCCGAGCCCCAAGTGGAAGCGTCCTGGCGCGAGTTCGGCCAGCGCTGCGGCGGTCATGGCGAGCAGCGCCGGGCCGCGCGTGTACGGGGAGACGATCGCGGTGCCCAGGTTCACCTCGGGTGCGCCTGCGGCGGCCAGGGTCAGCGGGGTGAAGCCGTCGAGGCCATCGACTTCGATGCTCCAGACATCGGTGTAGCCGGCGTCGGCGAGTTCGCGGGCGATCCCGGGATGGTCAGGGAGAGGCGTGGGAAACGGCATGGTGATGCCGTAGCGCAACGGGCTCTGCACGGTGGGGGGTTCCCTTCCGACGGGCGGGCCGTTCACCGGGTCAACTCGTCCCAGACGGCCGATTCGCCGTGTTCCAGCGCCAACGCCCCGAGGTATTCGGCGCTGTGCGCCTCGGATCCGACCTCGCCGGGCCAGGACCACAGGCGCTTCGTGTAGTGGTGCAGGGGGTATTCGTGGGTGACGCCCATCGCGCCGTGTAGTTGGTGGGCGGCACGCGCGACCGTGGTCGCGGTTTCGGCGGCGACCACCGCGGCGGCCGCAACCGCGGCGAGGTACGCCTTCGACGTGCCGTTCGCCGGGGAGAGCTGTTCAACCGCGCGTTCCAGTGCGGCGTCGAGTTGTACGCCTGCCACGCGCATGGCGGCCAGGGAAGACGCGACCGCGGGTATCCGGGCGAGAGGTTTGCCGAACTGCTCGCGGCCCATGACGTAGTCGCGGGTCAACGCGTACGCCCCGGCAACCGCGCCGGCCACCGCGGCCGCGCGCAGCAGGGCCAATCTCGCGCGCACTTGCGGCATGGGCGGTGCCGCGGACAGCCGGGTGCCCGCGTCACCCCGCAACACGAGGTCGTCGCGCGGCTCGTCGGCCAGGTTGGTCCCCTCGCGCACCTCGACGCCCGGCGTGCCGACCTCGACGTACCAGACGCTCCCAGCGCGGTCGTACACGACGACCGCACTTGCGTCGCGCAACCACGGCACCCGGGGGATCCGCAGTGTCGAAAGCTCGTCCTCGTATACCGCGTCCACGCCGAAGGCGATGGTGGTCTGCTCGGTCACGGCGCGGTCATGGGCCAACACCCAGGAGGCGACGGCCATTTCCGCAACGGGCGCGCCGACCGCGTACTCGCCCAGCGTGCGGACGACGGCGATCAGGTCCTCGTACGTGCCGCCCGAGCCGCCGCGGGCCTCGTCGACCCCGACCAGCGGCAATCCCAATCCCCACAGTGTCTGCCACAGTTCGCTCGACGACCTGTCCGCTACGGGGGTGCCGCCGACGATGTCGCCGACGAGTCGGCGTAGTTCCTCTGCGTGGTCGCTCACGGCCGCGTCTCCTGTTTGGCGATGATCGAGAGCAGCACGTCGGCGGCTCCGCCACGGATCGTGAACCCGGGGGAAGCCAGCAGTGCCTGTCCCCACGCGGCGCTCAGTTCGGGCCGGTCGGGGGCGCACAGCCGACGGGCGAAGTCGATGACGTCGTTCTCGAAGGCGTTGCCGAGATATTTCAGCGTGGCGGCGTCCACGACCGGCGCGGCTCCGCCGTCCAGACTGGTTGCCACCTTCCAGGCGAGGCGCCGCAGTGTCGCCAGTCGGGCGACGAGGCGGCCGAGCGCGGCCTTGAGGTCGTCGGAGCCGACGGACGCGGCGTCTCGCACGGCCAGGGCGAAGAGCGGGTACGTGGACAGGAAGCGTTCCGGGCCGCCGCGTTCGAACGACAGTTGCTCGGTGACCTGCCGCCACGCGTTGCCGACGGTGCCCAGGACGCGGTGGCCGGGCACGAAAACGTCCGTGAAGACCATTTCGTTGAAGTGCTGTTCGCCCGCGAGGTCGACGATGGGCGACACCTCGACGCCTGGTGTGTCCATGTCCACGATGAACTCGGTGAGTCCTTCGTGCTTGCGCTCGCCTCGGGCGGTACGTGCCAGCAGGTAGGCGTGGGTGGCCTTGTGCGCTCCGGTGGTCCAGATCTTGCGGCCGTTGACCCGCCAACCGCCTTCCACCGCCGTCGCGGTGGTCCGCACTGCCGCGAGGTCGGAACCGGCCTCGGGTTCGCTCATTCCCAGGCAGAAGACGGACCGTCCGGCGGCGATGCCGGGCAGAACCTCCTTCTGGAGCTCGGGCGTTCCGTGCCGCAGCACGGCGGGCCCGATCTGGCGGTCACCGATCCAGTGCGCGGCCACGGGAGCACCCGCTCTGAGAAGCTCCTCGTTGACGGCCAGACGGGCACGCTGGCTCTGTCCCGCACCGCCGAATTCGCGCGGCCAGGTGATGCCGATCAGCCCGCGGGTGGCGAGTTCGCGGCTGAAGTCGGGGTCGAAACCCCTCATCCAGTTGTCGCTGCGCGGCACGTACCGGCCTTCGGCGCGCCAGGCGTCGGTCAATTCGCGCACCTCACGTCGGAGGCGCGCGATCTCGTTCGTGTCATGCCGAGTGGCGGTCATCGCGTGCTCCTCATCGGCCCGTGTACACGCCGGGGCGCTTCGCACGGAAGGCCGCCAGCGCCTCCTGGGAGTCCTGTGTCGAGGTGACGACCGCCTGGTGCGAGGAGATGAGGTCCAGGGCCGTGCGCAGGTCGTGTCGCTCGCCCTCGCGGACGGCGCGCTTGATGAGCTGGACGGCGACCGGCGGTTGGCTCGCGAGCCGGTCCGCGAACGCCCGTGCCGCGGCGGCGAACTCGGCGTCGGCATGGACGGCGGTCACGAGTCCCATACCGAGTGCTTCCTCGGCTGCGACGAAGTCGCCGGTCCACAGCAGGCGCAGCGCGGTGGCGGTGCCCACGATGCGCGGCAGATACCAGCAACCGCCGTCGCCGGGTACGAGGCCGACGCGGATGTAGCCCTCGCTGAAGCGCGCCGAGCTCGCGGCGATGCGGATGTCGGCCATGAGCGCCATGTCCATGCCCGCCCCGACCGCGACACCGTTGACGGCCGCGATGTACGGCTTGGTCAGCGCTTCGGCGGCGTACGCCACCTGATGGATCCGGTTGGTCAGCAGGTTCTTCTCCGCCAGCGGTGTGCGCTCGCGATCGGCGAAGACCCCCAGGTCGACGCCGGAACAGAAGGCGTCGCCCGCACCGGTGACGAGGACCACGCGGACCTCAGGGTCCGCTTCGGCGTCACGAAGGGCGGTCGCCCACGCGTCGACCATCTCCATGGTGAACGCGTTCTTGTGGTGCGGCCGGTTCAGCGTGATGGTCGCGACATGATCGGCCACGCGGTATTCCAGCTCGCGGGATTCGACGCCGGTGTCTCCGGGATCACTCACAACTTGCTCCTTGCTTCCATGTCATGACGGACGAGGCCGACGGAGGCGTACCCGTGGTCGCACGACCGACGGCGATTCGCTCCGGATCGAACCGGTCACGGCACGATGCTGGCGCGGACGACCTCGCGTCGGTCGGCGGCCTGGAAGGCCTCGTTGATCTCCGCGAGCGGGAACGCGGTGCTCTCCAGCCACCGCTTGGGCAGCCGGTCCCGGACCGCGTCGAGGAACTGAAGGCTCCTGCCCAGTGCGCCCGGCTCGTACAGCGAGACCCCGATGATGCTCTTGTTGGTCAGCGTGAGACGGGACGGGTCGGCGTCGTACGTCTGTCCGTGGCCGATGTTGCCGACGCTGAGGTAGCGCCCGAAGCGGCCGAGCATCTTCACGCCTTCGTTGACGACAGCGGGCGAGCCGACGAGTTCGATCGCGACGTCGGCACCGCCGTCGGTGAGTTCATGGACGCGCTTGACGCGGGAGCGTTCGTCGGCGACGGCACCGATGTCGACCACGGCATCCGCACCCAACTCCAGGGCGAGTTCCAGGCGTTCGGCAACGGCGTCGACCACGACCACAGTCGACGCACCCCGCGCCTTGGCGAGTGCGGTGGCGTACAGGCCGAGCCCGCCCGCGCCTTGCACGACAACGGTCTCGCCGAAGCTGAGCTGCGCCCGGTCGAACGCCTGCATGACCTGGGCAAGTGCGCAGTTGGCGCCGCTGACGGCTTCGTCGGAGAGCGTATCGGGTACGCAATAGACCAGTGCGCCGGCCGGAAGGAGGAAGTAGTCGGCGAATCCGCCGACGTAATAGGGAGGTTCTTCGGAACTGGCGAGCATGGCCATGGTCATCCGGCCGCAACTCGAACTCCGGCCCGCCACGCAGTAGCGGCACACGTGGCACGGGAAGAAGTAGGGGAAGACGACCCGCGCCCCCGTGCCCAGCGCGCCACCCGTGGTGTCGCGCGTCACGCCCTCGCCGAGGGCGGCGACGACGCCGACCATCTCGTGCCCGAGCACCGTGGGCAGCTTGCCGCCCAGTCCCCGGGTGTTGAAGCGGCCGTGCCAGGCGTGCAGATCGCTGCCGCAGACGTTGGCCCGGGTCACCTTGACCAGGATCTCGCCAGGCAGCACGCCACGACCCGCCAACGAGACCTCGCGGATCTCGAACGGCTCGTTCGGCGCGGTGAATTCCGCGATGCGTCCCTCGAACACTGTCGGCAGCCTCCCTGGACCGCGGTGCCTCGGCGCGTTCGGAGGCGATGGCGCCCCGCGGCAGCGGTCCGACGATGACAGGAACTTGTAATTCCTATACATGAAATACATCATCATGATGACACGACGTCAAGATCCGGGCCCGCGGCCGTGATGCGCCGCGCGGCGAACGAGGAGGCCCTCGATGCCCCACAACCCGCCCAAACCGATCTACGTGGGAGGACGGTGGCGTGACGCGACGGGGTCGGACGCGATCGCCGTGACCAATCCCACGTCGGAGGAGGTCATCGGCTTCGTCCCCCGCGGGTCGGCCGAGGACGCGGACCAGGCCGTGGCGGCGGCACGCGCGGCGCAGGAGGGCTGGGGTCGCACCCCGCAGTCCGAGCGGATCGCCGCCGTGGAAGCCGTGTACAAGGCGCTTGAGGCCCGCAGCGAACGGCTCACGGAGGCCGTGGTCGACGATGTGGGAACCCCGCGCCGCATCGCGGAAAAGTTGCAGACGAGTCTGCCCCTCGCCGCCGTCCGGGACTTCATCGAGGCAGCGCAGGGTATCGAGGAGCCGGAGCGAGTACGCAACTCGCTGGTCCACCGCTCCCCCGTCGGCGTCGTCGCGGCGATCACGCCGTGGAACTACCCGCTGCTCCAGACCGTCGGCAAGGTCGTCCCCGCTCTGCTCAGCGGCAGCACGGTTGTGCTGAAACCGAGCGAGGTGGCACCGCTGGTGCCGTACGTACTGGCCGAAGCAGTCCACGAAGCCGGCCTTCCCCCAGGGGTCTTCAACCTGCTCAGTGGACTCGGCCCCGAAGTCGGAGCCGCACTCGTCGCGCACCGCGACGTGGACATGGTGTCCTTCACCGGCTCGACACAGGGCGGCCGTGCGGTCGCGGCCGTCGCCGCGGGCGGCGTCAAGCGAGTGTCGCTGGAGCTCGGCGGCAAATCCGCCGCGGTGGTCCTGCCCGAGGCCGACCTTGAGCGGGCGGTGAAGGCGACAGTCAGCAGTTGCCTGCTGAACTCCGGGCAGACCTGCCTGGCCGTCACGCGTCTCGTGGTCCCGCGCGAGCGGTACGCGGACGCCGTCGGGTCGGCGGCGGCTCTTGCGGCCAGGTTCACGCCGGGCGATCCAAGCGACCCGGCGACCAAACAGGGCCCGTTGGTCTCCGCCGCACAGCGCCACCGGGTACGCGGGTTCATCGACCGGGCGGTGGCCGACGGCGCCAACGTGGCGGCAGGCGGCAGCGCTCCGCCCGACGGACTCGAACGGGGATACTTCGCCCGCCCGACGGTCATCGCGGACGCCGACCCACGGGCCGAGATCGCCCAGGAAGAGGTCTTCGGCCCGGTGCTGGTGGTCCTTCCTTACGACGACGTGGACGAGGCCGTTCGGATCGCCAACGGCACGCCCTACGGACTCGCGGGTGCGGTCTGGGGCCCGGACGAGGAATCCGCCGTCGCCGTCGCGCGGCGGCTGCGAACCGGCCAGGTGGACGTCAACGGCGGCGGCTTCAACACCGCGGCACCGTTCGGCGGAATGAAACTCTCCGGCACGGGAAGGGAGTTCGGCAAGGCAGGGCTCGAGGAGTACTACGAGCTGCAGGCGATCCAGCTGTAGTCCGTCGAACTGCACGGGACGCACGCGTGCGGGGTAAGCCGGTCGTACGACCGGCTTACCCCGCACGCGTGTCATCGCGACCGCGTCAGCGTTCGGAGAAGGCCACGGCCTTCATCGTGTCGAGCACGACGTGGACCTGGGCGAGACGGTAGACGCCCTCCTCACGACGAGCGACGGCCCGGACGATACCGCTGGCGATGTTGGACGGGACCCGGTCGTCGACCGAGGTCACGTGGATGTAGGAGGACAAGGAGAGTTCGTCCTCGGTCTCCCCGATGACATGGATGTTCGTGCCGTTGTGCCGCAGGGGGTACGGACTCGCCAAGCGGTGCGCCCGCTGCCACGCGAGAACCGCCTCGCGCCCCCGGTTGTCCGAGGCGATGAACTCCTCGTGCGGGTGGTTCCCGGTGTCAGTGCGCGAGGTGAACCGGACATCCTCGGTCAGCAGGTCCTCCCAGGCGTCGAACTCCCCCTCGTCGTAGACGAACCACCAGCGGTGCAGAAGTTCGTGGGCGGCCAGGCGGTCGTGCATGGTGTCTCTCCTCATGTGGGTGCGGGGACGTTGCGAATGCGGGGGGTCATGCGGTCGGCAGGACCAGCGGGTCGCCCATCCGGGCGTACGACTCGGCGATGTTGCCGGCCAGGAACCCGTCCCGGATGTCGGCGGGTGTGCCCGCGAGTTCCTTCTCGTAGAACTCCACCGGGGTCAGGTTGCCCTCGAAGTGCGGCATGTCCGAGGAGAACACCGCGACGCCGGGAAGCCTCTCGAACAGCTCGAACGGGAGCTGCCCCTGGTTCGGCAACGGTGTGACGCGCACGTTGCGCCGTACGTACTCCGACGGCTTCAGCGGGAGCTTGTACTCGTGCAGGAACACCGCCGACTCCGCGGTGGCGCGGCCGTCCATGCCGGCCACCGTGTACGGCACCCAGCCCACGCCGAGCTCGCAGATGAGCGCGGTGAGCTTCGGGTGCCGCTCGAAGACGCCGCCGAAGACCATCGCGTTGAGGAAGACCTCCCCCATCTGGTGGGTCTGTCCGGTCGCGATGCGGCTGAGCACGCTCGGGTCGGTGGTGTTGGCGTAGCCCGGGTCGAACACCGCGTTCGCGAGCCCGACGTGCAGGATCGCGACCATGCCCAGGTCCTCCGCGGCGGACCAGAAGCGGTCGTAGTCGCCGTGGAAGAGCGGCACGCCGCCCATGGCCTCGGTGGTGACGAAGAACGCGCGGCTGCCCAGCTCCCGCATGCGGCGCAGCTCCGCGATCGACCATTCGAGGTCGTCATAGCGCAGCATTGCCACCGGGAGCAGTCGGTCGCGGTGGTCCGAAGTCGACGCGGCCATATGCGTGTTGAGGGAGTTGACCGCGAGCTTGCCCAGCTCGGTGTCGCGGATGAGCGACATGTACACCATGCCGAGCCCGGAGAGGATGTTCTGCACGGCGATGCCCTGTTGATCCAACAGGCGTACCCGGGCGGCGGGATCGACCTCCTGCCACTGCGAGTGCCCGCCGATGGTGAAGTCCGCAGGGCGCTCGTCGGGGAAGATCGCGCGCATGAACGGCGTGGTCATGTCCGATACGGGGATCCGCCGCTCCCGCGCCGCCGTCTGCCGTAGTGGGAACGCCGCGTAGGCGAAGTGCTCCGGTGTGTTCGGCGCGAACTCGGGATCGTCGTCCGGCAGGAAGGCGGGGAGGCGTTCACGCAGCTTCGGGAACTGGGCCAGCCAGTCCCGCGCAGGTTCAAAGTGGGCGTCGACGTCGATGACCGCCATCGTGTGCTCCTCGTGGTGGAAGCGGTACGGCTCGGGCAGTGCGCTGCGTCGGCGCGTAGCCGGAACCGCGTCACGTGGGCGATCCTCCGAGCTGCCGGCAGCTCCGGCCCGACCAAAATAGAATACGCAATACGCAAAAAACACAAGGGGACGCCGCCTCCCGGCCGCGCCCGGTCGGCGGCGGTCCGACCGCCGCACAGCGCCCCTTGAGTGCTCCAGCATTTTGTGTAAGCGTTACGCATCCCACAAGCCCCGGCGGGACGAAACCTGCACCGCCAGACGAGCCAGGAGGGCTCCCCGTGGAGTTCGGCATCTTCCTCAACGGATTCATCCCGGGGCCGGCCGCGCACGACCGTGCGTCCGAACATCTGGGCCTGCGCCGCGAGTTGGACCTCGCGATCAAGGCGGACAAGCACAACTGGAAGTACGTCTGGTTCGGTGAGCACCACGCCCTGACCGAGTACTCCCACATGTCGGCCCCGGAAGTGTTGATGGGCTACGTCGCGGCGAAGACCGAGCGCATCCACCTCTGTACCGGCATCAACTCGCTGTCGCCGCGCAAGGAGCACCCCGTCCGGTACGCCGAGCGCGCGGCGATGCTGGACCACATCACCGAGGGCCGCTTCGAGTGGGGCACCGGCCGCGGCGCCGGCTCCCACGAGGTCGCCTCGTTCAACATCATGGACACCAACTCGACCAAGGCCGAGTGGGACGAGGTCGCACCCCAGATCGTGCGCATGTGGGAGCAGTACGACTACTCCTTCCACGGCGAGCACTTCACCGTGCCCACCCCGCACAACATCCTGCCCAAGCCGTACGGGCACTCGCACCCGCCGATCTGGATGGCGTGCGGCAACCCCGGCTCGTTCGCCAAGGCCGGCTCGCTGGGCATCGGCGCGATCGCGTTCAACTTCGAACCGATCTACAACCTCAAGGGCCGCATCCAGGCCTACAAGGAAGCCGCCGAGAACCCCACCGAGATCCTGGGCGACTACCAGAACAACAACGTCATGATGACCAACGGCGTCATCTGTCTCAGCGACCGCAAGCGCGCCCGCGAGATCGCCCTCCGCGGCCAGGCCGGCTACCTGGTGACGCTGGTGAACCTCTACCACGACACCATGCCCAAGTCGACGGACGGCATCACCTGGCCCACCCCGCCCACCGACCTGTCCTCGCTCGGCGGCGACGAGCTCCTCGACCAGCTCATCGCGGGCGGGTTCCTGCTGTGCGGCACGCCCGAGGAGGTCTGCGAGCAGGTTGCCGCGTACCAGGAAGTCGGCTGCGACCAGCTGGTGTTCGGTCTCAGCGCGAACCTCACGCACGACGAGTACCACGAGCAGATCGAGCTGTTCGGCGACAAGGTCATCCCCGAGTTCGACAAGAACCCGGAGCACTCGACCTCGGTCTACCGCCGCAACGCGGGCGGACCGAAGTACCCGCCGTTCAACGGTCCGGTCAACGAGGAGCTCGTGCACTCCGTGCTCCCGGCGAACGCCATCCTCGGCCTCGACGGACAGCCGCAGGGCTGACGCTCCGTCACGGCCGTACGCCGTAGGCCGCCCGTCTCCCGGCCGCCCGCCGAACTCCCGCCGCCGCAGCGCCATGCCGACGCTGCGGCGGCGGGTCCGCGTCCATGCGCCTCATCCGCGCGCGGCCACCAGTTCGGCACCCAGTTCCGCCAACGCCGTCACCAGCAGGTGCGTGTTGGCGCGCGGCACGGTCGGGACCACCGACGCGTCGACAACCCTCAGCCCGTCGAGTCCGTGCACGCGCAACTGGGCGTCCACCACCGACGTCTCGGGGTCGTCGCCGATCCGGCAGGTGCCGACGCCGTGGTAGAAGGCGTAGTGCGCCTCGTCGATCACCCGGTCGAGGGCGGCGTCGCTGTCGTCCTGCGCCCCGGATCCGTCCGGCACCAGGCCCGATGCCGCCACGACGCGCGCGGCGAGCCGCCAACCGTCCCGCAGCCGGGCCCGGTTGTCCGGGTCCGCCGCGAACGGCCATACGATCCGCGCCGGATCCCCGACGCCACCACCCGTCGGCACGACGCTCCCCGCGCCCGTGGGCAGTTGCAGGGCCACGCTGACCTCGATCTCCCGGGTCCCGTCCGCGTTGCGGCGCGCGACGGGGGTGAGCTGGAGATCGTGGCGGCGGTCGCTCCCGGGCGCCGTGGCGCGCGCGATCGTCTGCAACGTCGGCGCACCCTCGGGTGTCGCCGCCGGGTCCACCGGCGCACGGTACGAGATCACCAGATGGTCGGTCAGGTTGCTTCCGACGGCCGGGAGTTCGTGCACCGGGTCGATCCCGAGCGCACGTACGCCGGCCGCCGGCCCGATGCCGGACCGCCACAGCAGCAGCGGATTCTGCACCACACCCGCCGCCAGCACGACCTGGCCCGCCCGGACCACCCGGCCGTCCGCGGCCACCGCGCCGGCCACGCGCCCGCGTTCCACGATCAGGCGCTCGACGTGGCAGTCGCCCCAGACCGCCAGGTTGGACCGGTCCCGGGCCGCCTCAAGGTAGGCGACGGTGTTCGAGACGCGGTCTCGGCCCTGCCGGTTCATCGGGATCGGCCCGGCGCCGGTCGATCCCGGGCGGCTGTGGTCGGCGCAGAACTCCAGCCCGGCCCCGACGCAGCCCGACACGAAACCGCGTTGCAGCGGCGTCCAGTCCGCCTCCGGGTGCCGCAGGATCGGGATGGGTCCGGCGTCGCCGTGGTACGGCTCGGCGCCGAAGTCCAGGTCCCGTTCTATCCGGTTGAGGTAGCCGAGCATCCGGTCCCAGCCCAGTTCCGTCGGCCAGGAGGCGAAGTCCTCGGGCTCGGGCCGCATGGCCACCGCGCCGTTCGTCGCCGAGGAGCCCCCTGTCCCCCGGCCGCGCGCGTAGTTGAGCTCGCGGCCGCCGGTCGAGGTCACCCGGTCGCCCCAGTTGTAGGGCCAGGCGACCGGGCGGGACAGCGTACGCAGTTCGTCGGGCAGGGCGGCCGCGCGGTGGTCCGGCCCCGCCTCGACGAGCAGGACGGCCCGGCCGGGCTCCTCGGACAGGCGTGCGGCCAGCACACACCCGGCCGAGCCCGCCCCGACGATCAGTACGTCGACGGATGCGGTCGTGCGCCCGCTCATGCCGTCCGCCCTCCGGAGCGTTCCGCGACGAAGGCGTCGATCTGCGCGCCCACGTGGGCGATCATGGCGTCGGAGAGCCCGTGGTTGCAGGAGATGAGCATGCCGTGCTCCATGACGTGGTCCGCGCCCGGCAGCCCGGCCGCGGGCTGCCGGAACCCGGCGTTCTTCATGAACGGCTGGCGGGCCGCGTTGCCGGTCCACACCACCCGGGTGTCGATGCCGCGCGCCTCCAGGTACTGCTGCAGGTCGCTGCGCCCGAACCCGGCGTCCGGCTTGATCAGGAAGCAGTACGACAGCCACGCGGTGTTCAGCCCGTCGAGCTGGCGCGGCGGCGTGAAGAACTCGGGGTGCCGGCTCAGTACCTCGGTGAAGCGGTCGAAGTTGTGCTGCCGGCGGGCGTAGTTGTGGTCGAGCTTCTTGACCTGCTGCACGCCGAACGCGGCGCACAGTTCGTTCGGGAGGAAGTTCCAGCCCGCCTCGTCGAAGATGAACATGTTGTCGTAGTGGATGCCGTCGAGGTCGGTCCAGAAGTCGCGCGATCCGGCCTTCGAGCCGAACAGCTGGGTCTCCGACCGGCGTCCCCAGCCGCGCAGCGTGAGGCAGCGGTCCCGCAGGTCGTCGTCGTCCAGCATGACCATGCCGCCGCTGCCCGCCGCGGTGATAATGTGCGACAGCGAGAAGCTGGTCACCGAGATGTCGGAACGCGCACCCGTGGGGGTGCCGCGCAGGGTGGCGCCCACCGCGTCGCAGGAGTCCTCGATGACCTTCAGGCCGTGCCGGTCGGCGATCGCGCGGATCGCGTCCCAGTCGGGGGCGTTGCCCGCCAGGTTGGGGACGAGGATCGCACGGGTCTTCTCGCCGATCATCTCCTCGATCTTGGTGACGTCGATCTGGAACGTGTCGGGCTCGACGTCGACGAACACCGGTACGAGGCCGGCCCGCAGCAGCGAGGACAGGTCGGTGGAGAAGGTGAGCGGCGAGGTGATCACCTCGGAGCCCGCCGGCAGGTCGAGCAGTTCGACCGCCAGGAAGAGGGCGGCGGACCCCGAACTCACCATGACGCCGTGCCGTTTGCCGGCGAGGTCGGCTATCCGGCGCTCCATCTCGGCGACGTTCGGGCCGATCCGCAGGCCGTTCTGACCTTCCGTCAGAACGGCTACGACGGCGTCGATTTCGGCCTGGTCGTACACGGCCGTCGCGTAGACGACGCGCTTCTGCTCGCTCATTGATGCTTCTCATTCCGATCGACGCCACGGGACGGCGGTGACGGCCTCGGGTGCCGCAACCGATCCCTCTCGCTTTCATAGCTATCATGGCCATGATTAACAAGGCAAGGTTGCGCGCCCGGTATACGACCATCCACCACCTTTCTGGAGGCTCCGCACGGCGGGTCCGCGAAAGTCCGCGTTCTTTCCCCGGTCAGTCCGCGGTCAGTCCGCGCGCGGACGTCCGGCATTCGCCGGAACGGCCGCGGCCGCTCCCCGCAAGATCCGCGTTCTTCGGCAAGCGCCCGCCCGTTCGCCGGTGATTCAATGACGCGGCTGATGCCTTTCAGCCGCGCGGCGGTCGGCTCGGAAGGACGTCGGAATGCCCTTGTCATGCGAGGAAGTGCGGTCACGCCTGGCCGCGTACCGTCTGGACACCCTGTCGCTCGACCGGCGCCGCGAAGTGGGCACGCACATGGCGGACTGCGTCGCCTGCGGCCAGGAGTGGAACAGGCACCGCTGGGACTCGTCCGCCCGGCACACCCTCGTCGAGGAGCTCAAGATGTTCCTCGGCCCGGCGTACATCCCGTACTTCGACCCGGCGTGGGTGGAGAGCGAGCAGCGCGGCAGCGGACTCGACGGCGTCGAGACGTTCCGCCGCAGCATGGCGAGGATGTACGGGCTGGCCGTGTGGGGGGCGAGCGGCAGCCGTCCGGACTACGTCGAGGCGGGCATCCCGCTGCTGTGGGCCGCGGGCGTCCGCACGATCGTGGACTACGGCTGCGGGCTCGGCAACGACGCGATCCCGCTGGCCAAGGCCGGCTTCTCGGTCACCGGGGACGAGGTCGATTCGGCTTCGCTGAGCTTCATGTTGTGGCGGCTGCGCCGCAGACCGACGCTGATGCGGCCCAGACTGCAGCCCGTCCGGTCGGCCCCCGTCCCGGACGCGATATGGGCGATCCACGCGCTCAACCTGCTGTCCGACGAGGAGCGCCACATCTGGCAACTCCTGCGCAGCGTGCGGATCGTGGTCACAGAGAACGTGCTGAACCGCTACGACCCGGGCATGATGGGCTACCCCGCGCACCAGCGCCGCCGCAGCGCCGCCGACGTGGCGTCGCTCCTCGAGGACCACGGGTTCAGTGCCGACAACCCGTCGAGCCAGGCGCCCGTCATCCTCTGGACGCGGCGCAGGCGGTCCCTGGGCCTGGCCGCCTGACCGGGCCTGCCCCGGCGGTTCCGCCCCGACACCTACGCGAGTTCGTAGCCCGCCTGAGCGCAGTTGTGGTGCACGAACGTTCCTGCTGAGCCACCGTGGCTCAAAGGCCCGGACCCAACCGCACAGAGCCCAACGGGGGCGGAATCGCGCCGCTACCGTGGGGGCTCGGTTTGCCGGGGCAAGCCGGTCGGGCCGGTGGGGTCCGGCCGAGCGGCCTCGGGAGAGGGGCGATGATGCGTCGTTTGGCAGGTACGGCAGTGGGGCTCGCGCTGGGCCTCACCCTGTTCGTCGGTCCGGTCGCGGGGGCCGCACCGAGCGGACCGGCGGCGGGTGCCGCACAGGCACAGACCGGCGCCGCCGTGCAGGGGGCTCCGGCGGAGCAACTGCCGCAGGCGCCAAGCTCGGTGGCGAAGGCGGAGAACCCGGTGGCGCACGCCCCGGCGGCCAAGCCGAAGAAGAAGAAAAAGAAGAAGAGCAAGTTCGGCGTCGGCCTGATCATCGGGATCGTGCTGGTGGTCCTGGTCGTGGGGATCCTGGTCTTCTTCCTGATGAAGCGCAGGTCACGCCACTAGTACGCGGACCGGTGGCCGGAGTGCGGGCCCATGGCCGGGCAACGTCCGGTCCGACCGGGGGAGTTCGCGCACCGCGGAGGGCGCCCACCGGCGGGCGCGTCGCCCGGGAGGCCGGCCGCGGCACCACCTCCCGCATGTCGTCGCTCCGCCGGCCGCCCGGTGGGCCTCCCCCGGAAGGCCCGCCGGGCCCGGCGCGTCCCGCGCCCAGACGAACCCCCTTGCAGGTCAAGTTCTTTCACGGATTCACTCGGCTCGCGTCCCGCGGATATTGCGAGCGACCGGCTCGGCAATAGGTTCTGGCCTTCCGCTTTCCCCAGTGAAGTTGAGCCGGGAGTCCCCCCATGCCCGCCACATCCGCACGCGTACCCCGACGCCTGGCCAGATCGGCCGCGACAGGCGTCACCCTGGTCGCGTTGCTCGCAACCGTCGCCGGGTGCGATCCCGAAAATCCCCCCGCAGGCGGCGCCGCGAGCCCCAGCGCGTCTGCCAGTTCGAAGCCGGCGCCGGCGTCCCCCGCGCCCGACGGCCCCAAGCCGGGCGCGTCGTCGCCCGGCGGCCCCGCCCCCAGCACACCGCCCCCGAATGCGCCGAGCGTCCCGGGCCCCACCACCGCGGCACCGTCGACACCTCCCGCGTCGCCGGGCAACGGACCGCTCCCGTTCGACCTGCCGGGCACGGCGGAGTTGCGCGGGTCCGCGAAGAAGGTGTTCGCGCACTACTTCACGCCGTACCCGGTTTCCCTCAACAACAAGGGCGGAGCCGACGACTACTACACGAAGAACTACCTGAACCCGGACGGCGAAGGCGGCAAGCACAAGGCGTACGGCGGCCTCCTGCGCGACCGCCCGCTCCCCCGTGAGCCGCTGGCCGGGGACTGGGAGCTCCAGGACATGGAGACCGAGATCCGCACCGCGGTCTCCGCCGGGATCGACGGTTTCACCGTCGACCTGCTCAACCTCGACCCTGCCAGCCCGCACCGAAAGCGCGTCGACCTGCTGATCAAGGCCGCCGAGCGCGTCGACCCGGGTTTCCGCATCGTGCTGATGCCCGACATGACCGCGTCGCAGATCGGCGGTCTCGACCAGAACGCCCTGGCCGCCGCGCTGGTCGGCCTCGCGGCGTCCAAGAGCGTGCACCGGCTGGACGACGGCAGGCTGGTCGTTTCGCCGTTCAAGGCCGAGGGCCGCACCGCGCAGTGGTGGACCGACTTCATGAAGGTGATGGAGCAGAAGTACCGGCAGAAGGTGGCGTTCGTCCCGGTGTTCCTGAACTTCGGAGCCAACGCGCAGGCGTTCGCGCCGATCAGCCACGGCTTCTCGGTGTGGGGCAACCGCAGCCCCAAGGCCCAGGGCAACATCGCGGGCGACGTCGCCAAGGCGCACGGCATGGGCAAGATCTGGATGCAGCCCGTGTCGGTCCAGGACGAGCGGCCCAACCAGTCGATCTTCGACGAGGCCGGCAACACCGAGAACCTGCGGGCCACTTGGGAGGGCGCCATCGACAAGGGCGCCGACTGGGTGCAACTGACCACGTGGAACGACTACTCCGAGGGCACGCAGTTCGCGCCGTCGGTGCACAACGGCCGTGTCTACCTGGACATCTCGTCGTACTACCTGACGTGGTTCAAGCGCGGCGCCAAGCCCGCGATCGTGCGGGACGTCGCGTACGTGACACACCGTCGGCAGTTCGTCGCGGACAAGCCGACCGCGGCCGGCCAGACCAAGTTCATGGCACCGCGCGCCGGCACCACGACACCGCGCGACACCGTCGAGGCACTCGTGTTCCTGACCGCTCCCGCGGACGTGCGGGTGCAATCAGGCGCCCAGACGCGCGACGGCCAGGCCGGCGCCGGTATGACCGCACTGGTCCACCCGTTGGCGAGCGGCGCGCAAGGCGTCACCGTCACGCGCGGGACGGGCACAGTGGCGTCCGTCAGGTCGCCCTTCGAGGTCGGTCGGGACCTCGTCGTGCAGGACCTGCAGTACGTCGCGGCCGGTAGCGCCCGCAAGTAGCGGGCGGCCCGATGTCAGCGGTGGCCGGCGTGGCGACGCGGGTCCGTGTGCATCCACCCCGGAACGGAGTCGGGGCACTCGGAGTTGTGACACGGGCCGGCCACCCAGACGGGGTACGAGACCCCCATCGTCTTGTGGCGCTCCGGGACAGTGGCGACGGGCTTGCCGCAGGTCGGGCAGACGTACTTGGCGTCCGCCGTCCTCATCCGCTCCTGCTCGTTCATGCCCATGATTTTACGACAATTCTCGTAAAATTTGGGACTTTTGGGTAATATCCCCCAGGCCATCCGGCCGGTCGCGCTCAGTCGCGCTTGTCGCCCTCGTGGGCCGGCGGACGCACGATGCTCAGCGTGATCGAGACCGCCAACACGACCACGATCACCGCCAGGCTCACCAGCGACGGGATCTCCGGCACGTCCTTGCTGATCGTCTCGTGCGTCGCCTGCAGGGTCAGCTTGACGGCGATGAAGCCGAGGATGACCGCGATGCCCTTGTCGAGGTACTCGAACCGGTCGAGCATCTCCGCGAGCAGGAAGTACAGCGCCCGCAGCCCCAGGATCGCGAACGCGTTGCTGGTGTAGACGACGAAGGTGTCGCTGCTCACCGCGAGGACGGCCGGCACGCTGTCGACGGCGAACACCAGGTCGGCCGCCTCGATGGCGGCGACCACCGCGAGCAGCGGCGTGGCGACCAGCCGGCCGCCCTCGCGGACGAAGAAGTGGTGCCCCGCGTACTCGTCGCGCACCGGGACGACCTTGCGCAGCATCTTGACCGCGACACTCTTGCCGGGGTCGAAGGAGTCCTCCTGGCCGCGCGCGATCTTGTACGTGCTGTACGCGAGCACGGCCGCGAACAGGAACAGCACCGCCGCGAACCGGCTCACGATCGCGACGCCCAGGGCCAGGAAGACGCCCCGGAACACGAGCGCGCCGATGACGCCGAAGAACAGCACCCGGTGCTGGTCCTCCCGGGGCACGCGGAAGTACGCGAAGATCAGCGTGAACACGAAGAGGTTGTCGACCGACAGGCTCTTCTCCAGGAGCCACGCGGTCGTGTACTCGGTTCCCGCGTCCACCCCGACCACCGCGTAGACGAGCCCGCCGAAGGCGATGGCCAGGCCGATCCACACGGCGCTCCACGCCGCGGCCTCGCGGAACCCGATGACGTGTTCCCTGCGGTGCGCGAACAGGTCCACCGCGAGCGACACCAGCACCACCACGGCGAAGACCAGCCACAGCCAGAACGGCACGTCGTGCACGAGAACAGACCTCACAGACCACGCGTGGAGGGCGCGGCCGAGCGGCGCCCCTCATTCGAGTCTGCGCCTCTCGCCGCGCGCTGTCGTGCGCAGCACGTGCGACCCGGCACCGGGTCAGGGCACCTGCCACGCGTCCATGAGCGCGTCCAGGCCGCGGACGAACTCGTGCTCGCCGCCGCCGGTGGCCATGGTCGGGGCGAGGACGCGCAGGTACGGGAAGTCGGTGCGCAGCCGGTGCAGGCCGAGGCGGATGGCCGGCTCGGGGTCGTCGGGGGCGTCCACGACGGCACGCAGGTCGACGACGGCGTACCCGAGGACCCACCCGCTGAACGCCCGGTACGCCCCGACCGCCGACCGCCGGTCGACACCGGCCTCGGTGAGCAGGCCCAGCACCCGGTCGGGCAGCCGCAGCACGGCTGCCGGGCGCCGGGCCAGCGGCACCGCCAGCAGGCGCGTGGTGACCAGCGGCAGGACGTGCGGGTGCGACGACGCCACGTCGAGCAGGGTGCGGCCGATGCGGTGCAGTTCGGCGCGCACCGTGCGGGCGGGCCGCCCCTCGTCGAGACGGCGGTGGGCCTCCGCGAAGATCATCTCGACCAGGCCGTCGAGCACCCCGCCCTTGCTGTCCGCGTGGTGGTAGAGCGCCATCGCCTCGACCCCGAGGTCGGCCGCCAGCCGCCGCATGCTCAGCGCGTCGAGCCCTTCCGCGTCGACCAGTTCGAGTGCCGCCTGGAGAACCCGCTCGCGGGTCAGCCTGCCGCGCGCGGACTCCGTCCCGTCGCTCATGGCGCCCTCCAGCCGATCACCTTGCGGAGCCCGGAGCCGGAACATACCGCCGTGCATATACACCGTATATCTACGAAACAATCTCAAAACGTACATTCGCCGCGAACGGCGAGCGGTTCACCCTCCAGGGCACGGGCACGGTCCGCGCACGGGGCCTGTCCGCGCGCGGCGCCGTCAGGTGTGCAGTTCCGGGACGCCGCCCACGTCGTCGGCGCCCCGCGGGCCTACGGCGGCCTCGGCATGCCCGGTGTCGGCCTCATTAGTCCCGTCGAGGAACCCGCCGGACTGGTGGTGCCAGAGTTTGGCGTACGTCCCGCGGCGGGCCAGCAGTTCGGCGTGCGTGCCCCGCTCGACGACCTCGCCGCGGTCGAGCACGACGAGTTGGTCCATCTGCGCGACCGTGCTGAGCCGGTGCGCCACCACGAGCGCGGTCCGCCCTTCCATCAGCTCCCACAGCGCCCGCTGGACCAGGACTTCGCTCTCCGAGTCCAGCGCGCTGGTGGCCTCGTCGAGCAGCAGGATGGGGGCGTCGCGGAGGATCGCCCGGGCCAGCGCGACCCGTTGGCGCTGACCGCCGGACAACTTGATGCCGCGTTCGCCGACCACGGTGTCGAAGCCGTCCGGCAGCGCCTCGGCGAACTCGGTGACGTGCGCGGCGCGGGCCGCCCGCATCAGCTCCTTGTCGGTGGCTCCGGGGCGTGCGAAGGCGATGTTCTCCCGCAGCGTGCGGTGGAACATGGCCGGGTCCTGCGGCACGTACGCGATCAGGCTGCGCACGTCGGCCTGCCGCAGCTTGGCGATGTCCTGGCCGCCGATCAGGATCCGCCCGCCGTCGACGTCCATGAAGCGCAGCAGCAGCCGGGTGAGCGAGCTCTTGCCGCCGCCGGAGCGGCCGACCAGGCCGAGCTTCGAGCCGCTCGGGACGTCGAGGTCGAGCCCCGCGAACAGCGGCGGAGCGTCGCCGTACGCGAAGGTCACGTCGGCGAACCGGACGTCGGCCGCGGCCGGGCGCAGCGGCTCGGGCGCCGGCGGGTCGACGACCGTAGGCGGGTCCAGCAGCAGTTCGGTGAACTGGGCCGCCTCGGTCAGCGCGCTCTCCAGACGGCGGTAGATCTGGTTGAACTCGAACATGATGCGCGTCGCGTTGCCGTAGTACGCGAAGGCCACGACCGTCGCCTCGACGCCGAGCCCGCCGTCGAGCGTGACCGCGAGCAGCAGGCCCAGCGAGTTGGCGAGGACCGACAGCGGTGCCACGAGCACGTCGATGCGCAGGTTGCCGTAGTCCCATGAGCGCAGGGACAGCCTGCGGCTCTCGGCGACCCGGGACTTGTGCTCGGCGGCCTCCTGCTCCTCGGCGGCGAAGGCGCGCACGGTCTCCATGTTGGTCAGGCTGTCGGCGACGTGCCCGGAGACCCGTGCGATCGCGGCCTCGCGCTGGTCCACCAGGACCTGGCGGCGGCGGATCAGCGGAGCGACGAGCGTACCGGTGACCACCAGCATGCCGATCAGCACGGCGACCAGGATCGGGCTGTAGAACCACAGCACGACGGATGCGAAGACCAGGGGGACGAGGTTGGCGACCACCGAGAACGCCAGGGTGTCGACGAACTCCTCGTAGCGTGCCGCGAAGCTGAGGACGCGCTTGGTCAGCGAACCCGCGAAGTTGTCGTGGAAGAACGCCGCGTCCTTGGCGAGGAGTTCGTCCATCCCCTGTACGTACAGGCTTTCCATGCCCCGGCCGTCGGTGCGGTTGAGGCAGTGTATGCCGATCCGCCACAGCACTTCGGCGAGCAGGCCGACGCCGGCGAAGGCCAGCACGTACGGCAGCACCGAGGTTCCGCCGCCGGCGAGGTGGCCGACCAGCGCGCCGACCAGCAGCGGTGCGACGTAGTGCAGCAGGACGTTGCCCAGCGCGGGCAGCATGAGCGCGGGTATGGCGACGCGTCGGTTGCGCGACAGTTCCCGACCGTAGAAGCGCAGTGCGAGGAACACTGCGGATTTGCGCTTCGGCGAACTGGGGCTGTTTTCCCCGGATCCGGGCGCAGACACTCGTCCCCCTTGGAGTGGTTTTGGCATGCGGTGGATCCATGCTGCCGCAAAGGGGGTCGGGACCACGACGGATTAAATCCGCCCCGCGGGTCAGTGGGAGTGGCCGTCCGAGGATTCGTCGGTGGCCGGGGGCGCAACCGGCGTCGACGGTAGGACAGTTGTCGGCACGGCGGTCGGCGAGCCCGCGTCCGGGGTGCCGACACGCACGGTGAACTCCGCGGTACGGACGACTCCTTCGTGCTGGAAGTCGAGGTAGAGGCGGTAGCTGCCCGCACTGGGGGCCTGCGCGTGGAACCCGATGCCGGGACCGGCCGGGGTCTTGCCGTCGCCCGGCTCACCCTGCGGGTGGACGTGCAGGTACGCGAGGTCGCCCTGCCGCAACGCGACCAGGTGGCCGTACGCGCCAAGGTACGGCTGGAGGTTCGTGACCGGGCGGCCGCCCTTGGACACGTTCAGCGTGAGCATGCTCGCGGACGTGGTGAGGTCCCCTTCGAGGGTCACCGCGTATCCGTCGACTTCGGCGGTACGCACGGGCGTGGGCAGCGGCGTCGCCCGGTAGTCGCCGGACACCGAGACGTCCGCTCCCAGGGTGAGCCCGCCGTCCGGGTCGCCGGCGGGGGCGAAGTCCGCGAAGACGCGGTAGTCGCCGGCGCTCGGGAAGGTCAGCGGCACGCTCCAGGTGCCGTCGCTGCCGAGCACCGGGTGCACGTGCTGGAACCCGGACAGGTCGCGGCGCGCGACGATCAGGTGCAGGTCCTTGTCGTGGGAACGCTCGTACCGCGTCCAGGGCTTGCCGTCGGGGCCGGTGATCTGGAAGCGGAAGTCGGCGGGGACGCCGACCGCCAGCGGGTCGCCCGACGGCACGAGGGTGTAGCCGCGTTCGGAGACCCGCAGGCCGCCCGGCTCCTCCGCCGCCGCGGGTGCCGCGGGTGCCGCGCCGGGGGCGCCGCCCGGCGGTGCGGGCTGCGCGGCCGCCGGGTCGCCGCCGTTGTGTCCGCCGTGCGAGGGCTTGGCGTCGGAGCCGATAGGCCCGACGGCGTTGCCCACGCCGAAGGCGGCGCCGAACGCCAACGTGATGCCGACTCCGAAAGCGCCGACCCGGGTGACCGTGTTCATCGTCCGCTCCTTCTCGCGTGATCTGTGCCGTTGTCGGCGGGTGGTCTGGCGCCGGGCCCGGTTCGGACCCGGTGCGCTGCTTGGTACGAGGCTCGGTACTGGGCTTGGTGCGAGGCCTGGTTCGGGTCGGTGCCGAGCCCGGTGCGCGCGGCGGGTCGGCGGGGCGCCGGCGTACGGCCGGCGCCCCGGCACCCGTCAGTTGCAGCTGCCGCAGCAGCTCGCGCCCTCGGCGGGCGCCTCGGTGGCCGGGGCGACGACCTCGTAGCCGGCCTCGCCGACCGCGGCGGTCACCGCGGCGTCGTCGAGCACCCGGTCCGAGGCCACGGTCACGCGGCCGGTCGCCAGGTCGACCTGGACCCCGGTGACGCCCGCGACCTTCCCGATCTCGGCGGTGACGGACGAGACGCAGTGGCCGCAGGTCATGCCCGTGACGGTGTACGTGGTGGTGACGGCGGTCGCGGCGGACGCGGCGGACGTGCTCATGAGGAGGCCTCCTGGTTCCGGGGCCGCTTTCGAGTGCGGCCCGTTCGGCGGGTACATCTCCACTACATACCCCCCAGGGGTATCTCGTCAACCCGCTCCGCGCCGCACGCCGAGATTTTGCATAGGGTACCCCCCTAGGGTACTTTCGCGGGCGGCGGTGTTCCAGACCCGAGGGGAGGCGAGATGCGACCGATCCGGAACCCCGGCGGCCTCGTGCGCCGGATCGTCGATCACCCGGCCGCGCGCTGCGCGGCGTCCTGCCTGATCAGCGCCGCACTGCGGCGGCTGAACGTGCGGCACGCGGGACACAGCTCCCCCGACGCGGTGGTACGCGTACAGGACGCGTAAAGATTGCCGGGATCCGGCAATGCGCGGCGCGGCGAACAGCGCGCACCGTCGGCGTGGGGGCAGTGGAGCGGGCCCCGCCGCCGACACCAACAGCAGTCCCCACCACGGCGGCGGGGCCTCCACGTCGAGGCGGTCCGTGGACGTCGAAAGGGGGCACCGGTGGAGGAGTTCGTCGAGGCGCTGTTCGGGTTCCCCGCACTGGTGTTCACCTTCGCCCTGATCGTCGTGCTGGCCTTCTGGCTGTGCGTGCTCGCGGGGTGCTGGAACACGACGCCTTCGACGCCGACCCCGGCTCCGACGCGCTTGGGGGTGTACCCGCCACGGTCGGGGTCTCGCTGGTCGTCGCGGTCTCCTGGGCCCTGAGCCTGATCGGCGGGATCCGGGCGGCCGTCAAGGCCGCGTACGTCGCGAACATCGCGTACTCCGCGCACATTCCGTCCCCCGGTCCCCCGCGTGGGGGGAGGTGAGGCTCGGAGTCCCACACCTGGACGCGGAACGCGCTCCGGCGCAAGGCAGGTTGCTCAGTCGACGACGACGCGGATCACCCGCAACTGCGCGTCGTCGGAGTCCGGGAGGACCATCCCGGCCGCCACGCCGCTGCGGAGGTAGTCGACGACGGCCGCGGAAATGCGCTCGCCCGGCAGCACGACCGGGATCCCGGGCGGGTACGGCGTGATCATCTCCGCGGCGATGCGGCCTGCCGCCTTGTCCGCGGGGACGTGCTCGGTCTCCGCGAAGAAGGCGTCGCGCGGCAGCATCGCGCTCTCCAGCCGCATGTCGGCCGGGGCCGGAACCTGGACCGGAGGCGAGCGCCGGGCCAGGCCGTGGGCGTGCTTCGGCAGATCGCGCAGCGCCCGCAGGAGCACGCGGGCGGTGGCGTCGTTGTCGGCGTACGACAGTTGCGCGCTGATCCGCCGGTGGTCGCAGACGTGCAGGTTGATGCGATGGTGGTCGCGCAGCCAGTCCCCCGCCGCGTACCCGCTGATCCCCAACTCGGCCACGTCGATGACGAGTTGCAGTGGATCCAGCTCGAAGGCCAGGTCGGCACCGAGGAATTCCTCGCGGTGGACGCGCAGTCCGGGGATCATGCCGATCTCGGCGCGTACCTTGTCGGCCAGGGCGAGCGCGTCGCCGAGCAGCCGGAAACCGTGCTCGGCCATCTGGCGACGCCATCCGTCCATGGCGGCGAAGATCAGCACATTCGGGCTGGTCGTGCCCAGCAGGTCGGCGCACGCCGCCAGCCGCCGGGCGTCCACGCGGTCGCCCTGCAGATGGAAGACCGACCCCTGTTCCAGGCCGCCGCCCATCTTGTGGACGCTGGTCACACACACGTCCGCCCCGGCATCCATGGCCCAGGTCGGCAGATCGGAGTGGAAGGGCAGGTGCGCGCCCCACGCCTCGTCGACGATGACCGGGATCCCGCGGGCGTGGCAGACCTCGACGATGCCGGCCAGGTCGGCGCACGTGCCGTACGGGGTGGGGCTGGTCACCAGCGCACCCGCCGCGTCGGGGCAGGCGTCGTGGGCCGCGGCGTAGTCGTCGGGTCCCGGCGGGTGCGCCAAGTGCAGGTCGGGGTCCCAGTGGGGGTCGATCCACACGGGCTTGATGCCGCTGAGGACCAGGCCCGACACGACGGACTTGTGCGCGTCGCGGGAGACCAGGAGCTCGTGGTGCGGGCGCGTGACGGCGAGCATCGCGCTCTTGACCGAGAGGCTGCTCCCGCAGGTCGTGAAGAACGTGTGCTCGGCCGCCACCGCGTCGGCCATCAGTTCTTCGGCGCGCGCCAGGACCCTTCCGGACGACGTGCGGTCGTCGAGGCCCGCGATCGCGAGGACGTCGGAGCCGAAGACCTCCGCCCCCAGCACTTCGCGCACCCGGGGATCGGTGCCCCGGCCCTGCTTGTGGCCGGGCGGCGTGAACGGGACGTAGCCGCGCCGGTGGTACGCGGCCAGCGCCTCGAGGACGGGTGCCCGGGAGTGGTCCGGTTTTGTGCCCATGGCCGTCCCCCTCTCACCGAAACGCCGGTTGTCGGTTCGCGCTCGTCGTTCCCATGGCTTGGCCGCTGCCCGCGATCGGCGGCGGTATTCCCCGGCAGACCCTGCGTGCCGGACAGGTGTGCGGATCGGCTCCCGGCGTCCGACGTCTCCGATTGCCCGACGCCTCGGGTCCCGGTTTCGAGGCCGGCGACCGGGGTCGGGCGGCCGGTCAGGAGCGGCGGACTGCTCGCGGGCCCACCGGCACGGCGCCCAGGGCCGTCACGCGGGCGCGCAGTTCGCGGTCCGCGGTGACCACGGCGCAACGGCGTCCCGGGTCCGCGTCCCGGGCGGCGGCCACGAGGCGGACGATCTCGTCGTCCCCGCTCCCGGACGTACCCACCACGTCGACGCCGGGCACGCCGGTCAGTCCGCGCGCCTTGCCCTCCACGACGAGCACCACGTCGAGCGGCCCCGTCTCGGCCCAGTCAGGAACGCTGCCGGTCGCCGCCAATCCCTCGGCCGCGTCACGCACGAGCGCGTCGCGCAGGCGGCGTGCCGCCCCGAGGCGGTCCCACCACCAGCCGTCGGGGACCGAGCCGACCACGTTCGCCGCGTCCACCACCACGAGCGGCATCTGATCCGTCATATCCGCCAGTCCACCACAAAACCGGGGGCGGGCCGGGCACCGCGGGCATTGGTCACTTGGTTGGTGACGCGTTCTCTGTCACGTGGACTTGGTCAGGGTCCCCGTGGGGTGGCCAGTAGCGTCGTCCAAGGCGGTGAAGAAGAGCGTTCCGTCGCTCCGCAGTTGCAGCGTGGACTGCCCGCCGTCCGTACAGGCGTCGTTCTGGCGGCCGCCGCTGCCCGGGACGTCCTCCACCAGGATCGCCGTCGGCTCCACTCCGACCAGCCGGGTCTCGCCCCGGCATTCGATACCGGCCACCGTCGAGAGCATGGTTCCCACCACGGTTCCGGACGCGCCCTGCTTGAGCACGATGGTGATGTGCTGTTCCACCAGCGACACTTCCAGGCCGGGGATGGCGATGCCGCCCTTCCAGGTACCGACGTATGCCTCCGGGAGCGATCCCGGCTTGAACGAGGCGGTCGGCGGCGGCGACGGTTTCACCTGATCGGCTTGCGCGCCGCCGAGCGTCGACGACTGCGACTGCGACTGCGATCCCGAATCGCCCTTGCCCTTGTCTCCGTCCCCGCGCAGGAGGACTACGGCGGTGATGACGGCGGTGACCGCGATCACGGCGGCCACCACGTACAGCCAGGGCGGGCGCCGGGCCGCTGTCTGCGCCCCTCCGGCCGTGGGCGCGTCGAAGGGTCCGTACGCCGGCTCCCGGCCGACGAAGGTCGTCTCTGCGCGCGGCGGACCAGGCGACGGTTCGCGGTAGTCGTAGCCGGCCGCCGACGGCGGCGGCGGATAGGGCCCCAGGGGCGGCCCCGCGGCCGGGGCCTCGTCCTCCAACTCCAGCAGCGCGACGGCGCGTCGGCTGACGGTGTTGGCCAGGTCCGGCGGCAGCCACCCGGCCGCGACCAGTGCGGCCGCGTCCCCACCCGGGAGCACCGCGCGCAGTACGTCGTGCGGTGTCGGGCGGTCTCCGGGCGCCTTGGCCAGGCAGGCGGCCGTGACGGGCCGCAGCGACTCGGGCACGGTGTCGAGCCGCGGCTCCTGCGTGAGGACGCGGAAGATCAGCGCCTGCGAGTTCCCGTCGCCGAACGGTCCCTCGCCGGTCGCGGCGTAGGCGAGCACCGCGCCGAGGGCGAAGACGTCGGTCGCGGGCCCGATGTCGCCGCCCTCGATCTGCTCGGGCGCCATGAACCCGGGTGATCCGACGGTCATTCCGGTGCTGGTCAGCACGCTCGCGTCGACCGCCCGGGAGATGCCGAAGTCGATGACCCGGGGGCCGTCGGGCGAGAGCATGACGTTGGTCGGCTTCAGGTCGCGGTGCACAACTCCGGCCCGGTGCACGGCGGTCAGCGCCTCGGCGAGGCCGGCGGCCAGCACGTGCAACGACTGCTCCGGCAGGGGGCCGCGCTCGGCGACCGCCTCGCCCAGCGAGAGGCCGGGGACGTATCCGGTGACGAGCCAAGGGCGTTCGGCCTCGGTGTCGGCGTCCAGCACCGGCGCGGTCCACGCGCCGCCCACCCGGCGTGCGGCGTCCACCTCGCGCCGGAAGCGTCCGCGGAAACCCGGGTCGTCGGCCAACCCGGGCAGGATCACCTTGATGGCGACGATCCGCCCGGTACGGCTGCGGCCCACGTACACGCGTCCCATGCCGCCGGCACCGAGCACCCGCAGGACGCGGTACGTCCCGAGGCTGCGCGGATCGTCCGGTCCCAGAGCCCTCATTTGCTCACCACGGCCCCGAGGATACGCACCGGAACGGTCCACGACGTTCGGGATTCCCCTCGCTGTCACCCGTGGGGGGCCGCCGAGTTCAGGCGTTGTGGACGGCATCCCCGGCAAGACAGGCGGCGCTGACACCGATCCGGTCGAGCTCCTCGTGCGGGGTCCGATAGGGGTCGCCGTCGAGGATCGCGGCGAAGACGTCGGCGGCGTCGCGCACCGTGGCGGGTCGGACGCCGGTCATGCTTCCGCCGAACACCGCGGCGTCCTCGGTGGGGTGGCCGTGCGGTTCCACGAACCCCGGCAGCAGACACCGGCCTTCGAGGTCGACGGTGCGGGTACGCGGGCGCGCAGCGGGGCGATGTCCTCGGCCTCGCCCACCGCGACGATGCGGCCGCCGCGCACCTCCACCGCCACCGCCTGGGCGAACGGCCGGGCCGGCTCGGCGGTGACGACCGTGCCGCCTTCGAAACCAGGTCGGCTTCCGCGCTCACGCGGCGGCACCGCCCGACGCCTCGGGGCGGCCGATCGAGCAGACGATCCTGCCGTCCCGGGCGTCGGCGACGATCTCGTCGCCGGGCTGCGCCTCGCCGCCGAGCAGCAAATCCGCCACCGGGTTGTCCAGTTCGGACTGAATGGTGCGGCGCAGCGGCCGGGCGCCGAACTCCGGTTTGTGACCGAGTGATACGAGGAGTCTGCGGGCCGCTTCGGTGACCCGGAGGGTGAGTCCCTGGGCGTGCAGGCGCCGCCTGCTGCGGTCCAGCAGCAGGTCGAGGATGTGCGCGAGGTCGTCCTCGTCGAGGCCGTGGAAGATGATGATGTCGTCGATGCGGTTGAGGAATTCGGGCGGGAACCGGTCGTGCAGGTCGCCCATGAGGTCGTCGCGGATCTCGCCGACGTCGCCGTGGTGGGCCAGGATGCGCTGCGCGCCGATGTTGCTGGTCATGATGACGACGGTGTTGCGGAAGTCGACGGTGCGGCCCTTCGCGTCGGTCAGGCGGCCGTCGTCGAGGACCTGGAGCAGGGCGTTGAAGACGTCCGGGTGGGCCTTCTCGACCTCGTCGAACAGCAGCACGCTGTACGGGCGGCGCCGGACCTTCTCGGTGAGCTGGCCGGCTTCCTCGTGGCCGACGTATCCGGGCGGGGCGCCGATGAGCCGGGAGACGGTGTGCTTCTCCTGGAACTCGCTCATGTCGAAGCGGATCATGCGGTCGTCGTCGCCGAACAGCATGCCGGCGAGGGCCTTGGCGAGTTCGGTCTTGCCGACCCCGGTCGGCCCCAGGAACAGGAACGAGCCCACGGGCCGGTCCGGGTCGCCCATGCCGGCGCGGTTGCGGCGTACGGCCCGGGAGACGGCGGTGACCGCCTCGTCCTGGCCGACGACGCGTTCGTGCAGCGCGTCCTCCAGCTTCAGCAGGCGGTCCTTCTCGTTCTCGGTCAGTTGCGCGACCGGGATCCCGGTCTTGCGGGACAGCACGTCCGCGATGTCGGCGGCGGTGACCTCGGCCACCCCCTCGCGGCGTTCCTCGCTGCCGGCGAGTGCGGCCTCGGCGTCGGCGATCCGCCGCTTGAGGTCGCTCGCGCGTTCGAAGTCCTCGGCGGCGACGGCCTCGTCCTTCTCGCGGCCGAGCTTGGCGATCTCGTCCTCGTGGCCGACCACCTCGGTGCTGCGGCGGCGTGAGGCCAGGCGTACCCGGGCCCCGGCCTGGTCCAGGAGGTCGATCGCCTTGTCCGGCAGGAAGCGGTCGGAGACGTAGCGGTCGGACAGGTCCGCGGCGGCGGACAGGGCCTCGTCGGTGAACCGGACCTGGTGGTGCGCCTCGTACGCGTCGCGCAACCCGTCGAGGATCTCCACCGTCTCGGCGACCGACGGCTCGGGGATCATGACCGGCTGGAAGCGTCGCTCCAAGGCGGCGTCCTTCTCGATGTGCCTGCGGTACTCGTCGATGGTCGTCGCGCCGACCGTGTGCAGTTCGCCGCGGGCGAGCGCGGGCTTGAGCATGTTGCCCGCGTCCATCGCGCCTTCGCCGCCGGCCCCCGCGCCGACCACGGTGTGGAGTTCGTCGATGAACAGGATCGTGGAGTGCTCGGCGGCCCTGACCTCGTCGATCACCTTCTTCAGGCGCTCCTCGAACTCGCCCCGGTACTTCGACCCCGCGACCAGGCCGGGCAGGTCGAGCGCGACGACCCGCTTGCCCTCGAGCGTCTGCGGTACGTCGCCCGCCACGATCCGCTGCGCGAGCCCCTCGACGATCGCCGTCTTCCCGACCCCCGGCTCGCCGATGAGCACGGGGTTGTTCTTCGACCGGCGCGACAGGATCTCGACGGTCTGCTCGATCTCCTCGGCCCGGCCCACCACGGGGTCCAGGCGCCCGGCCCGGGCGTCCTCGGTGAGGTCTCGGCCGTACTCGTCCAGCGTCGGGGTCTCGCTCGGTTCCCCGCCTGCTCCCCCGGCCGCGGTACGGCCGCCGCCCTGCTCGGCCTCGCCGCGCGAGGCCCGGGCGACGCTGCCCGCCAGTGCGTCGACGTCGGCGCCGCGGGCGCGCAGCACTTTCGCGGCGCCGGTGTCCGGGTCGCCCAGCAGCGCGCCGAGGATGTGCTCGGCACCGATGTACGTACCGCCGGACGCCTGGGACAGGGCGTGCGACCCGATCAGCACCCGCTTGGCCGCCGGGGTCAACCCCGGTTCCGACGAGGGCGCGTTGTCCTCGCGCGGCAGCACTTCGGCCAGGTCCCGGCCGAGCCGGTCCGGATCCGCGGCCGCCTTGGCCAGCAGCCCGCGGGCCGGTTCGGTCTGCGTCGCGGCCCACAGCAGGTGCTCGGTGTCCAGCTCGGAACTGCCGTCTTCCTGGGCTTTGTTCGTCGCGGTCACCAAGAGTTCCCGGGCCGACTCGGTGAGCAGGCGGCCGATCGGCACCCGCTGCACCGCGGGCGGCGAGGTACGCGCGTCCAGCCCCAGGAAGCGGTTGAGCAGGCCGGAAAACGGGTCGTCGGCGCCGAAGCCGAAAGAGGACATGGTCATACGGGGCCGTCCTGGGTGATTCGAGCGTGCCGTGCGGGACCGCTCTGCGGCAGGTGGTCCGGGCCACTCGGCGGGCGGGTGGCGCGAACGCGGGGACGCGTGCGTGTACCCGGGCTCGCCGCCGCTTAGCGCCGATCCGACGACCGGCGGCGCGCTTTCCCTCGATCGGACGCCGGGGTTCGGCGCCGGCCGGGCCCGGCTCGCCGTCGGGCCCGTCCCGCCCGCGCCGGGGACGCCCCTGGCAACCGGGCTACGGCTCTGATAGTGGTGGATCCAGTCAAGCAAATTGGGAGGCAGGCATGCGGGGACTCGTCGGCAAGGTGGCGGTGCTGACCGGCGGCGCCCGGGGCATCGGCGCGGCCACCGCGCTGCGGCTGGGTTCCGAAGGCGTCGCCGTCGCGCTCGGGGATCTGCACGAGGACGAGGCCGAGGCGGTCGCGTCGCGGATCCGGGACGACGGCGGGCAGGCCCTGGCGGTCCGCATGAACCTGCGCGAGGACGACTCCGTGCAGCGGCTCGTCGAGGCCGCCGTGGACCGGTTCGGCGGCATCGACCTCGTCGTCAACAACGCCGGCGGCAGCCTCGGCGGGGACCGCAACGTCGCGGAGAACGAGGACCGCATCTGGCAGAGCACGTGGGACCTCAATCTCATGGGTACCGTGCGGGTCACCCGCGCGGCGCTCCCCCATCTGCTCGCCCGAGGCGGCGGCGCGATCGTGAACATCGCCTCCGGGTCCGGCACCCTCGCGACGCCGGGGCTGGCGGCGTACGGCACCTCGAAGGCCGCGGTCATCCAACTCACCCGGAACGTCACCGCGGCGTACAGCCACCTCGGAGTGCGCTGCAACGCGATCTGCCCCGGGATGATCATGACGCCGGGGGCCACCGCCGCCATGCCGTCCGACGTCGTGGCGCGCATCGCCGAGCGCATCCCGGCCGGGCGTACCGGAACCCCGGAGGACGTCGCCGGCCTGACGACCTACCTCCTGTCCGACGACGCGGCCTATGTCAACGGCCAGGTCATCCACTGCGACGGAGGCGCCCGCGACATCGGGCCCTCCGGACCGGCCCGCTGACCCGACCACCCACACGAAAGGAGGCATCCGTGGTCCTGCTCGTCGACGTATGCGACAAGGTCGCCCTGATGACGCTCAACCGGCCCGAGGCGCGGAACGCGCTGTCCCCCGACCTCGCCGCCGCGATCCCGGAGGCCGTCGCGGAGCTCGACGCCCGCCCGGACGTCGCGGCCATCGTGATCACCGGCGCGGACCCCGCGTTCTGCGCCGGATTCGACCTCAAACGGCTTGCCACGACCGGTACTTCCCGTGCAGAACGCAACACCTCCACCGAACCGCCGCCCTACTGGGGTCCGTTCCCGCCGCACACCACGCCGATCATCGGCGCGGTCAACGGCCCGGCCGTGACCGGCGGATTCGAACTCGCGCTCGGCTGCGACTTCCTCATCGCGTCCGAACGCGCCCGCTTCGCGGACACCCACGCCCGGGTCGGCCTCATGCCGGGGTGGGGGCTGACCATCCGCCTGCCACAGCTGATCGGCCCCGCACGCGCGCTGCAGATGAGTGTCACCGGCGAGTTCGTCGACGGACGCCGGGCCTGCGACTGGGGTCTGGTCAACGAGGTCGTCCCGCACGACGAGTTGCTGCCCCGGGCCATGGACATCGCGCGCCAGATCGCCGACATCCCGGCCGTGTACGTGGCCGAAGTGCGCGACATGTACCGCGAGATGGCGGAACTCGACGGCGACGCGTCCTACGCGCGCGAGCACACCCGCGCCCGCGCGTGGATGGACAACCGCTTCGACCAGGCGCGACTTGCCGAGGTACGCCAGGGCATCGTCGACCGCGGGCGCACCTTCGTCGCCGACACCGCGGCCGACGGCACCACCGACCCACAGCCCCAGGAAGCGTGATGAAGGTCTACACCGGAATGGACCCGCGGATCCCGCTGCGCGACGTGGCCGCCCACGCGCGCCGCGCGGAGGCCGCCGGATACGACGGACTGCAGGTCTCGGAGACCGTGCACGACGCGTTCGCCCTCGCCTTGCTGGCGCTGGAGCACACCGAGCGGATCGTCGTCCGCACGTCCGTCGCCCTGGCGTTCGCGCGTTCGCCGATGCTGACCGCGTACACCGCGTGGGACCTCGCGCGCTTCTCGGGCGGGCGCTTCCACCTCGGGCTCGGCACCCAGATCAAGCAGAACATCGAGGACCGGTACGGCATGCCGTGGTCCGAACCCGCCGCCCGCATGCGCGAGTACGTCGGGGCCGTCCAGGCGGCGTTCGGCACGTTCCGCACCGGCGAGCGGCCCGCGTTCCACGGCGAGCACTACCGCATCACGCGCATGCAGCCGTACTTCAACCCCGGCCCGGACGAGGACACCCCCGCCCCGCCGATCTACCTCGGCGGCGTCAACCGCCGCATGTGCGCGCTCGCCGGCGAGGTCGCCGACGGGTTCGTCACCCACCCGACCAACTCCTCGCCGCGCTACCTCACCGAGATCTGCCTGCCCGGCCTCGCGCAGGGCGCCGCGTCGCGGGCGCAGCCGCGGACCCTGGACCTGATCGCCGGGACCCAGGTCATCGCGGGCGCGACGCACGCCGAGTTGGACGCGGAACGCGAACGCCAGCGGCGGTTGTTCGCGTTCCTGTACTCCACGCCCGCGTACCGGCGGACCCTGGAGCTGTACGGCTGGGCCGACCTGCAGGACCGGCTCGCCCACATGATCCGCCGCGACCAGTGGGACGACCTGCACGCCGTGGTCACCGACGAGGTCCTGGACACGCTCGTCCCGATGGCGCTGTACGAGGACCTTCCCGAGCTGATCCTCGGCCGCTGGGGCGCTCTGGCCGCGGGCGTCACCGTCCCGCTGCCCGCCAACCCGGACCACGACGGCCGGGTCGCCGAGGTCGTCAAGGCCCTCCAGTCCGCGGACTGAAGCCCTCCTGCCCGGTCCCGGGGCTGCCGAGCCCCGGGGCCGGGCATCCCGGGGGCGCCTGCCGAAGGGGCCGGACATCCGGGTGTCCGAATATGACAGATAGCCGTCATTGCGGCCATGGGACGCACCGGCGACGATAGGGGCATGCCCAGTCCCCACCGAGTCGTCATCGCGGTCTTCCCCGACGTCGACCTGCTCGACGTCACCGGCCCGGCCGAGGTCTTCGCGCTGGCAAACCGGGAGACCGGCGGACGGGCCGGCTACCAGGTGCGCCTTGCCGCACCCGAGGCCGGACCGGTGGCCACGTCGGCAGGCGTACGCGTCGTGGCGGATCTGACGTTCGCCGAGGTGGGGGCCGCGGTGGACACCCTGCTCGTACCGGGAGCGGTGGACATGCACCCGGACGGCCCGGTCGCCCGCGTCGACGCCGCGGTGGTCGACTGGGTCAGGACGACCGCGCCGCACGCGAGGCGGATCGCGTCGGTGTGTGTCGGCGCTCACGTACTCGCCGCCGCCGGGCTGCTCGACGGGCGGCGGGCCACCACCCACTGGTCGACCGCGGCCCAGCTGGCAGCCGACCATCCGGAGGTACGGGTCGACGCCGACCCGATCTTCGTGCGGTCCGGCCGGGTGTGGACCGGTGCCGGGATCAGCACGTGCATGGACCTGGCACTTGCCCTGGTGGCCGAGGACCACGGCGAGGACCTGGCGCTCGCGGTGGCCCGCCAACTGGTGATGTACCTGCGGCGGCAGGGCGGGCAGAGCCAGTTCAGCGTCCCGCTGAGCAGACCCGCCGCGGCCCGCCGGGACATCGACGAGTTGCGCGTGTTCATCACCGAGAACCTCGACGACGACCTGTCGGCACCGGTCCTGGCCGGGCGCATGTGCCTGAGCGAACGCCACTTCGCCCGGGTCTTCCGCCAGGAGACCGGCAGCAGCCCGGCCGCGTACGTCGAAGCCGCGCGCGTCGAGGCGGCCCGCCGCCTTCTGGAGACCACCGACGAGCCGCTGGACCGCGTCGCGACCGCGACCGGCATGGGCTCGGTGGAGACCCTGCACCGGGCGTTCCGCAAACAGATCAACACGACCCCGGCGTCCTACCGCCGCAGGTTCCGCACCGGCTCCTGACCGGCGGCCCCGGCAGGTTCGGCCGGGTCCCGACGGATCCGGCCGTATCCAGTTGCATCCAGCCCGGTCTGGCCGGGTCCACAACCGACCATCCCACCGAGGCGGGCAAGCCCGGCGACAGCGGGCTTCGCCACGCCCGCATTCCCCCGCAACATCCAGAAAATCCAACTGAAGGGAACCCAAGTACTCATGAACGCCTCCGCCACCCTCCGCGAAGTCACCGGCCGCGACAATGCGCTTCCCAAGCTCGCCGACGCGACCCTGGTCTTGATCGACTTCCAGAACACCTACCGCTCCGGAGTCATGGCCCTGGAAGGCGCCGAGCCGGCTCTGGGCGCCGGGGCTCGTCTGCTCGCCGCGGCCCGCGCGGCAGGCGCGCCCGTCGTGCACGTCGTGAACGACGGCGGCGAGGGAACGCCGTACGACATCCGCGCCGAGATCGGGGCCATCAGCGACGAGGTCGCCCCCGTCGGCGATGAGCCGGTCGTGGTCAAGCAGTTCCCCAACGCCTTCCACCTGACCGAGCTGGAGCAGACACTGCGGGACCTGGGCGCCGGCCCCGACCTGGTATTGGCCGGGTTCATGACGCACATGTGCGTGACGTTCACCGCGCAGGGCGCCTTCAACCTCGGCTACCGACCCACCATCGTCGCCGAGGCAACGGCAACCCGCTCCCTGCCGGGCCCCGACGGAAACGTCGTCTCCGCCGCCACCCTCCAGTCGAGCGCCCTCACCACGATCGGCGACCTGTTCGGCGTGGTCGCCCGCACGGTCGAAGACCTCCCCGTCTGACCCCGGGTTGTGCGCCGCAGTTGCCGGTCCGGCACACCTTTCCACGCGGCGGTCCGCCCGGTGGAAGGTGCGCGGGACCGGCAACTCCCGTTCGAAAACAGCTCGCTGCGCTTGCCTCACTACGTGGCACAATGCGCGGCAATGACCGAGCTACCATCAACTCGACCCGAGCCGACGGCTCGCACGATCGATAGCACCCCAACCACCCACGCAGTCCCCGCAGTTGCCTCGCCGTCACCGCAAGTCCGGGCCCTCGACTCACTCCGAGGCCTGGCCGTCGGCGACGCGCTCGGGGCGCAGCACTTCGTCCCGGCCAACCTCGCGCGGCTGCGCCGCCGCGAACTGCCCGACGCGCCCTGGCCCTGGACCGACGACACCGAAATGGCCTGCGCGGTGTACGCGGAACTCGCCGCCCACGGCCACATCGACCAGGATCGGCTGGCCGCCGCCTTCGCCCGGCACCACGACTTCGACCGCGGGTACGGTCCCACCGTCAACCGCATGCTGCGCCTCGTGCGGGCAGGGGGCTCGTGGCGTGAACTGGCCGCGGAGCCGTTCGACGGCACGGGCTCCTGGGGCAACGGCGCGGCGATGCGGGTGGCGCCGCTGGGCGCCTGGTTCGCGGACGACCCGGAGCGCGCGGCGTACGAGGCGGCCCGGTCCGCGGAAGTGACGCACCGGCACCCCGAAGGCGTCGCCGGGGCCGTCGCAGTGGCCGTCGGCACCGCACTCGCGTGCGACCGCACCGCGCACCTGGCACCAGACGCTTTCGTGGCGGCCGTCGCCGCGGCGACGCCGCCCGGTCTGGTGCGCACCCGCCTCGACTCGGCCCGGCGGCTCCTCGACCGCGCGGACGGCGCCCAGGTCGGCCGGACTCTCGGCAACGGGCGCCGCGTCAGCGCGCCGGACACGGTCCCCTTCACAATCTGGGTGGCCGCGCGGCACCGCGACGACTTCGAGGCGGCCTTCTGGGCGACCGCCTCCGCGGGCGGCGACGTCGACACCACCTGTGCGATCGTCGGCGGCATCATCGGCGCACGCGTCGGTGCCGAGCGGCTGCCGGCGGGCTGGTGGGACCGCGTCGAAGCGCTGCCCGACTGGGCGTTCGCCGCGGCGCAAGCCGGCTGACGCCGCCGACCCGCGCCCGCCCGCAAGGGCGTGGACCCCGTTCGGGCAGCGCGGGCATGATGTCCCGATGACCAGGGACCCCCGGCTTCCGGGCCGACTGCTGCTCGCCGAACGCGACACTCTGCTGCCCGTCCTCCGGGCGGCGGAGCCGTCCGCGTTCGCCCTCCCGACCGTCCTGCCGGGGTGGTGCGTGCGCGACGTGCTGGCGCACTGCGCGGCCGCGTTGACCATGGCCGCCACCGACACGCTGCACGACTTCGGTGACGAGGCCAACGCGGCGGACATCGCGGCCCGGGCGGACCTGCCGATCTCCGCCGTGCTCGACGAACTCGAGGCCGGCTATGCGGGTGCGGCCGAGGCGATCGTGGCGCGCGGCGGCGCGTGGGACGCGCTGGCGCTGGGCGAGTGGGTGCACGGCGGCGACGTGCGCGAGGCGTTCGGGATCGGGGACGCGTACGCGAGCGCGGGCATCGACGACGCGCTCACCCTCTTGCAGGAGCGCATGGCGCAGCCGTTCCGCGCGCTGCCGCCCACCGACGTACGGCTCCCCGACCGCGAGCTGCGCCTCGGCGCGCCCGACGCCGCACCGGCCGCCACGCTGGAGACCGACGCCGCGACCCTGATGCGCCTGATCGCGGGCCGCTCACCCGACCCGGAGCGGTACACGCTCAAGGGCGCGGCACCGCAGGTGTACGTCACCTTCCACTGACCCGGCACGGCCCCCTCCGCCCCGAAGCCTCGCGCCGACCTGGGCTGCTACCGCCCGACCCGCAGCAGCCGACGCCAGCGCGGTAGTTCGAGGACCAGGGCGACGGCCACCAGCCCGGTGACCGCCAAAGCCGCCCACCGCGGCCAGGCCGCCCACGCACCCGCCACGGCCGCCGCGAACTGCAGCAGCATGATCGCGATGGTCACCACGCCCGGCACCGCGACGACGACCTGGTTCTTGTCGCCCGGCGTCGAGAAAACGGTCGGGAGCGCGATCAGCGCCGACACCGCGGCGACCGCGAGGATCGGCGAGACGGACGCCAGGGCCCACGGCGCCGCGACCCACGCGACGAGCTCGGTGGCGAACCTGAAGACGGACGACAGCCCGTCGTCCGGCCGGTCCGGAAACGTGCCGGCATCCCCCGCCCCGGGTCGTGCCACAAGTCGCGTCACGGTGTCTCTGGGACGAGCAGCGTCATGGTGCTCTCGCTGTGCGCGAATCCGAGCTTCTCGTACGTCGCGCGCGCCGGGTTCCCCTCGGTCACCGCGAGACCCAGTGCCCGCACCGCGTCCGCGGCGGCGCGGGCGAGCGTGGCGCGCAGTGCGGTCGCGCCCAGCCCCGCGTACGCACGGTCCGGGTCGCGGAAGACCTCGGTGACCCACGGTCCGAGCAGCGGCGGCGCGCCGGGGCGGTCGTTGGCCAGGCAGACGGCGACCGGGCGTGGCCCGTGCCGGAGCACGCAACTTGCGGGCATGAGGGCGCCGATGAGCGTGCCTTCGTACAGCGTCGCCAATTGCGCACGGGCGGAGTCGAAGGACTCGCCGCCCGGGTTGTCCGGGTGCCCGGGCGGATAGGCGCCGATCCACGCGGCGGTCAGGTCGGCCGGCTCGTGCTCGACCGCGGGCGACAAGGTGATGCCCGGCGGGAGCTCGGGGACCGCCCAGGACGGCTCGGGCGGCCGGGCCACCAGGTCCCAGGTGTAGCAGTGCGCGTGGCGCTGGAGCCGGGCTCCGGCGGCCGCGAGCGCGCGGCCCTCGCGTTCCTGCGCACACACGGCCCAGCCGGGCAGCGCGCGCAGCACCGCCGCCGCGAGGTCCGCGAGCGGTACACCCGGCCGGGGCTCCAGGTCGTCGGCGAGCCGGTGGCCCCGCCAGTTGCCGACGACATAGTCGGCGACCTCACGGTCCTTGTCGTCGCGCAGCGTCCGTCGTTCGTCCATCGGCACATTCTGCGTCCTCCGCGGCGCGGGGCGATCCGATTTACGCGGCCCTCATGCCCTCCACGCGCTGTGACCGGTCCCACGTGAACGGCTTCACAAAGGCGCCGATAGAGTGTCGGGATGGGACCCTTGACGCCTGATGGCGCCGAACTCGTAGTCGCCGTCATATGCTTCGCGCTGGTCTTCCTGATTGTCGGGAAGGTCCTGATCCCCCGGATCGCGCGCACACTCGACGAACGCCACGAAAAGCTCGAAGGCGGCTTCGACCACGCCGACGGCCTGCGCGAAGAGGCCGCGGATCTGGCCCGCCAGATCGCGAAGGAGAACGCCGAGGGCCGCCGCGAGGCCGCCCGGGTGCGCCAGGAGCTGATCGAGGAGGGCGCCGAATCCATCGCGGAGTCGCGCGCCGAGGCGCAGCGTGTCCGCGACGAGCTCGTGGTCTCCGGCCACAACGCCATCGCCGAGGAGCGCGCGCTCGCCGAGGCCGCGCTGCACGCCGAGCTCGGCATGATCGCCACCGAGCTGGCCGGCAAGATCGTCGGGGAATCGCTGGGTGACTTCGTCGCCTCCGGCGACACCGTCGAGCGTTTCCTCGCCGAGGCCGAGACCCGCAAGGCGGCGAACACCGCCTCCTGAACGACCGCACCGCGACTCACGAACCACCGCAGACCGCAGACCGCACCACCGCAGGATGGCACCACAGCACCATCCCCGCCACTTCGCCGGCTCCTCTACCATCGACAATGCAGTTGTCCGTACCGGACGGCCGCGGCAGTCGACAGTGGAGGAGCCGGCGAAGTGGCGACGGGACCGGACGGCACCCCGGGCGATCCCCCCGGCTTCGAGCTCCCGCTCCGCCTGTTCATGGCGTTCCGCACCGTCATCGACGAGGTGCACGAGGATCTGGCGCGGCACGGCCACCCCGACGTCCGGCCGATGCACGGCTTCGTCTTCCAGGCCATCGGCCCGCACGGGACCACCGCCGCGGACCTCGGCCGCACGCTCGGGGTGAGCAAGCAGGCCGCCGGCAAGACCGTCGCGAACCTCGAACAGCTCGGGTACGTCTCCGTCGGCCACGACCCGCACGACGCCCGCCGCAAACTGGTCCGCCTCACGTCCCGCGGCGTCGAATGCCTCGTCCTCTCCGCCCGCGCCTTCGAGAACGTCCGGGCCCGCTGGTCCGCCGAACTCGGCACCGAGCGCCTGCGCGCCCTCGACGACGACCTGCGCCGCATGACGCCCGCCGACTTCTTCCGCCTCGACTTCCCCGGCTGGTTCGGCACCGCCTCCTGACCCGGGATACGCCCCGGGCCGACCGTGCGGCGCGGTCACTTGACTTGAAGCGCACTTCAACTACGAGGCTGGGCACATGACTTCCTCGACACCCTTCACCGACGCCGAGACCGCCTACCTCCTCTCGCAGCGCCTCGGGCGGCTGGCCACGGTCGCGCCGGACGGCGCCCCGCAGAACAACCCCGTCGCGTTCAAGGTCAACCGAATCCACGGCACCATCGACATCGCCGGCTACAACATGGGCGCCAGCCGCAAGTTCCGCAACGTGGAGGGGAACCCGGAAGTCGCACTCGTGGTCGACGACATCGCGTCGTACGACCCGTGGACGGTACGCGGCATCGAGATCCGCGGTACGGCCGAGGCACTGCGCGACGTCGAGCACACCGGCCGCGGCGCCAGCCCGGAGATCATCCGGATCCACCCCCGCCGCATCGTCACCTGGGGCATCACCCCCGAAAGCCCGGGCATGAAGGGCCGCAGCGCGGGTGACGCCGTCCGCGCGCCCGATGCCTGATCATGGAGTGATGCCTTCCGAGCCGCACCCCGGGAAGGACGCCGGGCAGCGCCCCGAACCGCCCGCGGACCCGAACGTCCCGGTGACGGAGCCTCGCACCGACCCCGGGCCGCCGACGCTGTCCCATGTGCTGGCCGTGGTCGGTACCGACGTGCTGGAACTGGTGCACGCCCCGCGCGGGACCGGCGTGCCCGTGCGCGGCGTGGCGCTCTACGACGCGGGCGAGGCGGTCTGGGACCGCGAGCAGCAGGAACAGCGGGAGAGGCAGGAGAAGGAACCCGCGGACGCCGCCGGGCGGCATTCCTCCGACGGGCTCCTCCTGCTGGCGGTGGGCGTCGATGTGGCGTCGGCGGCCGCGCCGGACGTCCTGCTGGCCGCCGACCGTGCCGGGGCTGCCGCCGTCGTCATGCGGCGCGGCGCACTGCCCGCGGGTGCCGCCCTGTCGGCGACCGCGCGCCGGGTGGACACCGCGCTGCTCACCCGAGGCCCGGGCACGGACTGGACCGAGCTGCTCGCGCTGCTGCGCGCGGGTGTCTCGTACGCCGACCAGGTCGGCCGCGACGACGGCGACGCCGTCGACGGGCCGGACCTGCGGCGCGGGCTGGACCAGGTGCGGCTGGGCGACCTGCCCGCCCTGGCCAACGTCCTGGCCGACCTGGTCGGCGGCGCGATCACGATCGAGGACACGCGGTCGCGAGTGCTGGCCTACTCGCGTACCGACGGCGGCGCCGACCCGCTGCGGCAGCTGACCATCCTGGGCCAGCGGGTGCCGGAGTGGCGGGTGGCCCAGCTGCGCGAGAGCGGGTTCCTGCGCGAACTGTGGACCTCGTACGACGTGGTGCACCTGCCCGCCGGCGGGGACTTCGCCGAACGCCTGGCCGTCGCGGTCCGGGTGGGCGACGAGGTCCTCGGCTCGCTGTGGGCGGCGGCGACCGGCGGCGGCAGCCTGGCCGAGGGCTCCCGGGCCGCGCTGCGGGCCGCCGCCCGGGCCGCGGTTCCGCACCTCATCCAGCACCGGGCGCACAGTCGGCTCAGCGCGCGACGGCACGAGGAGGCCCTGCTCGGCGTCTTGACCGGGCGCGTCGCGGCGTCCGACCGGGAGCCCGCACTCGGCCTGGACGACGCGCGGCGCTACGCGGTCGTGGCCATCGACGCACCGCCGAATGCGAAGGACGGCACGGTCGGCGGGGCCGCCTGGCAGCGCCTGCTCGATGTGCTCGCCTTGCAGGCCGCCGCGCTGCGGACGTCCGCCGACGGCGCGTCGGTGCTCTCCGCGCAGTCGGGCCGGCGGATGTACCTGGTGGTACCGGTCCACGAGGACCGGCCGGAGGCCCCGGTCGCGCTGGCCCGCGAGCTGGCGGCCACCGCCCGGACCGTGCCGCCGGGATCGGTCCTGATCGGCGTGGGTCGCGCGGCCGCCGGCGCGTCGGGGCTGTCCGAGTCGCGGGCGTCCGCCGACCTGGTGCTGCGAGTGCTGGCCGAGCGGTACGACAGCCCGGGCGGCTCGGCCGTCGCGGAGCACGACCAGGTGCTCGTCCCCGCCACCCTGCTGCAACTGCTCGACCGGGTCGAGCCGGTGTGGCGGGCCTCGAACACCGGGCCGGTGCACCGGCTGGTCGCGTACGACACGGAGCACGGCACCGCCTTCCGCACCACACTGTCGGCGTACCTGGACGCGTTCGGCGACGTGGCGTCGGCCGCGGCCGCACTGACCGTGCATCCGAACACGCTGCGCCACCGGCTGCGCCGGATCCGCGAACTGTTCGGGCTCGATCTGGGTGACCCGGCCGCCCGGCTGCTGGCCGACGTGGGGCTGCGCATCGCGGCGCGCGAGGACCCGCCGGCGCGAGGCTGAACCGGGCGCACGTCGCCGGACGCGTCGCGGCTCCGTTGTCCGATCGGCCAACGTCCCGCGTACGACTCCGTACGATCGGCTGATGACGCCGTCGCGGCTCCGGGACCATGCTTTTCGACGTACCGGTCCCCGCCCCCGCCCCGGCGGACGCGTCCGCCCACGAAATCCGAGGTGTTCCCTGTGTTCTCCGGCCTCTCCGCGGCAGCTTCCCCCACCATCGTGGGCGGCGACGGCACGGCCACCGGCACAGCCCCTGACGCCGGGCGGCGCGCGGTGCTCGACGAGGCGGTGCGCCTCGCGGTACGCGAAGGTCTGCTCGACGCGCCGGCTCCGGTGGTCGGGCTGCTCGACGTCGAGGGCATCCGCGGCACGGTGGCCCGGCTGCACGCGGCGTTCGAGTCGCCCGCGCCCGTACTGCACACCTTCGCGGCCAAGGCGTGCGGCCTGGTCCCCGTCCTGCAATTGCTCGCCGAGTCGGGCATGGGCTGCGAGGTCGCCAGCCCCGGCGAGCTGGCGCAAGCCCTCGCGGCCGGCTTCAGCGCTGACCGGCTGGTGTTCGACAGCCCCGCGAAGACCATCGACGAACTCGAACTCGCCGTCGACCTGGGCATCGCGATCAACCTGGACAACTGGCAGGAGCTCGAACGCCTCGACGCCGTCCTGGCCGCCCGGCCCGCCGACGACCGCACCCCGCGCGGGCCGCTCGGCATCCGGGTGAACCCCCAGGTCGGCGCGGGTGCCATCGGCGCCATGAGCACCGCCACCGACACCTCCAAGTTCGGCATCGCGCTGCGCGACCCCGGTGCCGAGGAGGCCCTCGTCGAGGCCTTCCGCCGACGCCCCTGGCTCACCCGGCTGCACGCGCACGTCGGTTCGCAGGGCTGCCCGCTGCCGCTCATCTCCGCCGGTGTCCGGGCCGCGTACGAACTCGCCGAGCACATCAACGCCGCCGTCGGTCACCGGCAGATCGACAGCCTCGACATCGGCGGCGGCCTTCCGGTCAACTTCGACGGCGACGAGGAGAGCCCCGGCCACGCCGCCTACGTGGCGCAGCTGCGCGAGGACGTCCCGGGCCTGTTCGACGGCCGGTACGCCCTGGTCACCGAGTTCGGCCGCTCCGTCCTCGCCAAGCACGGCATGGTGCTGACCCGGGTGGAGTACACCAAGTCCGCCGGCGGGCGACCCATCGCGATCACCCACGCGGGCGCGCAGGTCGCCGCGCGCACGGTCTTCATGCCGCGGGCGTGGCCGCTGCGGATCGGCGTGTTCGACGCGGACGGCGTCCCGAAGGCCGGGCCATCCGTCGTGCAGGACGTGGCCGGGCCGTGCTGCTTCGCCGGCGACCTCACCGCCGAGGGCCGCGAACTGCCCCTGCTGGAACCGGGCGACGTGGTGGCGCTCTACGACACCGGGGCCTACTACTTCTCGTCGCACTTCGCCTACAACTCACTGCCCCGCCCCGCGGTCTACGGCTTCCGCTTCGACGACGCCGACCGCGCGCGCTTCGCCCTGGTGCGCGAGGCGCAGACGCTCGCCGAGATCGTCGCGGAGTCGGGGGCCGCGTACGCCGATTCCCTCGTCGGCCTGGTCGACGCCGGGGCCGCCGAATCCATGCGGGCCGCCACCGAAGGCGCGCCCGGCGACGACCCCGCCGGCAACGCCGACGACGACCCCGGCCGCGACCCTGGCCCCGAGGAGGTGCCCGCATGCGCGTCCTGATCTCCGCCGACATGGAGGGTGCCACCGGCACCGTCCTGCCCGCCGACGTGACCGCCGGCACCCCGCGCTACGAGCGCTTCCGCCGCCTGCTGACCGGCGACGTCAACGCCGCCGTGGCCGGCTTCGCCGCCGCCGGAGCCGACGAGATCCTGGTCAACGACGCACACTGCGGAATGGACAACGTCCTCTTGGAGGACCTCGACCCGCGCGCGAGCCTCATCGTCGGCCGCCACAAGCCGCTCGGCATGATGCAGGGCATCGAACTCGGCGTCGACGCCGTGGCGTTCGTCGGCTACCACACCGGCGCGGGCGAACCCGGCGTCCTGGCCCACACCTACCTGTCGCACAGCATCCTCGCCGTGCGCATCGACGAAGTGCCCACCGACGAAGGCCGGTTCAACGCACTCGTGGCCGCCGAGGCACAGGTGTCCGTGGTACTGGTCACCGGCGACGACCTGACCTGCGCGGCGGCCCGGTCCTGGGCTCCCGGCGCCCGGACCGTCGCCGTGAAGACGGCGCTGAGCAGGCACGCCGCGGTGTGCCGTACACCCGCGGCCACCGCCGCCGACATCACCGGCGCGGCGACCGCGGCTCTGGCCGACCGGGCGCGGGCGCGCACCGCGCAGTTGCCCGGTGCCCCGAGCCGCGGCACCGCGCTGACCGTTTCGGTGGACCTCGACAGCCCGTACCTGGCCGACCGTGCCACCGCGATGCCCGGGGTCGCCCCCGACGGGCCGCGGACGGTCGCGTTCACCGCCCCCGACGCCCGTACCGCGCTGCGCCACTTCCGCGCGCTGACCTGGGTGATCGGCAGCGGCCGGGAGGCCGAATGGACCTGACCCGGCCGGACTGCCCGGTGCGGCGGCGCACGGCTCCGGCCGACGCCTGCCGCCACGCCCCTTGACGGTTCCCGCTCGTTCGCCGAACCGTTCCGCCCCTCGTTCCGTTCGTCCTTGCTCCGCCCTTCCCGTACGTCCTACTCCGGCGCGCCCGCCAACGGCACGCGGCCGGACCGACGGGTGTGCCGCGGGCCGCCACCGCCGTGCGCGCGGACCGGCCTTCGCCGACGATCCCGCAGCCGCCGCGCAAGGCGGGCGGGACGGACGTCCCCCAGCTGAGCAGGTCGCTGCGCAACCGCCACATGTCGATGATCGCCATCGGCGGCGCGATCGGCGCGGGCCTGTTCGTCGGCAGCGGTTCGGTGATCAAGACCGCCGGACCCGCCGCGATCGTGTCGTACTGCCTCGCCGGCGCGCTCGTGCTGTGCACGATGCGGATGCTCGGCGAGATGGTCGTGGCGCGGCCGTCCTCGGGGTCGTTCTCCGACTACGCGCGGACCGCCATCGGCCCGTGGGCCGGGTTCACCATCGGCTGGCTGTACTGGTACTACTACGTGATCATCGTGGCCGTGGAGGCGGTGGCCGGCGCCGCGATCCTGCACGCCTGGATCGACGCGCCGCTGTGGCTGCTGGCCATGGGGCTCATGCTGGTGATGACCGCGACCAACCTGCTGTCGGTCAAGTCCTTCGGCGAGTTCGAGTTCTGGTTCTCCTCGATCAAGGTCGCCGCGATCGTGGCCTTCCTGATCGTCGGCACGCTCTTCGTGGTCGGCGCGTGGCCGGGCTCGTCGTTCGACTTCTCCAACCTGACCTCCCACGACGGGTTCACGCCCAACGGCTTCACCTCGATCTTCTCGGCGATCGTCGTGGTGATCTTCGCGTTCGGCGGGGCCGAGATCGTGACCATCGCGGCGGCGGAGAGCCGCGAGCCGGAGCGCTCGGTGGCCCGTGCCACCACCGGCATCATCTGGCGGATCATCCTGTTCTACGTCGGCTCGATCTTCCTGGTGGTGACGATCGTCCCGTGGGACGGCGCCGAGGTGCTCAAGAGCCCGTACGTCGCCGCGCTCGACACCATCGGCGTGGACGGCATCGGCACCGTCATGGACATCGTCATCCTCACCGCGGTGCTCAGCGTGCTGAACTCCTCGGTGTACGTGTCCTCGCGGATGGTCTTCGCGCTCGCCGAGCACGGCGACGCCCCGCGCTGGATGGTCGCCACCAGCCGCCGGAACGTCCCCACCCGCGCGATCCTGGCGGGCACGGTCGTCGGCTGGCTGTCCGTGCTGCTCGCCTACCTCTCCCCCGACCGCGTGTTCACCTACCTGGTCAATTCCTCCGGTGCGATCGCCATCTTCATGTACCTGCTGATCGGTGCCTCGCAGTTGCGCATGCGGCGGCGGCTGGAGCGAGAGGCACCGGAGCGGCTGACGCTCAAGATGTGGCTGTACCCGTACCTCACCTGGGTGGTCATCGCCGGGTTCCTGGGCGTGCTGGTGGCCATGGCCGTGATCGACGACCAGCGCACGCAGTTGCTCACGAGCCTGGTCAGCCTCGGCGGGGTGCTGGCGGCCTACGCGGTGCGCCGCGCGCGCGGACGCGGCGGCCGGTCAGCGGACCGCGTACATGCGGATCACCACGACGTCGTCCCCGTCGGGGCGGGCCAGGCCGACGAACACCGTCTCGGCGAGCCAGCGGTGGGCCGGGGCGTCGGTCCGGAACACGGGTGACGTCCGGTAGTAGTGGCCGGCCTCGGAGACCTTGACGTCTCCGTCGTGCTGGTCGGGGCTGTCGGGGTCGGGGTGGTAGAAGCCGCGGTTGACGATGTCGACGACCGAGCCGTCGTCGGCCTGCACGAGGTAGCGGGCCTCCAGTTCGCAGATCTCGCCGCGCGTGCTGCTCCAGTCCCCGCCCCCGGCCAGCACCTTGCCGGTGAGCCGCGGGCCGCTCACGCTGCCGCCGACGATGGGCGTGAACTCCGTGATCTCGCCGTCGCCGTGGCCGATGTGCAGGGTTTCGGACACCTGGGCCCTGATTTCGAACACGAACTCGAGGGCGGGTGCGAAGGACATGGTCTCTCCTTGATCGTGGGGTGGCGCGGTTGTCGCGCCGCGGTGCAAAGCTGCGGACCGGGTCGGCCCGGCTTGCGGATCGGTCGGGCGCGTGGGCGACCCGGCAGGGCGGTTCGGTCAGTCGGCGTCCGGGCGCGGTCGGCGCCGCGGCTTCCAGCCGGGCTTGGGGATGGACTCGATCAGACGCCGGGTGTACGCGTCGCGCGGCGCGCCCAACACGCGCCCGACCGGGCCCTGCTCGACCACCCGTCCGGTGCGCATCACCAGGACCTCGTCGCTGATGTGCGGGACCGCCGCGAGGTCGTGGGTGATGAACAGCAGTGCCGTCCCGGTGCTTTCCCGCACCTGTGCGAGCAGGTTCAGGATTTGCGCCTGGATCGACACGTCCAGGGCGGCGACCGCCTCGTCCAGGATCAGTACGCGTGGCTCGGCGGCGAGAGCCCGGGCGATCGCGACGCGTTGGCGCTGTCCGCCGGAGAGCCCTTTGGGGAGCGAGCGGGCCTGGCGCTCGTCCACCCCGACCAGGCCGAGGAGTTCCGCGACCCGGTCGTCGACGGCTGCGCCGTTGCCCGGGCGGTGCAGGCGTACGGCCTCGGCGACGGCGTCGCGTACCCGCTGGCGGCGGTCGAGCGACGAGTACGGGTCCTGGAAGACCATCTGGATCTGCCGGGCCCGGGTACGCCGCTCGGCGCCGCCCACCCGGCCGGGCCGACGCGGTTCGCCGCCCACCGCGAAGTGACCGCCGCTCGGCGCCTCCAGGCCCGCGATCATGCGTGCGGTGGTGGTCTTCCCCGAGCCCGACTCCCCCACCACCGCCAGCGACCCGCCCTCGGGAAGGGTGAGGCTGACGTCGTCGACGGCGACGAAATCGCCGTAGACCTTGCGCAGGTTGTGAACCTCAAGCATGCGATCCGGCCTCCTCGGGGGCGCGGGTGTGCGGGAAGTGGCAGGCGGCGGAGCCCGCGCCGGCGGGGCGCGATCGCGGCGGCTCGTCGTCGCACAGCTCGCGTGCCCGGGGACATCGGGCGGCGAACGCGCAGCCGGACGGGGCCTCGAAGCCGGACAGCGGGCGGCCCGCGATGGCCCGGAGTTCGCCTCGCGTGTCGCCGACGGACGGCCGCGAGGCGAGGAGCGCGCGGGTGTACGGGTGCGCCGCGTCGTCCTGCAGCGCCGCGGCGGGCAGGTCCTCGACGGTCGATCCCGCGTACATGACCGCCACGCGGTCGCACACCGCGGCGGCCAGTTCCAGGTCGTGGGTGATGAACAGCATGGCCAGGCCGCGTGCTTCGCGGGTCTCGGAGATGATCGCCATGACCTCCTCCTGGGTCGTCACGTCGAGTGCCGTGGTCGGTTCGTCGGCGAGCAGCAGCCGCGGCTCGGCGGCGAGCGCCGCGGCGATCATGACGCGTTGCAGGAGGCCTCCGGAGAGTTCCCAGGGGCGCTGCCGCATGCGGCGTTCCGCGTCGCCGATGCCGACCTCGCGCAGGATGCCCGCGACCTTCGTCCGGGCCTCGGCCACCGCGACGCCCCGCGCGGTGGTGAGGCCTTCGATGAGGAAGTCGCCGACGCCGCGCGCCGGGTTGATGTGGGCGCGCGGATCCTGGAAGACCATGGCGACGTCGCCCGCCCGGAATTCCCGCAGCCGTGCGCGGGACATGTCCGGCACGGACTCTCCCGCGAACCGCAGGCCTCCGTGCGTACGCGCGCCCTCGGGCAGCAGCCGCAGCACGGCACGCGCGGTCAGCGACTTGCCGGATCCGGACTCGCCCACCAGCGCGACCGCTTCGCCCTCGGCGATGCGGACGTCGGCGCGGTGTACGGCGGTCCGCGGCGTCCCGCCCACAGACAGGTCGATGCGCAGCGCGTCGATGTCCAGCAACGGCGGTGTGGAGTGCTTCATGCTCATGTGCCCTCTCCGAGCAGGCGCCGGGAGAGCCCCGATCCCAGCAGGTTGAACGCGACCACGACGACGAGCACCACGAGGCCGGCGTAGAGGGATTGCTGCGGCTGCCCGGCGAGGATGCCGGGGGCGCCGTTGGACACCATGAGCCCCCACTCGGGATCCGGCGGCTGGCTGCCGAGGCCGATGAACGAGATTGCCGCGACGTCGAGCAGGGCGTAGCCGAAGCCGATGGTGGCCTGGACCAGGACGAGTGGCGCCAGGTTCGGCAGGAGGTGCCGCAGCCAGATGCGGTGCGTGGGCGCGCCGAGCAGGTGCAGGGCGGCGACGTACGGCAGCCCGCGTTCCTTCATGGCCGCGGACCGCACCACGCGCGTGACCAGCGGGAGGTACGCGATGGACAGCGCGATCACCGGCGCCGTCGGCCCCGGCCCGAACACCGCGGCCGCCAGGACGGCCATGATCAGCCCCGGGAAGCCGAAGACGACGTCGAGCAGGCCGGAGACCAGCCGGTCGGCCCAGCCGCCGAACCAGGCGGCGCAGAGCGCCAGCAGAGTTCCGGCGATCGTGGAGAACAGGACCACGAGTGCCGGGGCGGTGAGGCTGGCACGGGTGCCGCAGATGATCCGGGACAGGATGTCGCGGCCGGTGTCGTCCGTTCCGAGGAGGTGCGCCCCGGAAGGGCCGGCGTTGACGTTGAAGGGGTCGACGGCGTTCGGGTCGTGCGGGGCCACCAGGGGCCCGAACACGGCCAGCAGCAGGAACAGCCCGACGACACATGCGGCGGCGGTGGTGACGCGGTCGCGCGGCGGCCGCGGTTTGCCGGCCGCGCCCACGAACCACATCTCTTTGTCAACGAGTTCGCTTCGCCCGTTCATGCGCGTCCCTTCTGTGCGGTACGCGGGTCGAGCGCGGCGCTGACGAGGTCGACGACGGTGTTGACGACCACGAACACCACGACGAACAGCAGGGCGACGGCTTGCACCACGGCCAGGTCCTGCTTGCCCGCCGCCTCGATCATCAGCGCGCCCAGTCCCCCGATGCCGAAGGCCTGTTCGGCGACCGCCGTGGTGGCGATGAGTCCGGCGACCCCCACGCCGGACACCGCGAAGATGGGCCCCGACGCGTTGCGGAGCACGTGGCGCCGGACGACCACCGACTCGGGGACGCCGCGGCTGCGTGCCGTCTCGACGTGCTCCGAGCGCAGTTCGGTGCGTACGGACGTGCGGGTGACCTGGGCGACGTACCCCACCCACGAGACGGCCAGGGCGACGGCCGGCAGGGTCAGGTGGGTCAGCGTGCCGACGAAGCCGCTGCCCGAGCCGTAGACCGGGAACCACGGCAGTTGCACGGCGAACACCCAGATCAGCAGCACCGACATGATGAACGTCGGGATCGCCATCGCGCCCGCGGTCACCACGGTGACGAACGATTCCGTCCGGCCGCCGCGCAGTCCCGCGAGGGTCCCGGCGAGTGTTCCGGTCACGAGGACCAGGACGGCCGCGTAGCCGACCAGGGCGAACGTGTCGCCGGCGCGGGCCGCGACGAGGTGGCCGACACTGTCCCGGTAGACGAGCGACTTGCCGAAGTCGCCGTGCAGGCAGTTGCCGAACCAGTGCCACCAGCTCTGCAGGAACGGGTCGTCGAGGTGGTACTCGCGGTGGATCTGGGCGAGCACTTCGGGGTCGGGCTTGCGCGCGCCGCCGACGAGCAGCGTGGCCGGGTCGCCCGGGGCGAGGAACAGCGCGCCGTGGATGGCGAGGCCGGCGATCACGACGGTGACGGCCAGGGTCGCGAGTCTGGTGGCGACGAATGCCGGCGACATCGCGGCCTCACTCCCCGGTTCCGGACGCGGCCGGAAGCACGGTCAGGCGCAGTCGTGAGCGCTGCCCGGGGCCGGTACGCAAGGTCTGGAGGCTCGCCTTGGGTGCGGTGGTGTACCAGGGGTTCTCGGTGGAGCCGGAGTTCGGCACGTGGTTCGGGAAGTCGCTGGAGGCGAGCGTGAGGGCGAGCCGGTGCCCGGTGCGTACGCGGTAGCCCGTGTGCCCGAGGTCGACGTCCCACGCGCCGGGCGCGTCCGCCTGCACGCAACCGCGCACGACGAGCCGGGCGGTGCCGTCGGGGGCGACGTCGAGGAGGCGGACGAACAGGTCGTACGTCGGAGCGGTGCTCGCGGCGTGCAGCTCCGCACGTACCGGCCCGGCCAGGTCCAGCGGCGTTTCGAAGGCCGGGGTGGTGAAGACGAGGACGTCGTCGCGGTCCGCGGTGGGCCGTTCGTCCGGGTGGTCGTGCAGGAGCATGAAGGTGTTGGCCACCGCCGACGGTACGAGGTCGTCGGGGTCGTACCGCCACTCGACGGACTCCCCCTGTGCCGCGGGCCGTTCGCCGAGGACCCCGCCCGGGAGCGGGCCCGGCGCGGCGGCGGGTGCGTCGAGGTGGAGGTCGAGCGCGGTCGCCCCGGGCGGCGGCCAGGAGGTTGACGTCCGCCATCCGACGTGGCCGAGCTTCCAGCGCACGCGCGGCAGCGTGTCCGGATGCTCGGTGCCCTTCAGGAACACGTCGAAGAAGCGCAGTGCGGGCGCGGTGTACGCGTCGAGCATGCGCGTGAGGGCGTCGTCGTCGACCATGTGGTCGGTTTCGGGAGCCACCGGGGCGTGTTCGAGGAAGTAGTTCTCGTGGTCGGTGCTGTCGGCGCTCAGGTACTGCACCGCCGCCCAGCCGGGCCGCCGGGCGAGTTCGGTGTAGTCGCGCATGTGGGCGACGCCGAGGTTGTCGAACCACCCGACGCAGTGCAACACCGGCACGGGCCGCGCGTCGTACGGGTGCGGCCCGTTGTACGCGGCCAGCGGTATGCCGCCGACGACCAGGTCGAAGCCCGCCGAGCGCTTCCCGATGGCCGTGAACGCCTGCTCATACGCGGCGATCAGCGGCCGCGTCGTCAGGTCCGGCTCGAACTCGTAGGTGTCGTTGTCGACCCAGACGTGGGCGAGGTAGTCGGCGCCTTCGAGCCAGCCCGGCTGACGCTCCGCACGGGCGTCGACCGTCGCGACGCCGGGGACGACGTCGGTGCACGTCACGCGCGGCACGATCGCGCGCAGGGCGGGGTGTTGGCTGGAGACGGCGGACCACTGCGTGAAGCCGTAGTAGGAGTCGCCGAACATGCCGACGACGCCGTCCGACCAGGGCTGGTGGGTCACCCATTCGATGGTGTCGTAGCCGTCGTCGACCTCTCCGGTCCAGCCGAGGGTGCGGCCCTGGGAGCGGAACTTGCCGCGGACGTCCTGGACGACCATGACGTAGCCGCGGGCGGTGAACCGCTCGGCGACCTGCTCGAAGAAGACGTAGCGGCTGTTCTTGTCGTAGGGCAGGCGGACCAGAACGGTCGGTGCGGGCTCGGTCTTGGCGCCGTAGACGTCGGTGGCCAGCCTCACCCCGTCGCGCATGCGGACCAGGTGCTGCCGCGCGTGTTCGGGGACCGGCTGCGCGGCGACGCGCTCGAAGGCAAGGCTCATGTGCGCTCCAACGCGGGAGAATGCAGCGGATGCTGGGGAAGGCGAAGGGGGTCACCGGGAGTTCACCGGTGAACCGCAGGGGAACCCCTGCGAAAAACAATGTGATATAACAACGTTGCATCACGCGATGTGCCACGTCAAGCCCCCACTGAGCTAGGTTGCCGCCATGCCGATCGACGTCGACGAAGTCCAGCGCCGCAAGGCCATCGCCAAGGCGACCCTCGCGGTCGCCGCCCGCGACGGGGCACGCGCGGTCACCATCCGCGCGGTGGCCAAGGAACTGGGCGGGTCCACGGCGATGGTCACGAACTACGTGCCCACCCGGATCGCACTGATCACCAACGCCGTCGACGCCGCGGAGTCCCGCTGGCGCACGGACCTGGACACCCACGTCGGCGAACTCCGGGGCGAGGACCGGCTGCGCGCCACGGTCGCCTGGAACCTCACCACCGACCCCGACGACCTGCTGCTGCGCCGGCTGTGGGTCGAGATGCTGTCGTCGGTGGGCTTCGACGCCGACTCCGCCGGATCGCCGGAGACCAGGGAGCCGCACGCCTCGCGGGCCGAACTGCGCGACGCGGCCGAGGACGCGGGCGTACCGGACCCGGAACTGGCCGCCGACATCCTCTTCCTGCTCGTCCGCGGCTACTTCATCTCGACGGTCGAGGATCCGGAGCTGTGGACGACGGACCGCGCGGCCGAAGTCGCCCGCGCGGTCGTCGACATGCTCGTGCACGTGGACGCGCGGTAAGCCGGTCGGGAGACCGGCTGATCCGCGGGGCCAGGTGGCGCCGGCCGGGTCGGCCGATCAGCCGCGGCCCCCGGCGAGGCCCAGCACGCGTACGGCGTTCTCCTTCAGCACCAGCGGGCGCACCTCGTCCTTGATGTCGAGCTTCGCGAAGTCCGCGAGCCAGCGCTCCGGGGTGATGACCGGGAAGTCCGAGCCGAACAGCACCTTTTCGCGCAGCAGCGTGTTGGTGGCGCGAACGAGCTGCGGCGGGAAGTACTTCGGCGACCAACCCGACAGGTCGATGTAGACGTTGGCCTTGTGGGTCGCGATCGAGATCGCCTCGTCCTGCCAAGGCACCGACGGGTGGGCCATCACGATGGTGAGTTCGGGGAAGTCCGCGGCCACGTCGTCGAGGAGCATCGGGTTCGAGTGCCGCAGCTTGATGCCCCGACCGCCGGGCAGGCCCGCGCCGATGCCGGTCTGGCCGGTGTGGAACAGCGCCGGGACGCCTTCCTCCGCGAGCACTTCGTACAACGGGTAGAAGCGCACGTCGTTGGGGTCGAAGCCCTGGAGGCTGGGGTGGAACTTGAAGCCCCGCACGCCGTGTCGGGTGACCAGGCGCCTGGCCCGGTCGACCGCGGCGCGGCCCGCGTGCGGGTCCACTGACCCGAACGGGACGAGAACGTCCGCGTGTTCGGCGGCGGCGTCGGCGATCTCCTCGCTGCTGAGCGCGGGATGCCCGGTGGCGGCGGTCGCGTCGACGGTGAAGACCACGGCCGCGGTACGCCGCGCGCGGTAGTGCTCGGCTATGCGCTCCAGTGTCGGAGTGCGGTCCTGGTCGGCCTTGAAGTAGGCGGCGGAGGCGTCGAGCAGTTCGCGGTCGAGGGCCAGGCAGCCCCGGCCGTCCTGTTCGACGTGCACGTGTACGTCGATCGCGTCGAGTGCGGTCAGGTCCATGGGTCTCTCCGAGGGATGGTTACCGGGGCTTCCGGGGTGGTTCGGCGGACGGGTCACGGCAGGTCGGCCGCCGCCTTGAGGGCCAGCAGCGCGTGCAGCAACGCGTCGCGCCGGGCCGCGAGTTCGTCGACTCCGATGCCGTCGAGCGCGTCCTCCACGCCGGCCACGAGCTTGGCCGCCAACTCCGGGGTGAGCGACGGGTCGCCGAGGTCCCGCCACCATGCCTCGGTCGGCGGGCCCAGATGTTCGAGGATGTGCGCGATCCCGCCGCGGCCGCCGGACAGATGCTGGTTGGCGAACGGCCCGAGCAGCGCCCAGCGCAGGCCGGGCCCGTGCGCGATGGCCGTGTCGATGTCGCGTACCGTCGCGACGCCGCGGTCGACGAGCGAGTACGCCTCGCGCCACAGCGCCGCCTGCAACCGGTTGGCGATGTGGCCGGGCACCTCGCGGCGCACCCGGATCGGCTTCTTGCCGACCGCGGTGTAGAAGTCCAGTGCCCGGGCCACCGCTTCCTCGCCGGTGCGCTCGCCCGGCACGACCTCGACGAGTGGGATCAGGTGCGGCGGGTTGAACGGGTGCCCGATCAGCACGCGTTCGGGGTGGGCCGCGCAGTCCCGGGCGATGGCGGTGGCGGCCAGCCCGGACGAGCTGCTGGCGATGACGGTCTCCGGACGCGCGGCGGCGTCCAACGCGGCGAACAGCGCCTGTTTGACGTCCTCGCGCTCGGGCCCGTTCTCCTGGACGAAATCGGCGTCGCCGACTGCGGTTTCGAGGTCGGCGGTGAACGCCAGCCGGTCCGACGAGGCGTCCTCGGCGAGTCCGGCCCGGGTCACCGTCGGCCAGTGTGCGGCAACATCCGCGCGCAGCCGCGACTCCGCACCGGGCGACGGGTCCGTGGCCACGACGTCCAGGCCCCGGGCCAGGAAGTGTGCCGCCCAGCCGGCGCCGATGACCCCGGTGCCGACGATCGCGACGCGCCGGACCGGTTCCGAAGTGCTGCTCATGCGGGCCTCCGGGCTGCCGCGAGGGCGAGGAAGGGGTCGAGGGACGCCGGATCGGCGAGCACGTCGGGACCGACCACATCGGTCACGGCGGCACCGAGCAGGATGCGCTTGACCGGCAGTTCGAGCTTCTTGCCGGTGCGGTTGCGCGGGATCGCGGGTACCGCGGTGATCGCGTCCGGGACGTGGCGGGGCGAGAGAGCGCCGCGCAGTTCGGCCACGAGACGCGCGCGCAGCGCCGCATCGAGCACGTCGGCACCGGCAGCCCCCGCGGTCTCCGTCCCGGACAGGACCACGAACAACAGCAACTCGCCGTTGCCTCCCGACGGGTCCTCCAGGTGCACCACGAGGCTGTCGGCGATCTCCGGGACTTCCTCGACCACCCGGTAGAACTCGGCGGTGCCGAGCCGGACACCGCCGCGGTTGAGGGTGGCGTCCGAGCGCCCGGCGACGACGCAGCTGCCGGTCGGGGCGAACCGCGCCCAGTCGCCGTGCCGCCACACCCCCGGATACGTGTCGAAGTACGCGGCCCGGTAGCGGGATCCGTCGTCGTCACCCCAGAAGCCGACCGGCATCGACGGCATGGGAACGGTGATGACCAGTTCGCCGAGTTCGCCGACGACCTCCGTGCCCTCGTCGTCGAACGCCGCCGCCGCAACGCCCAAAGCCGGACCGGAGATCTCTCCCGCCCACACGAGCTGCCAGGGCCCACCCTGCACGATTCCGCCGCACACGTCGGTGCCCCCGCTGCCCACGTTGAGCAGGACCCGGTCCCCGAACTGCTCGTGCACCCACCGGTATCCCTCCGGAGGCAGCGGGCTGCCGGCCGCGCCGATCTGCCGCAGCGCCGAAAGGTCGTACGCGCGCACCGGTTCGAGCCCGGCGCGGCGGCAGGCCATCAGGTAGCCGGGGCTCGCGCCCATCAGCGTCGCCCCCGATTCCGCGGCGATGCGCCATTGCGCGTCGAGATCGGGGAACAGCGGGTTCCCGTCGATGAGCACGAGGCCCGATCCGACGAGCAGTCCGGACACGAGGGCGTTCCACATCATCCAGGCCGTCGTGGTGAACCACAGCATCCGGTCCCCCGGGCCCAGGTCCCAGCTGAGCGCGTGGTTCTTCAGGTGTTCGAGGAGAATGCCGCCGTGCCCGTGCACGATCGGCTTGGGGCGCCCCGTGGTGCCGGACGAGAACAGCACGCACAACGGGTGGTCGAACGGCACCGGCTCCGCACCGCGTTCGGCGGGCCCGGCCAGCAGGTCGTCCCATCCGACGGCGTCGCGCAGTTCGCCGGTGCCGTACGCGACGGCGACCACCGCACGCAGCGTGGGCAATCCCGCGCGAATCTCGTCGACGGTTCCGCGGCGGTCGACGTCCTTGTCCCCATAGCGGTACCCGGGGGCGGCGAAGAGCACGGTGGGCTCGATCTGCGCGAACCGGTCGACGACGCTGCGCGCGCCGAACTCCGGTGCGCAGCTCGCCCATACCGCTCCCAGACTGGCGGTCGCGAGGAAGGCGACGACGGTCTCCGGGATGTTCGGCAGGTAGGCCGCGACCCGGTCGCCGGGACCGACTCCGAGCCCCCGCAGGCCCGCACGTGCCCGCGCGACCTGGTCGCGCAACTCCCCCCACGTGACATCGACACGATCGCGCGTCTGCGAGTACGCCGTGAGCGCGGTGGCCGCATCGGCGGCCCCGGCCCCCTTGAGTGCGTGCTCGGCGTAGTTGAGCGTGGCGCCGGGGAACCACTCCGCGCCGGGCATCACACGGCTGCCGAGCACCGCGCGTTCCGGGGCGGCGAAGCGTACGCCGAAGAACTCGCGTATGGACGACCAGAATTCCGCGGTGTCGGACACAGACCACCGGTGGAGGGCGCCGTAGTCCGCGAAGCGGAGGCCGCGGGCTTCGTCCAAGTGACGCAAGTAGCGTCCGAGTTCGCTGCGTCGGAGTGTTTCGTCAGTCGGGGTCCGCAGGATCAGGGGTTCCGTCACGGCCGTCCCACCTTTGCGGCGCGGCCGTCGAGGAACGCGCGCATGCGCTCCTTGGCCTCGGTGCTGCCGGAGGCGACGGCGGCCATCAGGGATTCCAGGAGGTAGCCCTCGGCCGGGTTCGCCGCGGCGATGCGCGGAAGGGCCTGGAGCACCGCGAAGTTGGTGACCGCGGCATTCGCCGCGACGGTGCGTGCCAGCTCCATGGCACGCTCGAACGCGCCGTCGGGAGCTGCCAGATAATGCGAGAGGCCGATCGCCTGGCCCTCGTCCGCACCGACGATGCGACCGGTGAGCATCATGTCGGTCATGCGGTGGACACCGATCAGTCGCGGTACCCGCACCGAGCCTCCCCCGCCGACGAACAGTCCGCGCTGTCCCTCGGGCAGCGCGTAGAAGGTCCCGGGCTGGGCGACGCGCAGGTGGGCGGCGCAGGCCAGTTCGAGGCCGCCGCCGACAACCGCGCCCTTGAGGACCGCGACGACCGGCACGGTTCCGCGTTCGATGCGCTCGAAGGCGCGGTGCCACATGCGGGAGTGCGCGAGGCCTTCCAGGGTGTCACGTTCGGTCAGCTCGCCGAGGTCGAGTCCGGCGCAGAAGTGGTCGCCTGCGGCGTCGAGGACGACCGCACGCACGCCCTCGGGCGGCGCCGCGAAGAAGGCCTCCAGACCCAGCACCGTGGCGTCGTCGAGGGCGTTGCGCTTGGCGGCGCGGGACAGCCGCAACACCGCGACGCTGCCGTGCAGTTCCAGGCGCAGTGACGGAGGGAGGGGCACGGCGTGGTGGGGGGCGGCGTCCGCCGGGTGGGGAGTGGTGCTGGTCACGGGGTTCCTTCCGCGCCGGCGCGGTCCGCGTCGGCGGGTTGTGCGGTGGTGATGGTGGCGGTCCGGTCGGCGGTGCCCGGGCCCGCGGTCGCGGAGTCGGCCGCGGCCGACTCCGCGGCGGTCAACTCCGCCGCGGCCCGGGCCCGGAGTTCCACGCGGCGGATCTTGCCGGTGGCGTTGGCCGGGAGTTCCGGCACGAAGACCAGGAACTTGGGGACTTTGAAGCGGGCCAGGTGCGCTTCGAGGTGGGCGCGTACGTCGGCCTCTTCGAGTACGGCGCCCTCCCGCAACTGGAGGTAGGCGGCGCCCACTTCCCCCCAGCGGGCGTCGGGGACGGCCACGACGGCGGCGTTGGCGATCGCGTCCAGGCGCAACAGGACCGCCTCGACCTCGGCGGGGTAGACGTTCTCGCCGCCGGAGATGATCAGGTCCTTGGCCCGGTCGGCGACGTACGCCCAGCCGTCGTCGGCGGAGGACAGCAGGTCGCCGGTGCGGAACCAGCCGGCCACGAAGGATGCCTCGGACTCGTCGGGCCGGTTCCAGTAGCCGGAGAAGACGTGGGGCCCGCGTACCAGGAGTTCGCCCGGGTCGCCGCCCACATCCTCGGGGCGGCCGTCGCGCAGCATCGCGACGTCCGTGAAGAAGTGCGGCACGCCGACCGACACGGGGCGTGCGGCGGAGCCCTCGGCGGGGGCCATGTACACACCGGGCGACGCCTCGGTCATGCCGTACCCCTGCTGGAGCCGCACGCCGCGGTCGAGCCACGCCCGGGCGACCCGTTCCTGTACCGGTGAGCCGCCGTAGATGACGCTGGTGAGCGAGCCCAGGTCGATCCGGTCCCACAGCGGGTGCTCGCACAGCAGTTGGAGCATCGTAGGCACCGCGGAGAAGCTGGTGATGCGCGCTTCTTTTATACGCGTGAGGATCGCTCCGGCGTCGAACTTGGCGACCGGCTCGACGCTGCCGCCCTTGAACAGCGTCGGCAGTGTGACCTGGCCGAGCCCGGTGGCGTGGAACAACGGCGATATGCACAGCGCCCGTTCGGTGTCACGCAGGTCGATGTGGGCGAGCTGGTTGACGGTGTTCCAGGTGAGATTGCCGTGCGTGAGTACCGCGGCCTTGGGGCGTCCGGTCGTCCCGGAGGTGTAGAGCAGGACGGCCGGGTCGTCGAGGCCCACCGGAGGCGGCACTTCGAGCGCGGGGCCGCCGGACTCGACGCCCTCGGGCGGGAAGTGCCCGGGGCGTACCTCGATCCGGTGCCGGACGGATTCCGGCAGCGGGGCCGCCGCGGTGACGAGGGCGTCGGTGTCCGGACTGTGCACCAGGACCGCGGAGCCCGAGTCCTCGAGCATGTAGCGGATCTCGACCGGGGAGAGCCGGAAGTTCAGCGGCACCGCGACGGCACCGAGCAGCCAGGTGGCGAAGAAGGTCTCGAAGACCGGGATCCCGTTGGCGCCGAGGTAGGCCACGCGGTCGCCGGACCGTACGCCCAGCGCGGCCAGGTGGCCCGCGAGACGCGCGGTGCGGTCGGCGAGTCCGGCGTACGTCAGGACGCGGTCACCCTCGACGAGCGCGACCCGCTCGGGCGATATCCGCGCCCGCCGCGCCGGCCAGGTGCCGAGGCCGAAGTTCGGGCGGCTGCCCGTGGCAGCGGTTCTCATGGTTGTGCCCTCCGCATAGGCAATGACAGGATTCCTTATATCAGGATTCCTTGCACTGGTCACCGCCCCGCGGGGAATCCGCGACGTGCGAGACTCGGGGCCGGACGGCCTGCGAGCAGGCGTCGGACACGCGGCGGGCAGGCAAGGAGCGAACGAGATGGCAGCGCGAGCGGCCGAGGACGACGTACCCCGGGAGTCAGGCCCCCTGCTGCTCTACGCCGTCAAACAGGTGGAGCTGGCGGTCCGCGCGCACCTGGACGAGCTCCTGCGGCCGGCGGGCGTGACCGCGCTCCAGTACACGGCGCTGACCGTGCTCGACCGCCGCGACGGGATGACCAGCGCCGAACTGGCCCGGAACTCCTTCGTGACGCCGCAGGCGATGCGCGACCTCGTGACGGCGCTGGAGAGCCGCGGCCTCATCGCCCGGGACCACGACCCCGGGCACCGCCGACGACTGCTCATCACGCTCACGCCCGCCGGCAAGGCGCTGTTGACCGGGACGAACGCGGAGGTACGCGCCCTGGAGGAGCGCATGCTGAGCGGGCTCTCCGCCGTCGAGCGACGGGCGTTCCGCGACTACCTGAACCGCGCACGGACCGCGCTCGCGGGCGGTCCGGCGCACTGACCCGGGCGGCCGGCGGCGGGTACCCCGGAGCGGTGGTGCTCCGACGCTCAGCCGCTCCGGGGCTGTGGGGCTCAGCCGTGCGCGGCCGCGATCACCGGACGGCTCCGCGACGTCCCGGCCTCGATCACCGCGGCGGCGTCGAGCAGCCGTTCCTCGCGGAACCGGCCGCCGATGAGCTGCACGCCGGACGGCAGACCCCCGGCGGGCCCGGTCGGGACCGCGACGGCCGGAAAGCCCAGAACCGGAACCGCCTGCAACGGCCACTGAGCGGCCACGACTTCGCACATGCGGTCGTCGCCGGCCAGGTCCGCGTCCTGTTCCAGCGGCGGTTCGGCCGACACGGGGGTGAGCAGGATGCGGTCGGCTCCCAGGTACTGCTGAAGGCGCGTGATCAGGGTGCCGCGCCGCGCGTAGCCGCGGATGTACGTCGCGAGCGTCGGCTGCTCGCCCCAGATCTCCGCGGCCACCCGGAACGTCGAGGCCAGCGAGTCCTTCACCCCCGCATCCCCGAACATCTCGATCTCCGGCAGCATCGTGCGCAGTTCCTCGAAGAGCAGCAGCGACCACAGGCGTGCCGCCTCGGCCAGCTCCGGCAGTTCCGCCGCTTCCTCGACCTCGTGGCCGGCCGCGGACAGGAGGCGGGCGGCGGTGTCGAGTGCCGCGTCCACGGACGGGTGCGGCTTGGCGATGCCGACGTCGCGGACCACGGTGACGCGGATGGGACCGGACCGGGCGAAGCGCGGGACCGCCGGGACGCCGACCGGGTCCCGCAGGTCAGCGCCCGCCATCACCCGCGTCGCGGTCCGCAGATCTCCGACCGTCCACGCCAGCGCGCCCTGAACCGCCATGGTCTGGAACGACATCGGGCTGTCGAACTCCACGTCCCCGGCGGGCTCCCACGCGGACACCAGGCCCACGGTCGGCCGGAGGCCGACGGCCCCGCAGCAGTACGCCGGATAGCGGATCGAGCCGCCGATGTCGTTGCCCTGCGCGATCGGGACCATGCCGGACGCCAGCGCGGCGGCCGCGCCGCCCGACGATCCGCCGGGGGTGTGCCCGGCACTCCACGGATTGAGCGTGCGTCCGTGCAGCGCGTTGTCGGTGAACCAACGGACCGCGAAGGCCGGGCTGTTGCTGCGGCCGAGCAGGGTGGCGCCCGCGTCGCGGAGGGCGGCGACGCACGCCGCGTCGTCGGCGGCCACGGCGTCGGCCCAGGCCGGGATGCCGTGCGAACTGGCGTACCCGCGCTGCGCGGTGTTGATTTTGGTGGCGACCGGGACGCCGTGCAGCGCGGCCAGGGGCCCTCCGGCGGCCACAGCCCGGTCCAATTCGGCCGCACGGGCCAGGATTTCGTCGGGGCGTACGTCGACAAGGGCGTTCACCACCGGGTTGACCTCGTCGATGCGGCGCAGGAACGCCTCGGCGACCTCGGCCGCCGTGAACTCCTTGGCCCGCATCCCGGCGGCCAGTTCGGCGCCGTCGCGGGTCCACAGCTCGTTGCCGCCAGGGGTGTCGGTCATCGGTGCTCCGTGAGGTGTGCGTGGTGAGGGCGTGGTGCGTTCGCTCGTCGCGTCGGGGGTCATCGGGGCGTCCCACCGAGGTAGGCGGCCCAGGGCATGCCCAGGTAACCGAACGACGCGGGTGCGCCACTGATGCGCTTGTTCATGAACATGCGTTCGTGCGGGGCGGCCAGAAAAACGACCGGCACGGTCGGGGTGAACAGGGCCTGGGCCTCGGCGTACGCCTTGGCCGACACATCGGGATCGGACGCGGCACGCGCCTCCCCGAGCAACCGGGTGACTTCCGGGTTGTTGTAGTTCGTCCAGTTGAACAGGCCGCCGGGGTTCACCATCTCCCCCACGTACGAAGCGGCGTCCGGCATACCGACGTAGCCGAAGGTGAGGACGAGGTCGATGCCCTGGCGGATCGACGGGTCGTAGAACAGCGAGGACATCTCCGTCGGTTGGAGCTGGCGGATCTCGATGCCGACCCCGACCGCCTTCGCCGCCGCCTGGAAGAACGTCAGGATCTGCAGGCCCTTCTGGTCGCCGGCCGGGATGGCCGCCACGAGCGGGCGTGACGGCGCGCCGACCTCGGCGACAAGCCGCTTCGCCGCCGCCACGTCCGGCGGCGGGGCGGACGGCAGCGCGGCATAGGCCGCGTCCAGCCGGGCGGCGGCCGGATCCCCGGCCCAAGTCAGCGGCGGAACAAGGGACTTGAGCGGGTTCGCGGCCCCGCCGAACACGTTCTTGACGAGCGCGTCCCGGTCCACCGCGAGGGACAGCGCGTCGAGCAGCCTGCGGTCGGCCGCGGGGCTGTCGGCATGGCCCGGCACCAGCAGCACGTTCTGCGTCGACGGCCCCAGGTAGGTGGTGCCGTTCTTGGCCTTCGCGAGCGCGGTGGCACTGGTGGGCGGGAGTTCGTACGTCCCGTCCACCTCGCCGGAGAGCAGCGCACCGGTCAGCGTGTTGCTGTTGGTGATGAAGCGGAAGACGACCTGCGCCGCCTTCGGCTTGAGCTGCGGATCCCAGTACGCGTCGTTGCGTTCGAGGGTGATGCTGTCGCCGGACTTCCACGAGGCGAGCTTGTAGGGGCCGGTGCACATGAGGCCGCCGGTGGGCGTGCCGTAGCCGGCTCCGGCCTTGCGGGCATACGCCTCCTGGCCGACCGCGCCGAACGAGGTGGCCAGCGCCTTGCGGAGGCCCTGGTCGTACGCCTTGGTGCGCAGCGTCACCTGGTTCGGCCCGGTGATGTCGATGGCGGTCACGCCGGCCAGGTAGCTGCCGTAGAGGCCCTGGGTCTGCGGGTCGGTCTGGCGCCGGAGGCTGTGGACCACGTCCTCGGGCCGCATCGGGGAGCCGTCCCAGAACGCCACCCCGGGCCGCAGGTCGAGGACCAGAGTGCGGTCGTCCGTCCACGCGGCCTTCTCGGCGAGGCCGGGAGCCGGCGAGAGGTCGGCGTTCATGCGTAGCAGTGTGTCGCACAGGTTGGCCTCGACCGTCTGCGGCGAGTAGTCGCCGACCTTGGCCGGGTCGAGGGTGGTGGGCTCGCCGTACGGCAGGGCCCAGGTGACGCGGTCCACGGGCTCGGTGCCCGGCGGCGTGGTGGCGCTCAGGTCCGCGGGCGCGGCGTTCGGTGCCCCGGATCCGGAGCCCGGTGAGCAGGCCGCCGTGGCGACCAGGCCCGCGCTCATGCACGCACTCACACATGCGACAAGCACGCGTCTTCTTGCGGCCATAGCCGATGCTCCTTGCGAGAAGGCGGGAAGAAGGGAGGTGTTCGGCGCGCACGCCGCCCAGGGCCCGCGGGCGGCGGCACACCGAGATAAACGAACGTCATATAACGTTGTTTCATCTCCCAGGCTTCCACCCCGTGAACAAGACCGTCAACCCCCTCCACCCGGCGCAACCGCCCGGCACCCCGCAAACCCCGACCGCCGCAGCCGATCCCGAACTACCGACGGTTTCGGCGTGAGCCCCGCGGGCCGCGCCGAAAACCCGCCACCTCGTACGCCCCGGGACACCCGACGCGCGTCGACTCCTCGGCCGACAGCCGGCTTGGCCCCCGAGGCGCGACAAACCTTGGGGCCGCAGCCGCCATCGCCCCACGGCAGGCGTCGCCATCGCCCAGCCAACGGCCTACTCCGACCAGTTCACACCGCGTCGTGCTCGGGGCACGGGCAATCGGTGGCGCACAGCACTGCGGCGCGGGCCCCATGGGGACCCGCGCCGCAATGTGCGTCCAGCCGTACGTCAGTCGGTGATGAACCAATTGCCGCCGGTGTATTCCAGCGTGTGATCGCCGAGATCGTTCTCGGTGAACCTGGCACCGCCCTTGACCGCCGTGGCGGGCATCTCGACCTTGGCCGGGTTGACCACCACGACCTTCGTCCCGTCCACGGTCGCGGTCCGCAGCGCCGCCTTCTGCGCGGCCGGGAACATCTGCAGCATGATCGTGAAGCCCTCGCGGCAGGGGCCGTCGTAGCCCTTCATCGCAGGCCCCGCAATCTCGCACATCACGTCGATGTCCTCGCGGCCGACCGCGTGGAGGTAGTCCTCGTACCGCTGGATCGCCCCCTCCTTGGACTTCGGCGCCGCGACCGGCCCCGATGGAGGGGCCGACGACGCAGGCGCGGACGAGGGCTTCGCGGATGTCGCGGACGGCCGGGTGGCCGCGGAGTCGGACGGCGACGGCGCGGACGAGGACTGGGCTGTTGTCGGTACGGACGAGGCGGTCGCGGGTGCCGAAACCCCGCTCGACGACGGCGGCGACGTGGACTTGTCGCCGCTGTCGTCTTCTCCGCATGCGGACAAAACGAGTACGCAGGCAACAGCCACGCCGGCAAGCGCGCGCATCAGGCACTCCCCTCGGCAGGAATCCGAAGTGCCCGATGCTACCGCTGCTTTTGTGCCATCTCCGCATAGAGCGCGCGTTTCGTCCTTGCGCGCTCGTGACGCGCCGACGGCCACCGCGCCGCTTCCCGAGCCCCCGACCTGCTCCCCCTCCTCCCGCCTGGGGCACCCGTCCGGCAATTCGGCGGGTGCCCCCTTCGGGGATGCCGGCCGCGACCTCAGCCGCGGGCCGACATCACGAACCGGACGTCGGACTCGACGTTGCGCAGTACCTGATCCGCCGTCAAAGCGGCAGGCCCGCCGGGGAGTTCGGGGGCGCCGAGGGACGTGGCGAAGACCTCGCCCGCGCCCAGGATCGTGCTTCCCGCCGCCTGCACCGCGAGGACGTCGCGTACCCGGCCCGGCAGCGTGCGCCACCCCGGGTAGTCCGCCAGCGAGGCCTTCGCCGGGTCGTGGAACTCGGGCTCGGCGAGCCGCAGTCCGGCGCGCCACGCGGTTTCGGCGACCTGCCGGGCGAACTCCTCACAGGTCGGCGCGGCCTGGCCGGCACACGCGTGGTAGAGCGAGGGCAGGCGCGAGGGGTCGCGAACGGCGACATTCGCGAGCGCCGCCACCGCACGCGCGAGCACGTCGCGCGGGATCATGTCGAGCCGCTGGTGCGGGCCGCAGGCCGAGGTGGCGACGCCGGAGAGCAGCATCTTGATGTGGCCGTGCACGGACTGCGGTTCGGGGGTCCAGCCGGTGCCGGTGTCCCCCATCACCACGGACGGGCGCACCACGCAGGCGCGTGCGTCGGACGCGGCGACCGCGCGCTCGGCGGCGATCTTCGACTCCAGGTACGTCAGCGGACGCGCCGCGCAGTCCCCGGGCAGGAACGCGGCGGCCTCGCGGGCCTGGTCGATGTGGCCGACGAACGCGGTGGATATGTGGATCAGCGGCGCGTCCGCGTCGTGTGCGAGTTCCGCGACACGGCGCGATCCCGACACGTTGACGCAGTGGAAATCGTCGGCGTTGTCGTCGAAGCAGGCGCGGCCACCGGCGTGCACGACGACGTCGGCACGTGCCGCCAGCTCCGACCAGGCACTGCTGTCGAGGCCGAGGCGCGGCGACGCGAGGTCGACGGGGACCTCGGCGTGCGCGTGCGAGGAGGCGCGGCGGCCACGAAGGGCCACCACGTAGAAGTCGGCCCGCAGCGCGCGGGCGATGGCTTCGCCGACCACGCCGGTGGCGCCGGTCAGCAGGACGACCGGAGGGTCGGACGGAGGATCGCCGTCCTCGGCGGGCTCCTCGGTCGGAACGGGAAGGGCGCCCAGATCGGGCGGGGGCGTCGGGGACGGGAGTGCCGCCGACGCGGGTACGGGTGCGGGTACGACCACCGGCACGCGTACCGGACACAGGGGCTCGGACAGGCGGGACAAGGTGTTCACCTCGCTTCACCGGCCACCGCTGGGGTGCGGGGCATCCTTCCCGAAACGTAGGCGGAACGGGTGACCCGTGCCACTCGAACGACTACTGCCTGCGATCTCCCCAGGTTGGAACCCCTGTGCCGGTCTCGAACACGGCAGCGAAACCACGCAAACCGCTATCGAACACACGAACGAACGCCGGATCAGCTCTGCGCTTGTGGCCACCACCAGTCGGCCCGTGGTGCCCCGTCGCCCACCACGTCCGCCCCTGCCCCATTCGGAGCAACCCGCGCCGCCCGTGCGGAGCGAGTGCCGGTCACAGGCTCGCATGGAGCAACGCGGCGTCCACGAAGGGGCGTTCGACGGTCGGCGGCCAGCGCCAGGACAGGGGCCAGGTCTCGCCGTCGAGGGCCGGGACTCCGACGTACGCCTCGCCCGTGCGCCGCCCAAGGTACGTCGTGCCCGGCGGCCACCGGTAGGGGGCGCCCGCCCCCGGGGCCAGGAAGAAGTACAGCGCCTGGCGGCGGCTGCGGTTCTCCACGACCGGCCCCGGCACTGCCGCCGCCAGGCACAGGCGGTCGGCGACCGCGTCGCCGTAATCCCCGTCGATACGCACGACCTCGAAAGCGAGCCCGACCTTGCGCAGGGCGTGTCCGTACGTCGGAACCCAGTCGAGCACCCCGGCGAACCGCTCGGGGACGGGCGGGTTGTGGGAGTTCATGCCGCCGCCCCGGCACGCCGGTCGGCGGCCGCGTCGGTACGGCAGGCCCCGCTGCTGTGTCGCTCGCTGCGCTCGCTCATACACACACGGTCCCGCAGGACGGCGTGTGTTACCAGTAGTCACAGATGTGCGGATTGCCGCGGCTCGCTCCCCTGGCACGCCTTGATTCGCGCCCGGTACGCTCGACAGAGGGCTACTCGCGAGTAGCAACGCCTCGGCGAGGAGGAGCGGCGGTGGAGTACGACGAGTACCGCAAGCACGACGCGATCGGCCTGGCCGGCCTGGTGGCGAGCGGCGAAGTGAAGCCCGCCGAACTCCTGGAGACCGCGATCTCGCGGGCCGAGGAGGTCGACCCGCGGCTCAACACGATCGTCCGTCCGATGCACGACATCGCCCGGGAGCGCGCCAAGTCCACCCTGTCCGGCGCCTTCGCGGGCGTGCCGTTCCTGATCAAGGACCTGATGCAGGACTACGCCGGCCTGCCGACCGGCTCCGGCTCGCGGTCACTGGCCACGCAGCCGATGCCGGAGCACGCCGAAGTGGTGCGGCGGTGGCTGGACGCCGGACTCGTCGTGTTCGGCAAGACCAACACTCCCGAGTTCGGCGCCAAGGGCATCACCGAACCGCAGGTCGACGGCCCGACCCGGAATCCGTGGAACACCGCGCACACGCCCGGCGGTTCGAGCGGCGGCTCGGCGGCCGCGGTGGCCGCCGGGATCGTCCCCGCGGCGGGCGGCAACGACGGCGGCGGCTCGATCCGCATCCCCGCCGCGTGCTGCGGCCTGTTCGGCCTCAAGCCGAGCCGCGGCCTGGTGCCCAGCGGCCCGTCGTACGCGGAGGTCCTGCACGGCGCCGCGGTGCACGGCGTACTGACCCGGAGCGTGCGCGACTCGGCGCTCATGCTCGACGTCATCGCCGGCCACGACCCGGCGGGGCCGTACATGCCCGGCGCGTCGGACGGCCCGTACCTCGAACTCGCCCGGCGCGAACCCGGGCGCCTGCGCATCGGGTACGCCACGGTGTCGCCGATCGGCACCGACGTCTCCCCGGAGGCGGTCGCGGCCGTCGAGGACGCGGTCGCACTGCTGCGCGAACTCGGCCACGAGGTCGAGGAGGCGACCACCGGCGTCGACGAACGCCAACTGGCCCGGGACTTCCTGACGATGTGGTTCGCGTCGATGGCCGCCGAGGTCGACCACGTGCGGCAGGCGACGGGCTGCGGCGAGGACCAGTTCGAGCTGGACACGCGGATCATGGCCGCGGTCGGGCGCGCGACGAACGCGCCGACGTACATCGCGTCGCACAACCGCTGGAACGAGCACAGCCACCGACTCGCGCTGTTCCACGAGACGTACGACCTGCTGCTGACCCCCACGCTGGCGCATCCGCCCGCGCGGGTGGGGCAGTTGGCGACACCGGCGTGGATGGCGGCGGCGAGTTGCCTGCTCCTCGCGGTGCGCGGTGCGGGGCTGCTGGCGAAGACCGACCTGGTCGACCGGGTCGCGGACGAGAACCTGCGGTGGACGCCGTACACGCAGTTGGCGAACATCACCGGGCGTCCGGCGATGTCGGTGCCGACGTACTGGACGAAGGGCGGTCTGCCGCTCGGTGTGCAGTTCGTCGGCGGCTTGGGGACCGAAGGGCTCCTGCTCTCGCTGGCGACGCAACTCGAAGAGGCACGGCCGTGGTTCGACCGGAGGCCGCCGATCGGCTGACGCCTGGACGGGCACGCGGCGCCGCCGGACGCGTGGTCGGCGGCGCCGCGCTTCGTCGTTCGTGTCGTGATCCGTTGCCGTGGTTCGTTGCTGTTCGTCAACTCACTCTCGTGCGCTGGTTGTTCGTGCCTTCGTCGGCGCCTGCCGGCGGTGTGCCGGGTTCGCTCAGGAACTTGCACAGAGCGAGCGTGACGATCGGTACGAAGCACAGAATCAGGAACACCGCCTGCGGCCCGCTCGCGTCGGCGGCGAACCCGAACACCGGGGAGATCAGGCCGCCGACGCTCACCGCGAGCCCCAGCGTGACCCCTGCCGCGGTACCGGGACGGGTCGGCAGGTAGTCCTGACCGAGCTTGACCAGCACGGCGAACGGGATGTTGAGCGCGACTCCGGTGAGCAGCGCAAAGAGCAGCGGCACGTACGGTCCGGGCGTCGCGCGCAGGCCGACCAGCATCGGGATCACCAGCACACCGCCGAGTTGCACGGTACGCACGAGCCCGATGCGGTCCGCGATCCGGCCGCCGGCCAACGTGCCCAGCACGCCTCCGCCGAGGAAGAACGCCAGGGCGACGCCGCCGAGCACGTCCGAGGCGTCCAAGTACCGGATCCAGTACAGCCCGATGAAGGTGCTGACCCCGAAGAACGTGACCGAGCGGACGACTTCAATGCCGGTCAGGACCAGGAACGGCGCCCAGCGGTCCTCGCCGGCACGCGACTTGGACGCCGCGGCGGCGAGGGCGCGTTGGCGGTGCCGGTTGCGGTGCAGGACGTACGCGACGAGCACCGCGGGCGGGATGAACAGCGCCGTCGAGCCGACGCCCCACGCGACGAGCGCGGGCGTGGCGAGCACCGGCGCCATGAAGAATCCGACGCTGCCCCCGGCCGCGAACACGCTCATCGCGGCGGTGCTTTCACCGGCCTGTTCGCGGGCCGCCTTGCCCGCCGCCGGGTGGAACATGGCAACGCCCAGGCCGGACAGCAGGATCAGCGCCCACACCGCCCAGTACGGCTGCATCAGTCCGGAGAAGCCGAGCCCGAGGCCCGCGAGCCCGACACCGGCGGCGGCCATCCAGCCCGCGCGGTAGCGGTCGACGACGACACCGAGGAAAGGCTGCGGGATGGAACTGCCCAGGGTCGCCGCCAGCGTCAGCCCAGAAGCGGCGACGTAGCTGTAGTCGCGTTCGAGGACGAAGTACGGCACGCTCGCGGGCACGAGCCCTTGGTAGAGGTCGTCAACGGCGTGTGCGATGCCCCAGAGCCGCATCCGCCGCCACACGGTCGGGTCGGCCCGCGGCTTGGCACTCTCGCCGGTCCCCCGGGCGCCGACGGCCTCGGCGGCTTCGGCGGCGTCCGTGGACCCGTCCTTGGCAGTATCGTTTGCGGCGTCGTCTGCGGCCCCGGTGGCGGCCGCGTGCGCTCTCATGTGCGAGTCGTCCCTTCTGGTGAGTCCGGCGGGTGAGACCGGCCGATGACTCCGGCTGGCATGTCCGGTCCAGGCGGGTTCCAGTACGACTGGCACCTTTATGCCTGGTACCTGTCTGCCTGGTCCCGGTGGACCAGCTTTCCGGTCGCCGCGCCTTGGGAGCTGTCGATACTCGGACGCCTTCTACCGACAACCCGCCAATCTGCGCCGAGAAGCGGGCTCGTTATCCTGGCCGGACCATGTCGATCACCCGGAAGCCCCTGGACGGCCCGACCCGAGCGCCCATGGCGCACCGGGAACGGGTGGAGTGGCACGACCATGCGGTGAACCAGCTCATCGCGCCGGGCCTCGGGGTGCTCCAGGTCTCCACGCAGACCGGCTCGTGGGTCGTGCCGCCGCACCGGGCGGTGTGGATCCCGGCCGGGGTCGCGCACGCGCACGAGGCACACGGACCCAGCGAATTGCGGACGCTCTGCTTCCCGACCGACGTCAACCCGCTGCGCCTGGACCGGCCCACGGTGCTGTCGGTCTCGCCGCTGCTGCGCGAGGTCGTCGCCGTACTCACCGGAGCCGAGCATGTGCCGGACCGGGAACGAGAGTTGACGCCGGGTCAGCGCCGCAATCTGGAGCGCGTGGCCCTGGACCAGTTGCAGCGCGTGGAGGCCTTGCCTCTCGGCCTGCCGACGCCGCGTGACGCGCGGCTGCGGGACGTCGCCGCCCTGCTGGCCGCGGATCCGGGCGACGAGCGGACGCTCGCCGAGTTGGGCGCGGCGGTGGGAGCCGCGGAGCGTACGCTCAGCCGCCTGTTTCGGGCCGAGACCGGGATGAGCTTCCCCCAGTGGCGCGGCCAACTGCGGCTCCATCACTCGCTCAAGCTGCTCGCCGGAGGCGCGTCCGTCACCGGTGCCGCGGCGGCGTGCGGGTATGCCACGCCGAGCGCGTTCATCGAGGCGTTCCGACACGCGTTCGGCACCACACCCGGTGCGTACCGTCGCGAAGCCGCGTTCGCCTGAGCCGCCCGCACCGGACACCGCCCCGCCCCGATGACCACGGCGAGGCGGTGTCAGCGGGGCGGGATACCGTACCGACGAGATTGAGGCCGGTCAGAGCACCTTCGAGGTCCGCGGTCATGGGGGGTGGGGCCGGATGGGCACAACTGAACACCGGAACGCCCTCATCGAGGAGGCCCAACCGGCAGCCGTACCTCACCCCCCTTCCGACCTCCCCGCCGCTTTCGGAGACATCGCCGGCTCCGCGCGCACCGCCACGCCTGCACCACCGCGGCGCAAGGCGCCCAGTCGCCGTGGGCGGTCTCGACGAACTTCAGGATGCGCGCGTTGACGTACTCGGTCGCCTCGAAGGGGACGGCGTGGCCGATTCCGTCGAGGATCTCGGCGTCGGCGCCCGGCATGAGCGCCTGGACGCGGGCGAGCGCACGGTCCGGGTGAAGCAGCGTGCTGCGTCGGACCCACCGCCGAAGCGCTGTCCTCCGCGACGTCGGAGCTGTGTACTGAGCCGCGCACCGGGCCGGGCCCGCTCCCGTTGCGGTCGAGGGCCCCGTACGGGCGGCGTAGCGTGGATGGCAGGACACCGGAGGGAGAAGCACGATGCCCGGATCCGTCACCGCCAGCCACCACGCCCACACCGCGTCCGTCGGTCACGCCGACGCCGAGAGGCTGGTCGCCGTCCTCGCCGAACTCGGCCGCATGATCGACGCCACCGGCCCCGAGCGCCTCGACGACGCCCAGCTTGCCGCCCTGCGCGGCGACCACTCGCAGGACCGCACGGAAATGTCCGCCTGGATGCACCAGATCGCCGCCGAACTTGGCGGCCAACTGCACCACGGCCTCGGCCACGCCTGACACCGGATACCTGACCGCCGACGCCCGCCCGGCCTTCTTCCTACTCCCCCGCGACTGGTCAATCGGGGGCAGCGCCGCTTGCCGCGAAGCCCGCCTGCGGGAAGCGCGGCACGGCCCCCGCGGCTGGGCGCTCGTGGTCGGCGGGGATGGAGGTGCCGTCGAGCCGTGCGCGCGGAACATGTCGGCGAGTGGGTACGCGCGGCAGGCGGAGGTGATGTACGGCTGGATGACCACCAGGTCGGGGCGTGCGCCGAGCATCGCGGCCAGATGGAGGAGCTCGACGTGCTCGTCGCACAGGTCGATCTCGTCGTCGGGGTCGAGGTATCCGGCGAGGGTGGCCCGGCCGAGGGGTGGGAACAGCGCGTACTTGACGGGACGGCGGGCGGGCCCGGTGGCTTCCGTCAGCGCCGGGAGGATCATGGTGACACGCATCGGGATCCCTTCGGTGGCAGGGGGTTTCCCCCTAAGTCCACAGCCATGGAAGCCGATGCGGCACGGCGGCCGTCGGGGCCGCTGCCGGAGATCCGGTGCGGGTTGTGTGGAGAGTTTCGCCAGGTCGCCGCCCGCGTGTGGTCGGGGGCGACGGTCGAGCGGCGCTAGCCCAGGAAGTCGGCGACCGTCGCGGCGAAGCGGGCGGGGTCGTCGCGCCACGGGTAGTGGCCTGCCCCGGGCTGCACGACGACTTCCGCGTGCGGGAAGAGATCCGCGAACTCCTCGGTCGACGGCGGCGGGCTGTTCAGGTCGTACTCCCCCACGAGCAGCAGGACCGGGGCACTGCACGTCTTCAGCGCCGCCCGCGTCGCGGCCGGGTCGAAGACGCCCTCGGCCCCGTACATCCGCACGGCGTCGTCGTTGTCCGGTTGGCTCGCCGCGTGGAAGGCGCGCGTCTCGTCGTCCCAACGGCCGTGGAGGAACGGCGTGATCGCGTCCCAGTCGGCGTCGCCCCCGGACAGCAGCACGTCAAGGGCGGCGTACGCCTCGGTGAACCATGCTTCCCGTGCCCGGAGTTGCGCCACGTCCCGGCGCATCTCCCCGGTGATGTCGACACCGACGGCGCGCGTACTGGGGCCGACCAGGACGAGGCGGCGTACGCGTTCGGGATGGCGCACCGCGTACAGCACCGCCAGGTTCACGCCTCCGGAGTGGCCAAGCAGGTCGATCTGCGCGAGTCCGAGGTGTGCGCGAAATGCCTCGACGTCGTCCACAAGGCGGTCGCAGCGGTACGCGTCAGGGTCCCCGGGCCTGGCGGATCCCCCCGTGCCACGCAGGTCCAGGGCCGTCAGGCGGCGGTGTACGGTCAGGCCGCCGAGATCGCCGAGGTACGCGGAGGCACTGGGGCCGCCGGGCAGGCAGATCAGCGGCTCGCCGTCCCCGTCGGCCCGGTAGGCAAGGCGGGAGCCGTCGTCGGGGGCGAGGAAGGTCGGCATGGGCGCGAGCCTGCCACGCGCTTCAGGGCGAGGGCAACGTTGCCGTCGGGGCGCTGTCGCAGGCGCGGGCGACCGCGCCGGGGTCCCAGTAGAAGGGGCGGCATTCGAGCATACGGCCGTTCCGGACCGTGATGAGCTGCAGGATGGAGGTGTCGACGTCCTGTCCCGTCGCGCGGGCCCGGAAGCGCACCCGGCTGTGCACGACGACGGTGTCGGCGTCGCCCCAATGGGCCTGGTCCAGGAACTCCATCGACTCCCAGGTCTCGCTGAAGGCCGCCAGGAACCGTTCCAGACCGTCGTGGCCCCGCCATGTTCCGCTGCCGGTGAACGGCAGGCCGGGCGCTTGGTGCAGGACGACTTCGGGGTCCAGGTACGCGGCCACCGCCGCGTAGTCGGCCTTGCCGTAGCCGCCCGCGGCCACGTACGCGGCCTCGGCGGCATAGAACTTCTGCATGACGGACCAGGCGTCATCGGGGGCTGTGGGCACTGTGGTTCCTCCGTTCCACCGGACAGCCTGCCGTCGCGGGCCGAAATCGGCTGGCGGGAAACGGACTTCGCAGTACCCGGCCCGGCCCGGCCCGGGGAAGCCGTCCCCGGGCCCGCCCTACCGCACGCGGCGGCGGGCCCGGGGAGCGGCGCCGACGGTCAGACCGGGGTCGTCGCGGGCACCACTCTCTTCGTCGCGCCGTCCAGCGCAAAGGACTTGAGGTGGGTCACCGCGCTGTCCGGCTTCGCGCGGTCGGCGACCTTGTACCAGTCCATCTGCACCCGTGCCTTGGTCACGTCGAGGATGCCCACGCCGTTGGATTCCGCCTCACCCCACCGGAGATGCGGGTTCATGGCCAGGATCGCGGCGATGATCTGGGCCCCGGCGCCGCCCGGGAACAGGCTGCCGAACGGCGTCGACGTCACCGAGCTGACCACGAACTGCGCGGCCACCGGCGCCCCTCCGCCGGGCGCCGGAACCTCACCCGCCCACGACGAGTGCAGGTCGCCGGTCAGGAACACCGTGTTGCGCCGGTCGTGGTCGCGCAGGTGGGTGAACAGTTCGTTCTGGTCGGCGCGGTAGCCGTCCCACTGGTCGGCGTTGATGGTGACGGGCGGGTTCGCCTGGCCCGTCGGCAGACGCCAGGGAGCGGCCATGACCGAGCTGCCGATCAGGTTCCAGGTGGCGTTTCCGCGCGCGAGTCCGCTCTTGAGCCAGCTCATCTGCGGGCGGCCGGTCAGGGTACGGCCCGGGTCGTCGAGTCCCGCGTTGTCGGTTGGGTCGACCTGTTGCGACCGGAAACTGCGCAGGTCGAGCATCGTCAGGTCGAGGAGCGTGCCGAAGGCGAGGCGGCGCTGCGTGGAGCCGCGCACGTCCTCGCGTACCGGCAGCCACTCGAAGTAGGCCTGCTTCGCCGCCTTGGACCGCTCGGCCCACGTCCCTTCCGTCGCCGGGTCGTGGTCGCGCGCGCCGCCGGACCACGCGTCGCCGGCCTGCTCGTGGTCGTCCCACGTGGCGACGATCGGCGCGGCCGCGTGCATCGCCTGGAGGTCGGGGTCGGTGCGGTACTGCCCGTGCCGGGCCCGGTAGTCGGCCAGGGTCCGGCATTCGCCGAGTGGCTCCATCGGGCGTACGTCGGTGCTGCCCGGGTGGCCGGCTTTGGACGCGAACTCGTAGATGTAGTCCCCGAGATGGATGATCGCGTCGAGATCTCCGCGCCGGGCCAGGTGGCGGTAGCCGGCGAAGTAGCCGTTGCCGTAGCTGACGCACGAGGCGATCCCGAACCGCAGGCCCGCGACGTCCTGCCGGCTCGCCGGGGCGGTCCGGGTGCGGCCGACGGGCGAGCGGTCGTGGAGTGTGCGGAAGCGGTAGTGGTACGTGGTGGCCGGGCGCAGTCCGCGTACGTCCACCTGCACGGTGTGGTCGCGGTCGGGCCCGGTGGCGGCGATGCCCACGCGTACCGGACGGTGGAAGTCCGGGTCGGCGGCCACCTCCCAGAACACGAGGCTGGACGGCCCGCGCCGCGAACCCGGGCGGCAGCCCGGCTCGGGGGTCACGCGGGTCCATATGACGACGCCGTCCGGCAGCGGGTCGCCGGACGCGACGCCGTGCAGAAAGGCCGTCCCTTTGCCGGTGCCGGAGGTGGCCGCCTCGCCGGCGTGCGCGGCGGGCGCCGAGGCCACCCCCACGGCGGCGGCTCCCGAGGCGGCGGCCGTGATCTTCACGAAGTCGCGGCGGTGCAGCGGAATTCTGGTCATGGCGCGCGAAGCTAACAGCGCACGGCAACAACCGGAACGACTCCGCCCAGGTATTCCATTTAGGTCTGGCGAACACCCTGCGATGCATCGATCACGCACACATCCCGCCCGGTCGGCGGTCCGTTTCACAAAGCAACGGGGCCTGCGAATCAACCTTCAGCCACGGAGCAACGGAGCTACGGGATCAACGGAGCCACGAATCAACGAGGCTGCGGATCACTCGGCGAACTGTCGGTAATCCTCCGGGTGCCATTTGCGGGTGTCACGTGGATGGACATAGGGCTCCTCCTCTTCCGGCAGCCCGCCGGCGATGGCACGGCCCCGGGCGAGTTCTGCGTCGAACTCCAGGCCGAGGAGAATGGCGAGGTTGGACAGCCGCAGCCAGACCAGGAACACCATGACCCCGCCGATCGCGCCGTACGTCTGGTTGTAGTGTGAGAAGTTCGCGACGTACACGGCGAACAACGCGGACGCGCCCATCCACAGCACCAGCGCGACCAGGCTCCCCGGCGTGACCCACCGCCAGCCCTCCGAGCGGACGTTCGGTGCGCACCAGTAGAGCAGTGCGAGCATCACGCCGAACAGCACGAACAGTGTGGGCCACTTCGCAAAGGCCCACGCGGTCAGCGCGGCATCGCCCAACCCCAGCGCGTCCCCCGTACGCCGCGCTATGCCGCCGGTGACGACCACCACCAGTGCGCCCGCGCAGCCGAGCAGCATGAGCCCCAGCGTGAGGGCGATGCGTACCGGCGTGACCTTCCACAGCGGCCGGCCCTCCGGCACCTCGTAGACCGCGTTGGCCGCCTGGATGAACGCCCGCACGTACCCGGACGCCGACCACACCGCCCACGCGAGGCCCACGACGGCGAGAACGGACCCGACACCGCCGCTGGTGCGCTGCAACTCCTCGATCGCGTTCGCCGCCACATCGTGCGCCGAACCGGGCAGGGCCTGTTGCGCATCGTCGAGCACGGCATCGGTCACCGACTCCCCCGCCAGGCCGAGCACCGCGATCGCCAGCAGCAGGGCGGGGAACAACGACATGACGCTGTAGTACGTCAACGCCGCCGAGCGTGCGGCGAGTTCGTCCTCGCGGAACTCGTGCGCGGTACGCCGCAGCGCGTCCCACCAGCCCCGCCACCCCAAGGCAATAGGCGTATCCGGCTCACGCCGCTCCACCCTCCGGCTCGGCCCGACCTCCGCCGCCCGGTCCGGCCCCCGATCCCCCGCCCGCCGCCGCACCCACCGCCAAATGTCCACACCCAAGAAGTAACCCGAGCAGCCCCACTCACTCCTATCAAGACCACCGCCCCAGCGATACGCCGTGCGTCCGCCGCGGAATGGAGTTCCGCAAAGCGTCGGTCCGGGGTGTTGGGCTGTGGGGAAGAGCGCCGGATCGGCCGGGTGTCGCCTCTAGGCTTGTTGGACACGCCATTGAGGAAGCTTTGTGCGCGTCGTCGTGTACCGGGTCGGGGTCAATCACTACGCCTCACACCAACGGACGGTGTCCCTCGCTGCTTATGCATCCCGACGAGCGCAAGGACTGGGCCGCGTGCACCGAAGAGGTGGCGCGGACCGTCGAGGGGCTTCGGGCCTGCGGCAGGTGTGTCAAGGACCCGGCGGAGTACGTTCCCGCGACGCCGCGGGTGGCGTCGGCAACCTGCGGCGGGACCTTGACGGCGTGGACGCGGGCGGTTGTCGGGGGTGGCGGGTAGAACGGTTCGCATGCCCACTGAGCAGGATGTTCGCCGGATGATGTTGGCCTTCCCGGAGGCCGAGGAAATTGTGATCGACGCGTGGGGCGACCAGCCGACGTTCCGCGTGCGCAAGAAGATGTTCGGGATGATGGGCTACGGGGCTCCGACGGTCTGTCTCAAGGCCACGCGCGAGACGCAGGCGGCGTTGCTGGAGGAGGCGCCCGAGGTGTTCTCGCCGCAGCCGTTCTTCGGGCGCTTCGGATGGATCGATGTGGTCCTGGACCGGATCTCGGCCGAGGAGCTGGCGGAGCTGGTCGAGGACGCCTGGCGGCTGACGGCGCCGAAGCGGGTCGTGAAGGCGTACGACGCGGCGCGGGGCGCGGCTGAGGGGGACGGCGGTCAGGACCAGAGGTAGAGGCCGTAGCCGTGGTCGATCCAGGGGCGGACCCAGGTGAAGAAGTCCCCTGCCCAGGCGAGGTCGGCCTCGTCGGGGGCGGGCCGGAAGCCGTCGCGGACTTCGGCGTTCCGCCGGTGCGTCCTCGGCGGCCAGGGAAGCGAGCTCGTCCGGGTCGACGCCGTGGCGTACGCGGGCGGGGTCCGGTCGACTCCGATGGTGTGCCTACCCGGGACGAGACGTGTGGTGCCCGCGCGGAAGGCTCCGCACGGGCACCATGTTCACGGCATCGGGCCGCCGGTTCAGGCGGAGTGGGCTACAGGATCGCGCCCGGGCGGTACTTCGCGGCCTCGGGGTGACGGGTCGTCACGTCCTCGACGCGGCGTACGACTTCGGTGACCTGGGAGGACGCGGCGCCGGTGAAGGAAAGGCGGTCGGCCAGCAGGGCGTCCAGCGCAGCACGGTCCAGCGGGAGGCGCTCGTCGGCGGCCAGGCGGTCGAGGAGTTCGTTGCGCTCGGCGCCCTGCTCGCGCATCGCGAGGGCGGACGCGACGGCGTGCTCCTTGATGACCTCGTGCGCGGTCTCACGGCCCACGCCGGCGCGCACGGCGGCCATGAGGACCTTGGTGGTCGCGAGGAAGGGCAGGTAGCGGTCGAGTTCGCGCGAGATGACGGCCGGGAACGCGCCGAACTCGTCCAGCACGGTCAGGAAGGTCTCGACGAGGCCGTCGAAGGCGAAGAACGCGTCGGGCAGCGCAATGCGGCGGACCACCGAGCACGACACGTCGCCCTCGTTCCACTGGTCCCCGGCGAGTTCGGCGGTCATCGACATGTAGCCGCGCAGGATGACCATGAAGCCGTTGACGCGTTCGCACGAGCGCGTGTTCATCTTGTGCGGCATCGCGGACGAGCCGACCTGGCCCGGCTGGAAGCCCTCGGTCACCAGTTCGTGCCCCGCCATCAGGCGGATCGTCTTGGCGAGCGAGGACGGCCCGGCGGCCAGCTGCACGAGGGCCGTCACGACGTCGAAGTCGAGCGAGCGCGGGTAGACCTGGCCGACGCTGACGAGCGTCGCGTCGAAGCCGAGGTGCGCGGCGACCCGGCCTTCGAGGTCGGCCAGCTTGTCCTGGTCGCCGCCGAGCAGGTCGAGCATGTCCTGCGCGGTGCCCACCGGGCCCTTGATGCCGCGCAGCGGGTAGCGGCCGAGGAGGTCGTCGAGGCGGGCGTACGCCACCAGCACCTCGTCGGCGATGCCGGCGAACCGCTTGCCGAGGGTGGTCGCCTGCGCGGCCACGTTGTGCGAGCGGCCGGCCATCACCAGCTCGGCGTTGTCCGCGGCCAGCTCGGTGAGGCGCGCGAGGACGGCGACGACGCGGTCGCGTACGAGCTGGAGCGACTGGCGGATCTGGAGCTGCTCGACGTTCTCGGTCAGGTCGCGGGACGTCATGCCCTTGTGCACGTGCTCGTGCCCGGCCAGCGCGTTGAACTCCTCGATCCGCGCCTTGACGTCGTGCCGCGTGACGCGCTCACGCTCCGCGATCGAGGCGAGGTCGACGTTCTCGGCGACGGCTTCGTAGTCGGCCAGCGCCGGGGCGGGTACGTCGATCCCCAGGTCGGCCTGCGCACGCAGGACCGCGAGCCACAGGCGGCGCTCGAGGACGACCTTGTGCTCGGGCGACCACAGGGTGGCCAGCTCGGCGGAGGCGTAGCGGTTGGCCAGAACGTTCGGGATGCGGGGCTTGCTCGCAGGCTGGGGCGTCACGTTCCGCAATCTTAATCGCCTGCCGACGCCGTCCCCGCACCGCGCCCCTCCGGTCGTGCGGCACGGTGCCTCGGAGGCGCCGGCAGCGTCGGACGTGCCGGGGCGGGGCCGGAGGCCTCAGAACGCGTCGGACAGGCGGCGCATGAGTGCCGTCGCCGTGGCGAGGTCCCCCTCCGACCAGTCCGCGACCCGTTCGGCGAGTGCCGCCCGCAGTTCCGCGCGCATGGCGCGGGACGCGGTCAGCCCGGCGGGCGTCGTGCGCACCTCGACCACCCGGCGGTCCCCGGGCGTGGCGTGGCGGGTGATCCAGCCGCGCCGTTCGAGCACGGTGAGTGCCTTGGAGGTGTGCGACGCGTGGGCGACCACGCGTTGCGCCAGCTCGCCGACGCGCCGGTCCTCCTCGCGGACGTGCAGCATGAGGCGGAACGCGAGCAGGTCCAACTCGTGTGCGTCGGCGATCCGTTGCTCGATGCGGCTGTACGCGATGCGCCGCGAGGCCTCGCCGAACGCCCGGTAGAACTGCTCGACGGCATCGGCGTTGCGGCCCGTGCCCCCGCCCGTACTCCCGCCCGCGCCGTGACCGTCATCGTCGCCGTCGCCGTCAGCTCTGCTCACGACGAGGCCCTGTCTTCCTCCGGAACCGGCTGCCACACCACGCCGTTGATCGCGCCGCCGCCGTCCACGAAGAGGGTGTTGCCGGTGACGTACCGGGAGTCCTCCGAGGCCAGGAACAGCGCCACACCGCCGATGTCGCTCTCCGGGTCGCCCATGCGCCCCATCGGATTCATCGCCTCTGCGGCCGCGGCCTGCTCAGGGTTGGCGGCGGCGTACGCGGCGAAAGCCTCGGTCTTCGCGCCCGGGCAGATCACATTGGCGCGGATCTGGTACTGCGCCCATTCGCGGGCCGCGGACCGCGTGTACGCCCGCAGCGCTTCCTTCCCGACGTTGTACTCCGCCGTGTAGAGGTGGGCGTTGACGCCGTTCAACGAGCAGATGTTGATGACAGAGCCGCCGCCCGCGTCGCGCATCGGCGCGAAGGCCGCCTGCATCGTCCAGCGCCCGGCCCACAGCGCCATGTCGAGGCCGTGCGCGAACATCGCGTCGGTCTTGTTCTCCAGGCGGTTGGTGTGCCCGCCGCCCCACGCGTTGTTGACCAGGACGTCGATCCGCCCCCAGCGCTCGACCGCGGACGTGACCAGGCCCATCGCGAAGTCGCGGTCGGTGACGTCGCCGACGAGCGTCAGCGTCTCGACCCCGAACTCCCATTCCAGCGCCTGCGCCGCGGCCCGGGCCGGCTCCTCGCGGATGTCGTTGACCACGATGCGGCAGCCCTCGCGGGCGAACCGCCGGGCGATGCCCTTGCCGATGCCGGCTCCCGAGCCGGTGATCACCGCGACGTGGTCCTGCAGGCGTCCGCTCATGACCAGGTGCCTCCGTACGTCAGGCCTCGTGCCCCCGAAAAATTGGTTACCCGACGTACATATCGAAGATGATTGACCAAATCAAGAGATCCGCGGCGACCGCCCGGAGAAACCATTGCAAGGTCAAGGAGTCCGGCCTACTCTCGGCCGCGAGCCGGGGGCACCTGGGGCTCGACGGGCAAAGGGAGTTGGCACATGGACGACCTGGTGATCCGCGGCGGCACGGTCGTCGACGGAACCGGTGCGGCGCCGCGTACCGCCGACGTGGCGGTCAACGGCGGCCGGATCCGTGAAGTGGGCGCACAGCTGCCCGCCGGACGCCGGGAGATCGACGCCTCGGGGCTGCTCGTCACGCCCGGATGGGTCGACGTCCACACGCACTACGACGGCAACCTGCTGTGGGACCCGCTGCTCACGCCGTCGTCGACGCACGGCGTCACGACGGTCGTCACCGGGAACTGCGGCGTCGGCCTCGCGCCCGTGCGGCCCGCCGACCTCGACTGGACGATCGCGCTGATGGAAGGCGTCGAGGACATCCCCGGTGCGGTCATGCGCGGCGGACTGGCCTGGGACTGGGAGAGCTTCCCGGAGTACCTGGACGCGGTCGCCCGCGTGCCCCGCGCGATCGACGCCGCCACACAGGTCCCGCACGCCGCCGTCCGGGTGTACGCCATGGGCGAGCGCGGCATCGACCACACGGCCGTCCCCACCGACGACGAGATCCGCCGCATGGGCGAGCTCACCGCCGAGGCGGTCGTCGCCGGCGCGCTGGGCTTCAGCACCTCGCGGTCGGTGAACCACCATGCGTCGGACGGACGCCTCACCCCGACGCTGACCGCCCGCGCGGCCGAACTCGTCGGCATCGCCGAGGCGGTGGGCCGGACCGGCCTGGGGGTCTTCGAGGCGGTGTTCGAGGACCCGGTCGACGCGCACTTCGAGATCCTGCGCCGCATGTGCGAGGTGAGCGGGCGGCCGATGTCGGTGACCACGTTGCAGCGTCCCGGCCGGCCGAGCGACGGCTACCGCGACATCCTGCGGCACCTCGAGGCCGCAAACGCGGCGGGGCTGCGGATGCGCGGCCAGGTCGCGCCGCGCCCGGTCGGCCTGCTGATGTCCCTCGCGGGGCGGGTCCACCCGCTGCTGGGCTCGGCCACGTACCGGTCCCTGGCCGCGACGGCGGGGGCGGCCTCGTCCGGCGACGCGGCGGGGGCCGCGGTGACGACGGCGTTGCGCACGCCGGACGTACGCGAGCGCATCCTCGCCGAACTGCGGGCCTCCGGGACGGACCCCGCCGCCCGCTTCGCACACTCCTTCGAACTCGGCTCCCCGCCCAACTGGGACGCCGACGTCCGGCGCTCGCTCAACGCCCTCGCCGCGGCCCGCGGCACCGACCAGCTCGAAGTGGCGTACGACGTCGTCGTGGGCGGCGGCACGATCTACACGCCCGTCGCGAACTTCACGGACGGCGACCTGACGGCGGTACGCGACATGCTCGTCCACCCGCTGACCGTGCCGGGGCTGGGCGACGGCGGCGCGCACTGCACGATGATCGCCGACTTCGACTTCCCGACGTTCCTGATGTCCTACTGGGCCCGCGATGTCGCGGAGGACCAGCGGCTGCCCGTCGAGTGGGTGGTCAAGCGGCAGTGCGCGGACACCGCGGCGCTGGTCGGCCTGACCGACCGCGGCGTCCTGGCCCCCGGCCTGAAGGCCGACATCAACCTGATCGACTTCGACCGACTCGGGACCACCTCGCCGCGGATCGCCAGGGACCTGCCCAGCGACGGGCCGCGCCTGCTCAGTTCCGGCGTCGGCTATGTCGCCACGGTGGTCTCGGGAGAGGTCGCCTTCGAGGCCGGCGAGCACACGGGTGTCCTCGCGGGAGCGCTGGTACGCGGCGGGAGCGCAGCAGCGTAGGGGCCGAGGAGCGGCACAGAAGCGCGCGATCCTCGCAATCCTCGCGATCTCGGCGGGCCGCCTCGGGCGGCCGCCGAGATCGCGAGGCAATTGGTTCGTTTATAGGCTGATCATGCGGTAAGCATCAGATTGACCGGGTTTGCCAGGCAAGAGCCCGACCGGCAGTACGGCGGGCAGGCCCACACCCGTTGATCCTCCAGTTAGTTCATCGGATTCTCTCCGTCTCCAAGACCGTTCGCGCGCTTGCGCCGTCGTCGGCGTCGCCGCGCGGGCTCGGCTGCGGCGCATGCCCGCGGCTGCCCTCGAACGAGCCCATGGACAAACCCACGGAGCCGAGCCCGCGGAGGAGAAGCCACAACGACCGAAGCGACACAGCACGAAACAACGCAGCAGTGGAGGCAGTAATGATCACCCGCGATCAGATACCCGCCGTGCTGGATCATCCCGTGTACGACGCGGAGGGCCACAAGGTCGGCCCGGCCAAGCACGTCTTCTTCGACGACGCCACGGGGCGACCGGAATGGGTCACGGTGAAGACCGGGCTGTTCGGGGGCAACGAATCGTTCGTGCCCATCAGGGACGCCACGATGACGGACGGTCACGTGGAGGTGCCGTACCCGAAGAGCAAGATCAAGGATGCGCCGAACGTCGACGTCGATGCGGGCGGCCACCTGTCGGCACAGGAAGAACGCCGGCTCTACGACTACTACGGCATCGCCTGGGACGAGGCCTGGCAGAAGGCCAACCAGCCGGGCGAAGGCGGATGGGCCCGTTCCGACGACAAGACCGGGACTGCGGGCACCGCCGGTACTGCCGGAGCGGCGGGCGCGGCCGGGGCTGCTGGAGCCGCAGGAGCCGCGGGTATCGCGGGCCGCAGTTCTGCCGGCGGCGACACGAAGGCCGCCTCCGGCACGGCGGCAACCGGGACAGCGGCATCCGGGAAGGCAGCGTCCGGCACGGCAGCAGCATCCGGGACGGCCGCGACAGGCAAGACCGCAACCGGCAGGACCGCGGCGGGCATGCAGGCGGGAGCAGCCGACACCGGCGGCGCCATGACCCGCTCCGAAGAGCACATGCACGTCGGCGTCGAGCGCCACGAGGCCGGACACGCGCGCCTGCGCAAGTACGTGGTGACCGAGGAAGAGCAGCAGACCGTGCCGCTGCGCCATGACGAGGTCCGCGTCGAACGCGAGCCCATCACCGAAGCGAACCGCTCGGCCGCCATGGCGGGTCCGGAGATCTCCGACTCGGAGCACGAAGTCACCCTGTACGCCGAGGAGGCCGTGGTCGAGACACGCGTGACCCCGGTTGAGCGCGTGCGCCTCACCACCGAGGAGCACGTCGAGGAGGAGACGGTGACGGGCACCGTGCGCAAGGAGCGGATCGAGGCCGATCTGCCCGCCGACGACGACACCCGCCGCGACCTCCAGGGCCGTCGGACCGATTCGGGCGACACCAAGGGCGAAACCAAGTAGCGACAGCGCGAGCGCCGCGGACGGTCGTCGTCCGCGGCGCGAGCGACGCTACGGAGACGCAGGCGGTCGTCCCGCGCACCCCGCGCTGACGCGGGGTGCGCGGGCGACGCGTGCGCAGGGTGCGCGGGGCGGCCGGCCGGCCGGGTGCCCCGCCCGGCAGGCTTACGGAACCGGCCCCGAACGGAGCCGGGGACGCGGCCGCGTCACGCCTGGGCGGCCACCGCCTGGCGGGCCTGCTCCTGCGTGATCACCTGGTCGGCGGGCGGTGCGGCGACGTCGCACGGGACGCCGTACCCGGTGACCTCGGACTCGACCCGGGCCGGGCCGTTCTCCTCCAACTGGCCCACCACGGCCGGGTCTCCCTTGGCCGCGACGTACACGGTCTTGCGGGTCCCGTCGGCGTCGGTCCACGACAGCGGCACGGCCTTCTTGCCGTGGAAGTCGGTGACCTCGCCCTTCACCAGTCCGTCCGTCTTGCCGTCGAAGAAGTCGGCGCTGTCCTGCGACCCTTCGTCGTCACCGACGACGTACTTCCCACCGACAGCGCGGTCGAAGGCGGCAACGGATGCCGGGTCGGTCCCGCCCGCCTCGCGGGCGTAGAACATCCCGGGTGCCTTGACGTACGACTTCCCGCCCGTGCCGATGACTTCGGCGGACACCCCGTCCACCTTCGTCGTGCCCTTCATCGAACTCGTGTTGCCGTCAGGGGAGATCGCCATGCACGCCTGCGACTCCTGGGCGGCGCCCTGTTCGTCGGTTCCGGTGCCGGTCACCGCAACGGTGCGGTTCTCCTTGGTGTGGGCGATCGCCTGTTCCGCGATCGCCTTCGGATCCATGTCGGCACGACTCTTCTCGTCGTCGCCGCAGGCCGACAACGGCAATGCGGCGACAACGACTCCTGCGACCAGAAAACGACGCGAACGCACGGTACCTCCCGAAGAGTTGGTGACGTGAGTCACGCGCTGCCCTACGGACGCGCAGCCATGCGAAGGGTGCGTCGCATCCGCGCAATCCGGACAGTTGCGTGTACGTCGCGTCGCCCGCGCCCCGTACCCGTCAGCGCGGCATGTCGCGGGCGGCGGGGCCGCCGGCCGCATAGCGGTCGGCCGAGCTGGTCGTACGCGTGCCCGGACGGTTGTCGGTACGGCTGCCCGAGCGGCCGTCGGACCGGTTGTCCGGGCGGTTGTCGCGGACACGGCGCAGCCGCTTGAGGTGGCGCGCGGCCCGGCTCTTGCTGCGGCGGGTGTGCTTGCTGGCGGCGAGCCGGGGCTCGACGCGTTTGTCGACGTCGAGCTCGTCGAGCATCTGGTCGACGCTGGCGAGCAGGGTCCCGTGCAGCTCCCAGGTGTCGGGCTCGTACTCGGTCTCGGCGCGCAGCAGATTGGCGGCGTGGTCGCGGTCGGCGCGGGCCTCGGAGAGCGCGGTGGCAAGCTGCGTCTCGGCCTCCTCGGCGCGCGCGGTGACCTCGGCGGTGATCATGCGGCCGAAGTTGCCGACGGCGTCGGCGAGATGGCGCAGGAGGTTGTCGAGGGCTTCGGCCACCTCGGCGGGATAGACGTTCTCGTACCGCCCGGACTCCTGGGTGAGGTCGGCTAGGCCGCGGCAGACGGACCGCATGGTCACGGTGCAGTGTTCGAGCGTGTCGAGGCCGCTGCGCAGCACGATCCCGGCGTGCAGGGCGTGCCGCGCCGCGCGCGGGTTGAGGCGCAGGCTCTCCTCGGCCTGGGCCAGGGCGCCGTCGACCTGGACGATGTCGCCGTCGAGGATGCGCGCCTCCTTCAGCCACGCGTCGGCGTGGTCGCGGGACGCTCCGCCGCGGAGTTCCCGGCCCATGCGTTCCAGCAGGTTGCGGAGGCGGTTGCTGAGGTCTTCGATGGCCTCGCCGGCGGGCTGCACGAAGACGGGCGGGGCGTACACGAGGTTGAAGAGCATGCCGACGGCGACGCCGATCAGGGTCTCGCCGACGCGTCCCGCGGCGGTGGAGTGCGCGGCGTGGAGGCTGCCGACGCCGAGCACGAGCATCGCGCTGATCGCCACCTCTTCGACGAACGGGTCGACGCGGAGCAGGTGTCCGGCGACCAGCGACGCGAGGATGAGGCTGCCCAGGCTCCACCAGGTGAGGTCGACGAGTTCCACGAATCCCACGGCGATGAGCACGCCGATCAGGACGCTGAACATCCGGCGGATGCCGGTGGTGAGCGTCGAATACAGCGTGACCTGGACGACGAGCAGCGCGGTGAGCGGCGCGAGCAGCGGCGCGGGGTTGCCGGACAGCCACTGGGCGACGACGAACGCGAGCACGGCGGCGACCGTGCTGCGGAGGGTGCGCACCACGACGGGCTCGTTGCGCCGCTTGACCAGTCCGAGTACAGGTTCGGGAGCAATTGGCATAAAAGGCACCTCCCCGCTCTGCGGACGCCGAACCGGAAATGTCGATCACGCGGAGCAAGCGGGTCATCGAGTGCGGCCGGTCGGCCCGTCAGACCCGCCAGTGCAATCAGGCCGATCAGGCCCGGCGACCGGAACGCCCGGCGTTGGATCCGCCGGCGTTCCGGTTCCCCGGCGGCCCGTCAGTCATTGGAGCGGCGGCGTGTGGTCCACCGGACCATGGCCCCGCCCACCAGAATGAACGCCCCGCCCGCGACGGCCAGTTAGTAGTTGAAGGCGCCCTGGAAACCGAGTTCGGCCGGAGTGAGGTCGACGCCGTCGGGGCCGGTCGCGCAGATGTGCACGTGGTCGGCGTCGACGTCGCCGAGCGCGAAGCCCCACGTCCCGGCCGGGGGCGCGGTGTCGAAGGTGATCGTCGTCGTGGACGGCGTAGCCCCGGCCGCGGTGCGCAGGGCGAGGTACGGGCGCCCGCGCGACCCGCCGTACGCCTGGCCGAACGGCGTCGACGGGTTCAGGAACGCGCTCTGCCCGGACGCGACCGGCGGCGAAGTGCTGTCCGTGGTCACCACCGCGTTCGGCAGGCCGACACCGGGGAACGACAACGAGCCGGTCGGCGCGGGCAACGTCCAGTCGCCGTAGGCTCCGCCCGCCGCGAACGCGGGTGCGGCGACGAGCGGAACGGCCGTCATGGCGACTACGGACGCCACGGAGAGGCGGAGTGTCCATGGCAGTGCAGAGGAAGGCACGCGCATACGACCGGGTCCCAGTCATCTCATCGGATGTGTCCTGATGAGGCAACCCGCCGCGGCGCATCCCGAATCGGGCCGGCCCCGGCATCACCCGCACGCCGAGGAGAAATTCGCCCGAACGGGCCAGCCGCACAAGGGCGTCGGCCGTCGCGGACCGATCCCGGTCGGCGGTGACCGGTCCACCGTCGGCGCTCGGCGGTAGCCGGTCCCCCACTAGCGCCCGAGCGCCGACGGCCGACCGCAGCCGCTCCGACCCCGCCGTCTCAGCCGAGCAGCGCGGGTGCCAGGCGGCGCCACTCCTCCCGGGGCAGCCCGGTCGCACCCGGCGCGGCCGGGAGGATGTGGACCGCGACCTGGTCCGCGCCCGCCGCGAGGTGCTCGTGCACGCGCGCGGCCACCGTGTCCTCGTCGCCCCACGCCACGATCGCGTCGACCAGCCGGTCGCTGCCGCCGTCGGCCAGGTCCTCGTCGGTGAAGCCGAGGCGCTTGAGGCTGTTCCGGTAGTTCGCGAGCCCGAGGTACAGGCCCATGGCCTCACGCGCGATGCCGCGCGCGGTCGCCGGGTCGGCCTCCAGGATGACCTTCTGCTCGGGCGCCAGGTAGGGGTCGTCGCCCAGCAGGGCACGCGCCTCGGCGGTGTGCGCGGGCGTCGTGAAGTACGGGTGCGCCCCCGCGCTGCGCTCGGCGGCCAGGCGCAGCATCTTCGGGCCGAGCGCGGCGAGCACCCGGCGGTCCTCGCCGATGCCGGCGGCGTCCAGCGCGTCGAGGTACGCCCGCATGGCGGCCAGCGGGGGCACGAACTCCTCCCCTTCCTGCCGCATGAACTCCTCGTGGCTGACGCCCAGTCCGAGGATGAAGCGGTCGGGGTCGGTCTTGTCCAGCGCGGCAAGCCCGGCGAGGGTGTCCTCGATCGGGAACATGCGGATGTTGAGGATGCCGGACGCGAACGTGAGGCGCGACGTGGCCGCAAGCACCTTCTCGGCGTTCTCGAACAGGTGGCCGGGGAACGCGCCGCCGATCCACAGCGTGGCGTAGCCCAGTTCCTCCGCCTCGGCCGCCGCGCCGGCCACGTCGGGTTCCGCGCCGAAGCGGTCGAAGCGCTCCCACAGGCCGATCTGCCCCGCGTGCTGCGCTGCCGCCGCGCCCTCCGACGTGTTGCCGGCCGTGTTGTCCGCCATGCTCATCCCGCCTCCCGATCAATGTGCCGAACGTCCGCGAGGCTACTCGGAGCCGGTGAACAGGATCGGAACGCATCCGCCCCCGCTCCCCGGATTTCGCTCCGCGGAGCTCGCATCCCGGATCCCGCATCCCGGATCTCGCGTCGGCTCGAAAGCCGCGCAACTCGGCCGGCCCCCGGTGCCGCCCCGCCGTCACTCCGCGAACATCTGCGCCCGCCCGATCGACGCGGCCGCCTCGCCGCCTGCCGCCACCGAACTCAGCACGCTCTGGCCCAGCGGGACGATCAGGTCGCCCGCCGCGTACAGCCCCGGGATGTTGGTGCGCCGCTCCCCGTCCACCGTCACGAAGCCGCCCTTGTCGACCGCGAGCCCCAGGGTCTCGGCGAGCCGCGACACCAACGGCACCGGCTTCTGCTCAAGATGCCAGACGAGCGTCTGGCGGTCGACGGTGCGCCCGTCGTCGAGTTCGACCGTGTGCAGCGATCCGTGCCGGTGCCGCAGGCCGGTCACACGCGCCTCGATGAGCTCGTTGCCCGCCGCCTTGTACGCGGCCCGCACCTCGTCGATCCGCGGCATGTCCGGCGGCACGATGCCGAGGATGTCGCCGGACCACGCCCGGAACGCCCTGGCCGTCATGATCGCGTGGTCCGGGTCATGGGCGACGATCCCCCAGGTGCGGTCCCGGTTCTCCCAGCCGACGCAGAACGGGCAGTGGATGACGCTCTGCGCCCAGCACTCGGCGAAGCCCGGGATGTCCGGGTGCTCGTCCACGACGCCGGTGGCGAGGATGACGTCGCGCGCCCACAGCGTGCCGCGTCGCGTGCCCGGCCGGTCCCCGACCTCACCCGCGATTCGGTCCGCCGCGCCGGGCTGAGCGATCTCGACGAGGAAGCCGCCCCCGGGGTCCACCGACACGTCGGTGACGTCCGCCTCGCGGCGTACCGCCAGGCCGTAGCGGTCGAGATCCGTCCAGGCGGCACTGCGCACTTCGGCAGGCGTGCTCGTGTCGAGGCCGATGAGGCCGTGGGCACCGTGGGAGGCGGCGTTGCGCGGCGGCGCGGCCGACTCGACGACGACGCTGCGCTGCATCATCCGCGTCGCGGCGATCGCGGCACTGAGGCCCGCCGGGCCCCCGCCGATGATCGCGATGTCGTAGTGCGCTTCCGGCTTCGACTGATTCGCCTGCTCCGGCTGATTCGGGTGTTCCGACTGCTTCGGCCGCTCCGGCCTGGGAGTCGTCATGGTGCTCTCCTTCGTCTGCCGCGCCCGACGTATGACCGCTGGTCATTCAACTGACCAAGAGTCATACTAATGACTGACGGTCATTCGTCAACCGCCGGGCGGCCCGTGGCATGCTCGGTCGCACCGCAGTTCCGAAGGAGTCCCGTGAGTCCCAGCAACGAGCCGGCCGTCAACTCCGGCCGCTTCCAACCGCCGGATGTCCGCCGCCGCCAGATACTGACCGCGGTGGCCGACCTGCTGCTGGAGACCGGCCACGACGCACTCACCATCAGCCGCGTCGCCGACCGCGCGGGGGTCGCCAAGGGCACGGTCTACCTCTACTTCGACTCGAAGCAGGCGCTGATCTCCGCACTCCAGGCCGAGGTCTGGGACCGCATGCTGGAGAAGCCCGCCTCGCTGCTCGACGACCCGACGGTCGGGTGGGCGGAGCGCCTGGACACGCTGGTCGCGGAGTGGGTGCACACCGAGTTGCGGCACCGGCAGCTCTACCACGTGCTGTTCCACGAGCTGGGCGGCGGAGCGGAGCCGCTGGGTGGAGCCCGCGACCTCCTGCTGCGGCTGCTGCGCGGCGGCACGGAGGCCGGCGAGTTCACGGTCGGCGATCCGGATCTGACCGTCGATTTCCTGCTGCACGCGTACGTCGGACCGTGCCACCATGCGGTCGACCCCGAGGCGAGCGAGGAGCGCGTCAGATCGGGTGTCCAGGCCCTTTTCCGCCGCGTCGTCGGAGCCGCCGATGTCCGAACATGAGATAGAAGACCTGGTTGCGGAATCGATCCGCGTCCTCGACCGCGACAGCGCGCCGGACGACCCGCGCGTCAGGGACTGGTTCGTCGCGCTGTACCGATTCCAGGCGGAGTACGACTGCTCGTTCACCCATTTCCGGGTGATGGACTCGCTGCTGCGCCGCGGGTACACGTACCGCTTCCCGCTCGACCGGCACCCCGACTACGCCGCCCGGCGCGCCTACTTCGACGCGTTGGCGGAGTTCACCGCGTTGCGGACGTCCGACGAGGACGCGCCCGACTTCGGCGGCTACGGCTCCTGGCTCGAAGACGGCTACGTCGACCCGCCGTCCCTCTACTGCGACGCGGGCACCGAGCTGTGGCGGCGCATGGTGGACGCCGGAGCACTAAACGGCCGCGACGCCGTCCCGCCGCACCGGACCCCGCTGATCGACGTCGTCCGCGAGGTCGCGGTCGCCGCCGAAGCGCACGAGGGGGACCACGAACTCATAGGCATGTGGTACGCGTTCGGCTGCGGGACGCTGCTCGGCGGCCCGGTAGGCTGCCCCTACGACGTCGACGAGGTCGCCGCGATGCCGTCCGTGCGAGACCTGCGGGACGTGGTGCGGCGTACCGGCGCCCTTGCGGTAGCCGAGCAGTCGCCCTACGCACTCCCCGTGGAGTTCGCGGACGACCAGGACCTCGAAGCCTGGTGGTGGAAGCTCTAGCCCTCGAAGGCGGCGGTGCTCAGGGCTGCGGCGGCAGGCCCCCGGTCAGTTCCTCGACCGGAACCGCGCCGGGCCCGGCACCGTGCCCGTGCCCGTCCCCGCAGCCCGCTCCCCGGCCGGCGCTTCCGTCCGGATCTCGACCCAGCGCACTGTCGCCCGCGTTGTCACCTGTCCTGTCGCCCGTCTTGTCCGCGGACTTGCCCGCCGGCGCCTCGGACGTCTGGCTGATCGTCACCCCGGCGCTCGCCGCGACGACGAGCAGGATGCCGGCCACCTGCACGATCCCCAGCGTCTGGCTCAGGACGACCAGCCCGGCCAGCGCCGCCACCGCCGGCTCCAGACTGGCGAGCAGCCCGAACGTCGCCGCCGAGAGCCGCTTCATCGCCAGCATCTCGCACGAGTACGGCACCACGGACGACATCAGCGCGACCACCAGCCCGAAGCCCAGCGCCCCCGGTTTGACCAGCGCGGTCCCGGCCCCGACGATGCCGAACGGCAGCACCAGCACGGCGGCGACCGCCATCGCGAGCGCCAGCCCGTCCACGCCCTTGAAGGTCCGCGCGGTCTTGGTGGCGATCACGATGTACGCCGCCCAAAAGGCGGCCGCCGCGAAGACGAACGCGACACCCACGCCGTCCAGGCCCGAGAACCCGCCCTCGCCCAGCATGAGTACGCCGACCGCGGCGAGCACGATCCAGAACATGTCGCGCAGCCGCCGCGACAACACCACCGCGAGGCCGAGCGGGCCCAGGAACTCCAGCGTCACCGCGGGACCGAGCGGGAGGCGGGCGATCGCCTCGTAGAAGCACAGGTTCATGCCGCCGAGCGCCACGCCGAGGCCTACGACGGTGCCGAGGTCGGCGCGCGAGCGGCCGCGTACCTTGGGCCGGATCACCACGAGCATGACGATCGCGGCGATGACCAGGCGCAGCGTGACCGCACCCTCGGGGCCGACCCGCGGGAACAGCTTGGCCGCGAAGGCCGCGCCGAACTGGATCGATCCCGCGCCGACCAGCACAAGCAGAACGGCTTGGCCGTTGGTACGCGGATTCAGCAGGGCGCGGGATGTCATGGCTATGACGGTACGTGCCGATCCGTGAATGGTCTGCACCACCCCGTGCGACGTATGACGCCAAGCGTACGCACGCCGCGCGTTCCGGCCTTCCGCACCAATGCGACGGCCTATCCCTTGCCGCTGCGCAGCCCCGCCAGCACCCGGTCCACGACCGCCCCCGCCTCGCGCCGCGCGACCTCCGGGTCCTCTGCCCGTGCGGTGTAGAGGCTGGCCTCGGAGATGAGCGCCGCGAGCAGCCGGGCGAGCGGGGCGACCGGCAGTTCGTCGATCTCGCCGTTGGCCATGGCCTTGCGGAGCCACTCCGCGAGCAGTCCGTGGCCGTGTTCGGCGACCAGCGTGTCCCAGACGTCCTGGCCCAGCACGGCCGGCCCGTCGATGAGCACGATGCGCTGGAAGTCCCCGGTCGTGCACACGTCCAGGAACGACTGGAAGCCGTGTCGCAACTGGTCCCACGGCTCGTCCGGCCGCTCCTGCGCGTGCCGGAGCTCGTGGGTGACCAGCGCCTCGGCGGCCTCCGCGGCGACGCTGTCCATCACCGCGCGGAACAGTGCCTTCTTGTCCCGGAAGTGGTGATAGAGCGCTCCGCGCGTCACGCGTGCGCGGGCGACGATCTCCTCGGTACCGGTGGCGGTGTAGCCGCGCTCGGCGAACAGTTCGCGGGCGGCGGTCACGAGCGCGTCGCGGGTGTCGGCGACGTGCTGGGCCCGACGGGTGACTGACATACAACGCTCCCGAGACATACAGACTGCATCGCCCCAAGCCTGACATGCGGATGGCACGCTGTGACCTGCGGTGGATCACGAAATACCCGCGAGTGGGAACAGCACGCGCCTGGCAAGGGTTTTGGCGATTTTGCGAAAGGTTGGACCCGAGGTGTGACACACGTACAACGGGTTCGAGACATACACCCTGTATGTTGATGTTGACAGCAACCGGTGAGTGTCGGGCATCCACGCGGGCCCGGACTGTGCCGAAAGGGGCGAGGAACAACTATGGGTCTGCCGCTGAACCTGGCCGCGAAGATCGGTACGCATCTCGTCAAGCAGAAGATCAAGCGCAACGACAAGTTCACGATGATCGTGGAGATCGAGCCGCTGTTCGCGTGCAACCTGAAGTGCGGTGGCTGCGGCAAGATCCAGCAGCCACACGACGTCCTCAAGAAGCGCATGCCCGTCGAGCAGGTCGTCGCCGCCGTCGAGGAATGCGGCGCGCCGATGGTCTCCCTCGCGGGCGGCGAGCCGCTGATGCACAAGGACATCGACAAGATCGTCGAGGCGCTGCTCAGCCGCAAGAAGTTCGTGGTGCTGTGCACCAACGCGGTGCTGCTGCCCAAGCACCTGCACAAGTTCAAGCCGAACCGCAACTTCGCCTGGATGGTGCACCTCGACGGCCTCGAGGAGCGCCACGACGCGGCGGTGGCCAAAGAAGGCGTGTTCAAGGAGGCGGTCGCGGCCATCAAGATGGCCAAGGACGCCGGCTTCCAGGTCTTCACCAACAGCACGTTCTTCAACACCGACTCGCCGGAGTCGGTGCGCGAGGTGCTCGACTACCTCAACGACGACCTCAAGGTCGACCGCATGCAGATCTCGCCCGGTTACGCGTACGAGAAGGCGCCGATCCAGCACCGCTTCCTCGGCGTCGAGCAGACCCGTGCGATGTTCCGCGAGGCGTTCGCCGACGGCAAGCGCAAGAAGTGGCGGCTCAACCACTCCGCGCTGTTCCTGGACTTCCTTGAGGGCAAGCGGGAGTTCGAGTGCACGCCTTGGGCGATCCCGTCCTACTCGCTGCTCGGCTGGCAGCAGCCGTGCTACCTGATGGGCGACGGGTACGTCGAGACGTACAAGGAGCTCATCGAGACCACCGAGTGGGACAACTTCGGGCGCGGCAAGGACCCGCGCTGCGACAACTGCATGGCCCACTGCGGGTACGAGCCGACGGCGGTCCTGGCCACCATGGGCTCGCTCAAGGAGAGCCTGCGCGCGGTCGTCAGCGGCTGACACCGAGTCGGCCCGACGGGCGGACCGGGGCAGGAGCGCCCGTACGTACGCACGAAGCCGCCGAGGTCCGCGGTCCCTCCCCGGTGCGGGAGGGACCGCGGACCTCGGCGGCGTTTTCGGCGGGTACGGGTCACACGAGGGTGCCGTGCTCGTCGCGGTCCCGGGTGACCGCGACGAACTCGACCTGGCGGGAGCCGAAGGCGCGACGGGCGAGGACGCCCTTGCCGCCGCCGCGGGCCGACACTCTGGGCTCGGCCGTGTCGGGCGTATCTGAGGGCATGTACCGGGGACCGTGTCCGGACTGCCAGTCGCGCCCGTCGCGGCTGTCGGCGATGCGGCCGCTTGCCGCGAGGTAGCCCAGGAGGGCGAGGAGGGCGGGGGCTCCGAGGAGGATCATCGTCGTCGTCATGTGTCCAGACTGCCGTCGGCGAGCCGACGGCACGAGTGGCAGGACTGCCATCTTCTGACAAGATACTGCCATTCGCTCGATTGTTCTGGCAGAGTGTCCGACATGCTGCAAAACGTCGTCACCGTGGCCGTTCCCGGCGTGCATCCCTTCGAACTCGGCGTCGCCTGCGAGGTCTTCGGCATCGACCGGAGCGACCACGGGCTGCCGGTCTACGACTTCGCCGTGGCATCCGCCGAGCCCGGCAGTGTCGCGACGGCGAGCGGCTTCTCGATCCTGGTCGAGCACGGGCTCGAACGCATCGCGGCCGCCGACCTGGTGGTGGTTCCGGCGTCCGGCCTGCGCGCCGACGACGACCCCGAGTCGGAGGGGCTGCTCCAGGCGCTGCGCGACGCCGTGGACCGCGGGGCGCGCGTGCTCAGCATGTGCTCGGGCGCGTTCATGCTCGGGGAGGCCGGGCTGCTCGACGGGCGTCGCTGCACCACCCATTGGATGTACGCCGAGCGGCTGGCGCGCAGGCATCCGGCCGCCGAGGTCCTTCCGGACGTCCTCTACGTCGAGGACCGCGGGGTGGTGACCGGGGCCGGCACCGCGGCCGGGATCGACGCCTGCCTGCACATCGTGCGGCAGGAGAACGGCAGCAGGGTGGCCAACACCATCGCCCGACGCATGGTCGTGCCGCCGCACCGCGAGGGCGGCCAGGCGCAGTACGTCGCGCGCCCGCTCGCCGCCCCCGACTGCAGCCAGATGCAGGCGACGCTCGACTGGCTCCAGGACAACCTGGGCAACGACGTGACGATCGAGCAGATGGCGGCGTATGCGCACATGTCGCAGCGCACCTTCGCCCGCAAGTTCCAGCAGGAGACGGGCACGACGCCGTACGAGTGGCTGGTGGCCCAGCGGGTGCTGGCGGCGCAGGAGCTGCTGGAGGAGACCGAGATGACGGTCGACTCGGTGGCCGCCCACACCGGCTTCGGCAGCGCGGCGACGCTGCGGCACCACTTCCTCAAGCGCCGCGGCGCGACCCCGCAGGCGTACCGGCGGCTCTTCCGCGGCGCGGCCTGAGGTCCCCCGGAGCCGTACGACGCCACGCGCGGCAGCCGGAGGCCGCGCTGCACGTCGGCACGGCCAGAGGCCGCGCGGCACCGTCGGCACGCGGCGTGATCGAATGGTCGGAACGCTCGACACAGCACGGGAGAAGACCGCGTGACCGTCCCCGCACCCAGCCCCACCGCCGACACCGCAGCCCCCGCCACGGCGCCGTCCGCGTCCGACGCCTTCATCGCCGGCCTGCCCAAGGTCGAGCTGCACGTGCACCTGGAGGGCTCGCTGCTGCCCGAAACACTGCTGACGCTCGCCCGAAAGCACCGCCTCGACAGCATCCCGCAGACCGTCGAGGCCATCGAAGCGTGGTACGCCTTCAAGGACTTCCCGCACTTCATCCAGGTCTACGTCAAGGCCCTCGAAGGCCTGCGCGACGAGGAGGACTTCGCCCTGCTCGCCGCCGTGACCGGCCGCGCGCTCTCCGCCCAGAACGTCCGGTACGCCGAGGTCCACGTCAGCCTGCAGAGCCACCTCGTGCGCGGCATCCCCGCGGAGGTGGTCTTCGCCGGGATCGAGGCCGGCCGTGTCGAGGCCGAGCGCGAGACCGGCATCCGGCTGCGCTGGATCCCCGACTTCGCGGGCCAGTTCGGCGCCGAGGCAGGTGAACTCACCCTGGACGCGGTGCTCGCCCACGGCCCCGCAAGCGTGGTCGGCTTCGGCGTCGGCGGCATCGAGGTCGAACGGGACCCGTTCGAGGCGGTGTTCGCCCGGGCCCGCGCGGCCGGTCTCAAGAGCCTCCCGCACGCGGGCGAAGTCGAGGGTCCCGACCGCGTGTGGTCCGCGATCCGCGCGCTCAAGGCCGAGCGCATCGGGCACGGTATCCGGAGCATGGACGACCCTGAGCTGGTGGCGTACCTGCGCGACACGCAGCTCCCGCTCGACGTCTCCCCCACTTCCAACCTGCGCACCGCGGCGGTCGCGCGGCCCGAGGACCACCCCCTGCCGCGCATGATCGCCGAGGGCCTGATGGTCACCCTCAACTCGGACGACCCGCCGATGTTCGGCACGACGCTGCTCGGCGAGTACCGCTTCGCCCGCGAGCTCGGCCTCTCCACCGGCACCCTCGCCGACCTCGCCCGCAACGGCGTCCGCGCGTCGTACCTCGATGCCGGCGACAAATCCGCGCTGCTCGCCGAGATCGACGCCTACGCGTCCGCCTGCGACCAGGGCTGAGCCCCGCGGCCTCCCGCTACGCGCGTGAGCCGGGCATGTTGGCGGTGAGGTAGGAGATCAGGCCGCTCGGGTTGCGGGACTGGGCCAGGACGCGGCCCGGGCCGGTGAAGTCGAAGACGAAGCCTTCGCCGGACTTCATGCTCTGGATCGACCGGCCCTGGACCGCGCGGCGGATCTGGAAGGTGATCGTGGGGGCGTAGGCGACGACGTGCCCGGTGTCGACGACCACCTGCTCGCCGGGCTCCAGGTCGATGACGTCGAGGGCGCCGAAGCAGCTCGCGATGACGACGCCCTGCCCGGACGCCTCGACGAGGAAGCCGCCCTCGCCGCCGAAGAGGTTGCGGGCGCCGCCCCACTTGGTGTCGATCGTGACGCCGGCGGAGTTGGCGAGCCAGCACCCCTTGGTCAGCAGGAAGCGGTCCTGCCCCGGCTCCAGGTCGATGGTGATCGCGTCGCCCGGGAGGTTCGCCGCGACGTCGACCCAGCCGCCCTGCGGGGGCGCGGTGAAGGTGGTCTGGTACAGCGACTCGCCACCCAGCACACTGCGTTTCAGGCCGCGCATCAGGCCGCCTTCGATCTTGGCGTCGATCGAGACCCCCGCGCTGTGCGCGAGCATCGCACCGCTCTCGGCGCGCATCTGCTCGCCGCCGGCGAGCACGCACCGGGCGACGGTGAACGAGGGGTTGTGGCGCAGCTGGACCTTCATGAGGGCTCCCGTCCGACGCGGTATCTGCCTCCAGGATCGGTGATTCGCAACACTCCCGCCGGGTGCCACACGCCTCTTTCCCGGGCATCCGCCGAACGGGCCACCCGCCCTGCCCTCGAAACCGCTGCCCCGTTGGTATATGCAGGTCAAGTGACACATCGTCAGATCCACGCCGAGCACCGACGGAGGCCAAGTGGCGGACAAAGTCCTGCTTGAGTACGACGGCCCGATCGCCACGATCACCAACAACAATCCGGACAAGCACAACGCGTTCGACGACGACATGGACCAGCTGCTGTGGCAGATCCTGGCCGAGTTGCGGGCGCGTACGGATGTGCGGGCGGTGATCTGGCGGGCCGAGGGCAAGTCGTTCTCGTCCGGCCGAGACGTGGGGGCCATCGGCGGCGGCCAGGTCACCATGACCCACCACGAGCTGATGACCCGCGGGCACCGCGGCGTGCAGCAGATGTTCGACCTGGACGCGCCGATCCTGGTGGCGTGCAAGGGCTGGTCGATCGGCGCGTCGTTCCAGCGCGCGCTGCTCGCCGACATCCGGGTGGCCGCCGAGGGCGCCCGGTTCATGCTGCCGGAGACCACGCACGGCGTCATCCCGGACACCGGCGGCGTCGGCCGGCTGTTCCAGATCTGCGGCCACGGGGTGGCCTCCGACCTGGTGCTGACCGGGCGTCCGATGGACACCTCCGAGGCGTACGCGCACGGCGTCGTGTCCCGTGTGGTGCCCGCGGACCAACTGGACGCGACCGTGCGCGAGATGGCCGAGAAGATCGCCGCGGCCCCGTTCGCGACCGTCAAGACCGCGCGCCGGGTGATCAAGCACCTCGCCGAGCCGGAGGTCCGCAGCTCGATGGCCGAGGAGCTGATCGCCCAGACGTACCTGAGCCGTTCCGACGACCTGGCGGAGTTCCGCGCCGCGCGCGCCGAGAACCGACCGCCGAACTTCACGGGAAGCTGAGCCGCCCACATGACCGAGAACCCCTCGCAGGCCGACACGCAGGCCGAGCAAAGCCAGAACCAGAGCGACGGCACCGGCCCGTATCAGGGCCTGCCGGAGCCCGCGCCGCTGGGTGCCAGCGCGCTGCCGCAGGGCACCTACGACGGGACCGTGGTGTTCGTCACCGGCGGCGGCACCGGCCTGGGCAAGGCGATCGCGAGCGAGTACGCCCGCCTGGGCGCGGACATCGTGGTGGCCAGCCGCAAGGACGACCACCTCAAGTCCGCCCGCGAAGGGCTGGAAGGCCTCGGCGGCCGGGTCGCGACGGTGACCTGCGACATCCGCGACCCCGAGCAGATCGCGGCGGCGTTCGACGCCGCCGAGTCGCACTTCGGGCTGCCGCACATCCTGATCAACAACGCCGCCGCGAACTTCCCCGTCCCGGCCGAGGACATGTCGCCCAACGCGTGGCGCACCGTCGTCGACATCACCCTCAACGGCACCTACTTCTGCGCCCGCGAGTTCGCCCGCCGGCACCTCGCGGTCGGCACGCCCGGCTCGATCGTCAACATCGGCGCCTCCTACGCCTGGACCGGCGGCCCCGGCTTCGCACACAGCGCCGCCGCCAAGGCCGGCGTCAAGAACATGGTTGAGACCCTCGCCGTCGAGTGGGGCCCGTACGGCATCCAGATCAACGGCCTCGTCCCCGGCCTCTTCCCGCACACCGACATGACCGCCGACATCCGCGGCAACGTCGATCGCGAACACGACAAGGACCCCCTCCAGCCCGCACTGCGGGTCGGCCGGGTCCGTGAGCTGGGTTGGGCGGCGACGTTCCTCACGTCGCCGTACGCCCGGTTCATCTCCGGCCACACGCTCGTCGTCGACGGCGCCAACTGGCAGCGCCGGGCGCTGCTCAACCCGCCGGTGGTCACCGTCCGCGACCAGATGGGGAAGGGGCCGTTCGAGCTCTGACCTGCGGCGATGCCCGGGTGGAATATTGGCGGACGGAAATCGTTCTCACTCATGTGCCGCGGTCGGAATCGCGGCGCCGAGAGAAACGAGGAGGCCCCCGATGGCACGAAGCGACCTGCGCCCCGTGGTGAAACTGCGCTCGACGGCAGGCACCGGCCAGACGTACGTGACGCGCAAGAGCCGCCGGAACGATCCGGACCGGCTGGAGCTGCGCAAGTACGACCCGGTAGCCCGGCGTCACGTGGTGTTCCGCGAGGAGCGCTGACCCGCCGAACGCACCCGCTGCCCGCACGGCCGCAGCCGGTGCCCATCAGCCGCACAACTGCCGCACAGGAGGCTCCCATGCGTTCCGCCATCCACCCCGAGTACCGCGAGATCGTGTTCCGCGACAAGTCCGCGGACTTCGCGTTCCTGACGCGCTCCACCCTCGACAGCGAGAAGACCGTCGAGTGGACCGACGGCAAGACCTACCCGGTCGTCGACGTCGACATCTCCGCCGCCAGCCACCCGTTCTGGACCGGCAAGGGCCGCGTCCTGGACACGGCTGGCCGGATCGAGCAGTTCAACCGCCGTTACGGCGGCTGAGGCACCCCGGACCGTCGGGGCGCCCGGATCCGCGGGCGGTAAATCCGCGAAAAATCCGTGGCAAAAGGGACAATAGTTGGGGCCGACCGCTCTTCGCGGTCGGCCCCGACGCCGTTCCCGGCGCGCGAACCCCGGAGGCCCCGCCCGATGGACCAGAACCGATGAGCGACGACCGATGAACAACGACCGATGAGCGGCACCCGATGAGCGACCGGCGCCGTTCCTATCTGCGCGGCCGCAGGCACACGTCCCCGAGCGACCCGCGCGAGGCGGCACCCGAGCAGTCGATGGACCCGCGCCCGGTCGATCCGCCTTCGGCCCCCGTCGAGAACAGCCTCATCGACAGCGCGCTGTACGTCGACGGCCACCGCGTCGCGTCCCCGGCCACACTCGGCGAGACGTACCGGAGCCTGCACGACCGCCCCGGCGCCATGGCGTGGATCGGGCTTTACCGTCCCGCCGAGGACCAACTGCTTTCCGCCGCCGAGGAGTTCGGGCTGCACGAACTCGCCGTGGAGGACGCGATCGTCGCACACCAGCGCCCCAAGCTGGAGCGCTACGGCGACACCCTGTTCGCCGTCCTGCGCGCCGCGCGCTACCTCGACGACGTCGAGGAGGTCGACTTCGGCGAGCTGCACGTCTTCATGGGTCGCAACTTCGTGCTGACCGTGCGGCACGCGGAGGCGCCGGACCTGGCCGCCGTACGCCGCTGGGTCGAGGAGCGCCCCGACCTGCTGCGGCTGGGCCCCGAGGCGGTGCTGTACGCGATCCTCGACACCGTCGTCGACGAGTACGCGCCCGTGGTGGCCGGACTCCAGCACGACATCGACGAGATCGAGACCGAGGTCTTCCTCGGCGAGCCCAACGTCTCCCGCCGCATCTACGAACTCGGCCGCGAGGTCATCGAGTTCCAGCGCGCGGGCCGCCCGCTGCTGGGCATCCTGCGCGACCTGTCGCTCGGCTTCGAGAAGTACTCCGTGGACGACGAACTGCGGCGCTACCTCCGCGACGTCGAGGACCACGCCACCACCGTCGTGGAACGCGTCGACGGATTCCGCCAGATGCTGCAGAACATCATGTCCGTCAACGCCACCCTCGTGACGCAGAAGCAGAACGAGGAGATGAAGCAGCTGACCCAGGTGAGCCTCGCCCAGAACGAAGAGGTCAAGAAGATCTCGGCGTGGGCGGCCATCCTGTTCGCCCCGACCCTCATCGGGACCATCTACGGCATGAACTTCACCGAGATGCCGGAGCTCACCTGGGTCGCCGGCTACCCGTTCGCGATCGGGCTGATGGCCCTGGTCTGCGTCACCCTGTACGTCGTGTTCAAGCGCCGCGACTGGCTCTGACCCGCACCCGGCCGGGGCGCTGACGCGAGACGGCCCTCCCGGCACCGGCAACTACTCGGCGGCCACCAGGTATTGCGCCCGCAGCGCCGCCACGAGCGCGTCGTCCACCCCGAGCTGCGCCTCGGCATAGCCGCGCAGCGAGCCGTACTCCGCCTCGGCCCACGCCAGGAACCCCCGCATCAGCCCCGCCGGGGCCTGCCCGTAGCCCGGCCAGGTGAGCTCGCGCCCCGGCGGGACCCACGTGTACCAGTCGGCGACGAGCCGCTCGGTGGCGAGCCCGGTGAGCGCGAAGTCGGCGACGATCACCTCGTCCTCGACACCCAGGAGGGTCAGGACCAGGGCCGCGATGATGCCGGTGCGGTCCTTGCCGGAAGCGCAGTGGAACACGGCAGGGCCGCCGGGCGCCGCGAGCACGTCGAGCGCGCCGCGGATCTCTTTGACGCCGTCGAGCGCGACCTCGACGTACTTCTCGGTGAGGAACGGCTCGACGTCGACGTCCGGACCCAGGGCCGCCTGGTCGTACGGCCGGTGCTCGATGCTCAGGTTGTGGTAGCCGAGGCCGTCCCGCTCGGGGACGCGGCCGCGCTTGGCGATCTCCCAGGGGTAGCGCAGGTCGACGACGGTTCTGATGCCGAGCGCGAGGAACCGCTCCCGGTCCGCGCGGGCGTCGTCGCCGTGGAGCTTGCCGAGCGAATCCGACCGGTAGAGCCGCCCCCACGCCACGACGCGGCCGTCGACAGCCGGGTATCCGCCCAGGTCGCGGAAGTTGTGGAGGCGGTCGAAGGACACATGGCGCTGCGGATTCGTCGGCATCATCGCATGCTACGTGTCACCCGGGGCCGCCACGCGGCCCCAGGTGTCCACCGGTCAGTTCCCGGACGTCCAGGCGGGGTCGCGGCCGGAGTCGCCGAGCAGGCGCGTGAAGTCGTCGGCGTCGGCAGGCACGGAACAGGGCTCGCCGAACACCCCCATCTTCCGCGCGGTCGGGCCCATGGTGGCCAGCAGGTCGGCCAGTTCCGCCACTGTGGCGGGGGCCGGCTCGTACGGTTGCCCGGTCGCGCGGGCGAGGTCCCAGGCGTGCACGGTCAGGTCGAGCAGCGCCATCTGCCCCACGGTGCGCGTCGGCAGGCCCATCCCGGGGGACACGCCCTCTTCGCTGTCGGGTGCCGCCCAGGCGTCGATGAGGCGCCCCGCCTCGGCGGCGAACGCGTCGCGCCACGCGCCGTGCAGATAGTCGGGTGCCTTCGCCCAGTCCGGCTGCTCCTTGGCCGCCAGCGCTTGGAAGTTCACGACGACCTGGTACAGGTGGTTGGCCAGGTCTCCGACGGTGAAGTCGGCGCAGGGCGTGGGCGCGGCCAGGAGGTCGTCGGGAACTCCCCGGACCACGGGGACGGCGCGCTCGGCGGCGGCCGCGAGGAGATCGGTGATGCGCTGGGTCATGAGGCCCACGTTATGCGTCGGCCCGGCGGGGCTCTTGAAGAAACGCGACACCGGCGAGCGCCGGCCCACGGGAGGCCCAGGAGCGGCGGGACGGGGCGGCGGAGCCGGAAACGGGCGGGAAGGCGTGGCGAACGGGCAGGAATTGCCGAGCGGCACGGGCGGGGGCGATGGAGGATGGTGGCAGGAGCCGCGCGCACGACAAGTGCGGGAACGAGTGCGGGAAGTGGTGCGGAAATGCGGAAACCGAGGAGGCGCCGACAACATGACCGACCCTGACCTGCGGCACATAGCGGTCGTCCTGGACCGTTCGGGATCGATGCAGAGTGTCAAGGAGGACACCGAGGGCGGGCTCAAGGCCTTCTTGGAGGACCAGCGCGACGTCGAGGCGCGGACGACGGTCTCGCTCTACCAGTTCGACGACCGCTACGAAGTCGTCTACGAGAACAAGTTGGTGACCGAGGTCCCCGACTTCTCGCTCCGCCCGCGCGGAATGACGGCGCTGCTGGACGCGGTCGGCCGGACCATCGCGAAGGTCGGCGAGGACCTCGCGGCGCTGCCCGACGCCCGGCGCCCCGGTGAGGTGGTCATGGTGATCCTCACCGACGGACTCGAGAACGCCTCGTCGGAGTACTCGCTGTCCCGGGTGCGCGAGATGATCACGCACCAGCAGGACCGCTACGGCTGGGTGTTCGTGTTCCTCGGCGCCGACCAGGACGCCTTCGCGGCGGCGGGCGGCATGGGCATCGCGGCCGACCAGGCGCTGAGCTACAGCAGCAAGAAGACCCGCCAGACGTTCCAGTCGGCGAGTTCGATGCTGCGCCGGGCCCGGCAGGCGCCGGCCCCGGCCGCGGGCGGCTCCGCGTACTCCTTCTCCGACGACGAGCGCGTCCAGAGCAGCGACGACTGACAGCACGCCGTCCGCGGTCGTTGTCCGCGGACAAGCGGTCGTCGACCGCGGACAAAGAAGGAGAGGGAGGGAGAGGGCGCACAGCGGCCCTCTCCCTCCCTCCTTCCCGGCGCTGCCGGACGCCGCCGCCCGCTCGAACCGCCGGTCAGCGCGCCCCGGCCCGCCCGCGGCGGATCAGGACGAACGCCACCAGCAGCGCACCGGCCAGCACGATCGCGGCGTCCACCAGCACGCCCGCGCTGATGCCGGACAGCAGCGCGTCGGCCTCGGAGTGGGAGCCGGACTGCGACTCCATGCGGGCGGTCACGACCGAGCTGATGACCGGGATCCCCATCGCGAGGGCGACCTGCTGGGTCATCGACGCGAGGCCGGTGACGAGGCCCTGCTCGTCGTCCGCGACCCCCGAGGTGCTCGTGACCATGAAGCCGACGATGGCGAACAGGTGGCCGACGCCGCCGAGCGACAGGGCGGCCAGCACCAGGGCGAGCTGCCCGCGCGAGTCGCCGACGTTGAACAGTGCCGCGGTCGTGACGCCTTGCAGCACCAGGCCGACGACCAGCGCCGCCGCACTTCCGATGCGGGCGATCACGCGCGGCGCGAGGACGCCGCCGAGGAAGCAGGCGACACCGACGACACCGAACGCGAGGCCGGTCTGCAACGCCGAGTATCCGAGCACCTGCTGCAGGTACAGCGTCATGACGTAGACGAGCGCGGACTCCATCGTGAAGGTGACCAGACCGCCGACGTTGCCCCAGCTGACGGTACGCCGACGCAGCAGCCGCACCGACGCGAGCGGTGCTTCCGCGTGCAGTTCGACGAACCAGAACACGACCAGGAGCGCCGCGCCCGCGGCGAGCATCGCGAGCGCGACCGTGTCGCCCCAGCCTTCCTCCCCCGCGCGGGTGATGCCGTACACCAGGGCCAGCAGGCCGCCCGCGGCGGTGACCGCACCGGGTACGTCGAGCCGCGTCGTACCGGCCGCCCGGCTCTCGGCGATGACGGCGGGGGTCGCCAGGATGACGGCCGCCGCGATCGGCACGTTGACGAGGAAGGCCCAGCGCCAGCTGAGCGTGTCGGTCAGCAGGCCCCCGAACACCGCGCCCGCGGTGAACCCGGAGGCCAGCAGGGCGCCGTTCAGACCGAGCGCCCGGTCGCGCAGCGGCCCCTCCGGGAAGGACGTGGTCAGCAGCGACAGCGCGGCGGGGGTGGCCATCGCGGTGGCCAGGCCCTGGATCACCCGGCCGACCAGCAGAACGCCCGGCGTCGGTGCGAGTCCGCCGACCAGCGAGCCGACGATCAGCAGCGCCATGCCGGCCATGAACATGCGCCGTCGGCCGACGAGGTCCGCCACCCGGCCGAAGACCAGCGTGAACCCGGCGGCGGCGAGCGCGAACGACGTCGCCACCCACTGGAGGTCGGCGAGCCGGAACCCGAGGCCGTCGCCCAGTTTCGGCAGCGCCACGTTGAGGATCGAGAAGTCGACGGCCAGCATGAACTGCGAGCCGAGCAGCAGGACGAGGATCATCCGCTGGCGCGGCGTCATCTTGGGTGCCGCGTCGCCGGTGCGTACGGGTGGCCCGGCGTGCGGCGCGCTTTCGGAACCTGTTTCCAGGGTGGTGGACATCGTGGGGTGCCTCTCGGGGACGGTGGTGCCGGCCGTGCTGCCTGCTTACGCCGAGAAGGGTTCCGCGGCCGCCGGGACGTACCCAGCCCTCTGCCGGACGTAGGCCCGCGGAGCATGGTTTTGCGAATCCTGGTACTGACAGGGACACCCTCGCGGCTGGCCGCGACCCGCCGCTCCGGCGATGCTGGGCGGCATGGAACGACGCGATGACCTGGGAGAATTCCTGCGCAGCCGACGCGCGAGGCTGCGACCCGAGGACGCGGGGCTGACCGCGTACGGCGCGCGCCGACGCGTACCGGGCCTGCGCCGGGAGGAGTTGGCCCAGCTCGCCGGCGTCAGTGCCGCGTACTACACGCGGCTCGAACAGGGCCAGAGCGGCAACGCCTCGGACGCCGTGCTCGACGCGCTCGCGCGCGTCCTGCGCCTGGACGCGGACGAGCACGCACACCTGCGCAACCTCGCCCGCCCGCGGCAGGCCCGGCGCCGCAACGCCGCGAAACACGAGAAGGTACGCGCGCCGCTGCGCCGCCTCGTGCACGCGATCGACGAGGTGCCGACCATCCTGGTCGGCCGGTTCGGACACATCCTCGCCTGGAACCGCCTGGGGCACGCGCTGCTCGCGCCGCACTACGACTTCGCGGCGACCGACCGGCCCGCGGACCGGCCGAACTGCGCCCGGCTGGTGTTCCTCGACGCGCACACGCGCGCCCTCTACCCCGACTGGGCCTCGAAGGCGAGCGACAACGTCGCGTACCTGCGGGTCGCGGCCGGGCAGTACCCCGACGACCCGCAGCTCACCGAGCTGGTCGGCGAACTCACGCTCAAGAGCCGGGAGTTCGCGGAGATGTGGGCCGCGCATCCGGTGCGCGGCAAGCGCCACGGCACCCAGCGCCTGGAACACCCGCTGGTCGGGGCCATGTCACTGGAGTACGAGTCGCTGCACCTACCCGACGACTCGTGTGTGCTGTCCACGTTCACCGCGGAACCCGGTTCGCCGTCCGAGTCCGCGCTGATGCTGCTTGCCGGCCTGACGCTGCCGACACGTTCGCAGACCGCGTCGGCTTCCGTCACATCGGCCGGGGACCCGCGCTGACCGCGTGCTCCACGACCGGCCCGAGCGGCCGGAAGCCGAGCGCGCGGTACACCGGCTCGCCCTGCCCGGACGCCTGGAGCACCGCGACGGGACAACCGAGTTCGGCGGCGGTGCGCACCGCCGCGCGGGACATCGTGCCGCCGTACCCGCGCCTGCGGTGGGCGGCCAGGGTCGCGACGTTGTAGATGCCCGCGACGTCGGCGTGGCCGAACACCTCGGCCGCCGCGACCGGACGTCCATTCGCATAGCCGACGAGGTAGCGCGACGCGCTGTCGGGCGCAAGCGCGGTGGCCGCGGTCGCCGCGAAGAACTCGGTGACGGTCGCCGCCTCCGGCGTCCAGTTGGCGGCGAGGACGGCCGCGAAGTCGGCGAGTCCCGCGGCGTCCGCGGCGGTCCTGACCTCCAGTTCGGGGGCCCGGGCCGCGGCGCCTCCGCGGCTTTCGTCCGAGGCGGAGGGTGTTGCGGACACGGCGGCGCCGTCGGCGTCGACGCCGGTGGCGAGGGCCGGTTGCTCGGCGACCTCGGCCGGCACCGCCCACATGGCGAGCCCTTGTTCCGCGCAGGGGGCACCGGCCGCTTCCAGGCGGCGCGACAGGTCGTCCGGTCCGGACGCGGGGCCGATCCACCAGGAGAACGGGCGGCCGACCCGGCGCAGGTGCCGCAGCGTGTCGGCGATCCGCAGGTCCGCGTTGCGCGGCGCGAAGCGGGCGTGGGCCACGATGTTGAAGGTGTCGTCGTCGAGGCCGCTGTCCGCGACGGTCACGTCGGGCGTCTCGGTGACGGTCATGTGCCGGGTGCGTCTGTGCAGGTGGCAGGCATGTTCGGTGAGATTGAGCTCCATGCGCAGGGCGAGGTCGGCGGCATCCACACCTCCATGATCACACCCGGGGGTCGGGCGCGGTCAGGACACGCGCTTGAGGTATCCGTCGGGGGCCAGCAACGAGCCGTACTCGCTGTCGTAGCGGTCGACGTCCTGCCCTGGGGACAATTGCCGCTGCCACGAGATGGGCTGCCGGTAGTGGCCGATCACGTAGCCGCCGGCCGGCGCGTAGCGCCATCCGGGGACGACCGCGTCGTAGTAGGTGTCCAGGAACTGCCGGAGGCGTATCTGCGGCACCTCACGGGGGAGCCCGCGTCCCTCGCCTTCTCTCCCTCGACCCTTCGCCCCGGCCCCCTCCCTGCTGCTCTCCCTCCCTCGGCGCCGAAACGGTACGGTCTCCTGACGACTTTGTGAGGGGGCTCCATGCGCAAGCCCGCACCCGCCGCGTTGGCCGGTGTCGACCTGACCGACCTCGACGTCTTCGCGGCGGACTTCCCGCACGACCTGTTCGCGGTACACCGCCGCGAGGCGCCGGTGTGGTGGCACGAGCCGACCGCGCACACGCCGGACGGCGTCGGGTTCTGGTCGGTGGCGACGTACGCCGAGACGCTGGAGGTGCTGCGGGACGCCGAGACCTACTCGTCCGAGCACGGCGGCACGATGCTCGCCGACTCCCCCGCCAGCGGCCTGGTGCTGAACATGCTGGACGACCCCCGGCACAACAGGATCCGGCGGCTGGTGAACAAGGGCCTGACGCCGCGCATGGTGGCGCTGCTCGGCGACGACCTGCTGCGCCGCACCCGGGCCCTCTTCGCCGCGGTGCCCGAGGGCGAGCCGGTCGACTTCCTGGCCGCGGTCGCCGGCGAACTGCCGATGCAGACGATCTGTTCGATGCTCGGCGTGCCGGAGGAGGACCGGCACGAACTGTTCGGCTACATCGAGCACCTCTTCGACCACCGCGAGGGCCGCGACGCCGAGAAGGCCGCGGCACAGAAGGCGATGTTCGCGTACGGCGCCGCCCTCATCGCGGAGAAGCGCGAGCGGCCCACCGAGGACATGCTCTCGCTCGTCGTGCACGCCGAACTCGCCGACGTGGATCCGCCGCGCCTGACGCAGGTGGAGCTGCACATGTTCTTCAATCTGTTGTTCGCCGCCGGTGCGGAGACGACCCGCAACGCGGTCGCGGGCGGCGTCCGGGCGCTGGTCCGGAACCCGGAGCAGTTCGCCGCGCTGCGCGCCGCACCGGACCGGCTCATGGGCAGCGCGGTCGAGGAGATCATGCGCTGGACCTCGCCGTCGCCGTCGAAGCGGCGGACCGCGACCCGCGACACCGTGCTCGGCGGCGCGGCGGTCGCGAAGGGCGACAAGGTGCTGGTGTGGGAGGGCTCGGCCAACCGTGACGCGGGAGCGTTCGCCGACGCCGACCGCTTCGACATCGGCCGTGACCCGAACCCGCACCTGGCGTTCGGCCAGGGGGTGCACTACTGCCTCGGCGCGAACCTCGCCCGGCTGGAGACACGGACGGTGCTGCGGGCGCTGGTGGACACCTTCGGCACGGTCGAGGCGGCCGGACCGGTGGAGTGGACGCGCAGCAATCGGCACACGGGAATCAGGCGCCTTCCGCTGGTGTTCGGCGACAGACGTCGAGACTCCTGAGAATTCCGGGGAACCACCTGCATGAACCACAAAGCCGAATTGGGAGAGTTCCTGCGCTCGCGACGGGCGCGGCTGGGGCCGGAGGAGGCCGGGCTGCGGACGTACGGCGAGCGCCGCCGCGTCCCCGGCCTGCGGCGCGAGGAGCTGGCACAGCTCGCGGGGGTGAGCGCGGACTACTACGTGCGGTTCGAGCAGGGCCGCACCGGCAACGTGTCGCACGAGATCGTCGAGGCCGTCGCGGGGGCGCTACGGCTCGGCGGCGACGAGCGGGAGCACCTGCACCGCCTCGTCCAGGCGGCTCAGGGGGCGAGCACGCGGCGATCGCCCGCATTGGGGTCGGCCGCGCAGGGGTCGGCCGCTCCGGCGGACGCGTACGCGGTGCCGCAGGAGGTGCGGCCCGGCCTGCGGCGGTTGCTGGAGTCGATGCCGCACACGCCCGCGTTCATCGCGGGGTGGCGCACCGAGATCCTGGCGTGGAACCCGCTGTTCGCGGCGCTGGTGGTGGATCCGGGCGCGCGGCCCCCGGCGGACCGCAGCAAGGCGCGCCTGGTGTTCCTGGACGCCGAGGTGCGGGGCGGCCGGTTCGTGAACTGGGAGGCGAAGGCGCGCGACACCGTGGCGTACCTGCGTCTGGCGGCGGGCCGCCACCCCGGCGACCCGGCGTTCGCCGCGTTGATCGGCGAACTGGGCGAGGGCAGTGCGGACTTCCGGCGGCTGTGGGCCGAGCACGAGGTTCGGGACAAGACGCACGGCGGCTACCACGTGCGACATCCGGAGCTGGGCGTGTTCACGCTCGCGTACGAGTCCTTCCGGGTGGCGGACGACGCGGACCAACTGCTGATCACCTACACCGCCGAGGCGGGCTCGCCGTCCGAGGCGGGGCTGCGCATTCTGGCCGAGCAGACGGAAAGCGCGGGATCCGACCGGTACCTGACAGAAGGTGTCAGGTACCGGGCATAGCGTCGCCCTTGTCAGCAGGGCCGCGATCGGCGGCTCTCGCACAGAGGCCCGCCTCCGCAGGGCCCGGCAAGGAGATGCAGCATGGCGACAATCGTTCTGATCCCCGGATTCTGGCTCGGCGCGTGGGCGTGGGACCGGGTCGCCGAACCGCTGCGGGCGGCGGGGCACGACGTGGTGCCGGTCACCTTGCCGGGACTGGCCGAGCGCGTCGGCGAAGGCCCCGCGGGCATCGACCAGGACGCGCACGTCCAGGCGGTCGTCGACCTGCTGGAGAAGGACGACCTGCGCGATGTGGTGCTGGTCGGGCACAGCGGCGGCGGCATCACCGCGTACGGCGCCCTGGACCGTGTCCCGGACCGGGTCGCGCGGATCGTGTTCGTCGACAGCGGTCCGCTCGCCGACGGCACGGCGCAGATCGACACGGCGGAGCCGGAGGAGCAGGAGGGCATCCGGCGGCAGGTCGCGGAGTCGGGCGGGGTCGCGATCCCGGTGCCGCCGTTCGACGCGCAGGCGGACCCGGTGAACCTCGCGGGGCTGTCGGACGCGGACCTGGCGCTGCTGCGCGAGCGCGGTACGCCGCAGCCGTGGGGTGTCGCGACGGGCCCGCTGCGGCTGACCGACCCGGCGCGGTACGACGTCCCGAGCCACCTGGTCGCCTCGACGTTCCCGCAGGAGGTCGTCGAGCAGATGACGGCCGCCGGCCACCCGTTCTTCGCGGAGTTCGCCGCGGCGCGTACCCGGACGGTGCACGCGGTGCCGACGGGGCATTGGCCGATGTTCTCCGAGCCGGTGCGGCTCGCCGAGGTGCTCGACGGCATCGCGCGGAGCTGAGGGCCGCGGGCGGGCCGGCGGGATCGGCCGAGGCGGCCGAGGTCGTACGGGGTCAGGAGCGGGCCAGGCGCAGCAGCCGGGCGCGCTCCTCCTCGACGATCTGCTGGGCGCGCCGGACGACTTCCTCCGTGAGGCCGTCGGGTACTTCGCCATGGGTGCGGTAGCGCTGGAGCTCGCGGGGGCGGACGCCGGTGATGTCGTACGCCTTGAGCGCGGCCAGGCGTATCGCGTACGCGTCGAGCGTCCGGGTCATCGCCACCTCGTCGGGTCGAACGGGCGCGGCGGCCGGTGGGCCTGCCGTGCTGCCGACGTCTCCGGTGACGGGTCCGCTGTCGGATGCGGGGACGGATGCCCGCACGGGTGTGCTGTCGGTCGCGCCGTCAGGCGCAGTCTCGGACACACCGGCTGATCCGGCTCCGGCGTCGGCGGGGGCTCCCGGTGGGGTGCCCACACTGGTAGGAACGCACGAACCGCCTTCCGCGTTGCCGGATTCCTCGATTTTGTCGATCAATCCGGGAGATTCGCCGACCGGTTCGCCGACTTGTCCGGATTTGCTGCGCTCCGTGCGTGGGCGCGGGACCGCACGGCCCCCGGAACGCCTGCGCCCGGTCTTGCTGTCGTTCAACACCGCCCCCGGTGATCGCCGCTCGGCTGCCGCGGATGTGAAGGGTCGTCTCCCATCCTTGTCGACACGTGTCGCGTTCGGATTCCCTCGATGGGATGAATTCCGAGGCAACTTGAGGACGACAAAGGAGCGCCGGACCGGCACCACTCGGCACGGATCCCTACAATCCGCTCCACCATTCGGCGTACCGTGCCCACGGCCGCACAGACTGTCACGATCCCCGCATCGACGCCAAGTACTAACGGTCAGTAGCTTTTGACGATCAGTCACGTGACCGCCGCCACATCCGTTTCCCACCTGCGGGGCAGGTATTTGGCAGGCATGGGAACACGGTTCTGCGGTGATACGTTTTAGGAGCAGTAGTCACCCAAATTGCCACGGCGCCCTGACCTCCGGACGCCGTGGATTTCACAAGGAGCGTGTGTGTCCGCCCAAGAGACGGACCCCCCGAGTACCGGTCCCTCCCGAGCCAGTGATCCGCGCGGCGTCGTTCGGGAGGATGTCCGATGAACGCCGCCTCCGCCGCCTTCGGCATACTCGCCGTGGTCGTCCTGACCGTCGGCACCGGCTTCTTCGTCGCCCAGGAGTTCGCGTACGTCGCGGCCGACCGCACCGAGCTGCGCCGCCGCGCCGAGGCCGGCGACCGCGCCGCAGGGCGCGCCCTCAAGGTGACCCGCCGCCTTTCGTTCATGCTCTCCGGCGCGCAACTGGGCATCACCGTCACGACGCTGCTGGTGGGCTTCATCGCCCAGCCCGCGCTGAGCGTCATCCTCTCCCCCGCGCTCGACCCTCTCGGCATGCCGTCCGGCGTCGACACCGTGGTGACCCTCGTGCTCGGCTTCGGCATCGCGACCGGCGTGCAGATGGTCCTCGGCGAACTGATCCCCAAGAACTGGGGCATCGCCGAACCCGAGCGCGTCAGCGTCCTGCTGGCCCGGCCGACCCTGGCGTACCTCAAGGTCATGGGACCGGTCATCCGGATGTTCGACAACGTCGCGAACCGACTCGTGCGCGCCCTCGGCATCGAACCGGTCGAAGAGATCCACGGCGGCGCGACCACCGAGGAGCTCGGCCATATCGTCGCCGAGGCGGACCGCGAGGGCGACCTCGCCCCCGAACTCTCGGACATGCTGCAGCGAGCCATCGCCTTCGGCGACCTGACGGTCGATCAGGTGATGGTTCCGAGGCCCGACGTCATACGGGTGCGGGCCGACAGCAGCACCGCCGAACTGATCGCCCTGGTCCAGGAATGCGGTCACTCGCACTACCCCGTCGTCGGCGATCGCGTCGACGACATCGTGGGCATGGTCGGCGTCGCCGACCTGCTTGCCGTGGCTCCTGAGGACGCCGACCGCGTGACGGTCGGCGAGATCGCCCGGCAGCCGCTGCTCATCCCCGACACCGCCGGCCTGTCGTCGCTGCTGGAGCAGCTGCGTGCGGTCGACGAGGAGTTCGCGATCGTGCTCGACGAGCACGGCGGGCTGGCCGGCATCGTGACGTACGAGGACGTGGCCGAGGAACTGGTCGGCGAGATCGCCGACGAGTCGGACGTCGAATCCGTCGTGGACGCCTGCCCCGAGGACGGCTGGTGGCGCCTCGACGCCGTCCTGCGCGTCGACGAGGTCGAGCGCATCATCGACACCGAGCTGCCCGAGGGGCCGTACGACACCCTCGGCGGCCTGGTCATCGCCCGCCTCGGACGCCTTCCGCAGGTCGGCGACCGGGTCACGATCCCCGACCCGGACGAGGCACGCGACCCGGACGGACCGATCACCACGGTCGTGGAGATCGAGGTGCTGACCGTCGAGCGGCATGTGCCCGAGCTGGTGCGCGTGCGTACGCACGTACCGCTGGATGCGAGTGCCGTGTCGGCGCCGGCCACCGCCGGGTCTGCCGGACCCGCCGGGTCCGACGGCGACCGGGAACCGCAGCCGGCCGCGAGCGCGACCGCAGGCGCCGCCGAGCACCGTGAGGTGGCTGCGTGACGGCCGTCGATACCTCTTCCCTCTCTTCCCTGTCTTCCCTCGACATGGCGGCAGGCGGCGGCACCGGGATCGGCCCGATGCCCGCCTTCATAGCGACCATCGTGCTGCTCGCCGGCAACGCCTTCTTCGTGGCGGCCGAGTTCGCGCTGCTGGCGGCGCGCCGGCACCGGCTCGAACAGGCCGCGGCGGCGCGCAAGCGCGGTGCCGGATCGGCGCTGGCGGGCGTACGCGAACTGACGCTCATGCTGGCGGGCGCGCAACTGGGCATCACCATGTGCTCGCTGGGCCTCGGCGTCGTGTCCGAACCCGCCTTCGCCGCGATGCTCGACCCGCTCTTCCGCTCGATCGGCCTGCCATCAGCGGCCGGACACGCGGTGGCCTTCGCGGTTGCGCTCAGCACGATCGTGCTGCTGCACATGGTGGTCGGCGAGATGGCACCGAAGTCGTGGGCGATCTCCGACCCCGAGCGCGCCGCGCTGCTGCTGGCGCCGCCGTTCCGCACCTTCACCCGCGGTGTACGCCCGCTGCTGCGCGCCCTCAACGGCATCAGCAACGCGGCCCTGCGGGCGGCCCGGATCCGTCCCCGGGACGAGCTGACCATCCCCAAGGACGCGGAGGGCCTGCGCCGGCTCGTCGGCGAGTCGCGCCGCCTGGGGCTGATCGGCAGTGCCGAGCACGACGTGCTGACCGCGACGCTGCGCACGCACACCGAGGCGCTGGCCCGCCTGGTGGTCCCGGCGGACCGCATCGACGAGGTCCCGGCGGCCGCGAAGCCCGAGGAGATCGTGGCGGCGTCGCGCCGGAACGGCCGCAATCGCCTGCTGGTCCGCGAGGCCGACGGGCGCCTGACCGGTGTCCTGCACGTACGCGAGGTGCTGGCGATACGCGGCCTGGGGGCGGACTCACCCAACGCCCCCACGGCCGGCGAACTCGCCTCGCCCGTCCTGACGTTGGGCATCGACACACCGATCCAGCGGGCCGTGGCGGCGCTGCGCGAACGGCGCGCGTCACTGGCGCTGGTGCACGACGCGCACGGGCAACTGCTGGGCATGGTCGGCCTCGACGACCTGCTGGGCAGTGTGCTCGGCGGCGCGCGGACGGCGGCGTGACCCGAAGGCACCGTCGGCGGCAGTGCCGCACCTCTTGATCGCGACCCGCCCGGAGTTCGGCAAAGTGCCGGTCCAGGGCGGCGCGGTCACGGTGTTGTGACGAGGGTGGCGTGGAGCGGGAGCCATGCGGCGCCCGCGCAGTACGCGCGTACTTCGTCGGGTGCGAACCAGGCCGCCGCCACGCACTCGGAGTCGGGGACGGGGCGGGTGTCCGGGCCCGGACCGGCCAACTGCACGGCGTGGAAGGCCATGTAGGCCCGGGCCGGGTAGCCGTAGTCGGCGGGCGGGTCGGCGTGCAGGGTGATGCGCTGTCCGCCGAACGGCCGGAGCCGCGCGGCGTCCACGATGTACCCGGTCTCCTCGGCGAGTTCGCGCGCGGCGGCCTCGGCGGGTGCCTCGCCGTCCGCCACGTGCCCGCCGGGTACGTCCCACCCCCGGCCGGGTCGATCGACCCGGGCGAGGAGGGTGTGCCCGCGCGCGTCCACGACGACGGCGAAGGCTGCGGTGACGGCGTACCCGTCGGGCGTCCCCGGGGTCAGCACCACGTCCATGGTGTGCGGAAGCGGTATCCAGGGGACGGTCAGGCGGTCGAGCACGCGTGCGGACATGTGCCCATCCTCACGCGTACCGCATGCCCATCGCCTCCCGCACCTCCCTCAGAGTCGCGTCCGCGACGACGTTGGCCCGGGCGTTGCCCGTGTGCAACACCTCGCGCACGTACGCGCGGTCGCGCGCCAGTTCGGTGCGCCTGGCCCGCATCGGGGCGAAATGGTCGTTGACCGCGTCCGTCACGACCTGCTTGAGGCGGGCCGCTCCCCCGCCGCCGATCTCCGCCGCGACCTCGGCCGGGGCGCGGCCCAGGCAGAGCGCGGCGAGCAGGACAAGGCTCGACACGCCGGGACGCCGTACCGGGTCGTACGTGATCGTGCGGTCGGCGTCGGTGGTCGCGCGGCGGATCAGCCGGGCCGTCTCGTCGGCCGTCGAGGCCAGCGACACCGCGTTGCCGCGCGACTTGCTCATCTTCGTGGCATCCGTGCCCAGCAGCAGGGGCGCGGCGGAGAGGAGCGCCTCCGGCTCCGGGAACACGGCGCCGTAGCGGTCGTTGAAGCGCCGCGCGATGGTGCGGGTGACCTCCAGATGCGGCAACTGGTCCTGCCCGACCGGGACCATGTCGGCCTTGCAGAACAGGATGTCAGCCGCCTGATGGGCCGGGTACGTGAACATCAGCCCGCTGACCGCCGCCCGCCGCGAGTGCGCGATCTCGTCCTTGACGGTCGGGTTGCGCTGGAGCTCGGCGACCGAGACCAGGCTCAGGAACGGGAGGAGGAGCTGGTTGAGTGCGGGCACGGCGCTGTGCGCGAAAACCGTGGTGCGCTCGGGGTCGATGCCGGCGGCGAGGTAGTCGAGCACCAGTTCCTCCACGTACTCGGCGAGGTGGTCGGCGACATCGCGGTCGGTCAGCACCTGGTAGTCCGCGACGACGAGGTACGTCTCCACGCCCGCGTCCTGCAGCCGCACCCGGTTCTGCAGGGTGCCGAAGTAGTGGCCCAGGTGCAGGCGTCCGGTGGGCCGGTCGCCGGTGAGCACGCGGTGCGCTCCGGGGTCGTCGGGCACGAGTGTCCCGCGCGTTTCGGGCGCGGGCGGGTGGGACGCGCGGTCTTCGCTCGCGGGGACGGGGGCTTGGACGGGGGCCGCGGCGACGGCCGGGGCCGTGGTGGTCAGGGCTGCGGTGGTGGTCATCGGGGGCTCCTGTGCTTCGGGGTTCCGGCTGCGGGAGGGGCGTCTCGCGGACGGCCTCGCCGGCTCGGAAGGTTCCGGGCGCAGGGCAGAAAAAAGGGCCGTCCGGTACGAACGGCCCGTGGCGTGTCTGAGTCGTGGCCGCTCCTAGGAGGAGCGCCACCAGGACAGATTCGCCGACGACTTCATGCGCCAAAGGTAGCAGGCACGGGTGGTCAGGAGTCGAGAGCCTCGGTCACGCGTGCCCAGGTTCCGTCGTCGGACCAGCGGCGGTGGCGGCCGTACAGGGTCTGCCAACTGCCGTACCTGACCGGCACGTTGCGCCACGGTACGCCGGTGCGTTCGCGATAGCGGATGCCGTCGACGACACGCCGGTCGTCGGCGCGCGCGGCGCCGCGCTGGTCGCCGGGCGGCAGCAGCGCGCGGATGCGGCGCCACTGAGTGTCGGTGAGGTCGGTCGGCGCCTCGGCCGCTACCTGGTCCGAGGCGGGTCGATTGCGTTTTCCAAAACAAGGACGGCTTGCGGCTGCGTCCGAGAGCCGGGCCCGGGTCTGGCGCACCAGGTCCTCGAACAGGTCGTCGTCCTGGTAGCTCGTCAGCCGTGTGTCGATCCGCGCCCAGCGCCGGGCCATTTCCGGAGACGCGGTCTCCAACGCGGACTCCAGCGCCGTACCGACCGCCTGTCCCGGGCGGGCGAGCGGCGACTTCGCCTCCAGCAGCACGACCCCGACGGTGGTCCGGGCAATCCAGACGAGCGCGTCGGCGCGGGCGTCGTCGTCCAGCGGCCCGCGTTCGAGCACCGCAAGCAGGCGGTCGAGGGCGGCGGCCCACGCGGGCGCGATCTGCGTCGGGGTGCCGATCAACTGCGCTGTCCAGGGGCTTTCCACGATGCGGTGGCGGACGTCGGCCATCCACATCACCACCGCGTCATCCCACGGCACCGACGGGTCGACGGCCGCGCCGACCTCCTCGAGCGCCGCGTCCGCGACCGCGGCGAGCAGTGCCGCCCGGCCGTCGACGTGCCGGTAGAGCGCCATCGGCGTGACCCCGAGCCGGGTTGCGACCGCGCTCATCGTCAGCGCGTCGACGCCGCCCTCGGACAGCACGGCGCGGGCCGCGAGGACCACGTCGCGCAGCGTCAGGCGCGGGCGCGCGAAGGTACGCGTCGGGGCGGCCGGGCCTTCGGCATCCGCCTCGGCGGTGTTCATTGACCGTGTCACGGAGCAATGTTAGAACGTAATCGCTGACGTTTACGTCATATACAAGAAGTCGACAGAGAATCGCCGCGGACCCCTGCCGGGCGTCCCGCATCGGGGCCCGGGGCCGCCGCGGCGTACCGCCCGCCGGAGGAGCCCGCATGACTGTCACCCGCGATGTCGTCATCGACCCCAACCAGACCTGGGCACCACTGGAGAAGCGTCTCGCCGACGAGCGCGACCCGGTGCTGCGCCGGAACCTCGAGGCGGTCATCGCGCACCAGAAGGCCGAGGCGCACGGCGACCTGGAGGCGCTGATGGCCACGCTGGCGCCGGAACCGGTCTACCGCCTCGGCGCGCCGGACAACCCGCGCCTGCACCCGCGCGGCACCGAGAGCGTTCGCGCCTACTACGGCGCGTTCGTGGCGAGCGGCGCCACCCAGCTCGTCCACGACATCGACCGCCTCGCGGTGGACCGGAACCTGATCCTCACCGACGGGACCATCCGCATCGCGTACCCGGGCGCCACGCTGACCGCCATGGGGATCCAGGTCGACGACAAGTCCGCCGACGCGTTCTACCTGTACGAGTCGCGCATGTCGATCGTGTGGGTCATCGACGACGAGGGCCGCATCATCGGCGAGGAGAGCTACACCGACCGCAACGGCTTCGAGGGGATTGCGGGGCGCAGGCTACAGGAGGGCGACATCGCGCCGCTGCGCGCGTGATGCGCGTACCGTCGCCGCCCGGGGCACCGCCCTACGCGCCCGGCGCTGTGCGCCTGGACCTGCGGGCAGTCCCGCGGACAAGCCCCGCGTAACCGCCCTCGACATCGGGAGAGCTCCATGCGTGAACTGACCGGCCGCGTAGGCGTCGTCACCGGTGCCGCACGCGGCATCGGGCGCGGCACCGCCGAGGCCATGGCCGCCGCCGGCATGCGCGTCGTGCTCGCCGACCTCGACGCCGACCGCCTCGCGGGCACCGTCACGGCGCTGCGCGAGACGGGTGCGGAGGCGATCGGCGTGCCGACGGACGTGACGGACCCCGCGGCGGTGCGGGCGCTCGCGGATGCGGCGGTCGAGGCGTACGGCACGGCTCACGTGGTCGTCAACAACGCCGGAATCTGTACGTTCGGCACCGCCTGGCAGACCGAACTCGCAGACTGGCACCGGGTATTCGACGTCAACATGTTCGGCGTCGTACACGGCGTGCAGGCGTTCATGCCGCTACTGCTCGCCAACCCGGAGGGCGGGCACGTCGTCAACGTGTCGTCGATGGGCGGCATGCTGATCGGCCCGATGATCGCGCCGTACACGGCCAGCAAGGCCGGGGTGATCGCGCTGTCCAAGGCGCTTCGGGCCGAACTGGCGATGACGGGTGCCGAAGTCGGGGTCACTGTCGTCTGCCCGGGCAATGTCGCGACCGAGATCGCCGAACACCTCATCACGGCCGCCGAACTGCCGCCGCAGGGCGCGCCGATGATCGAACGGCTGAAGAAGGGCAACGAGCACGGCATTCCGGCGTTGGAAGCGGGCGGGATCATCCTGGACGCGGTGCGCACGGGCGCCTTCTGGGCCCTGCCCAACGGTGCCGCGCAGTTCCCGCTGGTCCAGAAGGACCACGACGAACTCCAGGCCGTCGTCGGCTGACAGAAGCGGACCGCCGTCGGTTCCGAGGAGTTGCAGGGGCGCCCTCGGGACCGGCGGAGGTCAGCGGCGCCGGGTTCCGTCGCCGCCCGGACCCGGTACGCGCGCCCACCCGCTCCTGTCCCGCGGATACGGCGGTCAACCGTCCGCCAGGCGCTCTTCCACGTACGCGACGAGGTCCGGATCGGCGGAGGTCAGCCGCTCCGCCTCCTCGCCTCCGTCGCAGCGGCACAAAGCCACCGTCACGCTGCCGCCGCGCCTCGCCGCGACCCGCCACACCCCGCCCGCGTCCTCCCAGCGACGCAGCACCGCCACCGCCCCACCGGCCTCGCCCGCTGTATTCCGCACCTCGCCCATACCAGCCATACTCCGCCATCACCCGCGTCGCGGACGAGCCGCGGCGTACGTCGACGCTCAGCCGTCACCGGCCGCAGCCTCCGCAAGGCGGGCCTCGATGTCCTGCTTGACCGGCCGGTACGTCGCCTCGGCGGTGCGCATTCGCACTTCGCACGTTGCCCACGCGTGCCGTGACCGGGCTCGGCGGCCGGGGACAAGGTCATAGCGGCGCAGGCGTACCGCGCGGTTGTCGGCCATGAACCCGGCCTTGGTGCGCACCCCGTGCGCCCACCGGACATCCGCCTGCGCGTCGAGCAGTTCGGCCTCGAACGCTTCGAGCGCGCGTGCCCAGCGCTCCTCGTCCGCCCCGGTCGCGTCCACCTCGGTGCCGAAGCTCAGCGGGGTGACGTAATAGAGGGTGAACTCCAGCCCCTCGGGGACCTGCACCCACGGCAGTGCGTTCCACGGCCACGGGGTGAGCGTGAAAACACGCCTGGCGATCTTGGTCACGGATCTCCTCGGGCGTGGTCGGCCGGGTCGAGTCGCAGCGTAGATCACCGCGGCAGGCCCCGCGGGCCCGCCGGTGCGCGTGTACTGCGCCCTACCTGACCCGCACCGCAATACCCGGGTAATCGAGCGCGAGGCCCGAGGCGTCATACCGGAGCCGGCAGGCGAAGTCGAAGGCGGGCGCCTCGTAGTCGTACGCCGGCCCGGCCGCCTCGTCCTCGACGCGAAGGTAGGTCTGTTCCAGACGCCCCACTGTCGCGTCCGCCGCCCTCACATAGGCCGCCGGTGCGCTCGCCCGCTCCCCGACCGCGAGGCCGAGTCTGCGCACCGGAAAGGCGTTGGTGAGTGCCGACGCCTCCAGGTCGACGTCGAGGCATCCGTCGAGTTCCGGCGCGGCGGCCCCGTCGACCAGCCAACACCCCTCCCCGTCAGCCTCCAGGACGACGGTCAGGCGGCCGCCGACCGACCGGCTCTCCACCTCGGCCCGCAACGTACGACCCGTCGGACCGAGCAGGATCCGGTACCGAACGGCCCAACTCGGGCCGTCCTCCACCGCCACCGCCGTCCCGTCGATGCGGCGGCCGCCACAGCTCTCGCCCCGGAACCACGCCGCCTCGAAACCGTCCCGGGCGTCCACGTGCCGCCACCCCGCATCGCCGGGAAACTCCGCAAAGCCCATGCGCCCACCCTGCCACCCGCGGGCGCAGCTTCCGATCGTTCCGCCGGCCCGGCGGCCCTGGTAGCGGCCTCGGCAACACCGATGGGGTCGTACGATCCGCACTGTCGGGGGATCGGACGATCAAGCGGGGAACGGCATGACGCACGGGGCAGGCGCGGTTGCGGGGACGATGGCCAGGGTCAGGAAGCCCTTCCAGGACAAAGAGATGAGGAGGCAGCCGCCAGGGACGTGGCAGGGGCCGGTGTTGCTGGCGAAGCCGGGCGCGGGCGGGGACTGGTACGCGCCGGTGCCCGACTACGAGTTGTTCGTCGACGACGTCGCGCGGGACAAGAAGACGCAGGACAAGGACTGGCGGCATCTGACCCTGTGGCGGGACAACCGGCGTACGGCCTGGGAGATGGTGGTCGAGACCGAGTCGGCCGGTTCCGGGAGGGCCGTGTACCGGGTGCTCGGGTCGCAGGGCGAGCTGCTGGCGCGGGTGACGCGGCGGCGCGGGAGCATCTTCCGGTTCGCCCGTACGTCGTGGCGCGTCGAGTCGGCCAACGGGCCGGAACTGCGCGCCCGCAAGGGGCACGTGGTCGCCTGGTTCTTCTGGTGGCTGTTCTCGCCGCTGTGGGCGGTCATGCTCGCGCTGATCCTGGTCGGCGGCGAGTTCCCGCGGATGCCGTTGACGACGCGGTGGCGGCGGGAGGGCCACGAGGTGATGCACTTCGAGGACGACGAATACGTGGTCGTGAGCGACTGGCCCGACGCGCGACTCATATATGCCGTGGCGATGCTGCACTGGGCGCACCCGACCGTCCTGAGCAGTTGGAGCCGGCCCACGTCGTAGGCCTCTCCGGATCGTCCGAGCCTCTGCTCCGGATCGTCCGCGCCGCCGCGGGGACCACGGACTACTGCACGCGGAGGGAGTCCAGGAGGCGGGACAGGGCTGTCCAGGTGTCGTTCAGGTCTTCGGCGGTGCCGGAAGCGGCGAGCCAGAGCGCGGCTTCGTTCATGGCACCGGAGAGCAGGTGCGCCAAGGGGGCAACCGGCTGGGGAGCGATCACCCCGGCATCGGCGAGGGCGGTGAGCGCTTCGGCGAGGTGGCGGGCCGCGCCTGCCTCGTCGAATGCGCGCCACGTCTCCCAGCCGAGCACGGCGGGTCCGTCGACGAGCATGATGCGCTGGACCGCGGGGTCGGTGGTTGCGGTCAGGAACATGCGGCAGCCGGTGGTGAGTTGTGTCCACGGGTCGCTCTCGGCGTCGGCCGCGGCGGCGACGCGGTCCGCGACCTCTTGCTGCACCTCCTCCAGCACGGCGCGGAACAGGTCGGCCTTGCCCTCGAAGTGGTGGTAGAGCGCCCCCTTGGTGACCCCCGCCGCGCGCACGATCTCCGCGAGGCCGACTGCGGTGTACCCCTGGGCCGCGAAGAGTCGGCGGCCTTCGCGCGTCAGGGCGTACCTGGTCTGCTCGCGCTGCCGGGCCCGCTGCTCGCTCGCGTACGACACGTCGCTCCCTCGCCTCTCGGTTGACATACCTTCGGTACGCGAACTAGCGTACTTCACATACCGACGGTATGCGAACAGCGCACCGGCACATCCCTGGAGGTGTCCCATGAAGCTCACGAGCTTCTACCCGGTCATCGGCACCGAGCGCCTGGCGGAGTCGCGCGACTTCTACACCGGACTGCTCGGGTTCGAGGTCACCTTCGAGACCGACTGGTACGTCAGCCTGCGACGTCCCGGCCCCCTCCCCTACGAGATCGCCCTCCTCGACCCGACGCATCCGACCATCCCCGAGGGCTGCGGCAAGCCGGTGCAGGGCCTGCTGCTGAACTTCGAGGTGGCGGACGTCGACGCCGAGTGGCAGCGCCTCGTCGTCGAGGAGGGGCTCGACGCGAAGCTGGAGATCCGCAGCGAGGCCTTCGGTCAGCGCCACTTCATCGTGGCCGACCCCAACGGCGTGCTGATCGACGTGATCACCGAGATCACCCCCGAGGGCGAGTACGCCGAGGCGTACAAGGACCGATAGGTCAGACGCTGCCCGGCGGAACGGGCAAGGCCGTCAGGAACCGGGTGATGTCGGCGTCGAGGTGCGCCGCGCGGTGCCACGGCATCGCGTGGTGGGAGACCCCCGGGAGCACCGACACCTCGGCGTTCGGCAGGTCGCGGGTCGCGGCGGCGGCGATCTTCGCGGGGTCGTGGGTACGGCTGTCCGCGGCCAGAATCACCCGGGTCGGTGTCGCCAGCGTGCGCAGCGCGGCCCGCTTGGGGCGGCGGCCGACGACGGTCCTGGCGCCGGGGAACTCCGCGGCCAGGCCGTAGAGTTCCAGCCAGTCCGCGGTGGCTCCGCCGGGCTCGGCCGCCGTTGCCCCGGCAGTCTCCCAGGCGATGAACCGACGGGCCCGGTCCGCGGTGGGACGCAGCAGCGAGGGCAGTGCGCGTCGCAGGTAGCGGAGCCGGAATCCACCGAAGCACTGCGTGGGGTCGAGGAGTACGAGCCCCGTGACCCGGTGCGGCGCGTGCAGGGCGTAGGTGAGTGCGAGCCATGCGCCGTACGAATGGGCGCAGATAGCCGCGTCCGCGACGCCGAGTCCGGTGAGTACGCCGTCCAGCCACGCGTGCAGGCCGGCCGCGTCACGCAGGGGCCGCGCGCCGCGCCGAGAGCGGCCGGCCTCGCCGATGCGGTCGATGGCGTACACGCGGTGCCCGCGGGCCAGGTCGGCGGCGTTGGCGTACCAGACGGCGGCCGTGGTGCCGCCGCCGTGCAGCAGGACGAGCGGTGGGGCGTCGGCGGGGCCGCAGGCGATGACGTGGGTCATGCCGAACTCGGAGTCCAGCGTGATCGTCTCGACCGGGAGCGGCCATCCATCTACGACCGCGTCGTACGCCGCGGCGAAACGGGCGTCGAAGGCACCTTGAGCAGTGCGTGCGGTGCTCGGCTTGGCACCAGGCGCATTGCGGGGCTCGGTCTTCCGGAACTCGGCGGTCACGGCTCACCTCGGCTCTCGTCCAGACATCTCTCGCTGAGCGATTCTCTCGCTCAACGAGATAATACGCACGGACGTGCCGGTCTCCGCCTGCCCAGGTGCGAGACGCCGGCGGTGACGGTGTGGAAGGCGGTTGGCCAGCTCTCCGGGTCCGTGCCGGGCTCGGCGATCCAGTGGCAGTAGACCGCGTCCTCGGTGCTGCCCCACGTGATGACCGTGATTTCGCGGTCCCTGAACAGCCCCGCGCCGTGGGTCTCGATGAGTCGTCGGTAGTCGCACGGGACGTCGTACCCCAAGGCGGCGGTGACGGCCGACCAGTCGGGGGGTGGGGACGAGGCCCTGCGCATGCCGGTGAGGCGAGCCAGTTCCGCAAGTTCATGGGTGGCGTCCTGCATGTGCGGGACGGTATTTGTTCCTTCCCGTCCAGGACACCCGGGGACTCGCCCGGAAACTCTTCCGAGAAGATGTCTCGCTCAGCGAGATATCATGCACGGAGTGGCCGATCGCCACCGGCTCGGGGCAACGTGCAGGACGGCAACCTGCGGGACAGCTACGTGCGAGACCAGGACGCGGAGGGTGGCAACGTGCCGGAGAGCCCGGTCGAGGGGCAGGGCGCGGGCATGCGCGCGGTGCATCTGCTTCGCGGCATCACTGTTGAACTCGACCGGCTCGGCGGCCGGTTCGCCGTGGAGAACGGACTGCATCCGACCGATCTCCGAGCGCTCATCGCCCTGTTGGACGTCGCCCGGGCCGGCGTCCCGGCCACGCCCGGCCGCCTCGGCGCGGAACTGGGCCTCAATTCGGCGGGCACGACGGCCCTGGTCGACCGACTCGAACGAGCCGGGCACGTACGCCGGGTACGCGACGCGGCCGACCGGCGGCGCGTGCTGCTGGAGGTGGACGACCGGGCGGTGGCCCTCGGCCAAGGCTTCTTCGGCCCGCTGATCGACGAAGTCGTCTCCGTCGTCGACCAGTTCGACGACGCCGGACGGGACGCGGTCGAGCGCTTCCTCACCGGGGTCCGCGATGCGGTGGCCGCGCGCGGGGCCGATTCCTCAAGGTGACCGCGTAGTTGGCCGATAGGCCATGAGGGGCGCGGTCCTCTCGGGTGTCCGGATCAGCCGGGCAACGGCCGCGCATCCTTTGTGTCGGGAGGACGGCCACCCATGAGCAAGCGCACGAAGACGCGTACGGCGGCACTGCTGGGCGCCGCGGCGTTGGCGTTCACGGCATTTGGCGCGAGCGCCCCGGCAGCGGCCATCCCGCCGCCCTACGGCCACATCGTGCTGAGCGTGTACGCCGGCGAGGGCGCGAACGGCCTCCTGATCGACCAGGTGGAGCTGTGGTGCAACTCCAACGGAGGCTCGCACCCCGACCCGGACGGCGCCTGTGCCGCCGTCGACCAGGCCGACGGTGACTTCGGCCTCCTCAAGGGCGACCCCGGCCCGTGCACCATGGACTGGCGGCCGGTCACGGCGGTGGCCGAAGGGTACTGGCACGGTGGCGTCACGGACGTCGCGTTCGAGCGGACGTACGGCAACCGCTGCGCACTGCACCGCGGCACGACCCCGGTGTTCGACTTCTAGCCCGACGCGACGGTCCCTCCCCTGACCGGGGCGGGCGGTGTTTCCCATTCATCCAAGACCGCGTCCTGCCGCGCGGCCGAGACTGGGGCACACCACCGACACGGTGGGGGCGCGCCGATCACGGCGCGCCCCCACCGTCCCACCGACGCCCGGGAACCACGCCCGGCAGCACGAACACGCTTCTTGGAGGCAGTCATGTCGGAACAGCAGACGGTCACGCCGATGCTGGCGTACGAGGACGCCGACGCCGCACTCGCATGGCTGGCCAAGGCCTTCGGCTTCCGCGAGACGGCGCGCTACCCGATGCCAGACGGGTCGGTCGGGCACGCGGAGATGGTGACCGAGGCGGGCGGCCTGATCATGATGGCGGAGCCGACGAAGGCGTACCGCTCCCCCAGGCACCACGCGGAGACATGCGCCGACGCGGCCGGGTGGCTCGCGGTGCCGTACGTCATCGACGGCGTGCACGTGTACGTCCCGGACATCGACGCGCACTACGCGCGGGCCCAGGAAGCCGGGGCGACCATTCTGGGCGAGTTGGCGGACACCGAGCACGGGCGGATGTACCGCGCCGAGGACCGGGAGGGCCATCGCTGGATGTTCGAGGCGCTCCCGGCCGAGTAGAACCCACGGCGCGCCGGAGAGCCGGGGCTTCCGCCCGCATGAGCGGCTTCCGGACGCGCGCGTGCGCGTCCGGCCCGCTTACCAGTACCTATCCGCCCGCCGCCGCGCGTCGTTCGGACGAGTTGGGCACGAACTGCTCTCCTCCGCGCGTGGATTCTCCTAGCCTCGTGAGTGGCCGGGACCCGTCCTTGCCAGTAGCCATGCCCACGCCTCGCCCGTCCGCCCGTCCCTGCCACCCGCAACGTCCACCACGCCCCCGACTGCCGAGGAGCCGCCGTGTCCGGGATCCCCCACCGCCTGCGCTGGGCGGTCGAACAACTCGACGTGCAGCCCAAGGACCGCGTCCTCGAGATCGGCGGCGGCCGCGGCGTGGCGGCCGCGCTGGTGTGCGAACTCCTCACCGACGGCAGGTTGGTCGGCCTGGACCGCTCGGAGTCGGCGGTCAAGGGTGCCACGGCGCGCAACGCCGGGTACGTCGCCGACGGCCGGGCCCGGTTCGTCCTCGGCACGCTGGAAGGCGCCGACCTCGCGTCGGAAGGGCCGTTCGACAAGGTCTTCGCGGTCAACGTCAACCTGTTCTGGACGCGCGACCCCGCCCACGAACTCGACCTGATCCGAGGGGCGTTGGCCCCGGAAGGCACCCTCCGGCTGTTCTACGAGCCGCCGCCCGCCGGCCAACTCGGTTCGCTCGGCGCACGCGTCGCGGCCACTCTCGCCGCCAACGGGTACGCCGCGGAGACGACGACCGACCCGACCGAGACCGTCCTGTGCGTGGCCGCGCGTACGGCCGCCTGACCCCGACTCGGCAACCTGACGAGGGTGCGGCCGCCCGACCGGGCGGCCACCTGACCGGAAGCGGCCGCAGGCACTCCCGCACCGGGCTACGCCTGGTCTCCGCCCGTGTCGAGCGACGCGACGACGGCGTTCAGCATCTCGGCGACGAGCCGCTCGGTCTCCTCCTTCGTGACGCCGAGTCCGCTCAACACGCCCGAGCCGTCCTCCAGTTCGAGGAGTGCGAGCAGAAGGTGCTCGGTGCCGATGTAGTTGTGCCCCAGGCGGAGTGCCTCGCGGAAGGTCAGCTCCATGACCTTCTTCGCCTGGGCGTCGTACGGCACAAGTTCCGGCGCCTCGTCGACACGGGCCGGAAGGACGGCCGATGCGGCCTCCCGGACGGCGTCGAGGGTGACGCCCTGCGCGACGATCGCCTTCCCCGCGAGGGCGTCCGCCTCACTCAGCAGGCCGAGGACGATGTGCTCCGGCTGGATCCGTTCGTTGCCCGCGGCCTGTGCCGCGTTCTGCGAGGCGACGACCACATTGCGGGCGCGCGCCGTGAAGCGGCTGAAGCCCTGGCTCATGTCGAGCTCGGGCTTGTCGGCGTCCGCCTTGGGGACGAACCGCTTCTGCGCCGCCTGCTTGCTCACGCCCATGCTGCGGCCGATGTCCGTCCAGGACGCGCCGGAGCGCCGCGCCTGGTCGACGAAGTGGCCGATCAGATGGTCGGCGATCTCGCCGAGGTGGTCGGCGGCGAGCATCGCGTTGGCGAGCTGCTCGAGGGCGTCGTCGTTGGTCTTCTTGATGGCGTCGATCAGGTCGTCGAGCCGGACCTGCGTGGTGACGGCTTGTGGCTTCTCCATGCGTCAACATTAGGTTGACGATCCGCGGCTCGTCAACCACTGGTTGACGAACCGCGGTGGGTGTGTCGACTCCCGCACCCCGACCGCCTTGACCCTTCGCGCACATCCCTGTTCTCTGCTGAGGCGGCGTCAGCGGGCCGACCCGGACCGGGGTTTCGGCATTCCGAAAGGCGCCGCCGCGCGATCCGCACGAGGAGGCTCGGTGGGTATCGGGATGCTGCTCGACATGGCCGGTTCGGCCCACCCCGACCGGGTGGCGGTCGGTTCGCTCCGCGAGGACGGCCCCGTACCGCTGACGTACGCCGACCTGGCCCGCATCGCGGCCGGCGGCGCCGACGTCCTGCACGAGGCGAAAGCCCGGCATGTCGTGCACGTCGGCGTGAACGGCCCGCTGTTCCCCGCACTCCTGTTCGCCTCGGCGCACGCCGGTCTGCCGATCACCCCGCTCAATTACCGCCTCTCCCCCACCCAACTCGCCGACCTCGTCGGCGACCTGGACGGGGCCGTCGTCGTCGCGGACGCCGCGTATCTGGAGGCGCTGTCCGACTGCCCGGCGCCCGTCGTCGCCGGGCACGAGTGGATGGCGGCCGCGGCCAAGGCCGGGGCGGGCAGCACCAGCCCGTCGCGCGAGGACGACGACGCACCCGCCGTCGTGCTGTTCACCTCCGGCACCACCTCGCGCCCGAAGGGCGTCGTGCTGCGGCACAGCCACCTGGTCGGGTACGTCCTGCAGACCGTCGACTTCGCCGCCGCCGACGAGGACGACGCGATCCTCGTCAGCGTCCCGCCGTACCACATCGCCGGAATCGGCAGCGTGCTCAGCAACGTCTACGCCGGGCGCCGCATGGTCCATCTGCCCGACTTCGACGCGGCCCGCTGGCTGGACCTCGTACGCTCCGAGGCCGTCACGCAGGCGATGCTCGTGCCGACGATGCTGTCCCGGATCGTCGACCATCTCGACGGACGGGACGCCGACGCGCCCAGCCTGCGTGCCGTCGCCTACGGCGGTGCGCGCATGCCGGAGACCGTCCTCGCCCGCGCGCTCGCGGCGTTCCCCGACGCCGGGTTCACCAACGCTTACGGCCTCACCGAGACCAGCTCGACCATCGCCGTCCTCGGCCCGGAGGACCACCGCGCCGCGTTTGCCGCCACCGACCCCGCGGTCCGCGCGCGGCTCGGCTCGGCCGGCCGGTTCGTGCCGGGCGTCGAGGGCCAGGTCCGGGACGGCGAACTGTGGGTGCGCGGCCCGCAGGTGTCCGGCGAATACCTGGGCAGCGGCTCGACCCTGGACGAATTCGGCTGGTTCCCCACGCGCGACCGGGCCCGCATCGACGCCGACGGCTATCTCTTCATCGAGGGCCGCGCCGACGACACCATCATCCGCGGCGGCGAGAACATCGCCCCGGCCGAGATCGAGGACGTCCTGATCCACCACCCCGCGGTGCGCGAAGTGGCCGTCGTGGGCACACCGGACGAGCAGTGGGGGCATCGCATCACCGCCGCCGTGGTGCCTGCCGCGACCGGAGGCGACGCGACCGCCGCTGCGGCCGCCGACGGGGAACTGGCGGAGGAGCTGAGGGCGTTCGTACGCGGACGGCTGCGCAGCTCCCGCACCCCCGACGAGATCGTCTTCCGCGAGGCACTGCCCTACACGCCCACCGGCAAGCTCCTGCGCCGCCAACTCGCGGCCGAACTGGCGGAACCGGCCGAACTCGCCGAGAACACCGCGCCCACCGGTTGACTCACCGGACGGGCATATCGGGCGACCGGGCTGACGACCCGGCTGTCAACTCAAGGCTGCCGCCCGGGATTCCGCACTGCCGCCGCCGGATGCCGCCGCCCAAGGCCGCCGCATCCTGGGCGGCTACGACGCCGTGGGCCGCAACCACGCCAGCACCGCAAGCACGCGGCGGTGGTCGTCGGCCGACGGCGGCAGGTCGAGCTTGTCGAAGATCGACGAGATGTGCTTCTCGATCGTGCCCGCACTCAACTGGAGAATGCGGCAGATCGCCACGTTGCGGCGCCCCTCGGCCATCAGCCCGAGCACCTCCTGCTCGCGCGGAGTCAGCGCGTCGAGCGGGTTGCGCCGCCGCTGCCGGGTGAACAGCGCCGACACCACCTCGCTGTCGAGCACCGTGCCACCGGCCGCGACGCGCGCCAGGGCGTCGGACAGTTCGGTCAGCTTCGACACGCGGTCCTTGAGCAGATAGCCGACGCCGCCACCACCCGCGTCGGCGGTGGCCAACAGGTCGGCGGCGTACGACTCCTCGACGTACTGCGACAGCACCAGGATGGCCGTCGCCGGGACTTCGGCACGGATGCGCAGCGCGGCGCGCAGGCCCTCGTCGGTGAACGTCGGCGGCATGCGTACGTCGACCACCGCGACGTCGGGCCGGTGCTCCGCGACCGCATCGACCAGGGACACCCCGTCCCCGACCGCCGCGACCACCTCGGCCCCCGCCTCGTCGAGGAGCCGGATCAGGCCCTCCCGCAGCAGAACCGAGTCCTCCGCCAGCACGACCCGCATGCAGATCCTCCGTCGCGCGCTACCCGCGCGCCTCGTCCCCGCCCCCACCGTGGTGCGGGCCTTCGCCCTCGCCCACCCCGCGCAGCGGAATGGACGCCGTCAACATCGTCGGCCCGCCGACCGGGCTGACCAGGTCCATTGTCCCCTCGACCGCCGCGAGCCGGTCGGCCAGCCCCGCCAGGCCGTGGCCCTTCCCGAGGTGCGCGCCGCCGTGCCCGTCGTCCCGAACCTCCGCGCGCAGAACGGTCCCGTCCACCGTAACGGTCACCGTGCAGGCGCCGGCCCCCGCGTGCTTGGCGACGTTGGTCAGCGCTTCGGTGACGACGAAGTACGCGGTGTTCTCCACGACGGGCGCGAACCGCCGCCGTTCGTCGAACCGGGTGTCCAGGGTGACCGGCACCGGGCACCGGGCAGCAGCCGCGGCGAGGGCGGCCACGAGGCCGCGGTCCGCCAGGACCGGCGGGGCGATGCCGCGCGACAAGGCCCTGATCTCGCCCAGCGCCTCGTGGGTCTGGGCCAGCATGTCGTCGACGAGCGGCCGGGCCCGGTCCGGGTCGTCCGAGTCGAGGCGGCGGGCCACCGCCTCCAGGTCCATGGTCAGCCGTACGAGGCGCTGCTGCGGCCCGTCGTGCAGGTCGCGTTCGAGGCGGCGCAGGGTCTGGGCCTCGGCGGCGACGGCGCCGCGGCGCCCGGCGTCCAGGGTCTCGGCGCGGGCGCGCAGGGCCTGCTTCTCGTTGGTGAGCAGGGCGCGCGAGAGGGAGACCTGAAGGGCCGCGAAGGCGCGTACCACCGGCACGGCGGTGGCCAGCAGGACTACGCCGACCACCATGTTGAAGGCGATGTCGGCCCAGCGCGCCTCGATCCCGGTCATCAGGTCGACCAGCCCCCGGGTGCCGTCGTCGCGGGGGATCGACCAGGACCAGGCGCCGTAGAGGACTTCGCCGATGCCGCCGACGACCCAGGTGACGGCGAAGCAGAACCCGACGAGGCGCAGCGGGAAGGCGACGAGGACGTGCAGTACGTCACGCCACGCCTGCCGGTCGGAGAGCGCGCCGAACCACCGGGCCAGGGCGGTTTCGCCCTGGATGTCCTGGTAGTGGTGCGGCGGGAGGGGCCGCCCGGTGAGGTGTTCCACGCGCCTGCGCTCGGCGGCGGCGAACGAGCGGGCGGCATGCAGGGTCCGGACCAGGAGGGGCAGGCCGAACACGACCGCGGCACAGCCGATGCCGAACGAGAGGCCCGTGACGATCGCCACGAAGGTGCCTACGGCCAGGGGGAACCCGACGAGGAGGTAGGACAGTTCGCGGTGGAAGCCGCCGCGGCGGGACTCGGCGTCGGGCTTCGCGGCGTCGAAGCCGGTCCCGGCCGAAACTGTGGTCTCGATCATGCCCTCACACTCCCGCTTCGCGCCCGGCCTCCCCAGCCGGTGCGCCACCAGTGCAGGGTAGGGCAAACCCCCGCTCCGGACGGATGGCCGCCTTCACGTCGCCCCCGCGTAACGTGGCCGTGCCATCATGCCCCGATGGTGAGTCTCTTCGAGCACGCCGGGGGCCACGACGCCCTCCACAGGTTCGTCGACATCTTCTACAGCAGCGTCCTCGTCGATCCGCTGCTCCAGCCCCTCTTCGGTGCGGGGCATCCCGAACACGTCGCGCGGCTCACGGCTTTCGACTCCGAGAGCTTCGGCGGCCCGGACACGTTCTCGCGTGAGATGGGCGGTTTCTCGGGGCTGATCGCGGCGCACCGCGGCCTGGAGATCCGCGAGGAGCAGCGGCAGCGGTTCGTCGAGCTGTACCTGGCGGCGGCGGACAAGGCCGGGCTGCCGAACGACCCGGACTTCCGCGAAGCGCTGCGCTCGCACGTCGAGTTCGGGTCGCAGGTCGCGATGCAGAACTCGCACGCCAGGACCGACGCGGAACTGCACCCGCTGCGCGAGGTGCCGCACTGGGACTGGCCCGGCGACCATGCGGACGAGGGGTAGCCGGCGCGTCCTGCGGCGGGCCGCGGGAACGCCGACGCGAAGTCGGACGTCCCCGCCGGCCCCCGGGGCCACCGGTGCTGTGGCCAGGGCGGTCGCAGCACTAGGGTTCCAGGCATGACGTCCGCTCTGGTCCTCATCGACCTCATGCCGCGCATCCTCGCCCTGCCTGTGGCCCCGTACAGCGGCCTGGAGGTCCTCGAGCGCAGCCGCCGCCTGGCCGAGGCCTTCCGCGCCGACGGGCGGCCCGTCGTCCAGGTGCGCGTGGACCGGCCGGACGTCGACGAGCAGCCGCCCGGCAGCGGGTTCGCCGACGCCCTGGTGGCCGACGGCGACATCGTGGTGGTCAAGCGCACCATCGGCGCCTTCCACGACACGGAGTTGCACGAACGCCTCAAGGAGCACGGCGTCGACACGGTGGTGCTCGGCGGCCTGGTGACGACAATGGGCGTCGAGTCCACCGCGCGCGCCGCGAGCGACCACGGATACGACATCGTGTTCGTCGCCGACGCGATGTCCGGATTCGCCGCCGACGAACACGAGTTCGCGGTCACTCGGACCTTCCCCCGCTTCGGCAAGGTCGTGACCTCGGACCACTACCTCGCCGCCCGCTCGGCCTGACACGACCGGCCCCACTCGACGGCCCCCTCGACAACCGGACGACCGACGGGTGCCCGCCTCCGGATCGCTCAGTCGGCGGTGAGCGCGGCCGTCAGCATGCCGGTCAGCAGGCGGACGAAGTGGTCGTGACCCGGCGCCAGATCCACGACCGGTGCGTCCATCTCGTCGATCCGGCGCGCCCGGTCCGCGAAGGCGGTGGCGTGCATCTGCGCGAGCAACGCCAGCCGCTCGTCGACGTCTTCGAGCCCACGGTCGGCAAGGTGGGCGCGCAGCAGCGCGAAGGTGCGGTCGAGGCCGACCGGGCGGGGGTGGTCCGCCTGCCGGACCTCGGCCAGGTGCGCGACCTGCGGAAGCAGCCGCAGATAGGCCCGCCCGGGCGCGGTACGCAGTTCCTCGGCGGCCGGCGCGACCAGCAGGGTGACCAATTTGCCCAGGTCGGCGCGAGCCGCGTCACCGCCGGCGGCGTTCGACTCCGGGGAGGCCGAGGGCTCCGGCGACTCCGATGCCGCCAACGCCTCCAGCGCGCGCAGGCGGCGCTGTTCCACGATGTCGCGGTGCCGCAGGTGGATGGCCGCCGCCAGGCCGGCGACCGAACCGAAGTGGTAGGTCAGCGCGGACTTGTTGCGCTGGTCCGCCTCCTCCTGGATGCGGCTCGCCGGGACCCCGAGGCCGTGGCGGGAGATCAGCCGCGCGCCGACGCGCATGAGTGCGTCCCGGGTCTCCGCCGCGTTGCCGCTCCGGCCGCGGGGCCGCCTGTCGTTCGTGTCGTCCGCCATGGGTGTAGTCAACCCCGCCCGGGCCGCGAAGCGCGACGCGGGCGGGAGGCATCGCTTCCGGATCCGGCCCGGCGTACGAGGCCGGTCACGCGTACATCGTGACCCGGCGCAGTACGCGCTCGGCGTCGCCGTAGTCGTTCACGGCGTAGTGCATCGTGCAGCGGTTGTCCCACATGGCCGCGTCGCCCGGCTGCCACGACCAGCGCACGGTGTGCTCCGGCTTCTCGGCGTGCGCGAACAGCAGGTCCAACAGCCCCCGACTCTCGAGAGGGGACAGGCCCGGGATGCGGGTGGTCCAACCACGGTTGACGAACAGCGCTTTGCGGCCGGTGACCGGGTGTGTGGTCACCATCGGGTGGGTGTGGACGCCGGTCATGGGCGGGCGGCCGTGCTCGGCGGACAGCCCGTCGACGAGGTCGCGGATCGGCTCGGACAGCGTCTCGTAGGCGAGGTACTGGTTGGACCACAGCGTGTCGCCGCCGCGTTCGGGGCAGACCTTCATCGACAGCAGCGATCCGACCGGCGGGGTCTCGGTGAACGTGACGTCGGTGTGCCACATGTTGGCGCGGTCCTTGCGCGCGTCGATCTCCAGGATCTCCCCGTTCGGGCCGAACACCGTCTGGTCGCGGTGGTCGTCCTCGAGCCCGGGGCTGGTGGCGTGCAGCGTGCCGAAGACCGAGCCGAGGGCGATGTGGCGTTCGTCGTCGAGGCGGGCCTGCGGGAAGAAGAGCACCAGATTCTCGGCCCAGGCCTCGGACAGCGCGGCGGCGGTGGCCTCGTCGATGTGCTCGGGCAGGTTGTCGACGACGGCGCCGAGCGTCTGGGGCAGTCGGGTGATCGTGAGGCCCATGGGTTTCCCATCGTCCGAACGGTCGGGGCGGCAGGCGCGCTCCCCATTAAGGAAATTCCTTAAGGAATTTCCTTAATCAGGGTGTCGAGCACCGCCGGACAAGTCAACCCTCGGCCGTGTCGATCGCACACTGCTCACCGCGCCGGTCGCGCGGCCGCTCACAGTGCCGGCCGAAGGGCCGCTCACCATGCCGGTTGCGGGGCCGCTCGGCGTGCCATCCTCAGCGGCCGTTCCCAGGGGCGTTCGCGCAGCCGCGCAGGGTCCGTTCGGGGGCGTGATCCGAAGTCTCGCTCCGACTCGATCAGCGTGGATAGGCCAAAACCCCTCGATTTTCCCGGCCTTCGCCTTGGTACGGTCCGCCGCATGTTCTCGCTCGCACAGCCTCCGCTGTTCACCCGTCTCGCCCCCTGCCGCCGCATCCTCATCGCCGGCGCGGGCGGCGGGTTCGACGTCTACGCCGGTCTGCCGCTCGCCCTCGCACTGTGGGAGGCGGGCAAGCAGGTCCACCTGGCGAACCTGTCGTTCGTCGGTGTCGACCGGCTGCCCGAGCGCGACATGCTGCGGCCCGGCGTCGCCGCCGTGGTGCCGGACACCGGCGGCGACAGCGGGTACTTCCCGGAGCGCTCGCTTTCCCGCTGGCTGGACGGACAGGGGCTGCCGGCCACGGTGTTCGCGTTCCAGATGACCGGCGTACGTCCGCTCGCGTCGGCCTACCGCACGCTGGCAAAGCTCCTCGACCTCGACGCGATCGTGCTCGTGGACGGTGGCACCGACATCCTCATGCGCGGCGACGAGTCCGGCCTCGGCACCCCGGGCGAGGACATGACCAGCCTCGCCGCGGTCGATGTCGTCGACGTCGGCACGAAGTTGGTCCTGTCCCTCGGATTCGGCGTCGACGCGTACCACGGCGTCTGCCACGCCCACGTCCTGGAGAACCTGGCCGCCTTGGACCGGGACGGCGGGTATCTGGGGGCCCTGTCGATCCCGCGCGAGTCGCGCGAGGGCCGCCTCTACGTCGACGCCGTCGCGCACGCGACCGCGGAGACCACGTCCGGTCCCAGCATCGTGCACGGCTCGGTGGCGGCCGCGGTGCGGGGCGAGTTCGGCGACGTGGCGCTCGGCAAGCGCACCGCGGGGAGCGAGTTGTTCGTCAACCCGCTGATGGCGATGTACTTCGCGGTCGAACTCGACGCGCTCGCCCGGCGCAACCTCTACATAGACCGGCTGCACCAGACGTACACGATGTGGGACGTGGTCCGGGAGATCGAGGCCTTCCGGGACGCGGTCGACCCCATCCGGCCGCAACGCGCCTACCCCCACTAGATATTGGCGCCGGCGGCCGGCCTCCGCGGCGTCGCGTGCTAGTCGACCGTGTCCGGCGTGGGGCCGGAGCGGGCGAGGGCGGCGAGGGTGGCCAGGGCCGCGGCGAGGACGTCCGGGGGCGGGGAGGCCAGACCGAGGCGGACCGCGTCGGGGGCGGAAGCCGGGCCTGCCGCGAAGGCCGCTCCCGGCGTGATCGCGATGCCCCGGCGGGCGGCCGCGGCGACGAAGGTGTCGGCGCGCCAGGGATCCGGGAGGTCCCACCAGCACATCGCGGCGTCGGGTGCGGTGCGTACGCGGAAGCCGTCGAGCGTTGCCCGCACCACCTCCTGACGGGCCCTCACGTCGGCGCGCTTCGCTTCGGAGACGGCGGCCACGGTGCCGTCGCGGATCCAGCCGACCGCCGCGTCCAGGGCGAAGCTCGGCGCGGTCCAGGCTCCCGAGCGGATGGCACCGGCGAGGACGTCGGCGAACTCGGGCGGGGCCACGGCGAATCCGAGGGTGATTCCGGGGGCGACGCGCTTGGACAGGCTTTCGACGAGGACCGTGTGCTCGGGAGCGTACGCGGCGAGCGGCGGCGCGGAGTCGTCCGCGAGATGCGACCACACCGCGTCCTCGATGATCGGCACGCCCAACCTGCCGGTGAGCTCCGCGAGTTCGGCCCGCCGGCCGGCGGGCATCGTCACGGAGGTGGGGTTGTGCAGAGTCGGCTGCACGTAGACGGCCCGGAGGCGACCGCGGCGTTGGGCCGCGGCCACCGCGTCGGGGCGCAGCCCGTCGTCGTCCAGTTCGAGGGGGACGACCGTGATGCCGCGCTGGGCCGCGATCGCGCGCGCCGCCGGGTACGTGAGCTCCTCGACCCCCATGCGCCCGCCCGGCGGCACCAGCGCCGCGAAGGCGGCGGCGATGGCCTGGCGGCCGGTGCCGGTGAACAGGATTCGGCCGGGGTCGGGGGTCCAGCCCGGCCGGGCCAGGGCGGCGGCGGAGGCCGCGCGGGCGTCGGGCGTGCCGGTGGCGCCGAGCGGGCGCAGGGACGCGGCGAGGACATCGGGGCGCAGCATGCGCGCGAGGCCGTCCGCGAGAGCGGGGAACTGCTCGGGGACGGTCGGCACGCTGAGTTCGAGGTCGACGGGTGCGCCGGTCGGCTCGGCGAGGCCGAACGCGCGGTCCTGGGCGGCCCGGACGAAGGTGCCGCGCCCGACCTCGCCCACGACCAGGCCCCTGCGCGCGAGTTCGGCGTAGACGCGCGTCGCCGTCGAGTTGGCGATGCCGTGCGCACGCGCGAAGTCGCGCTGCGGGGGCAGGCGGTCGCCGGGCCGCATCCGCCCGGCGGCGATGTCCGCCTCGACGGCGTCGGCGACGGCGCGGTAGTCGCGGGGCACTGCCTGCATTGCACCGACCTTCCGAGCGATCCATTAGATTGCACCGAGAACAATATAGATATTGCACCGACAAGGCGAGTCGTCCTACGCTGCCGATCATGTCGGGAATCGGAGTGGACACCGCAGCCGTGCTCGGCGTCACCGCAATGTCGCTGGGCATGGCGCTGACGCCCGGGCCCAACATGATGTACACGGTCTCGCGCAGCATCACGCAAGGCCGCCGGGCCGGGGCGGTCTCCGTGGCGGGGGTCGCGGTCGGGTTCCTCGTGTACCTGACCGCGACAAGCCTCGGGCTGTCGGTGCTGTTCGTGGCGGTGCCGCAGTTGTACGTGGGCCTCAAGGTCGCGGGTGCGGCGTACCTGCTGTGGCTCGCGTACCAGGCCCTCAAGCCCGGCGGGATCTCGGTCTTCGAGCCGGGCGAACTGCCGCGCGACTCGGACCGGCGGCTCTTCACGATGGGCGTGCTGACCAACCTGCTCAACCCGAAGGCGGCGGTCCTCTACCTGACGCTGATCCCGCAGTTCCTGCACCCTGAGGCCGGGCACGTCCTGGCGCAGAGCTTCCTGCTCGGCGGCGTGCAGATCGCGGTGAGCGTCCTGGTCAACTCCAGCCTGGTCGTCGCGGCCGGCGGCATCGCCGTGTTCCTGGCCCGTCGCCCCGGCTGGCTGCGCATCCAGCGGTACGTGATGGGCACCGCCCTCGGCGCCATCGCCGTCAAACTCGCCACCGACTCCTCCAAGCCCGCGACGGCCTGATCCCGGCCGGCATCCCGCGGCCGACGTCCCGCAGCCGACGTCCCGCAGTCGACGTCCCGCGACGGCGCCGGGCCCGTGCTTCGGGTCAGAGGGCTCCCGCGTCCAAGAGGTCGGCGGGACTGACGAGTTCCACCGCGCCTAGGTAGCCGCCGCCGGTCATGATGCCGTCGTGGGCCGTGTAGCCGAGGAGTCGGCGGGCGTCCGCCCCGAGGGGGCGGGCCCGGTCGGGGCCGGCGACCAGGTACTGGTTCTCCTCGGTGCGCAGCCAGCCCGCGCAGAAGCTGACGTGGATTCCCCGGCGCCAGGCGTCCTCGGTGGTGTTGCCGCCGCCGGCGTGGATCGTGGAGCCCAGGTAGACGACCGCGGACCCGGCGCGCATCTCGGCGACCGCCAGTTCGTCGTCGGTCGCCTTGCGGTCCCAGTCCCAGGTGTTGCTGCCGGGGACCACGACGGTGGCGCCGTTGGCCTCGGTGAAGTCGACGAGCGCGACGACCGAGGCGATCTGGATCTCGCCGACGGAGCGCGGTACGTGGTGCCACACCTGCTGGTCACGGTGCAGCAACTGGCGTTCCGCGCCCGGCCCGCGGTCCATGACCTGGCCGAGGTTCAGGACGTGCTGCTCGCAGATCGGGGCGAGGAACGCCTTGGCGACCGCGTCGTAGAGCGGGTGCACCACCACCTCGTCGACGAACGTCGCGGACTTCCCGGCGAGTCCGGTGACGTGGCGTACGTGCTCGCCGTAGAAGGCCGCGATGAGCGGGTTGACGAACTGCCCGTCGTTGCCCGGCCGGGCGGCTGCAAGGAGCGGGTCGAGCTCGGCGTTGAAGCGGGTCAGGACCTCCGGGGCGAGGAAGTCCTCGACGATCACGGCGCCGTCGCGTTCGAGTGCGGCGACGATCGTCTCGACGGGCGTCCGGACAGCATGCAGGCGCTGGATGGCGGCCATGTGGGGTCCCCCCTTCAGTGCGGCGGTACGGCAGTACAGCGCGCGGGATTCAGGTCACGGTCGCGCCGCGGATCCATCCACGGACCCACACGCGCGACGGCGCGCGAATCCCCGCAAGGATCGGCGCGCGGTTCAGCGCACGAGGCGGAAGAAGCGGCGTACTTCCTCGACGAACACGGCGGGCTGCTCGAACGCCGCGAAGTGGCCGCCGCGGTCCAGTTCGTTCCAATAGCGCAGGTCGGTGAAGCGCTTCTCGGCCCAGCGGCGCGACGCCCGGATGATCTCGTGCGGGAAGATCGACGCGCCGGTGGGCGCCGTGACCTCCGCGAGGTCGGGCTGCCGGAAGCTCTCCCAGTACAGGCGCGCCGAGGACGCGGCGGTGCCGGTGAGCCAGTAGAGAGTGACGTTGTCGAGCATCTGGTCCCGGGTCAGGGCGTTCTCGGGGTGCCCGTCGCAGTCCGTCCACGCCTGGAACTTCTCGACGATCCAGGCCAGTTGCCCGGTCGGCGAGTCGGCCAGCCCGTACCCGAGGGTCTGCGGGCGGGTGGACTGGATCTTCGAGTACCCGGTCCCCCACTCGCGGTGTCGGGCGAGGTGCTGGAGCGTCTTCTGCTCGTCGGGGGTCAGGTCGGAGAACGTGTCGGGGTCGGGTGCCACCACCGGCATGTTGAGGTGGATGCCCGCGACGCGGTCACCGCCCGCGCGTGCGGTGGCGACGGTGACCATCGAGCCCCAGTCGCCACCCTGCGCGCCGTACCGCGCATAGCCGAGGCGGTCCATGAGCACGGTCCACGCCTGGCCGATGCGCTCGATGTTCCAGCCTGCGGCGGTCGGCTTGTCGCTGAACCCGTAGCCCGGCAGCGACGGGCACACGACGTGGAACGCGTCGGCCGCGTCGCCGCCGTGCGCGGTCGGGTCGGTCAGCGGGTCGATGACGTCGAGGAACTCCACGATCGAGCCCGGCCAGCCGTGCGTCAGGACGAGCGGCAGCGCGTCGGGGTGCGGCGATCGTGCGTGCAGGAAGTGGATCCCGAGGCCGTCGATCTCGGTGCGGAAGTGCGGGTACGCGGACAGCCGCGCCTCCGCCTTGCGCCAGTCGTAGTCCTCGGCCCAGTAGCGCGCGAGTTCGCGCGTGTAGTCCAGCGGTATGCCCTGCGACCAGTCCGCCACCGGCTCGGCATCGGGCCATCGGGTACGCGCCAGGCGCTCCCGCAGGTCCGTCAAGTCGGCTTCCGGGAACTCGATCTGAAAGGGAGTCACATCCGCGGGCTGCGTCATGGTGGGCACGGTAGCGGCAGGTCGGTGGCGTGACCAGGGCCGCGGCTGTGCACTCGCCGCTCGGTCCGATGCGTCACGGGGCCCGGCCGATGCCACCCCGCCGTTGGCCCGATGGAAAGGCCGTGCAAGGATCCGGCCATGCATCGTGTGGTGGTTCTGGCGCTCGAAGGCGTCTACCCGTTCGAACTGAGCATTCCGGTGCGGATCTTCGGGACCGCCGCGGGCCCCGGCGGCGAACCGCTGTACGAGGTCGTCACGTGCAGCCTCGACGGGCGGCCGGTGCGTACCAGCGCGGACTTCTCGGTAGCGGTGGAGCACTCCGCCGAGGTGTTCGCGACCGCCGACACGCTCGTGATCCCGCCGTTCACCTGCGGCCCGGACGAGAACGGCGACCGCGACTGGCTGCCGGCGCCCCTGGCCGCGGCGTTCGGGCTGCTGCGGCCCGGCACCCGGATCGTCTCGATCTGCTCCGCCTCGTACGTCCTGGCGGCCGCCGGGCTGCTGCACGGACGCCCGGCCACCACGCACTGGAACGAGGCCGAGCACTTCCAGCGGCAGTTCCCGGACGTCCGGGTCGACGCCGACGTGCTCTTCGTCGACGACGGCGACGTGCTCACCGCCGCCGGGGTCGCCGCCGGGATCGACCTGTGCATGCACCTGGTACGCCGCGACCACGGCAGCGAGGCGGCGAACCGGGTCGCCCGCAGGTGCGTCGTACCACCGTGGCGCGAGGGCGGCCAGGCGCAGTTCATCGAGCGCCCCGTCCCCGAGCCGTCCGCGACCGGCACCGCCGCGACCCGGGCGTGGGCCATGGAACACCTGCACCGGCCGCTGTCGCTCGCCGAGTTGGCGGCGCACGCGGGGATGAGTGTGCGCACCTTCACGCGGCGCTTCCGCCACGAGGTCGGGACGACGCCGGGACAGTGGCTGACCCGGCAGCGCGTCGAGCACGCACGGCGGCTCCTGGAGAGCACCGATCTCGGCGTCGACCGCGTCGCCGACCGCGCGGGGTTCGGCACGGCGGCGTCGCTGCGGCAGCACATGGTCGCGGCGGTCGGCGTGCCGCCGTCGACGTACCGCCAGACCTTCCGCGCGACCGCGTAGTCCCCGGCACAACAGGCGCGGACCGGTTCGCCGACCGGGCCGGCGCCTCAGCCCAGGAACGACACGCGGACCTGGCGGTTCGGGTTGTCGCGGTTGGTGTCCACCAGGACGACCGACTGCCAGATGCCCAGTTCGAGTCGGCCGCCGACCACCGGAAGCGTCGCGTGCGGCGGGACGAAGGCCGGGAGCACGTGGTCGCGGCCGTGCCCCGGACTGCCGTGCCGGTGCCGCCAGCGGTCGTCGGCCGGGAGGAGGTCGCGGAGTGCGGAGAGCAGGTCCTGGTCGCTGCCCGAGCCGGTCTCGATGACGGCGAGTCCGGCGGTGGCGTGCGGGGTGAACACGTTGAGGAGGCCGTCGCGGCCGGACGCCGCGTCACGCAGGAACGCGGCGATGTCGGCGGTCAGGTCGTACACGGTCTCCGACGTGCCGGTGCGGATGTCCAGGAGCCGGGTGGTGAATGCGTCGCCCATGCGGCAATCCTCGCGCGTCCCGGCCCGGATCGCGGTGAACCGCTACGACGAGTCGCGGGCGCGCAGCGTCGCCTCCCACACCGACAGGCGGTCCGGCGTGATGCGCGGCGGCTGCTTGACCGCGTCCGCGATGCGTTCGGCGATGGTGGCGAGTGGCACCGTCGCGGAGAACGCCACGGAGGACAGCCTCGGCCGGACCATCTCGCACAGCGGCAGGTCGTCGGTGCCGACGAGGGCGATGTCCTCGGGTACGCGTACGCCGGCGTCGTGCAGCGCGCCGAGCAGCAGCGCGCCGTACTCGTCGTTGTAGCCGAACACCGCGTCGGGGCGGTCCCCGGAACTCCACGACGCCACCACTGCGGCAGCCTCTTCCGGCGTCTCGTGCATCTCGATCTCCCGGATGCGCACCGGGTGCGGCGCCTCCTCCGCGGCCCGTCGGACGCCTTCCAGGCGGCCGTGGCCGAGCGCCGCGAGCCCGGCCTCGCGCTCGGTGGGTTCACGCGGGACGATCACCGCGATGTCGCGGCGGCCGGACTCCACGAGGTGCCGCCCGGCGACGTAGCCGGCGTGCGCGATCTCGCCGTCGAGGACCATCGACGCGCCGCCCGCCACGTCGGCGCCCATGCTGAGGGCGACCACGGTGATGCCGCGGGCGGTGAGGTACTCGGTGGAGCGCTCGGTCAGGCGGCTGGGCATCACGACGACGGCCGCCGGGCGCAGCGCGGCCCACGCGCGGGCGGCGGCCTCGGGGCGCGTGTCGGAGTCGCCGTACGTGATGAGCGTGTGGCCGAGCCGGTGCAGTTCGCGGGCGAGTCCGTCGACGAAGTCGTTGAGCAGGCGCCCGAACGGCACGTTGTAGGTGGGCAGCACGACGAGGTCGGTTCGGCCGCGGCGCAGCGAGCGCGCGTCGGAGCGCGGCTCGTAGCCCAGGTCGCGCGCGATGTCCCGGACGCGGCGCCGGGTCTCCTCGGGGATCCGGGCGTCCGCGGTGTCGTTCATCGCGTAGGACACGGTCGCCCGCGAGACGCCCGCGGCGCGGGCCACGTCGGCGCCGGTCACCGCGCCGATGATCGGGCGGGTGCCTTCGGCGGCGCCGGCCGGGTCCGTGGCACCGGCCGTGTCGGGGCTGGCGAGGGTGTCGGCGGCGCTTGCCGCGGAGCCCGCGGCCGCGTCTCCGGTCGCCCCGAAGGCGTCGGGTTGCGGACCCGCTGCGGGGGTGCTGGCGGTTCGCGGGACGCGCTTGCGCGGCGACTTGGTCATACAGCGATTCTGGCAGGTCGCGGCGTGTGCGACCGGATTCCGCCCGACCAACGCTTAATCGTGTCATCGCAAAGGCGTACGATGCGTGGACGCACCTCCGCTGAATCGAGTCAGCTCCATCGAATCCACAGTCGGCGCCACCGGTCAGCGGACTGCCCGGCCGTCCCCGGCCCCGACGCGGGTGCGGGGACCCACTCCGAAGGGAGCCCGACCTTGCGGCTGTTCACCCACGAGCGCGGCGACGGCGACAAGCTCGCGCTGCTGATCCACGGCGGCATGTCCGACCACCGCACCTGGCACGCCATCGAGGACCAACTCGTCGCCCGCGGCTACCGCGTCGTCTCCTGCGATCTGCGCGGGCACGGGCAGAGCCCGCGCGGCGAGTACCGCGCCGACCTCTTCGCGGACGACGCCGTCGAGTCGCTGCCCGCGGGCGCGGACCTCGCGATAGGCCACTCGCTGGGCGGCCTGACGCTGCAACTGGCCGCCGACCGGCTCGCCCCCAAGCGCGCGGTCCTGTCCGACCCCGCGTTCATCACCGACGAGATGCCCGCCGAGATCACCGCGATGATGGCCACGATGGTCGCGACGGCGACCGCCGAGAGCGTTCGCCAAATGAACCCGAAGTGGTCCGACAAGGACATCGAGTGCGAACTCGCGGGCTTCGCGCTGTTCGACTCGGAGGTCATGAAGTCGATCCCCGGCGGCTACGTGCCGCCGGCGCCGCTCGTCCCGACGCTCGTGCAGCTCGCCGAGACGAGCGTGGTCTCCGACGCGACCGCCGCCACGCTGACCGAACGCGGCTTCGAGGTACGCCGGGTCCCGGGCACCGGCCACTGCATCCACCGCGACTCGGTGGAGGGCTTCATGGCCTCGCTGGAGGGCTGGGTCTGACCCCGAGGCCGGACGGCGGACAGACGGACAGCGGGGACGGCGGTGCCACCGGCCTCCGGTCACGCCAGAAGGTCCGGCCCCCGGCAAGGGGCCGGACCGCCCGAGACCGGCGCGCGGGGTCGAGTGAGGACTCCCCCGCGCGCCGCCCGCTCAGGCCTTCTTGCCGCCCAGCTTGCCGACCGCCGGGCGCAGCGGTACGTCGAGCGCGTCGTACAGCCCCGGCTCCGCCTCGACCAGCCAGTCGATGGCGCCGACCAGCCGCCCGACCGCGGTGGCGTTGCCGCCCGCCGAGCGGTTCTCGCCCTCGTCGACGGCCTCCACGGTGACCTCGATGCGCGGCCGGCCCTCGATGATGACGCGGTGCGCGCCGTCGCCGCCGTCGGGAGGCGTGGGCCAGTCCGGGGCGCACCCGGCGTGGATGCGGGTGACGTGCTCGATGACGATGCGCGGCTCGCCGCCGACGATGCCCTGCACCTCGAAGCGCACGGCGCCCTGCGTACCGGCCTCGAACTCGCCCATCAGGCGGGTGTTCACCGTTTCGTCGAGTGCGCGGCGGTCGACCGTCTCGCGGATCTCGTCGAGCTCGACGCCGAGTGCGCGGGCCATCAGGCGTATCTGCCCGCCCCAGACCATGGTCGGCATGTCGGGCCACAGCATGGGCGGCCCGTAGTCCATCGGCATGCCCATGCCGATCAACTGCCGGACGGATTCCTCCTGGTCGTACGTGGTGTAGTCGAAGATCTCCTGGCAGCGGATCGCGTCGACGGTGGTGCCCAGGCCGCTGATCAGCAGCGGCAGGATGTCGTTGCCCCAGCCCGGGTCGACGCCCGAGACGAACAGCGAGCCCCCGCCCTCGGCGACCGCGGCGACGACCGGGTCGCGGAACTCGGGCGGCGCGTTGCGCTGGTCGTACAGCGGGTAGAGCGCGGGGCTGACGACGACCGCGCCGGCGCGGATGGCGCGGCAGATGTCCTCGAGCGCGTCGTCGGGGCGGATGTCGCCGGAGGCGGCGTACACCACGGCCCCCGGGCGGGTGGCGAGGACGGCGTCCACGTCGTCGGTGGCGGCCACCCCCAACTCGTGGTCGAGTCCCGCGAGTTCGCCGGCGTCGCGGCCGACCTTCGCGGGATTGTGGACGATGACGGCGGCGAGTGTGAGCGCCGGGTGCGCGTCGACGGCCCTGATCGACGCACGGCCGACGTTGCCGGTACCCCAGACAACCGTGGGAATCATGCGGTGGAGGGTAGCGAGCGCCTTGATCGGTTCATAGTCCTTGATCGAAGCAATTAATACGGACTCCGCGAGGCGGGGCGCGGGGGTACGCCTACCCGCTCCGACGGCGGGCCGCCGCGGCGGCCTCGCGGACGCACGCGACCGGGTCCGTGTCGGCGGCGGCGACCAGCGCGCGGGCGGTGGCGGCGTCGGCGGGCAGGCCGCCCAGCGCGGTGGCGGCATTGGCGCGTACCCGGTGGCAAGGGTCGGCGACCAGCGCGGCGGCGATCGCGGCGGCCGCGTCGTGCAGGCGTTTGGAGTGGCCGGGCGGGAGTTCGTCGGCGCGGACGCGCCCGAGGGAGTTGGCGGCGCGGGCGCGTACGCCGGGGTCGTCGTCGCGCAGCAGTTCGATCAGCGTGTCGAGGGTGACCTAGTCGGCGGGCAGGCGGCCCAGCCCCCAGGCCGCGGCACGGCGCGACTCGACGTTGTCGGTCCCGGACGGCCAGTAGTAGCGCAGTACGGACGCCCCGTCCGACCGTCCCGCCACGACCAGCGCGCGGCCTGCCGCGTAGCACGCCGGCCGGTCGCCGCCGGAGCGCAGGATCGCCTTGAGTGCCGGTATCGCGCGTTCCGAAGCCACGCGTTCCAGACCCGCGAGGGCCGCGGCGCGGTGCGGTCCGGCCAGCATCTCGACGAGGAACGGGACGAACCGGCTGTCGACGACGCGCGCGACCATGTGCAGGGTCGTCTCGTCCCACGGCTTGCGCATCGCGGCGGTTGAGGCGCAGAAGTGCGTCGACGGCCGCGGGAGTGCCGACGCGCGCGAGGCTGCGGGCGAGCGCTTCACCGGCGTGCGGCATGTAGTGGGACGTCGCGGCGGCCTGCGCGGACCACATCCCGGCGGCGCGGGCCGCAGCGCACGCCGGGCGAGCCCGAATTCGCAGGGCTCATCGGCCGCCGCCCCGCCGTCGTCGCGCGTCGTGTCTGCCATGTCCGCCCATTGAAGTGAGGGCGGCGCGGCGGCTCAAGCCCTTTGGGCGAATGCTTCGTTGGGACGGAGGGCTTGCGGGGCGTACGTACGTAATGCGCCGTTCGGCGGGTCGCACGGCTACGGGTGTCGAGGCCGCGGCATACCGTTGCGGCAGGGCGGTCGGCGACCGGGGTGACGGAGGTTCGGGCATGGCGACCAACGCGGACGACGTACGCCGCGAGGCTCTGGCGCTGCCGGAGACGAGCGAGAAGTTCACCTGGAACACCCCGACGTTCCGGGTGCGCGACAAGATCTTCGCCGCGCTCGGCGAGGACGACACATCGGTCGCGTTCCGGTGCCCGCGCGAGGAGCGCGCCGAGCTGATCTCCTCGGAGCCGGACAAGTTCTTCATGCGCGCGGGCCACGACGACAACTACGACTGGATCCGCGCGCACCTCGCGGCGGTCGACGACGTCGAGGAGTTGCGCGCGATACTCCTTGACGCCTGGCGCATGACCGCGCCCAAACGGGTGATCAAGGCGTACGACGAGGCCCGCGCCGCCGACGACTCCTGATCGGACCGGCCGGGCCGGCGGGCAGGGTCTACGACGACGCCGAACCGGTGTCCGGCAGTGTGCGTCACGCCTCGACGGCGAACATCCGGGCCGCGTTGTCATGGCAGACCGCGCGCAGCCAGGCGTCGCCCAGGTCCAGGCGGGCGAGGGCGTCGAGTGCCTCGTAGTAGGGGTACGGGATGTTGGGGAAGTCGCTGCCCAGCAGGATGCGGTCCGCGAAGTCCAGGAGCCGCGGCAACTGGTCCTTCGGGAAAGGCGCGTCGGCCTCGGTGAACGCGGTGAAGGCCATGGTCGTGTCGAGGTGCACGCCCTCGTACCGCTCGGCGAGGTCGAGGAAGTCGCCGTACTCCGGTAGCCCCATGTGCGCGACGATCATGCGCAACGACGGGTGCCGGGCAAGCAGTTGCGCGACGGGCTCAGGGCCGGTGTGCCTGCCGGGCATCGGTCCCGAGCCGCAGTGCGTGACGACGGGGATGCCGGCCTCGGCGAGGACGCCCCAGACCGGATCGAGCAGGGGGTCGTTGGGGTCGTACGCGCCGACCTGGAGGTGTGCTTTGAACAAGCGCGCGCCGTCCGTGATCGCGCGTTCGACGTACGCCGCCGCGTCCGGCTCCGGGAAGAACGTCGCGGTGTGCAGGCAGTCGGGGGTCCGTGCGGCGAAGTCCGCGCCCCAGGCGTTGAGCCAGGCGGCCATGTCGGGCTTGTGCGGGTACAGCAGCGCGGTGAAGCGGCGGACCCCGAACTCACGCAACCGGGCGACGCGCTTGTCCTCCTCGATGCGGTACGCGATCGGCCAGGGCCGCCGGGTGAGCGGGCCCGCCCGGTCGAAGTAGGCCCACACCTTGGCGAGCACACGTTGCGGCATGAAGTGCGTGTGCACATCGATCAGTCCCGGGAGGCCGAGGCCCTGCCAGAACCCGGCCACCTGTGCGTCGCTGTGCTCGGTCGCAATCATCCGGCCATCGTGCCACTGCGTGGCCGGTACACGCAGTGACTGGAGGCGAACTCAGGCGGCCGGCAAGGCGCGCGCGGCGTCCGCGGCAACCTGTGCGGCGGCGGCCGGACCGAGGCGGGCGAGGTCGTCGGAGAACACCTCGACGCCGACCGGCGCGTCGACCCCGGCGGCGCGCAGCGCCGCGAGCACTCCGGCCACGTCGGCGTCGCCGCGGCCGGGCAGGAGGCGTCGGTGCATGGTCTCGTCCATGAGGTCCATGGCGTGGGGCGCTTGCCCCGCGGTGCCGTTCGCCGGGAGAGCGGGGGCGTCGCTGATCTGGATCCCGTTGACCCGGCGCGCGAGGTCCGGGCCGAGGTCGGCCGCGGTGCCGCCGGAGCGGTACAGGTGCCAGGTGTCGAGCAGGATCCCGCCGTTGGGCCGGTCGGCGAGGCCGACGATCCCGGCCGCCGCACGGATGTCCGGGATGCCGGACCAGGGCAGGAACTCCAGGTGGACGAGGAGGCCGTACGCGGCGGCCCGGTCGCACAGTTCGGCGAACGCCTCCGCGGCGCGCTCCGCCTCGACCACCGCCCCCGCGATCTCCACGACGTTGAGCGAGCGCGCGCCGAGCGCCTCGGCCATCTCCCAGAACACGTCCGCGGGGACGGCGAAGCCGGACGCGTCGGCGTCCGCGCCCGCTTCCGGCGGCGCGGCCGGGGCTTTGGGCAGCCAGTCGGTGACGGCGTCGAGTTCGCCGACGGCGAGGCCGTTGTCGGCGAGGACGGCACGCATGTCGGCGGCGGTCAGCCCCTCGTCGATCGCGCGCTGCCAGTCCTGCGCCCACAGCGTGATCCCGGCGAACCCGGCGGCCGAGGCCGCCTCGGCGCGCTCACGGAAGCCGCTGCCCAGCACCGTCCCGGCGCACAGCACCAGGTCGTCCGCTCCCAGCACACGCACCACTCCCCTGCGAACGATCGACCTGGGGACGACTATTCGTCCTCAGGTGTCGAAAGTTCGTGCATGCTAGGGGCAGGCGGTCGCGAAGTGAAGGCCCCGCCCGGCCGCCGGCGCCGTTGCGGCCGTTGCGGCCGTCGCATCCGGTGACGTCGTCGGGTCCGCTACGGGCACTTGAGGCCACTGCGGGCGCTGGACAGCGTGCCGCTCAAGGTCTCCAGCGGAACCTTCAGCGCGTCGACGGTCTGCTGGACGGTCGAACTGTCCCCGACCGACTCGAGCACGGACTTGACCGCGCCGGCCGCCGCCTTGACCGCGGCTCCGGCCGCCGAGTTGAGGTCGCCCGACGATTCGGCCAGCGACGACAGGTCGTCGGTGACCTTGTCGACCGAACTCTTCACCTCGTCCTTGCTCGTGGTCGCGGGGTCCAGCGAGGCCAGGGAGTCGGTGTCCTTCTTCAACCGGTCCAGGTCGCCGCAGGCCGCGGTGGCCGCCGCACTGGCCGACTTGGACGCCTTCGCCTCGGGAGACTCGTCGTCGTCCGAGCATGCGGAAACGGACACCAGGACGGCCGCGGACAGGGCCGCCGCACACAGTCGGCGCTTCACAGGACCTCACTTCGCCGCGCTTTGCCTATAGCTATAAACAACCACAAATCACCACTAACCTCACACGCCCCATCTGCCCCGGCAACCGGGCGGAGCCATCCGGGCGTCACCCCGAAGCCCGACGTGGTTCGATATCTCGACCACGATGACGGAGAGTCCGAACACTGAGAGGGCGGCGGACATGCGCGCAGTGCGGGGCAAGGCGACGGGGACAGGCACTGGCGCGAATGGCGGCGGCGCGGCCGTCGAAGTGGTCGACGTCGCCGATGTGCCGGGCGTACCGGGTGCGGACCGCGAGATCGAACTCGTCGCGGCCGGAATCTGCGGGTCCGACCTCGGGTACCTCGCGATGGGGAGCACCCTGCTGCTCGGGCACGAACTCGCGGGCATCGGCGCCGACGGCGCGGCGTACGCCGTCGAGGCGGTCTTCGGCTGCGGCACCTGCGCCCAGTGCGCCGCCGGGCACCGTAACCGGTGCGTCGACGTGCACCTGCGCGTGCCGGGCATGACGATCGACGGCGGCATGGCCGAGCGGTACGCCGTTCCCGCGACCGCCCTCGTCCCGCTCCCCGACGGCCTCGCGGTCCGCGACGCCTGCCTGGTCGAACCGTCCGCCGTGGCGTGGCGTGCCGCGCGCCTCGCGGGCGTCGCCCCCGGGAGCCGGGTGGCGGTGGTCGGCGGCGGCGCGATCGGCCTGCTCGCGGTCGCCGCCGCACAGGCGCTCGGAGCGTCCGAAGTGGCGCTCTCGGCAAGGCGGATCGAGCGGGTCGAGGCCGGACGGCGACTCGGCGCGGCCATCGTGTCGGACGCCGCGTCCGGCGCCGGCGGCTACGACGTCGTCATCGACGCCGCCGGAACCGCGGGAGCCCTCACCGACGCGGTCGGCCTGCTGGCACCCGGCGGCACGCTGTCGATCGCGGCGCTGCACGCAGGCGACCTGCCACTGCCGTTCCTTCCGTCGTTCCTGAAGGAGGCGCGCGTCGTGATGTCGATGGCGTACGGCGCCGACGAGCACGGCGTCCGCGACGTCGACCAGGCCGCGCGCATGCTCGCCGCACGCCCGGACGTCGCCGCGTCGGTGATCACGCACCGCTTCCCGCTCGAAGACGCCGCCGAGGCGTTCCGCGTCGCCGCCGACCGTTCGACCGGCGCGATCAAGGTCGTGGTCGAACCCTGACCCGGCCGGGCGGGCGTACGCTGCCGGGAGAACAGCCGCGGAGAACAGCGAGGAGGCCGCCGATGGGTGCCGCGACGCCCGCCGCAAAGCCCGCCGCCACGAAGCACAAGGTCCTGGTCAGCCGCTGCCTGCTCGGACACCGGGTGCGCTACGACGGCGGCACGCAGGAGCGGCTCGCGGTGCTGGCGGCCTGGGAGGCGGACGGCCGCATCGTGCCCGTGTGCCCCGAGGTCGAGGGCGGCCTGCCGACGCCCCGGCCGCGCGCGGAGATTCCCGGGGGCCAGGGCGCCCAGGTGCTCGACGGCACGGAACGGGTGCTCACTCACGAGGGCGCCGACGTGACAGGGCCCTACCTGGAAGGCGCCCGGATCTGCCTGGAGTTGGCGGCCCGGCACGGAATTCGGGTGGCGGTACTGAAAGCGCGCAGCCCGTCGTGCGGGAACCGCGAGGCGTACGACGGCACGTTCACCGGCACGCGCGTGACCGGCGAGGGTGTCGCGGCGGCGGCGCTCCGCAGGGCGGGGGTGCGCGTCTTCAACGAAGACGAACTCGACGCCGCCCGCGCCGCATTGGAAGCCCTGGACCACCTGGACGACGCCGTTCGCCCGCCCCAACCGGACTCCCCCACCACTGCGGACGACGCGTCCCGCCGACCGGGCTCAGCGACGGGACCCAGTGACGGGCTCACTGACGGGGCTCACTGACGGGGCTCGGCGAACGGGCGCGCGGCAGGGCCCGGGTGGACGGTGACGTCGCGGTTCGTCAGGTGCGTGTGCCCGTCCGCGCATTCCACGACCACGCGTACCGGCGCACCGCAGTCGGCGTGCCGGATGTCGAGCATGAGGCCGACCGGGTCGCCGTGGTGCCGGTCGCCGAACTGCTTGAGGGCGAGCAGCACCGGCCACAGCTCCCATCCCTTGGCCGTCACCCGGTACTCCAGGCGCGACCGGGTGCCCGGCTCACGGTAGGGACGGGTCTCCAGCAGGCCGCCCGCGACCAGCTTGCGCAGCCGGTCGGCGAGTACGGCCTCGGACATGCCGACGTGGCGCCGGAAGTCGTCGAACCGGCGTACACCGTTGACCGCGTCGCGCAGGATCAGCAGCGACCACTTCTCGCCCACCACGTCCAGCGTGCGCCGGACCGGGCAGTTCTCCGGGTCGATCCCCAGCCATCCGAGGTCTGCGGGCGGCTCCACCGGGTTGTCCGCACGGGTGTCCATGGGGGTATGGTACTCACCTGGCTTCATTTTTAGCAGCCAGCAGGGTGGAGTCCGAGGAGCTGAGCATGGGCAGGTCGCGCACGTATTCATGGGACGACCCGGCGGTGACCGCCGAAGGCGCCGCGTCGATGGCGGGCCTGGAGTTCCTGAACGCGATGATCGCGGGCCGTTTCCCGGCGCCGCCGATCGCCGCGACGCTCGGCTTCACCCTCGACGAAGTCGAGCACGGGCGCGCCGTGTTCTCGATGACACCCGGCGAGGAGCACTACAACCCGATCGGCAGCGTGCACGGCGGGGTGTACGCGACGCTGCTCGACTCCGCGGCGGGCTGCGCGGTGCACACCACCCTGCCCGCCGGCATGGCCTACACCTCGCTCGACCTGTCGACCCGCTTCCTGCGGCCGATCGGCTTCGACACCGGCCGGATCCGCGCGGTCGGGCGCGTCCGCACCCAGGGGCGCCGCACCGCGATGGCGGAGGCCGAACTGCTCGACTCCCGCGACCGGCTGCTCGGCCACGCCACGAGCACATGCATGATCTTCCCGATCCCGGGCGCACCGTCCGCATAGAGTCGGGGGCCATGAGCACTGCCGACGCGAGCACGGACGGAAACGCGGGCGACAATGCGGACGGGACGGCCGGCGTACCCACGCGGCGCATCGACCCGCCGTATCTGGGCGGCGAGCGCGAGACGCTGCGGGCGTACCTCGACTACCACCGCGCGACGCTCGCGTGGAAGTGCGACGGGCTCGGCACCGAGGAGTTGCGCAAGCGCTCGATGCCACCGTCGACGCTGACCCTGCTGTCGTTGGTCCGGCACATGGCCGAGGTCGAGCGCACCTGGTTCCGGCGGGTCGTCAACGGCGAGGACATCCCGCTGCGCTGGTCCGCCGAGGGTGACTTCCAGGTCGCGTACGACGCCTCCGCGTCGACGCGCGAGGAGGCGTTCGACGCGTGGCAGACCGAGGTCGCGCACGCGCGCCGCATCGAAGCCGCCGCGGAGTCGCTGGACGTGACGGGCCATCAGGCGCGCTGGGGCCAGGACGTCTCGCTGCGCTTCGTGATGCTGCACATGATCCACGAGTACGCCCGCCACAACGGCCACGCCGACTTCCTCCGCGAAGGCGTGGACGGCACCACCGGCGCGTAGCGCACCACACGTGGACCTCGCGACACGCACGCGTATCGGTCAGGGTGCCGCGTGCTCGGTCTCGTTCCCGCTTCCGTACGCGGCCGCGTACGCCTCGTCGCCCAGCCTCTTGCGGGCCGCCGACTCGATGCGGTCGACATCCGTGCGCTCGGCGGACGCCAGCGGATGGCCGGTCGAGGCACGGGCCCGGTGCGCGGCGCCGAGCAGGGCCGCTCCCCGTGCCGCGTCGCCGGCCAGCACGGCCGCCCCCGCGAGTCCCTCGTAGGCGAGGGCGATCATGCGCGGGTCACCGACCCGGCGGGCCGCCGCGAGGCCTTCGCGGTGGTACCTCTCCGCCGCCTCGGCGTCGCCCCGTAGTTCGGCGATGAATCCGAGCTCCGCCACGGTGATGGCGACTCCCGGAGGGCCGTCGTTGGTACGCGACCAGTCGAGCCACGGCAGCAGCATGCGTTCGGCGTCGTCGTACCGGCCCTGGCGGCGCGCGGCCAAGGCGAGGCCCATCTCGGCGAACATCGCCGCCGCCTCGTCGTCCAGGTCGTGGGCGATGCGCAGCGCGCGCTCGTGGAACGCGTCGGCGTCGGCGAAGTCGCCGCCGAGCATCGCGTACCGGCCGAGCAGGGCCAGGCGTCCGGAGTACTCGGCCCACAGCCCCAGTTCCTCCGCGATGCGGAGCCCGTCGCGCGCGATGGCCGCGGCCTGCGCGTATTCGCCGCGGACCTCGGCGAGCGTGCCGAGGGTGTCGCCCGCGCGCAGGACGCCCCAGCGGTCGCCGAGGCGCGTGAACAGCCGGTGGCTCTCCTCGGCATAGCGGCGGCAGGCGGCGAGGTCGCCGTCGACCTGTGTCCCGTACGCGGTCAGGCTCAGCGCGGCGGCGATTCCCCACTGGTCGCCGAGCGCGCGCAGGGTCGTGAGGGCGCGGGCGCAGATGGCCCGGCTGTCGCTCGAATCGCCGTACCACCAGAACGCGGTGGCCAGCAGCAGTTCGGCGTACGCGAGGTCGCGTGTGCCCTCCGCGTCCGTCGTCTCGGGGTCGAACTCCGCGAGCGCGTCCTTGGCCGTACCGAGGCCACCCGCGTCGACGTCGGCGGCCATGGCGACGGCCGCGCGCAGGACGATCGCGCGCGTACGCAGCCCCGGGGGCGCCTCGCCCGCCGCCGCAAGGGCCGTGTCCAGAACGCGGCATGCCTCGCGTGAGCGGCCTCTGACGTACCACGACCAGGTGGCGGCGGTCGCCAGGCGCAGCGCGCTCGCCGCGTCGCCGTGGGCGGCCGCGTGTTCGACGGCGCGCCGCAGGTTGGCGTTCTCGGCTTCGAGGAGTCCGAGCCAGCGGCGTTGCCCGGGGCCGCGGAGGTGCGGTTCGGCGCGCACCGCGAGGTCGGCGAAGTAGTGGTGGTGGCGTTCCGCAGCCGCCGCGAACTCGTCTGCCTCGCGCAGGCGTTCGAGGCAGTACTCGGCGACGGACTCCAACAGGCGGTAGCGGGGTCGTCCGGTGCCGTGGTGCGCGACGGCGACGAGCGACCGGTCCACAAGCCGGGCGAGGACGTCGGCGACGTCCGCCGACAGCACGTCCCCGGCCGCGCACACCGCCTCGGCGGAGTCCAAGGTGCAGCCGTCGGCGTGCACGGCGAGGCGGCGCAGCACCGCGCGTTCGGTCTCGCCGAGCAGGTCCCAGCTCCAGTCGATGGCGGCACGGAGGGTCTGCTGACGCGCGGGTCCGCCGCGTTGCCCGGTCCCGAGTACGCGGAAACGGTCGTCGAGGCGGTCCGCCAACTCGTGGACGCCGAGCGCGCGGACCCGGGTCGCGGCGAGTTCGAGGGCGAGCGGGATGCCGTCCAGGCGCCGGACGACGGTGGCGACGGCCGGTGCGGTGTCGGCGTCGAGGGTGAAGCCGGGGGCCGCGGCGGCGGCGCGGTCGAGGAACAGGCGTACGGCGCCTGCCTCGGCCATCGCCCGCAGGTCGGTCTCGGAGGCCGGGCCGCCGAGCGCGGTCCACCCTGTCGCGGCCGTCCCGGATGTCCGGGATGTTCGGGTCGTCGCGCCATCTCGGGCGGGCGAGGGTGGTGCCGGTGCCGGCGGCAGGCTCAGCGGCGGGACCGGCCACTGCACCTCCCCCGGTACGGCCAGCGGTTCCTGACTGGTCGCCAGCACCGTCAATCCCGGAGAAGTGCGCAGCAGCGCCGCGACGACCTCGGCGGCCGGCTGGATCACGTGCTCGCAATTGTCAAGGACGAGCAGCAGTTCCCGGCCGCGCAGCGCGGTGGCCAGGCGTTCGACCACGGACACGGAACTGCGTCCCATGGCGCCCTTGATGTCCTCCCGCAGGTCGTCGCGCAGTTCGAGCGCGGTCGCGATCACGTCGGCGATGTCGGAGACGTCGCAGAGGCACTCGGTCGACGGGAGCCGGCCGGCGAGTTCGACGAGCCAGACACCGTCGGGGAACGCCTCGGGCGAGCCCTGGGCGGCGCTCGCCAGCGCGAGGCGGGTCTTGCCCACTCCGGCGGGGCCGGTGAGGGTCACCAGGCGGCCGGCCGCAAGGAGTCCGGCGACCTCCTCGACGGCCTGGTCGCGGCCGACGAGGGTGGTCAGTGCGGTCGGCAGATTGCTGCGGCGGCGCGGCGGCCGGTCGGCGGCCTGCGGCGGGTCGAGTGCGGGGTCCTGCTCCAGGATCGCCTGGTGCAGGGCGAGGAGTTCGGGTCCGGGGTCGACGCCGAGCTCGTCGGCCAGGCGGTCGCGGAGTTCGCGGAAGCCGTCGAGGGCCTCGCTCTGGCGTCCGGAGCCGTAGAGGGCCCGCAGGTGTGCGGCGTGCAGGCGTTCGCGCAGCGGGTGGCGGGCGGTCAGGGCGGCCAGTTCCGCGACCAGTAGGCGGTGTTCGCCGAGTTCGAGCCGGGCTTCGGCGCGTTCCTCCAGCGCGGTGAGGCGCTCCTCTTCGAGGCGGTCGGCCCAGGCGCGGGCGAAGGGCAGGTCGCCGAAGTCCGCGAGGGCGCTGCCGCGCCACAGGGCGAGGGCGTCGGTGAGCAGGGCCGCGCGCGTGCGCGGGTCGTCCGTGTCGCGGGCGCGGGCGACGAGGGCCGCGAAGGCGTCGGCGTCGAGGGTGGCGGTGTCCGGGTCCCCTGGGGGGTCGTCGCCGGGACGTGTGCCGTCCGGATGTTTGCCACCGGGACGTGCGCCGCCGGAAGGGCCTTCGTCCGCGGCCAGCAGGTAGCCGGGACGCCGCGAGACGACGAGGTCGCGCGCTCCCGGGTTCGCCTCGTCGAGGGCGCGGCGCAACTGGGAGACCTTGGCCTGCAGCGCGTTGGCGGGGTTGGCCGGGAGGGCGTCGCCCCACAAGTGGTCCACGAGCGCGTCGGCGGAGACGGCCCGGCCGCGCTCGGCGAGGAGGGCGGCGAGGAGCGTACGCACCTTCAACTCGGGGACCCGCACCGGCCTCCCGTCGGCGGTCCACACCTCCAGCGGACCCAGGACTCCGAAGCGCATCCCGTCACGGTAATGCACCGACACCGCCGACGCCGCCCGTTATGCGCGGGATGACCTGCGGGAATGCCGCCGGAGGCGCTTTGCCTCCGAACCACGGCAGCCGACCCGAAGCCGACCGTAAGCCGATCCGAAGCCCCTCTCGGCAGTGTGCGGTTGTCGGTCGAACTCGGGCGGTCCGGCCGGCCCCCGGCCACGTCCTCCCGGCCGCCCCGCCCCGTCCGCGTCACCTGACCGCCATAGGCCGCCCCGCGACCACCCCGCGACCGCCCGCCTGTTCTCGTCCCCGCCTTCCTCAGGAGTCCGTCATGCATGTCACCGCCGCCGCAGGCACCGAAGTCCCGGCACGGGCCGACCGCCGGGCGTGGCTGGGCCTGGCCGTGCTGGCCCTCGCGACGCTGCTGCTGTCATTCGACGTCACGCTGCTCTATCTCGCGGCACCACAACTGAGCGCGGATCTCGATCCGAGCAGCACCCAGATGCTCTGGATCATGGACATCTACAGCTTCATGATCGCGGGCTTCATGGTGACCATGGGCACGCTGGGCGACCGCATCGGCAGGCGCAAGGTCCTGCTGGTCGGCGCGCTGGCGTTCGGGGCGGCGTCGCTGCTCGCGGCGTACGCGCCGAACGCCGAGACCCTGATCGCCGCCCGTGCCCTGCTGGGGGTGGCGGGCGCGAGCATCATGCCGTCCACGCTGTCGCTGATCGGGCTGCTGTTCCGCGATCCGCGGCAGCGGGCGTTCGCGATGGGCGTCTGGGCCGCGGCGTTCTCGGTGGGCGTCGCGCTCGGCCCGGTCATCGGCGGGCTGATGCTGGAGGTCTTCTGGTGGGGCTCGGTGTTCCTGCTGGCGGTTCCGATCATGGGCGTGCTGCTGGTGGCCGGCCCACTCCTGCTGCCGGAGTACCGCAACCCCGAGGGCGGTCGCCTCGACCTGGTGAGCGTCGTGCTGTCGCTGGCCGCCATCCTGCCGATCGTCTACGGCATCAAGCAGATCGCCAAGCACGGCGTGGACGGCGTCTCGGTCGGCGCGCTGGTCGTCGGGGTGGCCATGGGCGTGTGGTTCGCGCTGCGGCAGCGCGGCCTGGAGCACCCGCTGCTGGACATACGCCTGTTCGCGAACCGTTCCTTCAGTGCGGCCCTGGCCACCAGCACGCTGGTCGGTGCGGCGCTGGGCGGCACGTACCTGTTCATCACGCAATACCTGCAACTCGTCGAGGAGCTGTCCCCGCTCGAATCGGGACTGCTGCTGGTGCCGGGATCGCTCGCCCTGATCGGCACGTCGATGCTCGCGCCGGTGCTCACCCGGCGGATCCGCCCCGCGTACGTGCTGACCGTCTCGATGCTCGTCTCCGCGACCGGCTACGCGCTGCTCACCCAGGTCGACGAGGGCGGACTCGCGATCCTGGTCACCGGGTTCATCCTGCTGTACGCCGGCACCGGACCGGAGATGTCGCTCGCCACCGACCTGGTGGTCGGGTCGGCTCCGCAGGAGAAGGCGGGTTCGGCGTCCGCGATGCACTCCACGGGCGGTGAGCTCGGCATCGCGTTCGGCGTGGCGGTGATCGGCAGCATCGGCACCGCGGTCTACCGCGACGAGTTGTCGGGGCGGATCCCCGAGTCGGTGCCGGCGGACGCGGCGAGTGCCGCGGAGGACTCGATGGCCGGGGCGCACGCCGCGGCGGCCGAACTGCCGGACACGGTCGCGCGGTCGCTCATGGAGCCGGCCCGCGAAGCGTTCGTGAGCGGCCTGGGTGCGGTGTCGGTGGTGGCGACGGCGCTCATCGTGGCGCTGACCGTGCTGGTTCTCGTGGCCCTGCGGCACGTGCCGCCGACGGCGGCGGGCACGGTTCCGGGCGCCGGGAACGACGACTCCCCGGACGCCGGGCAGGACGCCGGACCGGGCCCCGCCGCGGACGCCGCCCCGGTGACGGCCCGCGCCTGACGGGTTCCTGCCCACGGCTCAGCACCCGGCGTTCACGGCTCGGCGTTCAGGGCTCGGGGCTCGGGGCTCGGGCTTCCGGGCACGGCGCGCCGCACGCCGTTCCCGGCCGAGGCCGGCAAGTCCCCGCCCGATCGGGGGACTTGCCGGCCTCGGCTTTCCGATTCCGCTCTTGGCCTTCGCTTTCGGTGCTGCGCTTTGGGCCTTCGCTTTGGGCCTTCGCTTTCCGTGTTCCGCGTCAGTGGACGGTCAGACCGCCGTCTGGGCTGATCACCTGGCCGGTGATGTAGCTGCCCGCGTCCGAGGCGAGCAGCAGCGCGGGGCCGACCATCTCCTCCGGCGCGGCCATGCGGCCCATCGGGGACGACTTGGCCATCGACGCGACGACCTCGGGCGTGTTGTTGCGCACCATGTCGGTGTCGACGGTGCCGGGGGCCAGGGCGTTGACGCGGATGTTCTCGGGGGCGAGGGCGCCGGCCGCGGAGCGCGTGAACGCCAGCAGGCCGGACTTCGCGGAGGCGTACAGCGACGTCGGCTCCGAGCGCAGGAAGACCCCGGCGCTGATCACGTTGATGACGGAGGCGCCGACCGTGCTACGGCGCAGGTGCGGCAGCGCGTACTGGGTCAGGAACACCGGGCCGCGCAGGTTGACGTGGAACGACTTCTCCCACGCCTCGGGCGTGTACTGCCCGATCGGGAGGGTGAGCGGGTTCGCGGCGTTGTTGACCACGATGTCGATGCCGCCGAAGCGCTCGACCGTACGGTCCACGAGGTTCTGCAGCGCGTCGAGTTCGCCCATGTGCGTGGCCACGGCGAGGGCCTCGCCGCCCGTGGCCTCGATGTCCTTGACCGCCGCGTCGCACGAGTCGGCCTTGCGGCTGGCGACCACGACCTTGGCGCCACGCGCCGCGAAGCCCTTGGCGATGGCCAGGCCGATGCCGCGGCTGCCGCCGGTGACGATCGCCACGCGTCCGGTCAGGTCGAACGGATCACGCGCGGCGCCCTGGCCTGCGTCGGGGGCGGTGCTGGTCGGGTTGTCGGACATCGGGCCTCCGTGCCGTCGTCGCCTGTGCCGTGGGTGCGTCGCGGAGAACCGCGTGCAGCACCTGAGAAAACCGGTTTTCTTAGCTCTGGTCAAGTTCTTGCTACCACCCGCGGACCGCGCTCCGGAAGGGCGGTTGACCGCGCGGGCCGCACGGAGGAAATCCACTGAGACATTCATGTCTCATATGAGGTATCATCGGATCATGTCCACCGACCGCGAGCACGTCCTGCGCGAAGCCGCGACCCAGTTGATCCGGCGTCCCGCGTCCTCCATGGACGAGATCGCGCGTGCGGCCGGGATCAGCCGGGCGACCCTGCACCGGCTCTACCCGGGGCGCGACGCCCTCGCCCTCGCTCTCGGGGCCCGCGCGCTGGAGCAGGTGGAGGCCGCGGTCGACGCGGCCCGCATCGAAGAGGGCGACGCGGGCGACGCGTTGCGGCGGCTGGTGGACGAGCTGATGCCGATCGCCGAGTTCCTCGGGTTCCTCTACGGCGAGAACGCGCTGCTGGACGTCCCCGAGATCGACGCGGCGTGGGAGCGCATCGACGGGCGCGTGACCGCGGTCGTACGCGAGGGCCAATTGGCCGGAACGGTACGCGTCGACCTGCCCGCGCAGTGGATCAGCGAGGCGGCGTTCTCACTGGCCGTCGGGGCCGGCTGGTCCGTGCGCGACGGGCGGCTCGCCCGGCGCGAGGCGCCGCGCGTGGTCGTCGAGCTGCTGCTCGGCGGGGTGCTGCGGCGGGAGTCGTAGGTCCCGGAGACCTCTTCGGCCCGGTCCTCCCCGCACTTCCCACCACTCCCTGCGGACGCCCTGCCCGCGCGCTGCTCCTCCCCCGCGACTCCGCCCGCCGGCCCGGACCTCTCCGAGCCCTCGGCGACGCCGCCCACGGCCCGCCCGTGCACCCGATCCCGCCCGGTCCGACCACCTGCGGGGTGTCTGATCGCGACACCTCTCCGTCCCACGCCCCGTGAAGCTTCGTCCCTGCGACGCCTCCCCTCCTTTCCGCCGCCCCCTTTCCGCTGCTTCTCCCCTACCTGCCCCACCCTGACCTGGGACTTCCCGTGAACCACTCACCCGCCGACACCACAACGCACTCACCCGCCGGCCCTCCGGGCAAGACCGCATCCTCCGGCCACGCCGAGGGCGAGGGCGCACACCCGGGCCGCTGGCTCGCCCTGACCGTGCTGACGCTGGCCGTACTGCTCGTCGCGATCGACGCGACCGTGCTGGGGCTGGCCGTGCCGTTCCTCAGCGCGGATCTCCAGCCGTCCGGCTCGCAGTTGCTGTGGATCGGGGACGCGTACTCGTTCGTCATCGCGGGTCTGCTGGTGTCCATGGGCACACTCGGCGACCGGCTGGGCCGCAAGCGGCTGCTGCTGTGGGGCTCGGCGGCGTTCGGCCTGCTGTCGCTGGTGGCGGCGTACGCTCCGTCCGCCGAGGCGCTGATCGCCGCCCGCGCGGCGATGGGTGTCGCGGGTGCGACGCTCATGCCGTCGACATTGGCCCTGATCCGCAACCTGTTCCCCGACCCGCGTGAGCGCAGCTTCGCGATCGGCATCTGGGGTGCGATGTCGATGGCCGGTGCCGCGGTCGGCCCGGTGGTCGGCGGGCTGCTCCTGGAACACTTCTGGTGGGGCTCGGTCTTCACGATCAACCTGCCGGTGATGGCTCTGCTGATCGTCGTCGGCGTCAGGGTGCTGCCGGAGTCCCGTAACCCGAACCCGGGTCCGTGGGACGTCCCCAGCGCGCTGCTGTCGCTGGTCGGCATGATCGCCGTCGTGTACGCGGTCAAGAAGACGGCCGCGTACGGCCCGCACTGGGAGGCGGTGGCGTCCGGCGTCCTCGGGGTGGCCGCGCTCGTGTGGTTCACCCGTCGCCAGTTCTCGCTACCGGTGCCGCTGCTGGACATGCGGCTGTTCCGCAACCGCAACTTCTCCGGTGCGGTGCTGGCCGACCTGCTCACCGTCTTCGGGCTGTCGGGCGTGGTGTTCTTCCTGTCGCAGTACTTCCAGCTCGTGCAGGGCCTCAGCCCGCTCAAGGCCGGTCTGGCCGAACTGCCCGCGACCGTCGGCGCCGTCTTCACCGGCGTCGTGGCCGGGCTGATCGCCCGCCGCCTGTCGCCGCGCCTCGTGGTCTCCACGGGTCTCGCGGCGGTGGGCCTGGCACTGGGCGCGCTCGTGGCGCTGGACGACGGCTCGCACTATGCGCTCGTCGGCACCGCGCTGCTGTTCGTCGGCCTGGGCGCGGGGCTGTCGTTCACCGTGACCGCCGACCTGATCATGTCCAGCGCGCCGAAGGAGAACGCGGGCGCGGCGTCGGCGATCTCGGAGACCGCGTACGAACTCGGCGCGGCACTCGGCATCGCGCTGCTCGGCTCGGTGATCACCGGCGTCTACCGCGGGCACCTCACCGTGCCGTCCGGCGTCGACGGCTCGGCCGCGCACGCGGCGAACGACTCCTTTGCCGGCGCGGTCGACGCGGCCGGCGCCCTGCCGGACCCGCTGGGCACCGCGCTGGCCGCCTCGGCGCAGGACGCGTTCCTCGACGGCCTGCGCATAGCCGCGGGCGCGGGCGCGGTCGTCCTCGTCGCCGCCGCCGTCGCCGCGTGGTTCATGCTCCGCGGATCCCGGCTCGCGGAACACGACGACCACGCGGACCACTGAGCCCGAGACCCACAACCCCACAGCCCACAGCCGCACGGTCCGTACAGCCGCAATGCCTATGGAAAGGGCTGAGAGCGCAGGGGTTCTACGGGCAGCGCCGAACCGTACGGGGCCACGACCGGCGGTCACTCCAGCAGCAGCGTCCCGCTCGTCGCGCCGCGCACCGACACCGCGGGCGGCAGGAACTCCAGCGGCATCGCCGCCGCGGCCGCCAGTGCCCGGCCCACGGGGTACCGGTGCGCGGTCGGCGGCAGGACGCCGGGGCGACCGCTGGCGACCACGTCCACGCGGCCGGGAGTGCCGGACGGTGCGTGGTCGGTGCCGAGCCTGCGGAGCGCCTGCCGGGCGACGGCTTCGGCGCTGTCGTACAACGTGGTGGCCTCGGGAAGGCCGAGCAAGATCTGTTCGGCGACCAGCGGGTAGTGCGTGCAGCCGAGCACGACCGACCCGCACGCGCGTGGTGTCTGCTCGACCGCCGCGGCGACGGCCTGGTCGATAGCGGCGCCGTCGCCGCGGTCCACCGCCTCCGCGAGCCCTGGGCAGGCGACGGGAAACACCTCGATGCCGTCCGCGTGTTCCGCGATCAGGCGCTGCTGGTAGTCGCTCTGGGTGGTTCGCACGGTCGCCCACACGGCGATCGGCACCCCCGCGGCCGCGGCCGGCTTGACGGCGGGGACGGTGCCGATGACCGGGATGTCCGGCTCGAACCGCTCGCGAAGTGTGTCGATCGCGGTGACCGTGGCGGTGTTGCACGGCACGACGAGGGCCTGCGCTCCGCGCTCGACCGCGAGCTCGCCGCCCGCGAGCAGCCGGTCGGTGACGAATTGCGCCGACTTCGAGCCCCACGGCATACCGTCCGGGTCGAGCAGCAGGAGCAGGTCGAGGCTCGGGGCCAGTCGGCGCAGCCAGCCGGCCGTGGGGAGGAGTCCGAGCCCGGAGTCGATCAATGCCACTGTCATCCCGCGAACCTAGCAACCGGCCAACCGGCCAACCCTCCGACGGGCCGGGACCTGCTCTTCGTGTCCGGCGTCGGCGCGTCCCCGACTCCAAAAACCGGTCGTGGTGTCCCGTGCGGTGGCGGAGATAGGCGATGCCCTGCTGCGGCGCGGCGCGGCGCCGCGGCCACGTACCGGGCCCAGGGTGGATCGAGTTCGCCGCGCAGCCGGCAGTGGCAGGCCAGGGCGTAGCCGATTTGCGCGGGGTCGAGGTAGTCCCAGGCGACGGACACCGAAGTAGTCGACTCCGTTGAGCGTGCTGTCGTCGAAGTCGCCCAGCGGGGCGGCCGCCCAGGCCGCGGCGCTCGTGGCGCGGGTGAAGGCGGCGGCGTTGGCGGTGAACACGCCCATGCCGAAGAACACCGTCGCGAGGTCGGTGATGTTCTCGTGCTCCGGTCCGTCGAACCCGGTCCGGCCTTAGCCGAGCAGTCGGGCGTGGGCCAGCTCGTGTCCGAGGGTCGCCACGACGGTGGTCGGCGGTCGACGGGGTCGAATGTGCTCGCCCGGTAGAAGCGCCGGCACCTGCCGACCGTGTGCCGGGGGCGCCGCCGCTGTCGTGCCTCACCGCGGACGGGACGAAGTCCGGTGTCGGCAGCGCGATCTCGCGGCCGAACTCCGCGGTCAGGCGCCGGTACCACCGCTCGATCCAGTCCCGATCGGCCGGGGACACCGGGCAGGTGTGCCCAGTTGCCTTCACCGGCAGCCACGGCGGACGCCCGTAAGTCCACGCATCCCACATCGCACAACCACTGTGCCCGCCCAACACCGTCCGTCCACCCGGAACTTCCGGGAAACGGCGCTGCCGCCCGCCCCGGCGGCTACCCCTCGCCGGCGCCGTTCGGATGCCGCTCGAAGTGCGCGCGCAGCCGGGCCGCCTGGTGTTCGATCTCGGAGTCCGGGAGCTTGGCCTCCCCCGGCCCGAGCGGGAACGGGCGGCCCGGGGCGGGGTCCACGCGGTAGCGCGGGACAAGGTGGGTGTGCAGGTGCGGCAGGCTGTTGCCGAGCGTCTCGTAGTTCATCTTGAGCGGCCGGTAGCAGGCGATCAGGCCGCGCGCCACGGCGAGGACGTCCGCCCAGTACGAGGTCGCCTCGTCCGCGCTCAGTTCCGTCGGCTCGGTGACGTGTCTGCCGCGCCAGACGACGAGGCTGTAGCCCGGACGCACCTCCGCGCGTTGGAGGTAGGCGTCGGTGTGCTCGCCCGCGCGGATGAGCACGCCGTACTCGGTACGCTCCGGCCTCCCCTGCGCGCACATCCCACAGCCGACGCCCTTGACCAGGTCGTCCCAGTCCGCGGGCCAGTCCTCCGCCATACCGCTCCCCCTTGAGCCGCAATGGAATTCGCCGTCGTGGCCGTGTCCCCTGTTCTCGATTGTCGCAGTGGATCGCGCGCCGACCCCGGCGGCGGGCGAAATGGGCAGTGCCAGACCCCCGAACGCTTCGGCACCCGGTTCGCCCCCGGGTCCGTCGCCGGCCGGGTCGCATTTTCCGGTGATCCGGATACATCGGCGGGTGTGCGGGCATCGGGTGCGGACCGGAGCTGCGGGCGTACGCCCGCAAAACGGCACGTTAGACGAGTTCCGGCCTGGGTACCCGTACGGGGTATAGGTTCATGGACACGGACGCGGAGGAGGCCGAGATGACGCACACCGGGCACACCGACGGGCAGCCCCCAAGCCGCGGGCCCGGTGACGCGCACGGCAGTGGCCACGGCGGCCACGCCCCGGGCGAAGGCCATGACGGCCACGAAGAGCGGAAGGACCACGCGCGCCACGACACCCAAGGGGACCGCGACCCGCACGCGGGCCAGGACGCCCACGCAGGGCACGGCGCGCACGGCGAGGTGTTCCGCCGCCTGTTCTGGCGCTGCCTGCTGCTGTCCGTGCCGGTCCTGGTCTTCAGCACGGGCTTCGCCGACCTGTTCGGCTACGAGCCGCCGGAGTTCCCCCTCTCGACCTGGATCCCGCCGGTGCTGGGCACGCTCGTGTTCGGGTACGGCGGCTTGCCGTTCCTGACCGGCGCCCGCACCGAACTGACCGACCGCCGACCCGGCATGATGACGCTGATCGCGATGGCCATCACGGTCGCCTTCGTGGCGTCGTGGGCGGCCACGCTGGAGATCGCCTCGCACGAGCTGGACTTCTGGTGGGAACTCGTTCTGCTGGTCGACATCATGCTGCTCGGCCACTGGCTCGAAATGCGCGCGCTGGGCGCCGCGTCGGGGGCGCTGGAGGCGCTGGCCGAACTGCTGCCGGACACCGCGGAACGGATCGACGCCGACGAGACCGCGCACAACGTGCCCGTCGCGGACCTCGCCGCCGGGGACACCGTGCTGGTCCGGGCGGGCGGCCGGGTGCCCGCGGACGGGCAGGTCGCCGAGGGCTCGGCCGAGTTCGACGAATCGCTCATCACCGGCGAGTCGCGGCCCGCGCGGCGGCAGGCCGGGGACACCGTGGTCGCCGGGACCGTGCTGATCGACAACGTCGTACGCGTGACCGTCACCGCGACCGGTGAGGACACCCAGCTCGCGGGCATCCGCCGCATGGTCGCCGAGGCCCAGAAGTCACGCTCGCGCGCCCAGGCGCTCGCCGACCGCGCCGCCGCACTGCTCTTCTACTACGCCCTCGCCGCCGCGCTGGTGACCGTCGTGGTGTGGTCCGTGCTCGGCGAGACGGGCGGCGCGGTGGAGCGCATGGTCACCGTCCTCGTCATCGCCTGCCCGCACGCACTGGGCCTGGCGATCCCGCTGGTCATCGCCATCTCGACGGAGATCTCGGCCCGGCAGGGCATCCTCGTGAAGGACCGCATCGCCCTGGAGCGCATGCGGGACGTGCAGACGGTGCTGTTCGACAAGACCGGCACGCTCACCAGGGGCGCCCCCGCGGTCACCGCGCACGCCGCGGCCGACGGCCGGGACGCCGGCGAGATGCTGGCCCTGGCGGGCGCGGCCGAGCGCGACAGCGGCCATCCACTGGCCAAGGCGGTGGTCCGGGCCGCGCAGGACGGCGGCGGGAACCTGCCGGGTCCGGTACGGGACTTCCGTACCGAGGAAGGCGTCGGCATCCGCGCCGACGTGGCCGGGCGCGATGTGCGCGTGGGCGGCCCAGGGCTGCTCCGCAACGCACGCCTGACCGCGGACGTACAGCTCGCGGGCCGGGCCGCGGAGTGGTCCCGCCACGGGGCGACCGTCCTCTACGTCGTCGCCGACGGACGCCTTGAGGGCGCGCTGGCGCTCGAGGACGAGGTGCGTCCCGAGTCGTACGAAGCCATCGCCGAACTGCACCGCACGCACGTCAGCGCCGCGATGGTGACCGGCGACGCCCGTCCGGTCGCCGAATGGGTCGCCGGACAGCTCGGCGTGGACTACCTCTACGCCGAGGTCCTGCCACGCGACAAGGACGAGAAGGTCGCCGCCCTGCAACGGCGCGGCCGACGCGTGGCGATGGTCGGGGACGGCGTCAACGACGCCCCGGCGCTGGCCCGCGCGGACGTGGGCATCGCAATCGGGGCGGGCACCGACGTCGCGGTGCAGTCCGCCGGGATCGTGCTGGCCTCGGACGACCCGCGCGCGGTCGTCTCGATCCGCCGCCTGTCCAAGGCCGTGTACGCCAAGATGCGGCAGAACCTGCTGTGGGCCGCCGGGTACAACCTGGTGACCGTGCCGATCGCGGCGGGCGCGCTGGCGTGGGCCGGGATCGACATGCCCATGGAACTGGCGGCGATCCTGATGAGCCTGTCGACCGTGGTCGTGGCCCTGAACGCGCAGCTGCTGCGCCGCCTGGACCTGCGCCCCGAGTCGGCCTCGCGCAACGGCGGGCGCTGAGCCGGTCGTACGGGATCGGCAGGCGGGATCGACATCTGCGGTCGGTCCCGCCGGCCGGTCCCACCATGACGCAACCGGGATTCGGCGACGCGCGAGGCTCAGCCGATGTCGGCGACGTGCGCGACGTTCTCCCGGTCCACGGGGTCGTCGCTCGGCCCGCCGGCGAACCAGGCGTCCAGCATCTCTTGGAGCAGCGGCGCCGAGGTGAGCCGCAGGCTCAGCGCGAGGACGTTGGCGTCCGCCCATTTGCGGGCCCCGTCGGCCATCACGGCGTCCGTGCACAGCGCGGCTCGTACGCCCGCGACCTTGTTCGCCGCGATGGACGCCCCGGCACCGGTCCAGCACGCCACCACGGCCTGGTCCGCGCGTCCCTCGGCGACGGCCCGCGCGGCGGCCTCGGAACACCAGGCCCAGTCCGCGCGCTCGCCGGGCACAAGGGCGCCGAACAGCTCCACCTCGTGGCCGCGCCGCTTCAGTTCCTCGCCGATGAGTTCGGCGACGCCCGCCACCTCGTCCGCCGATACCGCGATCCGCATGCCGGCTCCCCTGGTCTCGTGGCTGTCTCTCTCGTCCGCACGATCTCGTACGCACGGTCTCGTACGCGGCGTCCCGTCCGCACGGACGCGGTCCGGCACGCGTCGCCGTCGCCGCGGGTCACGGCCCCTCCGTCGATGCGCCTGCCTGCCCGTGTCGGACAACGGTGCCACACTGGGCAACATGGGCACGGCCCCGACACTTCCCGGCACCCTTCGCGCCGATCCGGTCCCGGTTCGGGTGCTGCGGCACGCCTCGGTGCTCGGGACCTGGGAGATGGCCCGCCGCGGCCCGCACCCGGCGATGGCCGGCCTGATCGGCGAATACTGCGGCTACATCGAGGAATCCACCGTTCCGGTGCGGCGCCGCCAGGTGGCGGAGCGCCGCGTCGTGCTGATCATCAGCTTCGGTGACCCCATTCGCCTGCACACACTCCCCGGGGTGGACGCGCCCGACGAGACGGTGTCGTTCGTGGCCGGTCTGCACAACGGGCCGACGGTGACCGAGCACGTCGGGGTCCAGGCGGGTGTGCAGGTCGACCTGACACCGCTGGGCGCGTACACGCTGCTCGGTCTGCCGATGGCCGAACTCGCCGACCGCATTGTGCCGTTCGAGGAACTGGCGGACGGCGCCGCGGGCTTCGGCCGGGAACTGCCGGAACGGCTGGCCTGCGCGGCGACTTGGGACGAGCGCTTTGCCCTGCTGGACGCGGTGTGGACGCGCCGGCTCGCGGAGGGGCCGGTGCCGCGGCCCGAGGTCGTACGGTCCTGGGAGCTGCTGGAAGCGTCGCGAGGGTGCGTGGGCGTCGCCCAACTGGCCGACGAGACAGGATGGAGCCGCCGCCACCTCACGGCGCACTTCCGCCGCGAAGTCGGACTGCCGCCGAAGGCCGCGGCCCGCCTGCTGCGGTTCCGGCACGCGGTGGGCCTGCTGGGCGGCCCCGCGCCGCCCGGGCTGGCGATGCTCGCCGACGTGTGCGGCTACTACGACCAGGCGCACCTGAACCGGGACTTCCGCGACCTGGCGGGCTGCACCCCGACCGCGTATGTCGCCGCGCTGCGGCCGGACGGTGCGGGCGTCGAGGGCTGAGGCACGGCTGCCGCCTCCCCTGGCCGGCCACCTTCTCGGCCCTCCTGTCGGCCCGACCTAGGACCGTTCCCATTCGTCCAAGACGCGCGGTGCGACGGGGGCGAGAGTGGAGGGAAGCGGTGTTCCACCGGTGATCGGGGATCCGGAGTTCCGAAGAGAGGAAGTGCGGCCATGTCCGACAAGCCGATTGCCGAGGTGGTCCCCGCCCTGCGGTACCGCGACGCGCCCGCGGCCATCGCGTTCCTGCGGGACGCGTTCGGCCTGGAGCCGACGTTGGTCGTGCCGGGCGAAGGCGACGTGATCCAGCACGCGCAGTTGGCCTGGGGCAACGGGTGCGTCATGCTGGGGAGCCTGCTCGACGGGGGCGACGGCCAGATCGAGATGACGGTGGGCGGCAGTTGCCTCTACCTGATCCTCGACGACGTGGACGCGCACTACGCCCGCGCGGTCGCCGCCGGTGCGGAGATCACGCGCGAGCTCCGCGACGAGGAGTACGGGGGTCGCGGGTACGTGGCCCGCGACCCCGAGGGCAACCAGTGGTGCTTCGGGTCGTACCGCCCCGAGTAGCAGCCGCCGAGGCCGCGGTGGTCAGCCCTCGTGCGCCGCGAGGTAGCGGTCCACCTTGGCGCGCTCGTAGTGGTAGACGGCCTCGACGGGGCCGACCGGCACGAACGTCGCGGTGGCGCAGTCTTCGTACAGGTCGACGCGCGTGTAGCCGACGCCGGTGACGCCCTGGTAGGTGCCCGCGGGCGGGAACACGTCCGCCCGGTACGCGACCGCGGGCGCGGCCCACACCGGGACGCCCGCGAGCGCGCCGCAGGTCGCGTGGTGGTTGTGCCCGGTGAGCACAATGCGCACGTCGGTTCCCGCGATGGCCTCGGCCAGGCGCTCGGGGTCCTTGAGCGAGAGGCGTTCGAGGAACGCCAGCGGCGTGGGGATCGGGGGGTGGTGCAGCGCGAGGACCGTCCCGGCCGGGGCGGGCTGGGCGAGTTCGGCGCGCAGCCAGGCGAGTTGGTCGTCCGTGAGGGCGCCTCCGTGGCTGCCGGGCGTGGTGCTGTCGAGCACGATCACCCGTACGTCGCCCGCCCAGTGCACGAAGTCGTGCGGCTCGTCGCCGGGTTCGGCGCCGAGCAGGCCCTCGCGGAACGCCTCACGGTTGTCGTGGTTGCCCATGCCGAACAGCGCGGGCGCGCCGATGCGCGCGGCCGCGGGCTCGACCAACGCGCGCAGGCGGCGGTAGGCGCGGACGTCCCCGGTGTCGGCGAGGTCGCCGGTGAACAGCAGTGCGGCGGGGGCCAGATCGGCGGACTCGACCGCGTCCAGGGCGTGGCCCATCTGCGTGAGGGTGTCGAGAGTGCCCATGAGCAGCTCGCCCTCGGGCACGATGTGCACGTCGCTGAACTGCACGAGGGTGTGGCGGGGAGTGCGCACGGGCGTTCCTCACTCGGGTGGGTACGGGGTCTCGCGTCGACGCGGTCGACGCTGCCGACACAGTCGACACGTGTCGACCGACCGAGTAGTCCAGCCCCAAAGGGAGACCACGTCAAGGGTCGCACTATGCGTCCGCCGCCGACCGTGCCGCGCACTCCATCGCCTCCGCGACCCGCCCGGCGCAGCACCGGCGGACGCCGCCGGTTATTTTCTCCTGATGGAGTTCACCGCACTCGGCTACCGGCACCCGGACGTACGCAAGCTGTGCGACGAGGTGCAGCAGATATACGTCGACCGCTACGGGGACCCGGACGAGACGCCGGTCGACGAGGCGGACTTCGACCCGCCGACGGGACTTTTCCTGGTCGTGTACGAGGAGGGCCGCGCGCTGGCGTGCGGCGGGTGGCGGATCGGTTCGTACGACGAGCCCGGCCACGACGCGGGCGACGCCGAGCTCAAGCGCATGTACGTCCGGCCCGAGGCCCGCGGCCGCGGGCTCGCCCGGGCCGTGCTCGCCGAGTTGGAGCAGCGGGCGCGCGACGCCGGGCAGCGCCGGATGATCCTGGAGACGGGCGCGCGCCAGCAGGAGGCGATCGCGTTGTACCGCTCCTGCGGCTACGCCGACATCCCGCGCTTCGGCTTCTACAAGGACAGCCCGCTCAGCGTCTGCCTGGCCAAGCCGCTCGGCTGAGCCCCACATCGCAGGTACGTCGTCGCGCCGCGGCCGACCCGCCCGCCCGCTCTCGGCACAGGACGTCCGCGGTCGGGCGCGCGTCGGCGAGCACCGCGGACTCAGTCCACCTGCGGAAGCGCGCCGGGCCCACCCGGGCCGGGCCCGTCTGAGGACCGCATGACCTGACTTGTTCCGCCGGTCCCCCCTGGGCCGCCCCCGCCCGCACCTGCGCCGGCGTTCCCCGTCCGCACCGCGCCCGAGCCGTTCCCCGCGGCACCCGGGGGCGCGTCGTGGAAGGCGTCCTCGGGCAGGCCGAGGGCGTCCGCGACCGCGCGGCCGAGGTCGGCCGGGTGCCGGAGCGAGGTGCCCGGGGTCACTTCGTACGTGTTGCGCCGACCGGTCTTGGTGCGCCTGAGATAGCCGGCCTCTTCCAGGTCGGCGAGGATGCCCTGCACGGTGCGCTCGGTGAGCAGGCAGGTGGCGGCGATGTCCCGCACCCGGGCGTCGGGGTCCCGGGCGATCACCGCGAGGACACGCGCGTGATTGGTGAGAAAGGTCCACGAGGGACGAGCGTCGTCGAACTCACTCATCACCCCATCGTAGGACGACTCATTCCGGCAATAGAACATCTGAAAAGTTCTTCCGGAATTACTTGACGTGCTTTGGGTCCGATCCCCATGCTGGTTCCGGCCTCACCGGCAGTTGAAACAGCAGTCCCCCACCCGGTACGCGAGGGAGTCGGACATGACTCGGCGGCCACGCCCACGGCCCGAGAACCCCAGCCGCGCCGTGCCCCGGCCGCCCACGCCGGACCTCCGGCTGCGGGCGGCCGCCGACAACGGCCGAGCGCTGCTGCACGTCGTCGGCGAGATCGACCAGGAGTCGGCGCCGCGCCTGCGCCGCGCCCTGGAGACCCTGCTCGGCGACGGGGCGTCACACGTGTACGTCGACCTCGAAGGCGTCACCTTCTGCGACAGCACGGGGCTGCACGCCCTGCTGAACGCCCGCACGCAGGCGCTCGCGGAGCAGGTCGAACTGACCCTCGCGCCCGGCGCCGCGGTGCTGCGGTTGCTGGAAATCACCGAGACCGCCGCCCTGTTCACGCTGCGCACCGCGGAACCGCCCGCCGATCACTCGAGCACTCACCGGGCCCCCGCACCCCAGCCGTCGGCACCGCGGGCGCCGGCCCCCCAGCCGCCCGCCCCCCAGCCGCCCGCATCCCGGCCGTCGGCGTCGCCCGTACCAACGGCGTCGCCCCGGCCGCCCGAACCGCCCGCGGACCCGCCGGCTCAGCGGTAGGAGTCGACCAGCCGCGCCAGGTGGGTTCCCGCGGCGACCAGGGGCGTCGTGCTCCGCATGATTTGCGCGGACATCTCGGCACCCTCGAACGTGCTGATCACGGTGTGCGCGAGATCGCCCGCGACGTCGGCGGCGAAGCCTGAGCGCACGAGCCTGTCGCGGACGATGCCGTGCCAGTTCACGAAGGCGCGCTCCGCGGCCTCGCGTACCTCCGGGAGGCGGCGGGCGCTCTCCAGCGCCGCGGTGGTGACCGGGCACCCGTCCAGCCAGCCGGAGTCGCGCATGCCGACGGCGAGTTCGCGGGCGCACGCGATCATCGCGGCGGCGGGGTCGTCCTCGCGATCGAGGACGCCGCGCAGCAGATCCGCGAACTCCCGGTCGCCGTGGCCGATCGCCTCGACCGCGAGCTCGACCTTCCCGCCGGGGAAGAAGTGGTACACCGACCCCAGCGTGGCCTGGGCCTCCCGGGAGATGTCCTTGAGCCCGGTCCCCTCGTAGCCGTGCCGCTGCATCAGGCGCGACGTGGCGTGGACGATGCGGTCCCGGGTGCCGACCTCCTGCTTGCCTCTCATGTCCGCAGCCTACTAGATAGAGCGTTCGTTCTAGTCATCTGCTACGGTCGGATCGCACTGGATAGAACGTTCATTTTAGTCGCGGGGAGTTCTCATGTCTCGACCGTCCGTCACCGTCGTCGGCCTGGGCCCCATGGGGCAGGCGATGGCCGCCGCGTACCTCGACCGCGGGTACGAGGTGACCCTTTGGAACCGGACACCGAGCCGCGCGGATGCCCTGGTGGCGCGCGGCGCGCGGCTCGTCGCGAGTATCGAAGCCGCTTTGCGGGCGAACGAGTTGGTGGTGATGAGCCTTACCGACTACGAGGCCGTGTACGCGATCCTGCGCCAGGCGCCGCAGGCGCTGTCGGGGCGGACGGTCGCCAACCTCACGTCGGACACCCCGGCTCAGGCCCGCGAGGCCGCGGCCTGGCTCGCCGGGCACGGCGCGGTGCAGATCACCGGGGGCGTGCAGACACCGCCGCCGGGGATCGGGAGCGCGGACGCGGCGACGTACTACAGCGGGCCCGCCGAGGCGGTGGAACGGCACCGCGCCGCGCTGGAGGTACTGACGTCGGTCGACTACCTGGGCGAGGACCCCGGGCTCGCGGCGCTGTACTACCAGATCGGGATCGACATGTTCTGGACCGGGCTGGCGGGCTACCTGCACGGTCAGGCGGTGGCCCTGGCCAACGGCATCTCGGCCGAGCGGTTCCTCGAACACGCGGTGAAGACCCTGGACTTCAAGTACTTCCTGGAGTTCTACGCACCGCGCATCGACGCGGGCAACCACGAGGGCGACGTCGACAACCTCGGCATGGCCGTGGCCAGCCTGTCGCACGTGGTCCGGACGGCGGAGGACTCCGGGGTGGACCCGTCCGTGCCCGCCGCGATCCTCGAACTGTTCCGGCGCGGGGTCGAGTCCGGACGCGGTCGGGACAGCCTGACCAGCCTCACGGAGGTCGTGAAGCGCTGACGGCCGCCGCGGTGCCGCCGCGGTCGGCCCCGGTCGCGGCGGTCAGTGGCCGGACGGGCCGGGTTCGACCTCCCGCGCGGGACTGCGGGTGTTCTCCACGCCGGGAGCGGGCGGGGCGGGAGACGCGGGGCCGGGCGACGGCGTCGCGGTCGGCCTGGGCCGGAGGGCGGAGGCCCAGGTCGGCCGGGTCGGCCCCGGCCTTCAGTTGCCCGGAGACGTAGGCGTTCATCGGCCGGGCCAGGACCGACGGCGGATCGGCCGGATACGGGGCCGCATAGGCGAGGGGCACCGGCTCCGGCTCAGGGCTCGCGGAGGACAGGCCGGCCGACGCGGCTTGCGACGCCTCGGAGGACGAGGGCTCGGCCATCGCACGTCCCTCCTTGTGGTTCTCGCGCTGCGCAGGTACGCACGCGGCCCGGCATAACCACGCACGTCTCGGCGGGTCTCCCCCAATCAAACACGAAACGGGCGCGTCCCAAGCAACCGGGTGGCCTCACCGAACGCCGTCGACGCGGTCAGCGGCCACTCCCCTCGACCACCGCCGGCACCCCGCCGCCGGCCACCCGGGCCGCATCCTGTTCCGCCACAAGCACGCGTACGGCGATCCGCGCACGCGGCGACGGCCTCGTGTCGGCGAGGCGCTCGGCCCCGTACACCGTGCTCAGCAGCGCACCAAGACCCGAGTCGGCCAAGTAGCCATGGCCACCGCACAGTTCGACGGCTTCCTCCACCACGCCGCGACACGCCCGCCCGACGTGGTCGGTGGCCGCGAGGACCACCTCCTCCGCCGCCCCGTGCTCATCCGCCTGCGCCGCGAGCCGCCGGGCGGCGTCGAGTTCGCCGTACATGTCGGCGAAGCGGCGCCGTACCACCGGCAGCCGCGAAACTTTCGTCCCGTATGCCGTACGCGAGTTGACCCGATCGACCGCGGTCCGCAGGGCGCGCCAGGCGGCCGACAGCGGTTCGGCCACCGCCTCGTCGAAGGCCGCCCTTCCTCCGTCGAAAGGCCGTTCACCGAGGACGAAGGAGGCCACGGCCTCACGGTGCAGGTCGTTCGCACCGACGCTGATCGGGCCGTCCAGCCGCATGACCGCTTCTGCGGCGAACCTGGCCTCCCAGGACTCCAGTTCACTGCGCGCCCGCCCCGGGGGCCGGGCCGCCGCGAACCGCCGCACCGCCGAGGCCGCCTCGCGGGCCGCGTCCCGGACCAGTTCGGTCAGCCGGATCTTGGCGAGCATCGCCGCCACCGGGTCCGGCCGCGCCGACTCCATGGCGAAGACGGGCGCGAGTGCCGTGCCGCGTCCGGCGAGCAGACGTACCCAGAGGCCGCCGAGTTGCTCGGCGAGCACCGGATCGACCTCGCTCCCGCCCCGGCAACCGTCCACGCAACTGGCCCCTGCCCCCGCCAGACAGGCCGTCAGGTCCGACACCAGCCGGTGCGCCCAGCCGAGTTGGAACAAGCCGCCGTGCTCGGCACGCACCGCCCGGGCGACCTGGCGCCGCCCGGCCCCCACGTCGCCCAGCAGCTCGGCTTCCGCACCGTCGAAGACGATCTCGTCGAGGGTGTACCCGGCGATGGTCGGGATCCGCCGGATCTCCACTCCGTCGGCGGCCATCACCCCTCCGGTCCGCGGCGCGGCCGGGTCCGTCGCCACCGCGCTCCGCAACGCCACCACGAACATCGCGGTCCCGCCGGGCGTCCGAGCAACCGTCAGGCAGCGGTCGGCCTTGGCCGCCCCGGTGACCAGTGCCTTGGTCCCGGTGATCCGCCACGTCCCGTCACCGACCTGCCGGGCCTCGGCGCGCAGGCCCGCGAACAGGTCGTTGCCTGCGGCGTGTTCGGTGTACGCGCAGCACCATGTCTCGCGCCCGTCCAGCATTCCCGGCAGCAGCCGCCCGCGCTGCCCGGCGCTGCCGTACGCGGCCACCGGCGCCGACGCCAGGACCACGCCCGTGTCCACCAGCGGCGCGTGGTGCCAGGCGACCTCGTACGCGAACGCCGCCGCCCACGACGCCGGCCGCCCGCCACCGCCCGCTCCGGACGGCACGGAGATCCCGAGCCACCCGCGCTTGCCGGCCTCGCGCAGCAGCGCGCGTTCGAACTCCTCGCCCAAACCCGTCCGGTCGGCGGGATCACGGTGTGCGGCGATCCGGCCGAGCGCCATGGCCGGGGTGAGCCACGCGCACACCTCGGCACGGAACTCCTCGGCCCCCGGCGCGAGTCCGAGGTCGAGCGGGCGGTGCGCGGGCGCGGGTGTTGCAGGGATCACTCGTCCTCCGGGAGGTCGAGGTCCAGCAGGCGGATCGCGTTGCCGCGGGCGAGCTTGTGGACGAGTTCGGGGGCGAGGTGCCCGAACTGCTCCTCGGCGGCCTTGCGCGAGTGCGGCCAAGTCCCGTCCTGGTGCGGGTAGTCCGTCTCGAAGGCGACGTTGTCCTCGCCCACCCGGTGCAGGAGCTCGACGCCGACGGAGTCCTTGAAGAAGCACGAGAACATCTGCCGGTGGTAGTACGTCGACGGCGGTTCGGGGCACAGGCTCTGGCTCCCGGACCAGCCCCGGTGCGTCGACCACACGTCGTCGATGCGTTCCAGGAGATAGGGGATCCAGCCGATCTGCGCCTCGGCGAACAGCAGTTTGAGCCGCGGCCGGCGGTGCAGGACCCCGGAGAACAGCCAGTCGGCCATGGACGCCACGGAGTTGCCGAAGATGATCGTCGACGCCACCGCGTCCGGGCCGTCCGGCGACGCCTGCGGGGTCTTGGTCCCGGAGCCGATGTGCATCGACAGGACCGTGCCGGTCTCCTCGCACGCCTCGAACAGCGGCTCCCAGTAACCCGAATAGATGCTGGGCAGGCCCAGGTACGTCGGCAGCTCGCTGAAGGCGACGGCGCGCACGCCCCGCGCGGCGTTGCGGCGCACCTCCTCGGCGGCGAGTCCGGCGTCCCAGAGCGGGACCAGGCACAGCGGGATCAGCCGTCCGCCCGAAGTGCCGCACCACTCCTCGACCATCCAGTCGTTGTATGCGCGCACGCACAGCAGCGCCAGCTCGCGGTCCTGGCCGCCGAGGAACAACTGCCCGCAGAACCGGGGGTAGTTGGGGAAGCACATCTGCGCCTGGACGTGGTTGAGGTCCATGTCGGCGAGCCGGTCCGGCGTACGCCAGCAGCCGGGGCGCATCTCGTCGTACGTGATGCCGGTCATCGTGATCTCGTCGGCGGGGTACCCGGCCGCCGCGATGAGGCGCTTCACCGAGTAGTAGTGGTCCTCGTAGTGCCACCACGCGACGTCCGGTCCGTCGGTCCCCGGCGCCTCGCGGTAGGTCCCGCCGGTGAGTACCGGTACGCCCCCGGGCAGATGCTCGATGCGCGGCCCCTGGTCGCGGTAGCGGGCGGGGAGGCGGCTCGACCACAGGTCGGGCGGTTCGACGACGTGGGCGTCCAGGTCGACCAGGCGGGGAATCGGCGAGGCGGTCACGAGCGGCTCCATCTCCGGTTTTCCGACGGCGTGGCGCGAGCTACGGGCCTATCATCATAATGATTACAAGGTGAGGATGATAGGCTCACGCGACCACGCTCCTCCCCCGTCCGTGCACCATCCGCGCGATCCGCGCGTCGAGGCTCCACCGACGACAGCCAGCCAAGAACCGCCCGCCGCAAGGGAGACCGGAATGGCCGACGGCGATCACTACGGCTTCACCCACCTGCGTACGGAACTTCGCGGCCGGATCCTGCACGTGACGCTGGACCGCCCCGCCCGCCGCAACGCGATCAGCCCCGAGATGCACGCGGAGTTCACCCCCTTGTTCCGCCGCATCGCCACCGACGACCAGGTCGACGTGGTCGTGGTGACCGGCGCGGGCGACAAGGCCTTCTGCGTGGGCGCCGACTTCTCCGGCATGGACGCCAAGCTCGCCGAGGGCTACCCCGACGGGAACCCCGAACTCCTGGAGGGCTCCGCGGCCCTGGTACGCGCCCAACTGGCCGTGCCCCAACCCGTGATCGCCGCGATCAACGGCGACGCGCTCGGCCTCGGGGCGACGCTCGCCCTCTTCTGCGACGTCACCTTCCTGGCCGACACGGCACGCATCGGCGACCCGCACGTCAACGCCGGACTGGTCGCGGGCGACGGCGGTGCGATCCTGTGGCCGCTGTTGCTCGGCGTCAACCGGGGCAAGGAATACCTGATGACCGGCGACCTCATGAGCGCCGAAGAGGCGCTGCGGTACGGGCTGGTCAATCACGTGTGCCCGACCGCGGAGGTGCTGGAGCGTGCCACCGCACTCGCCGAACGCCTCGCCGCGGGCCCCCAGGTGGCGCTGCGCTTCAACAAGCGCCTGGCCAACACGGACCTGAACGACCGCGTCAACCGGCTCCTGGACACCTCGTTGGCCTTGGAGGCCATGACGTTCACCACGGCCGACCACCGCGAAGCCGTGACGGCCTTCCTGGAACGCCGTCCACCGCGCTTCGGCGCACGGCCCGCGCCGACCGCCGCGGGCGAGCACCCCGCCCCAGCCCCGGCCCCGGCCCCGGAAGGAGCGCGCCCGTGAGCATCCGCGTGAACCGCATGTCCGGCTCCACCGGCGCCGAGGTCGTCGGCGCCGACCTGGTTCGCGCCGACACCGCGACCCTGGACGCCCTGCGCGCCGCGTTCCTCGAGCACCACGTGCTCGCCATTCGCGGACAGGATCTGAGCCCCCATCAACTCCTGTCCTTCGCCGCCGAGTTCGGCGAGGTCTTCGTCCACCCGTACGTGCCGTCGCTGACCGGCCACCCCGGCGTGATGGAGATCTACCAGATGGTCCCGCTCACCGAGACCTGGCACGCGGACGTCACCTTCTCCGCCGCACCGCCACGCACCACGGTGCTGCACGCGCGCGAACTCCCGCCCGCCGGGGGCGACACCATGTTCGCCAACCAGCACCTCGCGTACGAGCGCCTCTCCCCCGGCCTACGCCGCGTCCTCGACGGCCTCACGGCCGTCCATCAGGGCACCTCACTCGCCGCCGACGCCGGACTCACCGAGTCGACCGTCACCGCCACCCACCCGGTGGTCGTCGCGCACCCGGAGACCGGACGCCCAGCGCTGTACGTCAACGCGGACTACACGCGCCGGTTCGCCGACATGACCGACGAGGAGTCCGCACCGCTCCTCGCGTACCTCTACGAGGCGGCCACCCGGCACGAGTTCGCCTACCGGCACCGCTGGCTCCCGGGCGACGTGGTCATGTGGGACAACCGCAGCGTGCAGCACCGCGGTGTCAACGACTACGGGTCCGCGCGGCGCTACCTGCACCGCGTCACGCTGGAAGGCTCCGCACCAAGGCCGTTCAGCGCGGCGCACACGGCGCGCAGCACAGACGCCGCCGACACGAACACCGCGGACACCACGGGCGGCACGGACACCGCCGGCACGACGGTCGGAGCCCGCGGATGACCCTCATGACCGGCGCCCAAGCCCTCGTCGCGCAACTCCGCCGCGAAGGGGTCACCCACCTCTTCGGCCTGCCCGGCGACCAGATCATGCACCTGCTCGACGCGCTCTACGACGAACCCGGCATCACGTTCGTCACCACCCGCCACGAGCAGGCCACCACCTACATGGCCGACGGATACGCCCGCGCCGTCGGGCGGGAGGGCTGCGCACTCGTCGTGCCCGGCGTCGGCCTCTACAACGCGGGGGCCGGCCTGGCCACCGCGTACGCCGCCTCCTCCCCCGTCCTGCTCCTGGCCGGCCAGATACCGCGCGACGCCATCGACCGCGGCTCCGGCGCGCTGCACGAGATCCACCGCCAACTCGACGTCGTCGCCCCGGTCGCGGGCCACACCGCCGGGATCCGGCACGCCGCGGAGGTCCCGGGCGCGGTGCACCGCGCATTCGCGGCCATGCGCACCGGACGCCCCCGTCCCGCCGTCCTGGACGTCCCGCCCGAGGCGTTGGCCGAGAAGGCCGACGTCAAGCTGCCCGCGGTGGCCGAGAGGCGCCGCGCCCAACCGGACCCCGACGCGGTACGCGACGCCGCAGCACTGCTCCTGCGCGCCGAACGCCCGCTGCTGTGGGCGGGCGGCGGCGCGGTCTCCGCGGGCGCACACGACGCGCTCACCGCGATCGCCGAGCACCTCCAGGCTCCGGTGGTCACCACCCGAGAGGGCAAGGGCGCGGTCGACGACAGGCACCCGCTGAGCGTGGGAACGATGTGGTTCAACCCGCGCCTGCGGCCCGTCCTCGACGACGCCGACGCGGTGCTCGCGGTCGGCACCCGCTTCTCGGGCAGCGGCATCGCGCCGCACGTCCCGCTCGTCCACCTCGACGCCGACCCCACCGAGTTCGACCGCCACCACACCGCGTCGGTGGCGATCGCCGCGGACGCGCTGCCCGGCGCCGAGGCGCTCCTCGCCGAGCTGCGGCGCACTTCCGGGCCGCGGCCGCCGCGCACCGCCGAGACGGCCCGCATGAGGCGGCAGGTCCGCGAGCAACTCGCCACTGTGGGGCCGCAGTCCGCCATCGTCGACACGGTACGCGCCGCTCTGCCGGACGATTCGATCCTCGTGCCCTGTACGACGACGGTCGGCTACATGTGCCACATGCGCTACCCGGTGCACGCGCGGCGCGGCTACCTGGCCACGTCGTACATGGGGACGCTCGGCTTCGCCTTCCCGACCGGGCTGGGCGCGAAGGCCGCCCGGCCCGACGTGCCCGTGGTGACGCTCAGCGGGGACGGCGGATTCCTGTTCGCGGCGGGCGAGTTGGCCACCGCCGTCCAGTACGGCATCAACACCGTCAACGTGGTCTTCGACGACGGGGCGTACGGCAACTCCAACCGCGACCAGCGCGAACGCTTCGGCGGCCGCGAGATCGGCACCGCACTGCGCAACCCCGACTGGGCGGCCCTGGCCCGGTCGTTCGGGGCGAACGGCGTCGCCTTGGCGGCACCCGACGATCTCGGTCCCGCCCTGCGCGACGCACTCGGCGCCGCCACCCCGACCGTCATCTCGGTACCGATCCCCCGCCTGCCGAGCCCGTTCTGACGTCAGACCCGCACCGGCCGCGCGCCGTGGTCGCGCAGCGGATACTCCTGCGCCCCGGCGATGTGCCGTGACGCCGCTGTGAAGACCTCGGCCTCGTCTCCTGACTCGATGAGGTCGATCAGTTTGCCGTGCACGCGCAGCCCCGCCGCCCGCGCGCCGCGGTCCGTGCCGGCGAGCGCCGCCCCGGCCCACGCCTGCTCCTGCCGCGCCCACAACACCTCGACCGCGCCCAGCAGGATCTGCATCGTCGCGTTCCCGCACAGCGCCACCAGCGCCTCGTGGAACGCCCGGTTCTCCCGCAGGTACGCCCCGCCGTCGTCGAGCGCCGCCGCCATCCGCCCGTGCACGTCCCGCAGTTGCGGCACCACCTCGGTCGCCCGGTCCCCGCGGGCCGCGCACAGTGCGGCGCACACCGGCTCCAACTGCCGCAGCGCACCCGCAAGATCCGCGAGCTCGACCTGTCGCGCGTGCATGACCATGCCGAACATGTGGGCTGCGTCCGCGGGTTGGGGTACGTGCACCACCGCCCCGCCGGCGTTGCCGCGCCGCACCGTGATCAGGCCCTCGGTCTCCAGGATGCGGAACGCCTGCCGCACGGTGGTGCGGCCGACCCCGAACTCGGCGGCCAGGTCGTCCTGTTTGGGCAGCGTGCCGCCGTCCGCCACGGCGCCGTCGAGGATCCGGGTGCGCAGGCGCGCGGCGACCGCGTCCGCGACGCTGTGGTGGCGTACCGCGTCGGCGCCCGCGGGCGGCCCGGCGCGCACCGGCAGACCGCCGGTCACCCCTCCTCGACCGGTCCCTTCACCGCGAGGCGGGCGATCCCCGCGACCTCCTCGGCGCTCAACTCCACGAAAGCCTCGGCATTCGCCACCACCTGCTCGGCGCTCGTCGCGCCGACGAGCACCGACGGCACCTCCGGCTGCGCCGCGAGCCACGACAGGGCCAGTTGCAGCAGGGTCCGGCCGCGCTCTTCGGCGTACGCGGTCACGCGCTCGACGATGGCGAAGTTCTCGTCGGTCGCCACGCTCGCGAACCACGGCCCGGCGGCCAGCCGCGAGCCCTCCGGGAAGTCCTCGCCGCGCCGGTACTTGCCGCTGAGCAGCCCGGACGCGAGCGGGAAATACGGGATCACGCCGAGTCCCAGGTGCCGGGCGGCCGGCACGGTGTCGCGCTCGACGTCGCGGTTGACCAGGCTCCATTCCAGCTGCGTCGCGATGAAGCGGGCGCTGTTCGCGTTGCGGGCGATGTGGTCGGCGTCGACCAGTTGCCACCCGGCCAGGTTGGAGTTGGCGATGTAGCGGACCTTGCCCTGGCGCACCAGGTCGTCGAGGGCGGACAGCGTCTCGTCGAGCGGGGTGTCCGCGTCCGGGAAGTGCAGGTAGTACAGGTCGATGTGATCGGTGCCGAGGCGGCGCAGGCTGGCCTCGCAGGCACGCATCACGTGGCGCCGGGAGGCCCCGCCGCCGTACGGGCCCTTGGCGGGCGCGCCGAACTTGGTGGCCACCACCACGTCGTCGCGACGGGCGCCGAGGGCGCGGCCGAGCATCTCCTCGGAGCGGCCGCCGCCGTACATGTCCGCGGTGTCGAAGAAGGTCACGCCCGCGTCGAGGGCCGCGCCGACCACCTTGTGCGCGGCGGGCTCGTCGATGCGCATGCCGAAGTTGTTGCAGCCGAGCCCGACCTCGGAGACCTTCAAGCCTGACGTTCCCACTGTGGTGTACCGCACCGGGTTACCCGCTCTCTGCTCTGTGTTCGCTCTGCGCCGCTCGGTGTTCCCCCCCGACCTTGCCGCCCCATCATAGCCATGATAGCTATAAAAGCGACCGCTGACGGGCTGTCAGATTCTCCCCCGGGTTCTCCCGGGGAACACACCCGGCACCGGCCGCCGAACGCCCGAGCACTCCCCTTCCACCACCCGCCACCGACACCCCTGGGACGGCAGCATGCGCAAGATCCCGTACGCCGGAAGCGTCCACGACCAGGCCGAGATCGACGCCATGCTCGCGATCCTCAACGGCCCGCCCAGCGCCATGACCATCGGCCGCAACGTCGCTGCCATGGAACGCGAAGTGGCCGCACTCTTCGGCAAGAGCCACGGCTTGATGTGCAACTCCGGCTCGTCCGCGCTCTACCTCGCCATCGAACTGCTGCGGCTGGAACCCGGCGACGAGATCATCACCTCGACGCTCACCTTCTCCACCGACATCGCCCCCATGGTCAAGGCCGGCCTCGTACCCGTCCTCGCCGACGTCGACCCCGACTCGTTCCAGATCGACGTCGACCGCATCGAAGGGCTCATCGGCCCGCGTACGAAGGCGATCCTCACCCCCAACCTCGCCGGCAACGCCCCCGACTGGGACCGCATCCGCGAAATCGCCGACCGGCACGGCCTCGCCGTCGTCGAGGACTCCTGCGACGCCCTCGGCGCCACCCTGCGCGGCACCCCCACCGGCACCCGCGCCGACATCTCCGTCACCAGCTTCGCGATGAGCCACATCATCACCTGCGCCGGCAACGGCGGCATGGTCCTCGTCGACGACGAGGCCCTGCGCGACCGCGGCCTCATGCTGCGCCGCTGGGGCCGGCGCTCCGAACTCCAGTTGTTCGGCTCGAAGAAGGGCAACCGCGACTTCTTCGAGGAGATCGACGGCGTCCTGTACGACAACCTCTTCATCTTCGACGAGATCGGCTGGAACTTCGAACCCAGCGAGCTCGGCGCCGCGTTCGGCCTCGCCCAACTCGCCAAGCTGCCGCGCTTCCTGGCCACCCGCCAGCGGCACTTCGCGGCCCACCACGCCTTCTTCGCCAAGCACCCGGACGCGTTCATCGCGCCGCGCCAGACGGACGGGCTGGAGACCGGCTGGCTGAACTTCCCGGCCATCGTCAACCCCGAGGCCGGCTTCAGCCGCGGCGACCTGCAGCAGTTCCTCGAGGCGCGCGGCATCTCCACGCGCACCGTGTGGTCCGGCAACATCCTGCGGCAGCCCGGCTTCAAGGACATCACGCACCGCGCCGACCCCGACGGCTACCCCAACGCCGACCGGGTCATGGAGTACGCCTTCATCGTGCCGCTGAACCACCGCATGGACGACGAGGACACCGCGTACATCCACGAGCAGGTGGAGGCCTTCCTCGCGTCCCGCTGAGCCCCGGCGGACACCGTCCGCCGACCGTCTACGGTGACACGTATGAAAAACCTGGTCACCCTCGACGAGCTGCGCGAAGCCCACAAGCGGGTCACGGGAGCGGTGGTACGCACGCCGCTGCTCCCGTGCCCGCACGGCGACGCCGACCGTCCCCTGTGGCTCAAGCCCGAGAGCCTCCAGCCGATCGGCGCCTTCAAACTGCGCGGTGCCCACAACCTGATCGCGTCGCTCACCGACGAGGAGCGCGCCCGCGGCGTCGTCGCACACTCCAGCGGCAACCACGCCCAGGCCGTCGCCTACACCGCCCGCCACTTCGGCATCCGCGCGGTCATCGTCATGCCGGACACCGCGCCCGCGGTCAAGGTCGAAGCGACCCGTGCGCTGGGCGCCGAGATCGTCATGGTCACACCCGACCGGCGCGACACGGCGGCCTTCGAACTGGCCGAGGAGCACGGGTACACCGCGGTGCCGCCGTACGACGACCGCCGCATCATCGCGGGCCAGGGCACCGCAGGGCTGGAGATCGCCGAGGACCTGCCGGACGCCTCGACGGTCCTGGTGCCGGTCAGCGGCGGCGGGCTCATCTCGGGCATCGCGACGGCGGTGAAGTCGCTGCGCCCGGACACGAAGGTCATCGGCGTCGAGCCGGAACTCGCCGCCGACGCCGCCGAGTCGCTGCGCACGGGAGTGCGCGCCACGTGGCCGTCCGAGGCGACGTACCGCACGATCGCGGACGGGCTGCGCACCACGTCGCTGGGCGAACTCCCGTTCGCCCACGTGCTGCGGTACGTCGACGACATCGTCACCGTCAGCGAGGACCAGATCCGCGCGGCCGTCCGGTTCCTGGGGCGCTCGGCGCGCCTGGTCGCCGAACCGTCCGGAGCCGTGGCGACGGCGGCCTACCTGTTCCGACGCGACGCGCTGCCGCCCGGGCGCGACCACGTCGCGGTCGTCAGCGGCGGCAACGTCGATCCGGCGCTGTACGCCCAATTGATCTGAACCGGCGGCCGACCGATCCGCTCCGCGTCACTCCGACTGGGCGCGCAGCTCCTTCGCCGCCTCCGACAGGTCCTTCGCGGTGTCGATGGCCCGCCAGTACGCACCCTGCGGGATCGGGAACCCGGCGAGGCGCTGCTCGCGGGCCAAGCGGGGGAACGTCGTGCGCTCGTGGTCGCCGACGTCGGGCAGCAGGGCGGTGAACTCCGCCGAGAAGACGTACACCCCGGCGTTGATCAGGTACGGCGACGGCGGCGCCTCGATGAAGTCCAGGACGTGGCCGAACTTGTCGGTCTCCACGACTCCCCACGGGATGCGCGGGCGGGCGAGCGAGAGCGTCGCGGTCGCGTGCCGCTCCTCGTGGAACGCGGCCATCTCGCGGAGCGAGAAGCGGGTCCAGATGTCGCCGTTCGTGGCGTACCAGGGCTCCTCGGGCCGCGGCAGGGCGGCCGCCGCGAACTTCAACCCGCCGCCGCGCCCGAGCGGTTCGGTCTCCACCACCGTCGACACCGCCAGCGGCAGGTCGGCCGTCTTGAGCCAGTCCTGCAGCACCTCGGCGAGGTGCCCGCACGAGATCACGACGTCGGTGACCCCCTCGGCCGCGAGCCACGCCAGCTGATGGCCGATGATCGGCGTGCCGGTCCCCGGGATCTCCACCATGGGCTTGGGCCGGTCGTCGGTGTAGGGCCGCAGCCGCGAGCCCTGTCCCCCGGCCAGGATGACGGCCTGCGTGACATCACGGGCAGCGTGCGACGCGCTGTGTGGTGCGGAAGTCATGCCCAGACCTTAGCGAGTCGCACGGCCCGGGCCGAACCCACGCCGAACCCGGTACCGAGCCCCGCGCGGAACTCCGTGCCGAACCCGCGCCGAACGCCGCCGCCCGGCACCGACGCCCTGGCGAGGGCGCCCCGGCGGCGAGCGGCCGCGGCAGGCGGGGAGCCGTTCGCCCCGACGACCCGTCCGACCGGCGCCGGGGGTTCTCCGTTGTCGGTGCGGTGTTGTGGACTGTTGGCGAAAGGCGCCAGCAAGGGCCGGTTATTTCTGCCGTACGGCTGTGCCCCGTCCGCGCATCGGAGCACCTGTCGGGGCCTCGGAGCTTGACGGCGTAGGGAGTACGTGTGCCACGGTTCGCGGGCCCGGCGCGGCTTCGCGGACACGACCCAAGGGGTCCCGCCTCTTTCGGCGGGGTTGTCCGGGTCACTAGCATCCGTCGAGGGACGTCCGCGTGACCTGGTTGACCGGTGGGGACCGGATGCGGTCGCGGAGTCCGTGGGGGCGATGAGTGGGGGGCTCGGGATGAACCGTCGTACGTTCGGCTGCGTATGGGCCGCGGTCGGCATGTGGCTGCTGACGGGCTGCTTCGGGGCGGACGAGAACGGCCGTGCGCACGGCGTGCCCTCGACTCCGGGCACGGCCCCGTCCGCCCCCGGCTCTTCTGCGCCGGCGACGCTCGCGGAACGACTGCGCGTGACCGGGTGCGATCTCCTGACCGAGGACCAGGTGCGGACCGAGCTCGGCGCCACGCAGATCAGCCGCCGGCCGGAAGACGGCGGCCGTACCTGCCTGTTCATCGGTCCCACCGGCGAAACGGTGCTCTCGGTACGTATCGGCGACGTCCCCCGCGCGCTGCTCGGCGGCCCGGAGCAGGTCGCCCGCCTGACCGCCTCGCCGACCGCGCGGACCGAGCAGGTCCCCGAACTCGCCGACGCCGCGGTCTTCTACAGCGACCCGGGCAAGGCCAACGGCATCGCCTTCGCACGCGGGCGCGGCGAACGCGTCACCAGCGTGAACCTCACAGCCGCCGGCCCCAACGCGCAGTCCGGGCTCGACACCCTTGTCGCCCTCGCCCGGCACGCGAACAACGCGCTTCGCTGAGCCCCGGTCCGCCGGACCGCGCCGCGACGAGCCGGGCCGCGCGGGCCGGTTCGCGAACCGGATGATCACCGGACATTCAGCGACCAACCGGTCAGTGCCACTCTCCCGTGCACTCCGCGTCCACACCGGTCGGTCCGATCTGCCACGATGGGGCGGCGCAGGAGGGGCCCCGCCGGGGGCCCACCCGAAGGGAGCCGCCGCAAGATGCCGTCCCCAAAGACCCGAGTCGTGTCGCGTACGGCCGAAGTCCGCGCGCGGATCCCCGACGACGCACGTACGGGAAGGGTGCCCGCGCCGTCCCGGCCGCGCATGGAACGCCGTACGGAGCCCCGCGACGCATCGCCGCCGCAAGCCGATCCGCCGCACCCCGACTCCGCGGGCACCGACACCGAGCTCCGCTCGCTCACCCTGGCCACCAACCGCACCAGCACCCGTACCAGCGCGACCGGCGGCCCCGCGCTGCCGCTGCGCGACGGCGTGCGCGTTTACCTCGAAGGGCTGGCCGCGTCGGCGGCGTCCGCATACGCCACGCCGGTCGACGACCTCGCCGAGGCCGAGGTGGCCGTGCTGCGGGTCGCGGCAGCGGCGGGCACCGGGACCACCGAGGAAGACACCGACCGCGTCCTCGACATAGCCGCCGCGGTCCCCACGATCGTCGTGCTGCGCGTCGAAGGTCCTTGCCCTGCGCCGGAGTTCGCCGACAACTGTGCGGCACTCCTGATCGACCTCGGCGCCCCGGACCGGACGGTGCTCGACGTGGTCTTCGGCCGCCACGCTCCCCTCGGCCGCCTGCCCTTTCCCCTCGGCCCCGCCGAAGACCCCGAGTTCCCGCAGGACTTCGGCCTCGGCTACTGAGGCCGAGACCGCGCCGGGAACACGCCCGGCACCGCACCTGTCAGTCCTTGGGCGTCCCGGCCGGGACCGGTGCCAGCAGCGCCGGACCCGGGGGCGGGGTCCGCGGCGGTTCGGGCCGCCCGGGCTGCTGGACGGCGTCCCTTCGCGCCCGGTCGGCGTTGAGGACGTCCACCGCGCCGCGGGCGTCCCCGATGGTCGCGAAGTCGACGGCGACGAAGTTCACCTGACTGCCGCGCTCGGCTTCGCACCGCCGGGCGCGGTCCAGCACGAACTGGCGGCTGTTGACGCGTCCCGCGTCGATCCGGCTGCCGCCCTGCGCGGTGATGAAGTGGTTCATCAGGAACAGGCCCTTGCCGGTACCGCCGCGGTTCGGCACGCAGCTCATGGACTCCGGGTCGGGGAACGTGTACGGCGTCTCCATCCCGTACCGGTAGAAGTTGCGGTACCTGGGATCCGGGCCGTCGGCGCGTTCCGCGAAGACGACGAGGCGCTCATTGCGGTTGATCATGTCGCGCAGCGTCGGCCACGGCGCGGCGGGGTCCGCGGGCGGGGTCGCGAGGAAGCGGTCGATGCCGGACTGCTGCACGGCCTCCATCATCTGCGTGCCGTCGACGGCGTCCTGCACGACGAGCGTGACCACCTCGTTGGGGTTGTTGTCGAGCCAGTCGCCGACCTGCCGCAGCGTGGCGACGAGGGGGATGGCACCCCCGCGGCACAGTGAGTGGCAGAGCCAGACGCCGGGGCGCGCCGGGGCATACCGGTCCACGACGCCGGCCATGATCTGCTGCTCCTCGGGCGACAGGTCGCCGCTGGCGAGCCGGGAGGCGATCTCGTCCGGGCTCTCCCACAGGTACGAGTCGATCAGCAGCGCCCGCGCGCCCAGGTCGAGTTGGGTGACCAGGTCGGGGTCCTGGAGCGGGCTGATGAAGCGGTCCGCGGTGGACGACATGGAGTTGTGCGTGGCGAGGTACGCGACGTCGTCGTAGCTGCGGTCGCACAGCTGGCGCATGCCGTTGCAGCGGCGCTCCTTGTCGGGGTCGCCGACCGTGGGGACGGGGACCAGGATCGTGAGCGCGAGCGCACCGGCCGCGCCGGCCGCGGCGAACCCGGTGATGGTGCGCACCCGCGAGCGCTTGACCGGTTCGCGGCCGCGCTCCTGGCGGCGGATCGCGACGGTCGCGAGGCCGGCGAGCACCGAGCCGGTGAAGACCGGGACCGCCGCCGCGGTCACCCACACGCCGACGATGTCGCGCGTGGCGGCCTCCTGCAGGTCGCCGACCAGGACGCGCACGGACGGCGCCCAGCTGCCGCGGTCCTCCGGGATCAGGTGCGGTGCCGCGCCCCATGCGATGAGGCAGACTGCGGCGGCGAGAAGGCCGCCCGCGGCGAGTCCGACGCCGGGGCCGCGCAGGCGGCCGAGCCCGCGGTAGGGCGCGGTGCGCCACAGCACGAACAGCCCGCCGAGGGCGAACGCGCAGGCCAGTGTGAGCATCTTGCCGAGGCCGAACACCGTGAACGCCCGTAGTTGCGGCAGCGGCCCGAGGTTGACGTCGGTGTCCTCGGCCCGGACGTCGACGACCAGGTCCCACTGCTCGCCGTTGCTCAGCTCCGTCAGACCGTGCTGGGCGTCCAGGACCTTTTCACCGAACAGCGCCGGCACGACCGCGACGAGCACGCCGCCGAGGTCGTTGGCGCGCAGCGAGGCGATCACCGGCTCACGCAGCGGCGCCCGGCTGTCCTCCGGGAGTTTCTCCAGGATCAGGTCCGCGACCTGCGGGGCCGCCTCGGGGGCCAGGTCGAGGGCGGGCAGGCTGTCGGGACTCTGCCCCTGCGCGAGCGCGTCGAGGGCGCGCTGCACGGACGCGACGAACGCGGGCGCGTTGGCCTCGGTGACCGAGGGCACGTCGCCGGTGAGGTCGCCGACGAATACCTCGGCCACGCCGCCGAGGTTGTTGATGACCGGCTTGAGGTCGACGGTGAAGTGCAGGTCGCCCTCGTCGCCGCGCAGGTAGGCGACCGTCCGGCCGATCTGGTCGGCGGTCATGCCGCGCAGCGTGGACGGGGGCAGGACGAGGCGCAGGTTGGCGGTGACCTGGTTGGGCGGGACGGGCAGACGGGCCAGCAGGTCGCGCGTTATGTCGGCCATCTCGGGGTCGACGAGGACCTGGTCGTAGAGGCGGTTGTAGCTGTCCTCGCGTTCGAGCACGGAGTCGTACCAGGCCTCGTCGAGGACGGTGGTGCGGGCGACGCCGAGTCCGGTGATGATCGCGACACTGACGGCGACGACGATGTACGCGGCCGCGCGCACGGTACGGATGCGTCGGCGCGCACGGCGGTCCGCCGCCTGCGCTGCCCCTTGCGTACCTTCCGTACCTTTCACCCCTTCAATATAGGAAAAGCCTACCAATCCCCGAAAAAGACACGACACGGTCCCTCCCAAACGCCGCCGCGATCCCCCGACCGGTCCCCCTGGACGTCCTCCGGCGCCTCAGTCGAAGCGCTGCCCGGAAGACGCGCGAGCATCCCTGGTCACCACGCGTTACGATCCGCGTGACGAAACATCAACTCCCAACCGCGGCACAGGAGTAGGGGACGCGTGAGCGGCATCGAGGACATTTCGGACGGTCCGGAGGCGAACGCCGTCGGCGGTCCGCTGGGCGGCACCGAAGGCGACGACTGGGCACCCACCGGCATCGACGTGAGCAAGCCCAGTATCGCGCGTGTGTACGACGCGGTCCTGGGCGGAAAGGACAACTTCGCGGTCGACCGGGTGATCGCCCAGCAGTCCCAGGACATCGTCCCGGAGATCGGCGACGTCGCCCGCTTCAACCGCGACCTGCTGGGCCGCGCGGTCCGCTTCATGGCCCAAAAGGGCATACGCCAGTTCCTGGACCTGGGGTCCGGCCTGCCGACCGTGCAGAACACGCACCAGGTCGCGCAGTCGGTCGCACCCGACGCACGCGTCGTGTACGTCGACATCGACCCCATCGTGCTCGCCCACGGCCGCGCCCTGCTGGCGGAGAACCACAACACCACCGTCGTCACCGCCGACCTGCGCGACCCCAAGGCGGTGCTGGACCTGCCGCAGGTCCGGGAGTTCATCGACTTCGACCAGCCCGTCGGCCTCATGCTGGTCGGCGTCATCCACCACCTCGGCGACGACGAGGACCCGGACGGCATCGTGCGGGCGTACCTCGAAGCCCTGCCCGCCGGAAGCTACTTCCTGCTCACGCACTTCTGCGCGTCGAGCCCGGACGCCCTCGCCCTCGAAGGCGCGCTGCTGACCAGCCTGGGCACCGGCCGCTTCCGCACCCTGGAGGAGATCACCGCGTACTTCGACGGGCTCGAACTCCTCGACCCGGGGGTCGTCTACCTGCCGCAGTGGCGCCCCGAGGAGCCGGTCGCCGCGGAACTGACGGTCGGACAACGGCTGATGGCGGGCGGTCTCGCGCTCAAGCACTGACGTACCCGCGGTCACGCCGCCGACTCCGGTCCGGCGCGGGTGCGGGTGGCCGGCCGGTCAGCGGCCGCCCGCACCACGCGCCGGTCAGGCCGGGTCCGGTCGGGCGGGGTCCGGCCCCGCCAGGCCGTCGAGCCAGGGCCACCACCCGCCGTCGCCGACGAGGTCCGCCAGCATCGCGTGGCCGACCGGGCCGCAGTGCGCGGTGTCTCCGTACGCGTCGATGCTCTGCCACCACTCGGGCCGCCCGCGCAGCGCGTCGTGCACCGGAACGAAGGGAACGCCGAGTTCGGCGCAGGTGCGCCCGAACGCGGCCTCCAGCGCGGGGAGATCGCCGCGCCCGGTGTCGCCGTCCGGGATCGGCGGCACGCCGACGACGAGCGCGGGCCAGCCCGCGGCGCGGGCGGTCCCCAGGACGGCGCGCAGGTTGCGCACGCTGTCGTCGGGTGCGACCCGAGGTACACCGTCCTCGTACGTGCTGTCGTTGAGGCCGAAGGCGAACACCACACCATGCGCGTCCCCGCCGGTCAACCGGCGCGCGGCCTCGTCGTACCAGCGGCCGGCGATGTCGGCGGACGTCTCACGGCGCACCCCGAGGTTGTAGGCGGTCAGGCGGTCGCCGCGGGCATGCGCACGTGCCGACAGGCGGCCGACCCATCCGCCCTCACGATCGCCGACGCCTTGCGTGTAGGAGTCGCCGACACAGCAGATGCGCAGGTCGGGGCCCTGCGGGTGGGGAGGTTCCATGATCGGGACCCTAGGGGACGACCCCTCTGCCGGGCCTCCGAGTTTTCCCGCCCGGACCGGCGACGGCTCGCGCGTACCCCGGTTCACCTGGGCTTCTTCACCCGAACGGGGAGTTTCGACCGGTCCGTCCGCAACGGCAGGATTACCCGCATGGCGGCAACTGAGACACCACCTCCCCCCTCCCCTGCCCTCCCCGGCACTCCCGGCGCCGCCGTGGCGACCGTGGCGGTCGGCGCCGACGTGCGCGCCGAACGCGCGGCGCGCGCCCGCATCGCAGCCGCCGAGCTGACCGCACGCGACGTCGCCGGCGTGGTCGTCGGGTGGGTCGACAACGCGGGCATCTGTCGCGTCAAGACCGTCCCCGTCCGGCAGTTGGAGCACGCGGCCGCATGGGGCGTCGGTGCGGCGCCCTGCTTCGACGTGTTCCTCGTCGACGACTCGATCACGGACAGCACCTGGATCGGCGGTCCGGTCGGCGACCTGCGCCTGGTACCGGACCTGGACCGGCTCGTCCCGCTGGCCGCGCAGCCCGGCTGGGCGTGGGCGCCGGGCGACCGCATCACCCAGGACGGCCACGTGCACCCGGGCTGCTCGCGGCAGTTCGCCCGGCGGATGTGCGAGGCCGCGGCGGACCGCGGGTTCGCGCTGCGCGCCGGCTTCGAGGTCGAGTGGATCGCGGCGCGGGCCGGATCGGCCGACGGGGCGCCCGAGGTGCCGACCGACGGCCCGGCGTACGGCATGACCCGCGTCGTCGAGTGCTCCGACTACCTGCGCGACATCCTCCAGGCGCTGGACGCCCAGGGGTTGACGGTGCTCCAGCTGCATCCCGAGTACACACCAGGGCAGTTCGAGGTGTCGGTCGCCGCCGAGGACCCGGTCGGCGCGGCGGACAGCGCGGTCCTGGTACGCCAGACCGTGCGCGGGGTGTCGGCGCGGCACGGCCTGCGCGTGTCGTTCGCGCCCGTGGCCACGCCGGGGACGGTGGGCAACGGCGGCCACCTGCACCTGAGTTTGTGGCGGGACGGGGTCAACCTGATGCACGGCGGCGACGGTCGGTACGGCCTGACCTCGGTGGGCGAGGCGTTCCTCGCGGGCATCGTGGCCGCACTCCCCGCGCTGACCGCGGTCGGGGCGCCGTCGGCGGCCAGCTACCTGCGGCTCGTCCCGTCGCACTGGGCGGGGGCGTACCGGTGCTGGGGCCTGGAGAACCGCGAGGCGGCCGTGCGGCTGATCACCGGGAGCACGGGTGAGCGGGAGTCCGGGGCCAACGCCGAGGTGAAGTGCTTCGACGCGGCCGCCAATCCGTACCTGGCGATGGGCGCGGTGATCGCCGCGGGACTGGACGGCGTCGAGCGCGGCTCGGTGCTGCCGCCCGAGACGACCGCCAATCCCGCGGAGACGGGCGCGGAGCGGCTGCCGGCGTCACTGCCGGAAGCGGTGGCCGAGTTCGACCGCTCGGCAGTGCTGTCGGCCGCGTTCGGCCCCGAACTGCACGCCGCATTCGCGGGCGTCCGACGCGCCGAGGCGGCGCTGTTCGCGACGTCGACCCCGGAGGAGATCGTCGCCGCCACCCGCTGGCGCTACTGACGCGACCCGCCGCCGCGTGCCTCCGCCGCGACCACATCCGTCGCGGCGGAGGGGCGGTCCGTCGCCTGGGGTGCGAACGGTTGCGACCGGGCGCGGTCAGGTGCGGTTCGGGCGCAGCGTCCACACGATGTTCATCTCGGCGGTCGTCGTGCCGTCCTCGGTGCGGATCTCGACCGCCACCGGGAATTCGGGCCGCTCGCCCTCGTCCAACTGCGCCACCACGTCCTCCGCCGGGCGGCCGAGACGCGCCTCGGCGAGCACCGGCCCCATGGCCAGCTTCTTGTACGCGATGTCCGCGGTGACCGCGAGCGGCACCGCGCGGCCCAACTGGTCGCCGAACGCCGCCAGGACGATCGCGCCGGACGCGGACTCGCCGAGCGAGAACATCGCGCCCGCGTGCGGGCCGCCGACGTGGTTGTGCAGGTCCGCGTTGTCCGGCAGCCGCAGGACCGCGTGCTCGCGGTCGATCTCGACGAACTCCAGACCGAGGGTCCGGACCAGGGGCACGGACTGCTTCAGCCCGTCGGCGATGAAGTCGAATTGAGTGCTCACCCCCGGATGCTACCCGCAAGTAACTTCACGGGGGAAGGGGCTGCCGAGGCCGACCCCCTCCTCCGCGGGAGGCCTGCCCCGGGCCCGCAGGTACAACAGCCCGGGGCGCCGCACGGTCACGGCCTGACCGCGCCGGATCCCGCCCCGGCACCCGAACACGCGCCCGCGGGAACCGGCTCGGGTCGGTCGCCGAGGTCCGCCAGGTCGCCGAGGTCGCCGACCGCACCCTCACCTTCGTCGCCGTCAGCCGCGGCGGGCTCGGGCTCGTCCATGTCGCATTCGGCGCCCGCTTCGGCGGCGCTTCCGGTCCCGCCTCCCACTGCATCCGTGGCCTGGCCGTCGGTCAGGTCGCCGGCCCGGTCGCCGGCAACGACCTCGGTCAGGCCGTCGCCTCGCTCCTCGGCCGGGCTCTCATCCTCACCCGCGTCCTCGGTCGCCGGCTCGGCGTCAACCGCGGTGGCGGCCCCGGCCTCGGGCATGCCGGCGGGCTCCGCCTTCCGGGTCGCCGCAGTTCCGGCGAGCGCCGACAACGCCCGCTCCGGCTGCCGCTCCGGCGAGGCGAGCCAGTGGAACACCCGGCCCCGAACCTCCGCCGCCGCGTCGTCCGCGACGGCCTGCGGGTACACCGTGACCTCCTCGAACGCCCGGCCGCGGCGGTCCCACACGGTGCGGCGCCGCAGGTAGCCGGCCTCTTCCAACTCCGCCAGGTACCCCTCGATCGACTTCGCCGACTCCCCCGGGCGGGACGCGAGTCGCGCCCGGTCGGGCCGGGCCCGTTCGGGTAGTAACAGCAGGTGCACGGCAAGGCCCCGTGCGGGCACGCTCAACCGGGCGTCCTTCATCAGAACGTCGTTGACGCCCAGTCCCCCGGCCCCTGCGCCGCCCCAGATCCTCCGCATGGCGTGCCCTCCCCATCTCGGTACTCCACCCCAACCGCCGTGGCCGACACGATGGTTGCCCCGCTTCCCAGTGTCCGTCGCCGGTCCGGCGTGCGGGGGACGACAGAGCGTGAATGACGCAAAAGGGTGAAGGAGACTTCGTGGAGGTCCCGTGAGGAACCGACATTAGCCGCAAATTCCCGTCGACATCGCACACATTTCCGGATACTCGTGGCTTGTTCGCCACCGCATCCGTCACCCGGAATCGTGATCACCGCCCAGGCCTGTCGACCGCCCCCCGCCCTCGCAGCGCCGCGCACGCGGTGATGGGATTGGCTCCATGCGTCCTTCCGCAGCCCTGCTGCTCGACGAAGCCTGGCGATCGCTCGGCGGCGACCCCGCGCTCGCCGCACACGTGTCGTTCACGGGCCGCGCCGACACGCTGCCCGCGCGCCTGCCGGTGACCGAGCTGGCCCAGGCGACCGCGGGGGCGGCAGGGCTCGCCGCGGCCGAGTTCGCGGCCGTACGCTCCGGCGCACCGCTCGCCACGGTCACCGTCGACAGCGAGGCGACCGCCATAGCCTTCACGAGCGAGCGCCACCTGCGCCTGAACGGACGTCCGCAGGGCGGCATGGACCCGCTGTCGAAGTTCTACGTCTGCGCGGACGGCGTGGTCCGCGTGCACGGCAACTATCCGCACCACCGCGACGCGCTCTTCCGCGCGCTGGAGATCACCGGCACGCCGGACGACCCCGCCGAGACGGTCGCGCTCGCGCTGCTGCCGCTGTCCGTCGCGGAGGCGGAGGAACGCATCCGGAACGCGGACGGGCTGGCGTTCGCGGTCCTCACCCCCGACGAGTGGCGGGCCCACCCGCACGGTTCGCAGGTCGCGGACGACCCGTTGCTCACCCGGCGCAGAATGGGCGCGCCGTCGCCGCGGCGGGCCGGCGGACCCGCGTCGCACGACGGGACGGTGCTGCCGGCGTCCGGCATCCGGGTCCTCGACCTAACGCGCGTCATCGCCGGGCCGGTGGCCACGCGCACGCTCGCCCATCTCGGCGCCGACGTGCTCCGCATCGACTCCCCGCACCTTCCCGAGCTGCCCGCGCAGCACCTGGACACCGGCCTGGGGAAGCGCTCCGCGCTGCTGGACCTCGGCACGCCGGAAGGCATCGCCGTCCTGGACGAACTCCTGGCCGACACCGAAGTCGTCGTTACCGGCTACCGCCCCGGTGTGCCGGCCCGCTTCGGGCTGGCCCCCGAGGTACTGGCGGCCCGGCACCCGGGCATCGTCACGGCGAACCTGTCCGCATGGGGTGGGCCGGGGCCGTGGGCGCAGCTGCGCGGCTTCGACAGCCTCGTGCAGGGGCCGACCGGGATCGCCTGGATCGAGGCGGACGGCGACGACCGGCCCGGCGTACTGCCCGCCCAGGCGCTGGACCACGGCACGGGCTATCTGCTGGCGGCGGGCGTACTGCGCTCGCTGACGGAGCGCCAGGCGGACGGCCGGGGCTCGCACGTCGAGGTCGCGTTGGCCCGGACGGCGGCGTGGCTGCTGCGGCACCACGACCCCGAGGAACACCTTCCCGGGTTCCCGCGCCGGGTCGCCGCCGCGCGGCATCTCGGCTTCAAGGTCGCCGAGCAGGGGGAACTCGCGTACGCCCTGCCCCCGTTCGCCCTCAAAGGCGGTCCGGCCGACTGGGCGGCCGCCCCGGTGCCGTGGGGCAGCAGCCCGGCGGCATGGTGGTGACGGCCCCCCGCGCGGCGCTTCCGGACGCGGGCACGTGCCGACGCCCCCGCTAGGTGCGTGGCAGCAGGAACAGTTGGTCCTCGTAGCACCAGCCCCATTCCTCGCCCGGCTCGAAGGAGCGGATGAGGGCGTGCCGGGCGCCCTGCCAGTGGCCGGTGGCATGTCGGCGGGGCGAGTTGTCGCAGCAGCCGACGTACCCGCAGGACAGGCAGACACGCAACTGCACCCAGGTGCCGCCCGACTTGAGGCAGTCCTGGCAGCCGTCCATCGAGCTGGGGGCGACCGAACGCACCTGGTCGAGGTGTGCGCAGGTCGCGCCCTCCTGTCCGCGGACCTGCTGGGCCACCTCGTACCGGGTCGTGCTCATGCCGTGCTCCTCCGCCTCGCCGCCGACGTGGCCGTCGGCCCCGCCGCTCGTCGTCCGCCTGGTTGCCGGGACGGGGCGAAGGTTCCCGTTCAGGCCCGGGACAACACGTCGGCGGCGGGATCGACGCAGCTCAGCACGCCGACGAGGGTGCGCTCAAGGAACTGGGCCAGGGCGGCGCGGTCCTCCGCGGGGTCCTGGTCCTGCCAGGCCACCACGGTCTCCTCGGCGAAGACCACCCACGCGCGGGCGGCGGTACGCAGCAGCGGTGTGTCGTCGAGGCCCAGCTCCGCACATCCGGCGAGAATGCGTGCCGCCTGGGCGCGGCGGGCGGCCTCGACGTGTTCGCGTACTGTCTCGTCGGCGCTCGCGGCGCCGCGGACCAGGGAGACGTAGGTGGCACGGTGGTCGAGGACGTAGTCGACGAAAGCGCCCAGCACGGCGTGCAGGCGGGCGAGCGGCTCCAGCGCGGGGTCGGGGGCGGTGTGCGCGAGGAAGTCCTCGCACGCGGCCTCCACCACGGCCCGGTGGAAGCCCTGCTTCGACTTGAAGTAGTGGAACATGAGGCCGCGCGAGATCCCGGCCCGTTCGGCGAGTTCGTCGATCGAGAGCTCGTCCAGCGTGCGGGATCCGAGCAGTTCACGGCCCAGGAGCAGCAGCTGCGCTCGCCGCTGATCCGGGGTCAGGCGGGTGCGTCGGGGTGCGGGCATGCCGGACAGTGTACGGAGGTCCGGCGCAAACTATTGACTACCGTTCAGTAATCTTCCTAGGGTCGTGCTGCCCGCACGCCAGGCCCGACCGAGCGCCGGAGAAGACCTTGCCGACACAGCCTCCCCACGGCTCCTCCGCGGAGCCACCGGTCCCGCACGTCCGCGTCGCCGTCATCGGCGGCGGGTTTTCCGGCCTCGGCGCGGGAGCCCGCCTCCTGCGCTACGGCATCGAGGACTTCGTCATTCTGGAGCGCGGCGCGGACGTCGGGGGGACGTGGCGCGACAACACGTACCCGGGCGCCTGCTGCGACGTCCCGTCCAACCTCTACTCGTTCTCGTTCGCGCCGAACCCGACGTGGTCGCGGTCCTTCTCGCCGCAACCCGAGATCCAGGAGTACCTGCGGCGCTGCGCCCGCGAGTTCGGGCTGCTCCCCTACCTGCGGTTCGAGCACGAGGTACGCGCGGCGCGGTGGAACGACGCGGCATCGCTGTGGGAGTTGGAGACGTCCCGGGGACCGCTGACCGCCAACGTGCTGCTCGCGGGCGGCGGTCCGCTCAGTGAGCCCTCGTACCCCGACATCAAGGGACTCACCACCGCGTTCGAGGGCGAGATCTTCCATTCGTCGCGCTGGAACCACGGCTACGACCTGCGCGGCAAGCGTGTCGCGGTGATCGGCACGGGCGCGTCCGCGATCCAGTTCGTGCCGCAGATCCAGCCCCGCGTCGCGCACCTCGACCTCTACCAGCGCACCGCGCCGTGGATCATGCCGCGCACCGACCGTGCCCTCACCGGGACCGAACGCGCGCTCTACAAGGCGGTGCCGCCGCTGCAAAAGGCCGTGCGGCTGGGCCTGTTCTGGGGGCGCGAGACCTTCTGGCTCGGCTTCAACGGCAAGCACCCCGGCATGGTCAAGCGCATCGAAGGCATCGCGCGCATGCACCTGAGGCGGGGTGTCCGCGACCAGGAACTGCGCGCCAAGCTGACGCCCGACTTCACCATCGGCTGCAAGCGCATCCTGCTCTCGAACGACTACTACCCCTCGCTCGAACAGGACAACGTCGACGTGGTCACCGACCGCATCGCCGAGGTCCGGGCGAACTCGGTGGTCACCGCCGACGGTGTCGAACGCCCCTGCGACGCGATCATCCTGGGCACCGGGTTCCAGGCCACCGACATGCCGATGGCGCACATGATCACCGGCCGCGACGGCGTGCTGCTCGCCGACGCGTGGAAGGACGGCATGGCCGCCCATCAGAGCGCCATGACCGCGGGATTCCCCAACCTGTTCTTCGTCATCGGCCCGAACTCCGGTCTCGGGCACTCCTCGATGACGCTGGTGATCGAGGCGCAGATCAAGTACGCGGTCGACGCCATCCGCCAGATGGACCGCCACGACATCGCCGACCTCGACGTGACGCGCGCCGCGCAGGACGCCTACAACGCACGGTTGCACGCCAAGCTCGACGGCACGGTGTGGGTCACGGGCGGCTGCGACAGTTGGTACCTGGACTCGCGTACCGGCAAGAACACCACGCTCTGGCCGGACTTCGTGTGGAAGTTCATGTGGATGAACCGCAGGTTCTCGCCTGCCGGGCACCGGGCACGCCGCTGGGACCAGGTACGCGAGCCCCGGCCGACCGCGGCGTCCGTCGCCGCGCCGACAGAAGGAGTCTGACGTGCGGGAGTTCGCCGGCAAGGTCGCCGCGATCACGGGTGCCGGATCGGGTATCGGACGCGCGCTCGCGTACGAACTCGCCCGGCACGGAGCCCGGCTGGCACTGTCCGACGTCGACGAGGAAGCCGTACGCGAAACCGCCGCGGTCGCACTCGGCCACGGCGCGAGCGAAACGGCGGCGAGCCGGGTCGACGTCGCCGACCGGCACGCGGTGCAGGCATGGGCGGACGAGACCGCGGGCCACTTCGGCACGGTCAACCTCGTCGTCAACAACGCGGGTGTCGCGCTGACCGCCTCCGTGGAGGAGATGGACTGGGACGACTTCGAGTGGCTGATGGGCGTCAACTTCTGGGGAGTCGCCCACGGGACCAAGGCATTCCTGCCCCACCTGCGCCGCGCCCGCGACGCGCACCTGGTCAACATCTCCAGCGTCTTCGGCCTGATGGGCATCCCGACCCAGAGTGCCTACTGCGCGGCCAAGTACGCCGTGCGCGGCTTCACCGAGTCGCTGCGCCAGGAGATGCGCATGTCCGGGTCCGGTGTCCGGGTCACGACGGTGCACCCGGGCGGCGTCAAGACCAACATCGCGCGCCGCGCACGGGCCGCGAGCAACCGTGAAGTCGACACGCTTGCCGACGAGTTCGACAAGGTCGCCCGCACCTCGCCGGAGCGCGCCGCGCGCATCATCGTGCGGGGCGTGAAGCGCAACCGGGCGCGGATCTTCGTCGGCCCGGACGCGACGCTGATCGACGTCGGACAGCGTCTGCTGGGCGCCGGCATCGAGCCGCTGGTTCGCACGTTCTCCGGCCGGTCGTCCCTGGAGACGAGCGCCCCCGCTCCGGTGTCGGTGTCCGCCGGGGCCAAGGTCGCCGAGACGCAGGCCACCGAGACAAGGGCCGCCGAGCCCGTACTCGCCGAGCCCTCGGCCGCTCCCCCGACCGGGACCACCACCCGCCCCGCGACCGGCAGTTAGCGCGCCTCCGCCCCCCTCATCCGCCAGGAGTCGTCAGATGACCGATGTGAGCTCACCCGCCCCCGACGAGGTCACGCCGCCCGCGAAGGCCGCCGAGGCGACGCATCCCGCGAAGCAGCCCGCGAAGCAGCAGCCCGGGATGCCCGCGAAGAAGGCCGCCCGTGCCCTGGGCCGGAGCAAGCCGAGGAAGGTCGTTCCCGTCCCCAAGACCGCGCGCGGCGCGGCGGACGTAACTCCCCTCGCGGAGAAGGCCGTTGCCGTCGCTCCCGGCACGCCCGAGATCCCTGCCGCACGCACCCCGGCGTCGCCCGCGCCGGTACGCCGCATCCGCGTGGTCCTGGCCCGCGACGGCGCGGCCCTGCACGTCGTCGAGTACGGCGCGTCCGACGCCGCGGTCACCGTCGTGCTCGCGCACGGCTGGACCCTCACGCACGGCGCGTGGACGGCACCGGCCCGGGCACTCGCCGAGGACCCCGGGGCGTCCGTGCGGGTGGTGATGTACGACCAGCGCGGCCACGGCCGTTCCAGCTCGGGGCTGGCCCGGCCGTTCTCCGTCGACCAGTTGGCCGAGGACCTGGTGGACATCCTCGACGCGACGGCGCCGACGGGACCGGTCGTCCTCGGCGGGCACTCGATGGGCGGCATGACCATCATGGCGCTGGCCGCCGCGCACCCGGAGCTGTTCGGCGAACGCGTGGCCGGGGTACTGCTGGTCGGCACCTCGGGCGGCGACCTCGTCCCCCAGGCGCCGCCGTTCCCGCTGCGGGACCGGCTCCGGGGGCGGGCCGGGATGCGGTTCTTCGCCTTCGGCGAGCGGCGTCCGTCGGCGTTCGCGCGCGGCCGGCGGCTGCTGCCGGGCCCGCAGACCAAGGCCCACCTGCGGGCGGTCAGGCGGGGCCTGTTCGGCCCGGGCGCGGACGAGGCGGCGGTGCGTTCGTGCGCCTGGATGATCTACAACACGTCGGCCGAGGCGGTGTGCGGCTACTTCCCGGCCCTCGCCGCGCACGACCAGTCCGGCCAACTGGCCGCGCTGTCCTCGGTCCCGGTACGTATCGTCGTCGGTGACCTCGACAAGCTCACGCCCGTCGGCCACAGCAAGCGCCTCGCGGCCGAACTGGCGCACGCGGAACTGACCGTCGAGACCGGCTGCGGCCACATGGTCCTGACCGAACGCCCCGCGTCCGTGACGACCCCGCTGCGCGACCTGTGCCGGGCGGCGGTCGACGGCCCGCCGGTGCAGGTACGCGGCACGTAGTCGGCCCACACCGGCCCGCCCGCCGCCGGGCTGTGCCGTCGCGGTGGTTGCAGTGCGCCCTCGCCGAGTGTCGCTTGACTTCGAGTGCGCTCAAAGGGGGAGGCTGGGTCGCGTACCGCATCCCACCCGGATCCCAGGGAGCACCGCATGAAGACCACCACGCTCGGCAGCGACGGCCCCGTCGTCGGCGTCATCGGGCTCGGCTGCATGGGCATGACACACGCGTACGACCCCGCCGGGCGTGACGACGAGACGTCGATCGGCGTTCTGCACCGGGCGGTCGAGCTCGGGGTGACGCTGATCGACACCGCCGACGTCTACGGCCCGTACACCAACGAGGAGTTGGTCGGGCGCGGCCTCGCCGGCATCCGCGACCGGGTCGTGCTGGCCACCAAGGTCGGCCTGGAGACCAAGCCCGAGGGCGAGCGCGGGGCCGGCATGCGGGCGATGCGCTTCAACGGGAAGCCGGAGCACGTGCGCCGCTCGATCGACGAGAGCCTGCGGCGCCTCGGCACCGACCACGTCGACCTCTACCAGCTCCACCGCGTCGACCCCGAGGTGCCCGTCGAGGAGACCTGGGGTGCGCTCGCCGAGGTCGTGGCCGCGGGCAAGGCGCGGCGGATCGGGCTGTCCGAGGTGAGCGTCGAGGAGATCAAGCGCGCGCAGGCGGTGCACCCGGTCGCCTCGGTGCAGAGCGAACTCTCGCTGTGGACGCGGGACGCGCTCGCCGAGGTGGTGCCGTACTGCAACGCGCAGGGCATCGCGTTCCTGCCGTTCTCGCCGCTCGGCCGCGGCTTCCTGACCGGGAACTTCGCCACCGTGGACGACCTGCCCGAGGGCGACTGGCGCCGCGGGCTGCCGCGCTTCCAGGCCGACGCGATCGCCGCGAACCAGGCCCTCGTCGCGGCCGTACGCGCCATCGCCGACCGCCTCGGCGCCACCCCGGCGCAGGTCGCGCTCGCGTGGGTCCGCGCGCAGGGCGAGTACGTCGTGCCGATCCCCGGCACCAAGACGCCGAAGTACCTCGCCGACAACGCCGGGGCGTCCGATGTCGTCCTGAGTGCCGCCGACTTGGCGGACCTCGACGCGCTGCCCGCGCCCGAAGGCACCCGGTACTGACGCGGTTCATACCCGCCCCCTTGTTCAATGCGAGTTCGAACGCATGGGCATCGGGGCGGGTTTGCCTTCCGCGGGAGCAAGTGCCGGAGGAGATGCGTTTCTTCTGCTACACGATTGATACAACGTCAGGAAAGTTGTGATACAAAGCACTTGTAGTCACGGAGCAGGCTCGCGGTTCGCGGACACCGCTTGAGCGCGTGATATCTCACAGGCATTCCCGGAAATCAAGGGTTGTCTCCCTCGGACATGGGGTAGCCGACGGCACCAGACTCGGGTGGGTCCACTCCACCACGAGAGGTTTTCGTCCCCCTATGCGTGCTTTCCGCTCCCCTCGTAAGTCCGCGATACGTGTTACCGCCGTGGCCGCCTCCGGGGTCGTCGCCATGGCGATGCTGACCGCTTGCAACGGCGACGACGACAACAAGTCGCTCACCCCGCCGCCGATGCCGACGTTCTCCGTCCCGAAGATCGACATCCCGGACATCGACATCCCGGACCCGAGCGACCTGCCCACGAGCACGAAGCGGCCGACCAGTTCCTCGTCGAGGCCTACCGGTGGCGCGACATCGTCGACGGACGAGGTCGAGTCGGTCGACCTCGAAGAGGGCGAGTGCATCGACACCTCGTCCAGCGGCGAGATCAGCAAGAAGTCGTGCTCCGGCCCGCACATGGGCGAGGTCGGCGCGGTCGTCACGCTGCCGGACAGCCCGTCCCCCACGTCGCCGGACTTCGAGGCATCCATCGAGTCGAAGTGCGAGGACGAGGTCATGCCGATCATCAACCGGCAGTCCAACGCGAGCGCGCTGACGTTCAGCTTCTACTACCCGCAGTTCTCCTCCTGGACGAGCGGCGACCGCACGCTCCAGTGCATCATCGAGCGCGAGGACGGCGCGAAGCTGACGGCCAAGCTCAAGTAGTCGGCCTCGTTCGCCGGGCCCCGAGAGCCCTCGCGCAACGCATCGCGCGTGACGGCCCTCGGGGCTTCTGTCTGCGGTGGAGCGGCCCCGGCTACTCCGAGACCGGCGCTGCCGCCAGGCCCATCAGGTCCTCGGCCCACTCGCGCTCCGCGTCCCCGCTGCCGGCGACCACGACCAGGCTGCGGGTGGCCCGCGTCAGGGCCACGTACAGCGTGCGCAGGCCGCTCGGCGACTGGTCGGCGATGCGCTTCGGGTCCACGATGACGGCGGCGTCGAACTCCAGGCCCTTGGCGTCGAGCGCGTCCATGACCTGGACGCGCGGCGGCAGTTCCGCGAGGGCCGCCAGGATCGGGCCGGTCTCGCCGACGGGCGCGACGACGCCCACGGTGCCCTCGACCTCGTCCACCAGCCGGGCCGCGGTCGCGCGTACCGCCGAAGGCACGTCCGCCGCGGCAAGCAGCGTCGGCTTCTCGCCGCCGGCGCGCACCGCCCGCGAGGGCTTGGCGCCGGGCACCGCGCGCAGCAGCACGCGAGCCGCGACGGCCGCGATCTCCGCGGTGTTCCGGTAGTTGGTGGTCAGCTCGAACTCGTGCCGGGGCCGGTCGCCCAGCGCGTCCGACATCGCGGCGGCCGAGGCGTCCAGGTCCTCCCACGCGCTCTGCGCGGGGTCCTCGACGATGGTCCATGTCGCGTGCCGCCCGCGGCGCTTGAGCATGCGCCACTGCATCGGGGCCAGGTCCTGCGCCTCGTCCACGACGATGTGGGCGTACTCGTCGGGCTCTTCGTCCTCGTCCCCGCGGCCGCGGCCGGAGCGGGCCATGCGGTCGGCGTACGTCGTCACCTCGCTGATCTCGTCGGCCGGCGCCGAGGACCGCACGCTCTCCCCGGTGAAGATGTCGAACCCGTCGACGACGTAGGGGTTGTCCTCTTCCGGCATGCCCGGCGTGCGAGGGCGCTGCCGCGGCAGCGGGCCCACCAGGCCGTCGAGTTCGTCGAGCAGCGCGACGTCGAGGAAGGACACCTCCCCGGTACGCGCGGTGTGCTCCCACGAGTTCGCCAGCAGCGTCACCTGGTCGCGGGAGAGTCGCCCGCGCGCGGCCCGGTCGACACGTGCCGGGTCGGCGAGCCCGCGCAGGACGTCGATCGGGCGGACCAGCGGCCACCAGGTGTTGAGGAAGACCGCGAACTCGTCGCGCGCCGCGACGTCTTCGAGGAACGCGTCCTTCTCGCCACGGGCCGCGCCCCGGGACGCGAGCCGCGACCACAGTTCGGCGAGCACGGTCTTCGCGGCCTGCACGCGCTGGCCGTTCGGCCCGCGGCGGGCCCGGTGCAGCAGGTCGCGGCGGATACGCCGCAGTGCGGCCGTGTCGAGGACGACCTCGGTGCCGCGGTGCCGCACGCGCAGTTCGTGCGGCGCACCGGGCGGCGTCGCGTCGACCGCGCGCCGCAGCACCGGCAGCATGCCGGTCGAGCCCTTGAGCCGGGCCACGGCGGCGGTGTCGTGGTAGGCGGCGGTGATGCCGTCCACCATGTCGCCGAGCGAGTGCAGGACCGCGCCGCCCTCGCCGAGCGACGGCAGCACGCGTTCGATGTACGCGGTGAAGCGCGGGTTGGGCCCGACCACGAGCACGCCGCGCGACCCGAAGCGCTGCCGGTGCCGGAACAGCAGGTACGCCACCCGGTGCAGGGCGACCGCGGTCTTGCCGGTGCCGGGTCCGCCGCGCACGATCACCGAGCCGTCGGCGGGTGCCCGGATCGCGTCGTCCTGCTCCTGCTGGATGGTCGCGACGATGTCGCGCATGCTGCCGTCGCGCGTCCGGCTGAGGGCCGCCAGGAAGGCGCCGTCGCCGACCACGACCAGGTCGTCCGGTGCGGCGTCGGGGTCGAGGAGGTCGTCCTCGATGTCGACGAGCTTGTGGCCGCGGCAGTGCAGCACGCGGCGGCGTACGACGCCGCGCGGGTCCTCGGGCGTGGCCTGGTAGAACGCCTCGGCGGCCGGCGCCCGCCAGTCGACGACGAGGATCTCGCTGTGCTCGTCGCGCACCCCGATGCGGCCGATGTGCCACACCTCGGCGTCGTTGCGGTCGAGGCGGCCGAAGACGAGTCCGTCGTCGGCGGCGTCGAGGGTGCGGGCCCACAGTTCGGCCCGGAAGACCATCGTGTCGCGCTCGACCAGCGAGCCCACCGTGCCGACCTGGGCCTGCTTGTAGCCCTCGCGCACAAGTGCGCGCGCTTCGCCGCGCATGGCCTCCAAACGGACGTACGCGCGGTCGATGTGGTGCTGTTCGGCCGCGATCTCGCGCTGCTTGGCGTCGAGCGCGGCCGACGCCTCCGGCAGGGCGGCGGAGGCCCCCGGCGCGGCGGAGTCGGCGGAGGCTACGGGACCGTCGGCGTCGCGGACGACGCCGTGCGGTTGCTGCCCGGGAGGGGGCAGGGGCATCGGGCTGGCTCCTCGTGCAGGGTGGGGCGAACAGTAGACCCTAGTACGCCCGAGCCCCGCTTCTCCCCGACGCCCCGCCCCGCGGACGGCCGCGGCGTCGCCCGCGGACCGGTCGGGCCGCCGCGGGGGCGGCCTCCACGCGCAAGCTCGGCAGGCGACCTCGGCAGGCGGTACGTCGTGAGCCCGGCCGCGGTCGCGCCGTTCAGCGCCGGGCGCGCAGGCGCTTCACCGCCACCCCCGCGCCGACCAGCCCCGCGGCGCCGAGCAGCGCCCAGGCCCACACCGCGAGTCCGGGGCCGTCCGACCCGCCGCCTGCCGCGCTCGGGGTGCGGGCGGCCTGCCCGTTCGGTGTGCTCGCGGCGGACGGGGACGGCTCGCTCGGCGGCGCCGGCTGCACGGACAGGGCCAACTGCCCCTCGGCCTCGCGCGCGGGAGTGGAGGTGTCGGCGACGCGGATCGTGACGGTGTGGTCACCGGGATCGGCGGCGGTTCCGCTGAGCTTCCCGGTCAGCGGGTCGAGGGTGAACCCGGGCGGCAGCGCGTCGGCGGACCAGCGGTACGGCTGGGTGCCGCCTTCAGCCTGCAGCGTCGCCGTGTACGGCTGTCCGACGACCGCGGGCGGCAGGACGCTGGTGGTCACCGCGAGCCCCTTCACCGGCGTCACCAACGCTCCGGCGCTCGCCTCCGAGTTGCCGACCGCGTTCACCGCGCGCACCTGGTAGGTGTAGGCGGTGTCCAGCGTCAGCCCCTTGTCGGTGTACAGGAGTGTCGCCGCACTGACCGTCGTGACCAGCGCCGGGGCCGGCTGCGCGCCGCCCGCGCGGTAGATCTGATAACCCGTCAGCGGGCTGCCGCCGTCGTCCGCCGGGGGCATCCACGAGAGCACGGCCTCCGCGTCGCCGGGCGCCGCGGTCAACGTGCCGGGCGGACCGGGGATCGTCATGCCGCTCGAGGTCAACGTGACGGTACGGCTGCCGCCGGGCATGTTGCCGGTGATCGTCAGCGTCCCGGTGACCGGACCCCGCGCGGTCACGGCCGCCTGCACCGCGATGCTGCACCGCCCGCCGGCCGGCACCTGGGTGTTGGCCGCGCAGCTCGTTCCGGTGTTCTCCACCGCGAAGGGCGGCGTGGCCACGATCGAGGTCAGGCTGAGGGGTGCGCCGCCGCTGCTGCTGAAGGGGATGTTGCGGATGGCGGTGCCGGGCACCGCGACCGGGCCGAAGTCGACGCTGGTGGGGAGTTCGTCGATGTCCCCGGCGGGGACGGTGAACACGAGGACCGCCCGGGCGGCGCCGGCGTTGGCGCCGGCCTGCGTCGACGCGTCGGGAAACACCTGGGTGTCGGGCGGGTAGGTGGCGAGCGTGGCGCCGGCGGCCGCGGACAACCAGGGTTCGGTCGAGCTGCCCCAGAACGTGGTGGACACCTGGTCGACCGCGACCATGACGACCTGCCCCGGGCGCAGCTTCCCGGACGCGCTCACGGCACCCTTGCCGGTGGTGAGCGCGCCGGGCCTGCCGGTGAGGGAGTCGGCGGCGCCGTACAGCGACACGGAAACCGAGACCGCCTCGTTCGGCACCGTGATGCTGGTGTAGCCGGACTGCGTGACCTCGACGGTCTGTTCGGTGTTCGGGGCGGCGGGCAGGAGGGCCGGCCGGGCGTCGGAGGCGGGGGCCGGGCGGGCGTCGGGCGGCGTCCAGGACGCCGCGGCGGCAGGCGCGGCGGTCAGCAGCAGCGCGGCGGCGAGGAGCGCGGCCCGCTTGCGAACCCGTTCGACCATGGTGTTGGGGACCCCCCGTGGGCTGCGTCCGGAACCGGACGGCGTCGCAGCTCACGGTGTGCCCGGTCGGTCGTACGCGCGGATGCTAGCGCTGTGCGGCCGCGTCCGGGAGAGCGCGGGGCGCGGACATCACCCGAACGACGGCCGCGTTGCGTGCAGGTGGGCGATTGCGCCGGTTTCGCACGGTCCGCAGATGGCGGAGAGGCGTGCCCTCGCGCGCCGGTTCCGGGGCGGCTCGACCGCCGTCGCGGGGCTGCCGCCGGGCGGCGGCCCGGACAAGGACCTGCCCGGTGACCAGCGGCCGACAGGGGTTGGAGGCCGGCCGGCAGTCACCGGGCAGGAGTAGGGGCAACGACGGACGGGGACCGGTGGTTCCGGACCTACGGGTCGGATCCGCGGATCGGGACCCGTGGATCGGAACCGGGAACCGCGCGGGGCGGCCGGCACCCGGCGCCGTGGATCGACACGTGATCGGGTGGACCTGATCGGGTGGACCTGGTCGACCGCCTGGTCGATCGGGCCTGCGGGTCAGGCCCCGTCGTGCGGCGGCCCGACGCGCAGACCGCGGCCTTCGTCGAGGTCGCCGTCGATGTCGCCGATCCGGGCGGGCCCGTCGATCGCGTCGATCACGCCGGTCCCGTGGGTCTTGTCGGTCTTGTCGGCGGCTTCGGATGCGGACCCGGCGACGGGTCCGGTGTCGCCCTTGTGCTGTGCCCCATCCGGCAGTTCAGGCGGTGTGTCGCCTTCCAGCCGCCATTCGTCGCCGATCCGGCGCCAGCGCAGCGGCCCCTCCTCGCGCCACGGCTGATTGGCTGCCAGGTAGGCGTCCCAAAGAGCCACCTGGCGGCGGGCCCGTTCGACCACGCCGACCCGCTTGCGCTCCGGCCGCGGACCGGTCGGCCGCCAGTCGCGGCCGTCCCGCGAGTCCGCACCGAAGAGCGGGCCCAGGACCACCACGACGACCAGAAAGGCTATGAGCAGACCGGCTGTTGCGTACTCCACTTTCCCTACCTCCCCACCACGTCGACCGAGGACTTCGCGGGGGCGCGGTCGTGGACGCGGTACGCGGCGCAGGCCGCACACACATCTCCCGGCCGGGCGGCGGGCTGATGCTTCGGATCGGCCCGCTCCCGCCCTCGGTCGACCCCAGTCTTGGCCTGCCGCGACCAAGATCAAAGGGCCAATCGCGGCCCGGTGGCCTGGGCCAATCCGTCGACTGGTCCAGAATTGGCAGGCCGCTGCCACCGGACCGGCCGACCGACGGCTGACCCTCGACGCGAAGTGGAATGCGGTCCGACGGTACGCCCGCATATCCGGCCAGTGGCCGGATTGCGCGGATGTGTCGCGCGGTCCGTCGTACGCCCGCCAGACCAGCCCGCCATGGCCGGTCCGGATGAGTCCGCACGGCCCGAAAACACCGGTCCGCCAGCGGCAGGACACACCCGTCGGGCATCGTGGGTGCGTAGGATCTCCGAACCCGGGCAGACCACGCCCGGGGCCGAGCCCCCGCTGCCGGCTCTGCCGATCAGCGGGCGAACCGGCAGGCGCGCACCTCCCCCCAGCGCGTCGCCGGCATGGGGTGGGCCCGCAGACATTCCCCCCGTCTGCGGGCCCATCTCTCTTTGCGGCGGCGGCCGTTGCGGGTCCGCCGGCGTGTCGTCGGGGCGCGCAGCGCCGCCCGCGCGTCAGTCCAGCGGGAACTTCTCGCCGACCAGTTCCTCCGACAGGGTCCACAGCCGCACCGCGGACTCGGGGTCGCGCGCCCACACGGCGTGCTTGGTGCTGATGCCGCAGTCCTCGGTGTAGACGCCGCCCTGGTCCGCGAGTTCGGGCGCGGTCGCGGCCCACACCTGGGTCGCGGCTCCGGCCGGGACGGACTTCATGGCGGGCATGTCGGCGCGTGTGACCTTCGATTGCAGGGACGCGCCCTGCTCCCTGCTCATGTAGCGGCCGAGGTTGGTGCGGATCATGCCCGGGTGCACGGCGTAGGAGCGTACGCCGCGCGGTGCGAGCCTGCGGTCCAGCTCGACGGTGAAGAGCACGTTGGCGGTCTTGGACTGGCCGTAGGCCTTCCAGGGGTGGTACTCGGTGGTCTCGAAGTTCGGGTCGTCCCACAGGATGTCGCTCGCCACGTGGCCGCCGGAGCTGAGGTTGACGACGCGTGCGGGTGCGCCGCGCACGAGTGCGGGCACGAGCAGGTTGGTCAGCAGGAAGTGCCCGAGGTGGTTCGTCCCGAACTGCAGCTCGAAGCCGTCCGCGGTACGCCCCATCGGCGTCGCCATCACGCCCGCGTTGTTGACGAGCAGGTCGACGCGCTCGTGGCGGTCGAGCAGCCAGGCGGCGAAGGCGCGTACCGAGGCCAGGGACGTCAGGTCGAGTACGCCCGCCTCCACCGACCGGCCCGGTCCCGCGACGGCGGCGACGGCCTCGGCGCCCTTGGCCTCGTCGCGTGCGGTCAGCACGACGTGTGCGCCGGCGCCGGCCAACACCCGGGCGGTCTCCAGCCCGAGGCCGGAGGTCGCGCCGGTGACGACGGCCGTCCGTCCGGCGAGGTCGATTCCGGCGATGACCTCGTCGGTGGTGGTCTCGGGTCCATACGTGGGCATGGCGACTCCTCAAATACTTGACTCGATCATGCACTATGCGCCACCCGCCTTCACCTGACAAGGCATCAGTAGTCTGAACCCGCAAGTCCGCTGGTTCGCACGCCGCGACGACAGGTCGCCGGCACAACGGGAGGACGGCCATGCTCGAAGGACGCGGTGCGGTGGTCACGGGGGCGGCGCAGGGAATCGGCCTGGAGATCGCCCGGGTCTTCTGCGCGAACGGCGCGCGGGTCGTGCTCGGCGACCGCGACGGCGACGCGGCGCGGGCCGCCGCCGAAGGCCTCGTCGCCCAGGGCGGCAGCGCGGTCGGGGTGGCCTGCGACGTGACGGTGCCCGAGCAGGTGGACGCCCTGGTGCGCACGTGCGTCGAGACGTACGGCGCCCTCGACATCTTCGTCAACAACGCCGGCGTGACGCGCGACGCAACACTGCGCAAGATGACGATCGACGACTTCGACATGGTGATCGACGTACACCTCAAGGGCACCTGGCTGGGCACGCGCGCGGCGTCGCTGGTGATGCGCGAGCAGGGACGCGGCGCGATCGTCAACATCTCGTCGCTGTCCGGCAAGATCGGCCTGCCCGGGCAGACCAACTACAGCGCCGCGAAGGCCGGGATCGTCGGCCTGACCAAGGCCGCCGCCAAGGAGCTCGCGCACCTCGGGGTACGTGTCAACGCCGTGCAGCCGGGCCTCATCCGCACGGCGATGACCGAGGCGATGCGGCAGGACATCTGGGACGCCAAGGAGCGTGAGGTCCCCTTGCAGCGCGCGGGCGAGCCGGTCGAGGTGGCGAACGCGGTGCTCTTCCTTGCGTCGGACCTGGCCAGCTACATCACCGGCACGGTCGTCGAGGTGACCGGCGGCCGCGGCATGTGACGCCGATGCGCGGGTCGGTGGGCCCCCGGTCCCGCCGGCCGGCGCATCCCTTCGCGGAATTCATGCGGTCAGCACCAACGGCCCGTCCGCGGTGACGGCCACCGTGTGCTCGAAGTGCGCGGCCCGCGAGCCGTCGGCGGTGGCGAGCGACCAGCCGTCCGGCAGCAGGCGGTACGCGTCGCCGCCGCCCTCCAGGAACATCGGCTCCAACGCCAGTACCAGGCCCTCCCGGAGCCGGAAACCGCGCCCGGGCCGCCCGTGGTTCGGCACGTGCGGGTCCTCGTGCAGTTCCGTGCCGACGCCGTGCCCGCCGTGGTGCCGGAGCACGCCGTAGCCGTACGCCGCGGCCACCTCCTGCACGGCGTACCCCAGGTCGCCCAGCCTGCCGCCCGGCACCATCGCGGCCACGGCGGCGTCGAGCGCGGCCCGCGTGGCCTCGCACAACCGCTCGCCCGCGGCATCGGCCGACCCGACCGCGACGGTGGTCGCGGCGTCCGCGTGGTAACCGCCCACGACGGCCCCGGCGTCAATGGACAGCAACTGGCCGGACCGCAGCACGTGGCGGTTCGGGACCCCGTGCACCACGACGTCGTCGACGGACAGGCACAGCACGCCGGGGAACGGCGGCACGTCGCGGTGCGGCCGTTGGCCGAGGAACGAGGGCTTGGCCCCGGCCTCCCGGATCACCCGGGCGGCGATCTCGTCCAGCTCCCACAACGTGACCCCCGGCCGCGCGGCCTCGGCGACCGTGCGCAGCGTCGCGGCGACGACGCTCCCCGCCTCGCGCATCAGCTCCAGCTCGGCCGCGCTCTTGAGTGACACCATGCCCGCTTCCCCTCTCCTGGGATTCTTATCCTGGCCAAACAATACACACCAAAGAATACACACCAAAAAATACCCGCCAAACAAAGCAGGCCATATAATCGTGGGCATGGTGCGCACCCCTCTTACCGACGAACAGCGGGACCGCGGCCGCGTGCTCGGCCAGGCACTGCGGGAGGCCCGCGGGCGACGCAGTGCGGCATGGGTGTCGGCGGAGTCCGGCGTCCCACTCGACACGCTGCGCAAGATCGAGCGCGGAGCGGTCTCGATGCCGGCCTTCTTCACCGTGGCGCAGCTGGCCCGGGTGCTGGAGCTGGACCTGTCCGCCCTCGCCGCGGAGTTGCTGCCCCCCGGCGACGAGAACGAGCACGCGGGCGCGGCCTAGGAACGGCTCAGAGGTCCGCCGGGCTCCGGCCGCCCCGATCGGGGACGCCGGCCGCAGGGGCGTTCAGCGGGACGGCGGAGGTGCCGGTGCGGCGTCGAGGGCGAGGACGCCGACGATGACGTGGTTGATGCGCTTGCCGCCGAAGTCCTGGCGGGCGACGCGGCATTCGGCCCACCGCGGTCGGAACCGCCGGCCGGCCACGGGCGACTTGCCCCGTGAGGTCGGCGGGTGCCGCATCAGGGGGGTCGCTCCCGGCCTCCGCCGTCGGAACCTCCACGCACGTGCGGGCGCGTCCTCGCAGTCGGACCGCCTGCTCATGATCGCCTGGACCGTGGCCGCCACCTGCGACTTCGCCGAGAAGGCGGCGGTCGACCGCCCGCCGCTGCGGCCCCGGGGACGCCGTTCGACGGCCCGCCGTCGGTCGCTCGGCCGTTCGGTGGATTGGCGAAGGGCCAACGGCCTTTCGGCGCGGCGGCCGTGACCTCCGGCGCATCGGCCGCGTTGTGTGCGATAGAGGCCGCTCCCCCGGGCGGCACGCCGGCTTCGGAGGTACGGGTGGTCGCTCAAGGCGCAGCCGCGGTACGCACCTCCGCACGGGCGACCGGGCGGACCGGTCGGCCGACGGCCGGCCGGCTCGGCGCGCGGACCACGGCGCGCGCCGCCGGAGATCCGTACTCCGGCGACGCGCGGTCAGGACCGGGCGCGTCCGGTCCATTGGCGCGGCATGGCCCGCGAGGGTCGGTCGCGGTGCCGCGGGCAGGTGGTCAGGCGAAGGTGACGGTTCCCGGCATAGTCCACAGCGGACCGGGGAAGGGCAGAGCGAAATAGGCCGGGATGAACCGGTCCGGCACGCGCGGCACGCGCGGGATCTGTGCGGCCCGCGCCGCCGGGACGTACAACGACGCCATCGAGCCGAAGAACACCGCGACGGCCATGACGGCCGCCCGCCGGAATCCGAACCTCATACCTGCTTCGCCTCCTCGTCCAGCGGCGTCGGTCCACCGGGGACGCCGACGCCGTAACCCGTCACCCCGCGTGACGGCGGGTTGACTCTAGGGTTTTGTCGACGTTGCGCGGCGCAGGATTGCGCCGCCCGGGTGAACGCCGGTGCCCCGAAAGGCCCCAGGACACGCAAGTTCACTCCGACGAGGGAATGCCGTGCGCCCGTGCGCGCCGGTCCCAGGCCGTTTCCCGCCCCCTGAATCGCGCCGCTCGCACGGGACCGTGCGCGGCCCCGACACGCCACGAGTCCCCGCGGATCGACGCGAGGACGTTCCGCTCGGCACATCCCGGCGGGGACGCGACTCGTGGGCGGGCAGGCCGGGCGCACCCGGGCCGCCTGCCGCGACGCCCCTCACTCGGATGCGCCACGCGTACGGGTGAACCACGCGTCGGATCAGCGGAGATCGGGTGCTGTTCCGCGGCAAAAGGCTTGGTTGTCGCTCCGGTTGGGCAAAGATTGACGGTCATATGCCGCAAACCGGAGGTGATCCCTACGAAACGGGACCGAAGCCGCCGTCAGATCGCCGCCGCCTGCGTACTCGCCGCCGCGACCGCCGCGGCGTGCGCCTCGCCGGGGCCGGACAACCACGGCCGCGGCCCACGCAACAAGCCCCACGCTCCCGCCGCCTCGGAGAGCCCCGGCCCCGATGTCGCCGCCAAGGGCGTGCCCGCCGCTCCGGACGCCCACGAAGGCCAGGGCGCCCAGCAAGCGGCGCCGGCCGACCCGTCGGGCCAGGCGAAGGCCGTGCAGGAGGCCGCCGCGCGCGAGGAGGCAATGCGGGCGGCCCGCGCGACCGCGGCCCGCGCATGGGGCCTGACCACGCCCCCGCTGCTCGCCCCGGCCCCGCCCGCCACGAAGCCGGCGCTCACCGGCAACGGGGCCCACGTGATCGTGCGTCCCGGGCTGCCGCCGGTCGTCCGGCGCGTGCCGACCAACGACAAGGTGGTGTTCCTCACCGTCGACGACGGCATGGAGAAGGACCGCGAGTTCAACCGCATGCTCAAGGACCTCGGGATCCCGGTCAGTGCTTTCGTCACCGACTACCTCGCGCGCCCCAACTACGGCTACTTCCGCGACCTGCGGGACCAGGGCGCGTCCGTGCACAACCACACGCTCAACCACCGCGACCTGCGCAAGCTCGACTACGAGGGCAACCGCCGCGAGGTGTGCGGCCAACAGGACAACCTCGAACGCGAGATCGGGGTGCGCCCCAACCTCTTCCGCCCGCCGTTCGGCGAATACACCGAGGCCACGCTGCGCGCGGCCGCGTCGTGCGGCATCACGGCCGTACCGCTTTGGAACCAGGAGGCGTTTCCGGACCGGATGGAGTACCGGTACGGCGACCACAAGTTCCACCCCGGCGACATCATCCTGACGCACTTCCGCGGCCCCGAGACGTGGAAGGGCGACATGAACGCGATGCTCCGGCTCGTGGTCCGCGAGGTCACCGCGCAAGGCTTCGCGATCGCACGGCTCGAGGACTACCTCTGACCTCGGGACCGCTGCCGACCTCGAGGACTGCTTCCGGCCTCGAGAACACCATCTGATCCGCGACTACTTCTGCCCAAAGACCGCTTCTGACCTGAGACCCGTCGGCCCCGGTCCCCTCGGCCGCTCGGTTCCGTCGTCCGCACTCCCCCGCGCCGTCCGCCTGTCCGTCGCCCCCGCAGGCTCACCGGCCCGGCCGCCCCGCCGGTCCCTCCCCCCTGCCCGTCCGCCTCTCGCCACCCCGGCGCGCCTCGACCGATCGTTAGAGGGGCTAACCATTTAGACTCGGTGGTTGTGACCACCCCCGCGGGGCAGCCCGCTCCCGACGTCCCGCGCGCCGCCGACGGGCGCGGGTGGCTGCGCCGCATCCTGGCCGCCTGTTGGCAGCACAAGGCCAGCGTCCTGTGGGCCTTCGGGGCCTCGCTGGCCGGCATGACGGTGACCGCGTTCGTGCCGCTCGTGCAGCGCGCGGTGATCGACGACGCGGTGGCCGGCGACACCGCTGCCATCGGCCCGCTCGCGGTGTTGCTGGTCGTCGCCGCGGTGTTCAGCTTCGGCGCGGCGTACATCAGGCGCTACATCGGCGGACGGTTGTCGCTCGAAGTCCAGTACGACCTGCGCACCCAGGTGTTCGGCGCGCTGTCGCGACTCGACGGCGCGCGCCAGGACGAGTTGCAGACCGGCCAGATCGTGAGCCGCGCGGGCTCCGACATCAACATGATCTCCAGCGTCTTGGCGATGCTCCCGATGCTGACCGGCAGCGCCCTGCTGTTCGTGCTCTCGCTCGGCATCATGCTGACGCTGTCCCCGCTGCTCACCCTCGTCGCGCTCGCCATCGGACCGGGCCTGTTCGCGGTCGCGCGGGTGTCGCGGAAGCGGCTGTTCCCGGCCACCTGGGCGGCGCAGCAGGAGGCCGCGGCGCTCGCGGGCGTGGTCGACGGCGCGGTCACCGGGGTCCGGGTGGTCAAGGGCTTCGGCCAGGAGGCGCAGGAGGTCGCGCGCCTGGAGGACGCCGGGCGCCGGTTGTTCGCGAACCGCATGCGCGCGGTACGGCTCAACAGCCGGTACACGCCGACCCTTTCGGCCATCCCCGCACTCGGTCAGGTGGGCGTGCTGGGCCTCGGCGGCTGGCTGGCGATCAAGGGCGAGATCACGCTCGGCACGTTCCTGGCGTTCTCCACCTACCTCGGCCAACTCGTCGGCCCGGTCCGGTTGCTCGCCGGGCTGCTGACGGTGGGTCAGCAGGCCCGCGCGTCAGTCGAGCGTGTGTACGAGGTCGTCGACTCGCAGCCGCTGGTCACCGAGAAGCCCGACGCCGTACGACTCACCTCGTGCGCGGCGGTCCTGGAGTTCGACGGCGCGACCTTCGGGTACGTCGCCTCGCGCCCGGTGCTCGACGGCCTGACCCTCGCGGTGGCCCCCGGCGAGACGCTTGCCCTGGTCGGCACCTCGGGATCCGGCAAGTCGACGGTGTCGATGCTCCTGCCGCGCTTCTACGACGTGCAGCAGGGCGCGGTCCGGGTCGACGGCCACGATGTGCGCGACCTGACGCTCGACTCGCTGCGCGCCGCCATCGGCCTGGTCGCGGAGGACTCGTTCCTGTTCTCCGACACCGTGCGGGCCAACATCGCGTACGGCCGCCCGGACGCCACCGACGCGCAGGTCCGGGCGGCCGCGCGCGCCGCCGAGGCGGACGCGTTCATCTCGGAACTCCCGAACGGCTACGACTCCGTCGTGGGCGAGCAGGGTCTGACGCTGTCCGGCGGCCAGCGGCAGCGCATCGCGCTGGCCCGGGCGCTGATCACCGATCCGCGCATCCTGCTCTTGGACGACGCGACCTCGGCCGTCGACCCGAAGATCGAGGCGGAGATCCACGCGACGCTGCGGCGCGTGATGGCGGGCCGCACCACCGTGCTCATCGCGCACCGGCGGTCCACCCTCCAACTGGCCGACCGGATCGCGGTGTTGGACCGGGGCCGTCTGGTCGACATCGGGACCTACCGGGAACTCGACGCGCGCTGCCCGCTGTTCCGACTGCTGCTGTCCGGCCCGGGTGACGACGCCGAAGGCCGGGACACCGGCGAACCGCCGGCGGGGGCCGTGGCGGAGGCGGCGGTCGGCGCGGAGGCCGCGCGTACCGCCGCGCCTGCCGCGACCGCCGGCCAGATCGACGGCGTCACGCCCGAACTGTGGGACCGCAGCGGCATCCCGGACGCCGATTCGGCGGACGCCCTGGCCAAGACTGCGGCCGGCGGGGGCAGCGCGGCCGCGGCGGCCGGAACCGGCGGCCCCGGGGGCGGCGGAGGCGGGGGCCGCGGCGCCTTCGGCGGCGGGTTCGCCGCGATGATGCCCGCGACTCCCGAACTGCTGGCGCAGGTCGAGGCGTTGCCGCCGGCCACCGACAAACCCGAGGTGGACGACCGGGTGGCGCGTGCCGAGGACCGGCGGTTCACGCTGCGCTCGCTGCTGCGGCCGTACCGCACACCGCTGCTCATCGGGCTGGTTCTGGTGACCCTGGACGCGGGCGCGCAGCTCGCGCTCCCCGCGCTGATCCGCGACGGCGTGGACCGCGGTGTGAGCGACGGCGCCACCCGGACGATCCTGCTGGTGTCGCTGGTCGCGCTCGGCGTGGTCGCGGCGGACTGGGTGGTCAACGTCGCGCAGGTGCGCATCGCGGGCCGTACCGGCGAACGCCTGCTCTACACCCTGCGGGTGAAGACGTTCGCGCATCTCCAGCGGCTCGGCCTGGACTACTACGAGCGCGAAATGTCCGGGCGCATCATGACGAGGATGACCACGGACGTCGACGCGGCGTCGACGTTCCTGCAGACCGGCCTGGTCAGCGCGGTGGTCAGCCTGCTCACCTTCTTCGGGATCATGGCGGCGCTGCTGATTCTGGACTGGGAGCTGGCGCTCGTGGTCATGAGCGTGCTGCCGGTGCTGATCGCGGCGACCGTCGTGTTCCGCAAGAAGTCGGCAGCCGCGTACGACGACGCGCGCGAGAAGGTCAGCGCGGTCAACGCGGACCTCCAGGAGAACGTCGCGGGCATGCGCACCGCCCAGGCGTTCCGGCGCGAGGAGCGCAACTCGGCGCGGTTCGCGGAACGCAGCCGCGACTACTACGACTCCCGGCTGACCGCGCAGCGCTACATCGCGCTGTACTTCCCCTTCGGCCAGTTCCTCTCCAGCCTCGCGGCGGCGCTCGCGCTGATCGTCGGGGCGCGGCGGGTGGGCGACGGCACGATGACGGCGGGCGCGCTGATCGCGTACCTGCTCTACATCGACATGTTCTTCTCGCCGATCCAGCAGTTGTCGCAGGTGTTCGACGGGTACCAGCAGGCCGCGGTGGGGTTGCGGCGCATCCGCGACCTACTGCGCACGCCGACCTCCACGCCGGGTGCGGCGAAGCCGGTGCCGGTGCCGGAGACCGGGCTCAAGGGCGAGATCGTGTTCGACGACGTGCACTTCGCGTACGCGACCGCCCCCGACGCGACCGGGCGGCAGGCCGAGGCGATCTCGGGTGTGTCGCTGCGCGTCGCGCCCGGCGAGACGGTGGCGCTCGTCGGGCAGACGGGTGCCGGCAAGTCGACGCTGGTCAAGCTGGTGGCCCGGTTCTACGACGTGGACTCCGGCGCGGTGCGGGTGGACGGCGTGGACGTGCGCGACTGGGACCTGGCGCACTACCGGCACCGGCTCGGCGTGGTGCCGCAGGAGGCGTACCTCGCGGCGGGCACGGTGCGGGACGCGATCGCGTACGGCCGGCCCGACGCCACGGACGCCGAAGTCGAGGCCGCCGCACGGGCGGTGGGCGCGCACGACGCCATCGCCGCGCTCGCGGGCGGTTACCTGCACGAGGTGGGCGAGCGCGGACGGACGTTGTCCGCGGGGCAGCGCCAGTTGATCGCGCTGGCCCGGGCGCAGCTGGTGGATCCGGACATCCTGCTGCTCGACGAGGCGACGGCCGCGCTCGACCTGGCCACCGAGGCGGCGGTGACGCGGGCGGCGGACGAGTTGGCGCAGCGGCGTACCACGCTGGTGGTGGCCCACCGGCTGACGACGGCGGCGAAGGCGGACCGCATCGCGGTGGTGGAGCGCGGGCGGGTGGCCGAGACCGGCACGCACGACGAACTCCTCGCGCTGGGCGGTCATTACGCGGCGCTCTGGGCGGCCTTCACGGGTGTCGACGAGAGTGCGGCCTGAGCCTTCCGCCGAGGGCGGTACGCGGCACGTGGGTGTGGTGTCCGAAAGTCGCGTCCCGCGGCTGTATCCGAAAAGTCGTACAACTGCCCGATAGAAAACACATCGTCGGGATGGTCTTCACAACCCCGCGGCCCTACATTGTTCCCCCTCTCGGTTCCCCTCGGAAGCGATCCGGGGCCGGCGCGGCTGTGCGGCCGCGGCTCCGCCCGGATCCCCGCTCGGCACGGCGCCTCGCACACTCCACGCACACACGAGACGGTCCCCGCCAGGGCCGTTCCCCAGCTGGAGGTGGATCTCGTTGCCCCGCCACGCCCTTCCCCCGCGCCGGTTCAGACGTCCCTCGGCCGCCCTCGCGGCGGTCCTCCTCTCCTTCTCGCTCGTCGCCACCGCATGCAGTGACTCCGACTCGGACGGGGACACGCCCGGACCTTCCGCGGCGCCGCCCGCGACCGGCGGGGCCTCGGCGCAGCCACCCGCACGACAGGGCGGCCAGTTGACCATGCTGGCCGTGCAGGACTCCGCGCAGCTCGACGTCTTCCGCACCGCGTACGTCGCGGTCACCGACGAGCCGCGCCTCTCCGCGCTGTACGACCCGCTTTTCGTGATCAATCCGGGCGGCGGCACGGTCGTCGCGCATCTGGGCGAGTCGATCTCGACGTCCGACGGCGGCCTGACCTGGACTCTCAAACTGCGCCCGAACGTGCAGTTCAGCGACGGCACCCCGCTCGACGCCGCGGCGGTGAAGACCAACTGGGACATGCACGCCGACCCGGCCACGCAGTCACTGCACCGGGCCGCGGCCGCCGGGCTGGTGCTCGGCGTGGTCGACCCCCTGACGCTGTCGATCAGGCCGCCCGCGCCGAACGCCAACTTCGACCGGACACTCGCGCAGGAGCTGACCTACATCGAGTCGCCGGCGCAGCTGGCGAAGGGGCCCGAGGTGTACGGGTCGCAGCCGGTCGGCGCCGGCCCGTTCGTGCTGCGCAGCTGGGTGCGCGGCAGCGAGCAGGTGTTCGCGCGGAACCCGAACTACTGGCAGAAGGACAAGGGGCTTCCGAAGCTCGACGGCTTCACGGTCAAGAACGTGCCGGACATCCAGCAGCAGCTCAACTCGGTCAAGTCCGGGCAGGCGGACATCTTCACGAGCTCCGACCCGGCCCTGCTGGACCGCGGCGCCAAGGACGCCAACGCGTCGGTGCTCAAGGTCGACGGCGGCCAGTACTTCATGTTCAACTTCGCGCGGGCGCCGTTCGACGACCCGCGGGCGCGCCGGGCGGTCTCGCTCGCGCTCGACTCGGCGGAGATCCCCAAGGTCCTGGACAACGGATACATTCCGGCCAAGGGGCTGTTCGCCACGACCTCGCAGTTCTTCTCGCCCGCGTCCGTGCAGGCGGCGTACGACCAGGCGGAGGCGCAGCGGCTGTTCGACGAGCTGGCGCAGGAGGGCAAGAAGGTCGACTTCTCGTACCTGATCCCGCAGAACCCGTCGTCGAAGAAGACCGCGGAGTACATGCAGAGCCGGCTGCACACCTACCGGAACGTGACGATGCGGGTCGAGGCGCTGGAGATCGGCGCGTACATCGTGAAGTCGGCGATCCAGAAGGACTTCCAGGGTTTGCTGACGCAGCGCTGGGTGGTCGACCCCGAGCCGCAGATCTTCAACGCGTTCCACTCGCGCAGCCCGCTCAACTACGGCGGGTACGTCAGCGCCGAGGCCGACCGCGCGCTGGCCGCCGGGCGGGCGAGCACCGACCCGGCGGTGCGCAAGCAGGCGTACGCGGACCTGCAGAAGGCACTCGTTCAGGACGTGCCGGTGTGGGTGTACTCGGAGGCGGTCGTCGGGCCCGTCTACAACGACAAGCTCACCGGCATCGAGCTCTACAACGCCGGGGTGCTGTTCATGGACCGTGTCGGCCTGAAGTAGCCGCTGGCGCCGTGCTGTTCGGGGACGCCGGGGCGATCGGCCGCGGTGTCCCCGAACAGGGGCGACTCGGAGAGCGGACGGCCCTGTGCGGGTCGGCCGCATCAGGCGCACCTGCGTCACGGTTCGGGATAGCGGGCGACGCGCAGGCGGCGGGCGAACAGCGCGAGGGTGAGGGCGGTGCACAGGACCCAGGTCGCGGCCGCGTGCAGTACCGCATGCCACAAAGCGGTGGTGGGAGCCGCGTCGACGGTGTAGTTCCCCAGAGACCGGGCGGACCAGAACGGCATCAGTTTGGCGGCCGAGCCGGCCGGGTCGGCCAGGAGTTGGGTGGCGCAGACGATGAGCAGGGCCAGTGCGCCTTCGAGTTCGCGGGGCAGCAGCGCGGCGATGAGTCCCCCGAAGGGCGCGGCGACCACGGCCGTCAGGAGCAGCATGAGGACGGCGCCCCAGGGGTGCGCCAGGTCGCCGCGGCTCACGCCCACCAGTGCCGAATAGGCGGTGGCGAGGGCGGCGCCGATGCCGGTCATGGCCAGCAGGCGGCCGCCGATGATGTCGAGGACGGAGGCGCCGGCCAGGCGCAGCCGCGGGTCGAGGCTGCGGGAGGCGTTGACCACGAAAACGGTGAGGGTGGCGACGGCCCAGCCGACGCCGATCGCGAGCAGGCGCGTGGACTGGCCGGGCAGGTCCCGGCGCACCAGGTAGAAGCACAGCGGCAGGGCGATCACCAAGAGCACCGCGGTGCGTCGGCGGCCGACTTCGCGGGCCGACAGCGCGGCCACGACGAGCCCGGTCACGCCCGCCTCCCGGTGCCGTGCGCGCCGCCGGCCGGTGCGGTGCTCGGGCCCGGGGCGGCCGCGCTCAGGTCGAGCACCTGGTCGACGTGCCTGAGGTCGTGCAGAAGGTGGGTCACCACGACCACCGCGCGGCCGGAGTCGCGCCAGGCACGTACCTGCTGCCAGAAGTCCACGTACGTCCCTTGGTCGAAGCCCTGGTAGGGCTCGTCGAGGAGGAGCAGGTCGGGGGCGTGCAGCTCGCCGAGAACGAGGTTGAGCTTCTGCCGTGTTCCGCCGGAGAGGTGCTGGGCGCAGCGGGCCCGGTCGGGGCGCCAGGCCAGGCGCCTGGCGAGGTGCTCGCCTGTCGAACGGGCCCGCCGCGGTGCCATGCGGGCGGCGGCGCCGAAGAGGGTGAAGTGTTCGGCGGGGGTGAGCCATCCGGCGGTTCCGCCGTCCTGGGGCACGTAGCCCACGCGTGCGGTGCGGTGCACCGTTCCCGTGGTCGGCGTGCTCAGCCCGGCGCAGATGCGCAGCAGGGTCGACTTGCCGCAGCCGTTGGCGCCGACGACGGCCGCGACTTCCCCGGCACGCACGGTGAGGTCGACGTCGGCGAAGACCGTGGTGCGGCGGTGGCGCTTGCCGACGCCTTCCAGGCGCAGCAGGACCCGGCCGCGGGCGAGCCCCGGCGGCGTTTCCGTCCGGGGGGCGGTGTCGCCGGGTGCGGAGAGGGCGGCGACCAGATGGCGCGCGTACAGGTGTGCCGGGCCGAAGAGTTCGGCCGTCCCGGCGCCGAACTCCGCGGCTTGCTGGGCGGTTTCCCCGGCGAGCTGACGGGCCCGCGCCGGTTCCAGGCCGAGCTGCACCAGCTCCGCTTCGAACCGCGGCAGCCACCTCGGGTCGCCCGTCACCGCTGCCCGCCGCCCTGCTCGGGCTTGCCGGTCCGGCCGGCCCGTTCGGCCTGTCCGGTCCGGCCGCGTTGCCCGCGGACGGCGCCGGCACCGACCAGGGCATCGACTCCGTCGCGGAACCGGGCCCAGTCGGTGGCCTGTTCGGCGAGCGTCTGACGCCCCGCAGGGGTCAGCGCGTAGTACTTCCGGCGGGGGCCCGACTCCGACGGCGCCCACGTGGGTTCGGCCAACCCGTGCTGCTCCAGTCGGAGCAGGGCGGGGTACAGGGTGCCGCCCGGCACCTCGGCGACCCCCGCCTCGGAAAGCCGCTGGGCCAGGCCGTACCCGTAGTCCGGGCGTTCCTGCAACATCGCCAGCAGGCACAGATCGAGAAAGCCGTGCAACCACGGCCGCGCGCTCAACACGCTAAGTAGGCTAGCTGGTAACCAGCCTGTCTATCTAGTGGGGCGCAGCCGGCCTCGCCCCGCTGCCACGAGAGCGGCGAGGCCGGGCTCAGCTCGAAGGCGTCCGGCTCGGGAGCCGGGGCGGGTCAGGCCGGGGTCAGAGGACGATCAGGACGATGCTTTCGGCCACGCACGCGGGCTTGGGCTGACCCTCGATCTCGACGGTGTACTTGACGACGGCCTGCTTGCCCTGGGCGACTTCGCGTACGTCCACCAGCTCGGCGCCGACGCGGACCCGCGAGCCGACGGTGACCGGGCTGGGGAAGCGCACCTTCTCCGTGCCGTAGTTGACGAGCATCTTGGGGCCTTCGAGGCGGAAGATGTCCTTGCCGAGGGCCGGGATCATCGACAGCGTCAGGTATCCGTGCGCGATGGTCGCGCCGAAAGGGCCGTCCTTGGCGCGTTCCGCGTCGACGTGGATCCACTGGTGGTCGCCGGTCGCGTCGGCGAAGCGGTTGATGCGTTCCTGGTCGACCAGGTGCCATTCGCCGTACCCCAGGTGCTCGCCCTTCAGGGCTGCGAACTCGTCGAACGACGTGAACACGCGCATGTGCGCCTCCCCGGCATCGTGGGTGTCCGGACGCCGTTCCCGCCCGCGCGGGGGTCCGGAGCCGTGCGGTGCCCATCGTAGGGGCGCGGCCGCGTGGCAGGCGGCTGCCCGCGGCTCTCGCCCCGGGTCGGATAGTGGACCTTGCAAACTATTTTTCCAACGGCTAGGTTTCAGCTCGCACCAAATGCGGATGCGGATGCACGTGCAGATGCATCTGAGGTACGGTGAAGCGTGGGCCCTCAGCCGTGTTCACAGGTCCACAAGGGGTGCACGATGCCTGACGGCAAGCCGGAATTGACCATCACGCACATCAGCGAGACGCCCTGGCACGAGGTCAAGGCGCAGTCCCACAGCGGCCGCCGCGTGTCGGTGTGGGAGAAGTTCCTCGAGTGGACGCCCGAGCGCATGGTGATCTACGCACGGTACGACGCGGGCGTGATCGTGGAACGGCACGGCCACATGTCCGAGCACTACGTGTTCGTCATCGCGGGCGAAGTCCTCATCGGCGACCGCCCGTGCCCGGCGGGCACGCACATCACCCTCGAACAGGGGGCTTCCTTCGGGCCGCTCATCGCCGGCCCCGAGGGCGCGACGCTGTACGAGATCATGGCCGGCGACCCGCGCGCCGTCCCGGACGACCGCGAGGGCTTCCGACGCCTCCTGGCCGAGCGGGATGTCACGCCACTGCCCAACCCTCCGGTCCCGTGGCCCGACTGGCTGCAGGCACGTACCGACGGCGACCCCGGCAACGCCGCGCAGGACTGAAGTCGGCACGACCCGGATCCGCGGGACCACCGGGAGCACAACCCCGGCGAGCCCGGCAAGACCCGCAAAGCACCAGAAGGCGTACATTCGCCTTGGATCGCTCCTGGATCAGCGCCTCTTCGGTCCGGGAACGACGAACAGACCGCACCGCACGCCGTAACGCGAGCCTCGCCCCTGTGGGCACGCGACGGCAGGCGGCGTGTGGCGCCGCCCCTGTGCGCCACACGCCGCCCCCGCGGAGGTGGCTCCCGGGCAAGTGGCTCGCCACAGCCTGGTCCGGGAGCCACCTCCGGCCAAATGGCCCTACTCGACCGCGCGGCGCGCGTCGTACGGTCGGGCGATGGACCTCGAAAGCGCCCGCGCCCTCTGGGAGCCCGAACCGGGCTGGCTGAACACCGCAAGCTACGGCCTGCCGCCCACCCCCGCCTACGACGCGGTGCTCGCGGCGCAGCGCGACTGGCGTGCGGGCCGGACGAGTTGGGAACCCTGGGGCGAAGTCGGGGAGCACGCCCGCGCGTTGTTCGCGGACCTGGTCGGCGCCGACGCCTCCGATATCTCGATCGGCGCGGCCGTGTCCGGCATGCTCGCCCCGGTCGGCGCTTCGCTCACCCCGGGGACCCGGGTCGTAGTGCCCGACATCGAGTTCACGTCCAACGTGTTCCCGTGGATGGTGCACGAGGCGCGCGGTGTCGAGGTGGTGTGCGTGCCGTTCGCCAAGCTCGCCGAGGCGGTCGACGAGCGTACCGACGTCGTGGCGTACAGCCTCGTGCAGTCCGCCGACGGCACGCTCGCGGCCGACGCCGAGATCGTGGCGGCGGCCCGCGCGCACGGCGCCCTGGTGGTCGTGGACGCGACCCAGGCGGTGGGGTGGCTGCCCGTCGACGCGACACGCTACGACGTGATGGCGGTCGGCGGCTACAAGTGGCTGATGAACCCGCGCGGCACCGGCTACACCTACTACGCGCCGGGCGTACGCGACCGCTTCGTGCCCGTCGCGGCGGGCTGGTACGCCGGCGAGGACGTCCACGCGTCCTACTACGGACCGCCGTTGCGACTCGCCACCGACGCACGGCGCTTCGACACGTCCCCCGCGTGGTTCGCCTGGGTCGGCGCGGCTCCCGCCCTGGAAGTCGTGCGGGACATCGGCATCGAGCAGATCCACGCGCACAACGTGGCCCTCGCGAACCGGTTCCTGACCGCCCTGGGACGCCCGGAAGGCGACAGCGCAATCGTCACGGTCGACGTACCGGGAGCGGACGAAGCACTGCGCGCCGCGGGCGTCAAGGCCGCGGTACGCGCCGGCCGCGTCCGCGCGTCCTTCCACCTGTACACGACTACAGACGACGTCGACTTGGCGGTCAACGCCCTTCTCGCCCAAGGAGGTTGACGGCGCCCCGCGCGGTCACCCCCCGGTGGCCGCGCACGGGTCGTCGGCGCCCCACTTGCGGGCGAGGAGCGGGCTGTCGCAGCGGTCCGCGCCCTCGGGCGCGGGCGGGGTCGCGCCGCGTTCCATGAGGCTGACGTACGCCCCGGCTACGGCGACGCTTTCGACGACGTGGTAGCTCCCCCGCAGTGCCCGGGCCGTGCTCCCCGCGACACCGGCGAAGGGGTTCTCGGGCACACCACGCAGCACGATGACGACGAGCCAGATGCGCTCGGGGGCTGCGGCGCGCAGGCAGGCCTCCGAGTCGAGGCAGTCGTACGTCCACAAGTCGTCGCGGTCCACTCCCGAACGGCCCAACAGCACGTCGTTCGGGCGGAGTTCGCCGCGCAGGTAGTACTCGACCCCGGCGTCGGTGTGCCACAGGCGCTGGTCGACGCTTGCGTAGACGATGCCGTCCCCGGGGCGTTGGCGTGCCCTCAGCAGGTCGGCTATCCCCCGGTAGTCGACCCAGGAAGCCGCCGACCGTTCGGGGTAGTCGCGCTGCTCGTGGGCGCCCGGTGCGCGCAACTGCCGCTGGTCGGACACCCCGATCGCGGCCACGAGGGCGAGCAGCACCGCCGTCGCCACGGTTGCGGTGGGTGGGGTGATCGGACGTGCAATCGGAGCCGGGTCCGGGGCCGGGCCCGGGGTTTGGCGGTCTCCGCTGCTGCCAGTTGCCCGGGCGGCGGCTGCCAGGCGGTCCGCGAGGACCGCGATGCCCGCGCCCGCGAGCACCGCCCACGCCGGGAGAGTGAAGAGGAAGTAGCGCGGCAGGAAGTACGACGTGTCCCCCGCCCGTGAAACCGCCCACACCACGGCGACCGGCACCAGCGCCACGCCGAAATACCCGGCCGCCGACCGGCGGTGCGGCCCGGTGCAGGCCCCGAGCGCCAGCACGGCCAGCGCGACGGCGACCGGTCCCGAAGCGGCCAGTCGCGGCAGCAGCACCTGGAGGGTGTCGAGGTCAGGGCGGGCTATCCACTCGATCTGTCGGACGCGTTGGCCTCCCGCGACGGCCGCCAGCGGCGCGAGCGGCGCCGTCCCGGCGGCGACCGCCACGAGGAAGGCCCGGCGTACGCTCGGTCGTTCGGCGCCTCGGGCACTGCCAGGCCGGGCTGCGAGCCACGCGACGTGCCCGGCTAGACCCGCGAGGGCGACGAGGTGCCAGACGCCGAGCAGCGCGACCGCCGTGGAGTAGGCCGCCCAGCGCCGGATCGTCGGCCGCTCCGCAGCCCGGGCGAGCAGCAGCGTCGCCACCGCGAAGGTCAGGCACACGAACCCGTAGGCGCGGGCCTCCTGTCCGTAGCGCGGCACCGACGGCAGCAGCGCGAAGACCACGCCGGCGGCGGCGCCCGCCGGCCGACCGAAGGCGCGCCGGCCGAGCAGGACCACGCAGGCGGCGGTCCCGGCCATGGCGAGCATCGCGGGCAGCCGCATGGCGAGCGTGCCGTCCCCGAAGACCGCGGTCCAGCCGCGCATGAACAGATAGAAGCCGCCGGCGGACGCGTCGACGTTGCCGAGCATGGCGAACAGTTCGGGTACGGAGCGCTGCGCGGCGGTCCAGGTGGCCAGCTCGTCCCGCCACAGGACCGGGCTGTCGAAACGCCACAGGCAGAGGACCAGGGTCAGCAGTGCGGCGCCGAGCGGTGCCGCCGCGTCGCGAGCGACCCCAGGCGCGTCGACCGCCCGGCGCGTACCGCGGTCGAATCCCCGGGCGCTCCAGGGGAGTCGGACGGCGCGCGTCCGCGGCAGGTCGGAGGTGGACGGTCGAGTGGAGCCCAACACCCGTGTGCGAATACGCGGCGAGCGGGCAGGCGTGGGGCGGATACGCGTCGGGCGCGCCGTCACCCCGCCCTCGGCGTCCCCGCCGTCCGCCGGCCGCGCCGGACTTTCAGTCGTGCCGGACAGATTCCCGCTCCCCCACGTCGCCGCCGCCGTCGAATTCCCCCGAGCGAGACGGTACGGGATGTGCGGTGGACGCGGTCACCTGCTCCGGCAGAACGGGGCGGGCGAAGCGGCGCCACCCGTACCGCCGCGGCACCCCCCGTCCGCACCCGCCGCCCGCAGCGCCGCGTCACGCCTCCAGCAAGACCGGGGCGAGATCCCGCCAGTCGTCCATCGTGAGATCCACCATGGACTCGCCGAGCACCTGGACGCAGACGTGGTCCGCACCCGCCGCGTGCTGGCTGTCGACCCGTGCCCGGAGCGCGGCCTCGTCGCCCCACGCCACGAGCGCGTCGACCAGGCGTTCACTGCCGCCGTCCGCGAAGTCGTCCTCGGCGAACCCGAGGCGCAGCCAGTTGTTGCGGTAGTTCGGCAGGCCCAGGTACGGCTTCATGTGCTCGCGGGCACGCCGCAGCGCGGTCTCGCGGTCGGTCGTGAACACGACCGCCTGCTCGACCGCGAGGTACCGGTCGGCGCCGAGGGTTTCGCGCGCGAGCGCCGTGTGCTCCGGGGTCACGAGATACGTGTGCGCGCCTTCGGCCCGGTCGCGCGACAGTTCCAACATGCGCGGCCCGAGCGCGGCGAGTACGCGTGGCGGACGGGGCAGTTCGCCGCCGGCCGCGAAGTAGAGCGACGCGTCGAGCCCGTCGAGGTAGTTCCGCATCAGCGTGAGCGGCTTGTCGTAGACGTTGCCGCCCGGCCGCAGTCCTTCGACCAGCGGGCCGTGGCTGACCCCCAGGCCGAGGAGGAAGCGGCCCGGGTGTGCGTCCAGCAGGGTGCGCGCGGCGCCGTTGGTGGCGACCGCGTCCCGGGCCCAGAGGTTGGCGATGCCGGTGGCCACCGGGATGCGCGGGCTGGACTCCAGGAGCAGGAGCGCCTGGGTGAACGTCTCGCGCCCGACGGTCTCGCCCCACCACAGGGCTCCGTAGCCGAGTGCGTCGAGTTCGGCGGCCGTGTCGCGGAGTTGTGCGACCGGGAGGAAGTCGAAGGCGGAGGTCCACAGTCCCACGCGACCGAGGTCGGGTACGGGGCGGTGTGCGGGCGGTGTGGTGTCGGACAAGGCTCCCCCAGGGGTGGCGGGTGAAGGTGGCGGACAAGAAGGCGGGTGAGAGAGGTGCGTGAGGCGACGGGTCGGGCCGCACGCCGGAACTGCCTCTGTAACGGCGTGACAGAACGAGCTGCCCTGCACGATACGGGAGGGCGTACGCCGCCGAAGTTGGGGTGCACTTTGTTCACCGCAGGAGTGCGGACCAGGGATCATGTCTGGGTGCAGAGTCCCCTGTTCAACAATGTCGCCCTTCAGTCGACCGATCGGTTCAGCCTGCAGAACCCGCAGATCCTGCGGGTGGGACTCGACCGCCAGTCGGCCCCGGAGGTTCTCGCCCGCAAGGGCGCGATGATCGCGTTCACCGGTGCGGTGGATTTCGACGGCTACATGCCCACGCCGGGCGAGATGCGAGCCGCGGCGTACGGCGCCGAGTTCATGTCCCTGATGCGCTGCTTCGGCACCGGCGTCGTCTACCTGGCCAACCAGGCCCAGCACGTCCACGTGGTGTCGCTGGCGAACGACGCGCTGATCGTCGACAACGACTCTGTGCTGGCCCTGGACCCGGGGTTGACCTGGTCGCCCGTCGCGCTGGACGCCGAGGCACGCATCTCGGGCCCCGGCGCCAACGGCCTGCAGATCGGCGGTACGGGTGTGATCGCCCTGACCACGCCCGGGCATCCGCTGATCATGAAGGTCGGCGCGCGCAACGAGGTCTTCGTGGACGCCGACGCCGTTGTGGCGTGGTCGGCGAACCTCACCACCCGCCTGGAGGCCCAGACCGTGTCCAGCCGGATCTGGCGGCGGCGCGGCCACACCGGCGAGGGCTGGATGCTCAGCTTCCTCGGCGAGGGCTGGGTCCTCGTGCAGTCGAACGAGGTAACCCCGGCGAACATGATCCAGCACCAGGGCGGACCGCTCGGCATGGGGCAGCAGGGCTACCGGCAGAACACCTGGGCGGGGCCCGGAGGCCCACACGGTCCCGTGCACCACGGGCCGCCCGGACCGCACGGGGCGCCGCCGCCCGGACCGTACCCGCCGCACATGCCGCCCGGGCCGGGCGGCCACGGTCCGTACCCGCCGCAGGGGCCGTATCCGCCGCAGGGACCGCACCGCCGCTGAGCCGGCGTGCCCGGCCTCCCCCCCCGGCCTGCCCCATGGCGTTCGGGTGGGCGCCCGCGCGTCTGCGCGGTCGGCCGGGCCGCCGCGCCGATCATGGTCCGGAGGCGGCGCCGCCGCGGGCGGCTTCCCGGCAGCGGCGCGTGGGACTCGGCGGAGGCGGGCGTAATGGGGCACGATCACGGGCCGACGGCGGCCGGCGGCACCGTCAGCGCCGCCTACCGCAAGCGGCTGGCGGTCACCATCACGGTCACCGCCGTCGTGCTCGTGGTGCAGTTGGTCGGCGCGCTGCTGTCCAACAGCCTCGCGCTCCTCTCGGACAGCCTGCACATGTTCGTCGACACCAGTGGCGTGGCACTGGCCCTGGTCGCGGTGACCGTGGCGCAGCGCGAGCCGACGCCGCGGCGCACGTGGGGCCTCTACCGGGTGGAGATCCTCGCGGCGCTGGTGAACGCCATGCTGCTGGGCGCGATCGGGGCGTTCATCGCGTACCAGGCGGTCCGCCGGATCGGCGACCCGCCGGACGTGAAGACGGGGCCGCTGCTGGCCGCCGCGCTGCTGGGCCTCGCGGCCAACCTGGTCGGCCTGTTCCTGCTGCGCGGTGGCAAGGACCACAGTCTGAACCTCAAGGGCGCGTACCTGGAGGTGCTGGGCGACACGATGGGGTCGGTCGCGGCGGTCGCCACGGGTGTGATCATCAGCACGACCGGGTGGGTGCTCGCCGACCCGATCGCGTCGCTTCTGATCGTCGCGATGATCCTGCCGCGCGCGTACCTCCTGCTCCGCGAGACGCTGCACGTGCTGTTGGAAGCGACACCACGTGATCTCGATCTCGGCAAACTGCGCGAACGGCTGCTCGCCGAGGCCGACATCGTCGAGGTGCACGACCTGCACGCGTGGACGGTGACCAGCGGCATGCCGGTGCTGACCGCGCATCTGACGGTGACGGACGCGGTGATCCGGGAAGGCCGCATCGGGCCTGTGCTCGACCGTGTCGGGGCCATCGTGGGCGACGACTTCGACGTACGGCACTCGACCATCCAGCTCGAACCGGAGGGGCACCGCGCGCACGAGTACGCGGACCACGCGTGACGGAACGGCGTCGGCCGCGTCCCCCGGAAGAGGGGACGCGGCCGACGCCGTTGGCAGCACTGCGGCTTCCGCGCTGTGGCTTCCACCGGGGCTGCTGTGACTACCGCTGTACCGACTGCTGAGCCGACTGGTGTGCCGCCCCTGGCGTCACTGGACGCTCTTGACCCGGACCACGGCCAGCGCACCCACCAGGGCTATGCAGGCGCAGATCGGGAAGAGCGCCTCGTAGTCCCAGGTGGAGACGATCCACGAGGCGATGAACGGAGCGGCGACCTGCGGGGCCGCGTTGGCGATGTTGATCAGGCCCATGTCCTTGCCCGCGTCCTCCCCGCGCGGCAGGACCCGGGTGATGAGCGCCATGTCGACGGCCATGTACATGCCGAACGCGAGGCCGTTGACGATGTTGAACACCGCCATGCCGTTGACGGTGCCGGAGACCATCGGGATGAACAGCGACAGCGCGGCCAGGACGCCGGAGCCCAGCACGAAGGGCTTGATGCGGCCGAAGCGGTCCACCAGCTTGCCGATGAACAGCGCGGCGACCACGGTCGACAGGGCGTTGACGACCAAGAGGAAGCCCATGGTCGAGTTGACGTCCTGCGGCTTGACCTCCACGTACTCCATCAGGATGTACATGTTGTAGGTCAGCACCGTGAAGTAGCCGGCCACGACGCCGAAGCGGGAGATGAAGGCCCACGCGAAGTCGGGGTGCTTCCTGGGGTTGACGCCGAAGTTCGAGATGAACTTCTTGAGGTCGAACCTGTCGACCGCCATGCCCTTGTTGGACCGGTCCGGGGTGACCAGCAGGAAGATCACCACGGCCGCGACCAGGAAGGCGGCGATCAGGTAGTAGCCCTTCTCGCCCGCGAACTTGCCGTCGAAGCCGCCGACGATGCCGTCGTAGCCGAGCTTCGAGAGGTCGATGCCGCCGATCGTGTACGCGGCGACGATGGTGCCGAGCGGAATGCCCAGGCCGACGAGTCCGGACATGATGCCGTACTTGGTCGGCGGCACCCGGTCGGGCATCGCGGCGGTCAGCGCGGCCTGGAAGCCGTTGAGGATGAACTGCACGCAGCCCCAGGTGATGGCCAGCATGCCGATGCTGGTGGCGTTGGCCTGCCAGCACAGGGCACCCGCACCGAGCAGGGTGCAGACCAGCATCCACGGGGCGCGGCGTCCCCAGCGGGAGCGCGTACGGTCGGAGATCTGCCCGAAGATCGGGTTGCCGATCGCGGCGAGCGCGGCGCCGACGGCGACCGCGTTCTTGAGGGCCTCGGGGTCCGGGTGGCCCTTGATCTCGGTGACCTGGATGGGGATCAGGAACGAGCCGACTCCCATCCACACCAGGTACAGGGCGATGTTGGCCAGCGGGAGCGTGAGATACAGCGGGCCGAGCCTGAAGCGCGGCTTGCCGTCGGCGTCGACCGGCCCCAACTGGGCCGGAACCGTCGCAGGTGCGGCCTCGCGGGCCGCAACGTTGCTCTGCGTCATGTGAATCACCGAGTCGATCGGAGGAGGGGTAGTCACGGCCCGGTCCCTTGTCACGGTCGCACGGGGACGGGATCGGACCGATCTTTTGACGCTGCTGACTCGTTTAACTGACTCGTGTTACTGACACGTGTCAGCAGCGGTGCACGGATCATGGCACGCGATGAAGTTCCGGTAAACAGAACGTGACGTACGTCGCATCGACCCCTGGGAACCAAACCGCGGGGCGGCATGGCAACCTCCTTTAACCAACCCTCGAACCCTCATGTGAGGACCCGGTACCCATGCCTAAAGTCCCTCGCCCCGGCAAGGCGCCCACCAGCGCGGATGTCGCAAGGGCCGCAGGCGTGTCCAGAACCACGGTGTCCTTCGTACTCAACGACGTCCCGGGCTCCGGCATCAGCGATGCGACCCGGCAGAAAGTTCTCGCCGCCGTCCGCAAACTGGGCTACTCGCCCAACGCGGGCGCCCGCGCGCTACGCGCCGGCACGAGCAATCTCGTCGTGTACGCAATGCCCCGGTGGCCCCTCGGACACGCGATCGACACCCTCCTCGAACGCGCCCGCGACGCCCTGGCCGAACGCGGCCTGGTCCTGATCCTGCACGGCGACCGCAAGCTCACCGGCCTCGACGCCGCGCGGGCCTGGGCCGAGCTCCGCCCCCGCGCGGTCCTCGCCGACACGTGGCGGTGCACCCCCGAATCGGTCGCCATGCTGCGGCAGCACGGCGTGCAGACGGTGGTCCTGGTCGGCGAGGAGTCGGTGCCGTACGCGCCGACCGTCGTCTTCGAGCAGAAGCGCATCGGCATCGTCGCCACCCGGTACCTCGCCGAGCGCGGCCACCGCCGCGTCGCGGCGATCGTGCCGACCGGCGAGCTGCGCGAGCCCGGCGAGCTGCGCTTCGCCGGCGTGCTCGAGGCCGCGGACGAGGAGGCGCTCGAACTCACGCGCGTGGACATGCCGTTCGACCACGGCGCGGCACTCACCCTGGCGCACGGGTGGGCGGCTGACCCGGACCGGCCGACCGCGGTCTTCGCGTACAACGACGAGTTCGCGGCGCTGATGCTGCGGGCGCTGCGCGAGGCCGGCCTCGCGGTGCCGGACGACATGGCCGTCATGGGCGTCGACGACACTCCCCTGTGCGAACTGGTCACGCCGCGCCTGAGCACGGTGGCGCTGCACACGACGAGCTTCGCCGAGATGCACGTCCGGGTGCTGATGGACCTGATCGACCGGACGCACGAGGACGATCTGCCGGTGATCCCCGAGCACGAGCCGCTCGTGGTGCGCCGGGACTCGGCATAGTCCGCACCGGTGGTACCGATCGCGTCGCGCCCCGAGGGATCGAGCCTCGATCGTGTCGGCCGCCCGGCGTCCCCGCGCCGGGCGGCCCCGCCCGCAGGGCCGCCCCGATAACATCGGAACCGTGATCACTGCGGTCGCCGGGGCCGTGCCCGCGGTGCGGCCCCGGTGATCGCGGGGGATGTCCGGATCACCGCCGAGGAGGCAGGCGTGGGGTTGTTCCGTCGGGGACCCAAGCGCGACCCGCGCGAGGCGCCGCGCGATCCCGTCTTCGAGTTCCTGTCCGAGGAGGAGGGCCGTCAGCTGCGCGGCCTCACCCGCGAGGCGTTCGCCGAACGCGGCCTCGAGGTCACGGTGTTCGCGGACCACATGACGGACAGCGCGAACCGGCACTACAACCTGTATAACCTCGCGGCCGGCTGCCACAACAACGAACGCGGCCAGCGCGCCTGGGCGTCGCTCATCCGCGACCACGTCGACAAGCTCGTGCGCGCGATGGACGCCCCTTCGGCCGTCGAGACGCTGCCCACCGACGAGCTGTGGGCGCGGCTCTACCCGCGTGTCACCTCGGACGACAACCTCCCCGACGACCCCGCCTTCGGGTACGCCCCGGTCCCGGCCCCCGGTCTGCGCGAAGTGCTGGCCCTCGACCTGCCGGAGAGCGTGCAGACGCTGCCGGGCGACGCGCTCGCGCAGCTCGGCGACATCGCCGAGCTGCGGCTGCGCGCGATGAACAACCTGCGCGCGCTGCCGGTGGAGGACCACGACGTGGTCAAGCAGGACGACGGCGCGACGTTCCGGGTGGTGCTGGGCGACTCGTTCTTCACCGCGAGCCGCGTGCTGGTGCTCGACGACCTCGCCGAGCGTGTCTCGGGCGAGGGCATCGGCCCGGACGGCGCGCTGGTGGCCATGCCGTTCCGGCACATGCTGGCGTTCCACCCGGTCGTCGGTGTGGACGTGATCCCGTCGCTCAACGCGCTGGCGGCGTTCGCCGCGTACCGGCACGAGGAGGCGCCGGGCCCGGTCAGCCCGTACGTGTACTGGTGGCGTCGGGGCCGACTCACCCAGCTGAGCGAGCGCGACGATGACGGGCAGCTGTCGATCGTCGTCGGCGCGGAGTTCCAGGCAGTGCTGGAACGGCTGTTGGACGAGGACGAGGGGCACTGACCGGTCGCCGGCCTGGGCTCGGGACGCGCCCGAGCTCCTCGCCGAGACCGCGCGAAGACCTCGCAAAGACTTGCTGAACGGCTTCCGGGAGTTATACCGGACGACTTCCGGAATCGTGCGTAACCCGCGGCGCGCAAGGTCGTTGTACCTGGCGAGACCCCGGAGCGTCCCCCCGTTCGCTCCGGGGTCCCTTCACGTCCGGGTCCCGTCACGTCCGGGGTCGGCCGCGGCCTACCAGCGACGGCGGCGCGTACGCGTGCGCGTGGTACGGCGCCTGCGGTACCCGCCGCGCCGACCGCCGCCACCGCGGGCGCCCGCCCGTACTCCGATGCGCTGGCCGCCGAAGACGAAGGCCAGCAACCAGACGACGATGACAATGACTGCGACCCACCACAGTGCCTCGATGAGGAACCCCGCACCGAAGAGCAGGAGGGCCAGGATGAGGACCAAGACAACGGGAAGCATGTAATTCCGCTGCCCGGTTGCGCCCGGTTGATGCGGTTGGAGGTTGCCCCAATCCGATTGCGTCTCGCAGCGTCCACTGCGGTGTGATCGTCCAGGTCCGGCCGCGGCGGGGGCGCACCTAGCCTGACCCCGTGGAGCTCCCCGGAGAACAACGCCCGCCCTTCTCCCCCGTCGCGGCGCGCCGCGCCCGTGTCGGACTGCACATGACGCATGATCAAGTCGCTTACGGACTCGCGGCGTTCCGGGTGCACACGACAGCCGCCACGGTGGCTGCCTGGGAGTCGGGGCACGCGGTGCCCGACGAATCGGAACTGCTCGCGCTCGCGGAAATCCTCTGGTGTGCTCCCGTCGACCTCATGGGATCGGCCGGGGCGCTGCGCGAGCACCGGATCGGACGGCGTCTGTCGGTCGCGGAGTTGTGTGCGCGCATCGGCGTACCCGAGTCGCGCTACGTCGCCATGGAACGCGACAGCGCCTGGCGCGGCGATGAGCGCGCCTCGGCTGCCCTGGTTCGCGAACTCGGGCTTTCGCTGCGCGATTTGGTGGGTGTCGCGGGCGCGTCCGGGCAGGTCGAGAATCTGCTCCACGAGACCCTTCAGGGCCGTCCGAAGTCGCAACTGGCCGCGATGACCCGGCTTTTGGGGATGCGGAGGAGTCGGATCGGAGCCGCATTGGCCGGGGTACACGAGGAGTTCACGCACCGGGCTCGGGTGTCGCTGTCATGGTCCGACGGCGTTCCGGGGGCGCGACCGCGCGGCGACGCCGACGGGTCCGCCGTCGATCCGGCGCGCATGGCCGACCGCTTCTGGGAGCTCCTCGGCCACCCCGCCGCGGAACCGGGCATGATCGGCATATGGCACCGAGACCGCCTGGACGCGGACTGACCGACGGCATAAGGCTGTTCCCGTACGTCGGCCCGCCAACCCTGGCCGAAGCCGCCCGCACCCAGCCCCTGGGAACACCCGCCCGGACGCGCGCCGATCTGTCCGCATGGCTGGGCGCACGCCCGCCCGCCGAGCACGACGAGCCGTTCACCTACACGGTCGGCGCCGACGGCGTACTGCGGCTCGCTCCACGGCGCAGCGAGCATGTGGCCTGTGCGGGCGGCGAACCGGTGGGCGCGGCAGGGGAGATCGCGTTCGTGCGCGCAGCGGACGGCTGGATGGTCGACGAGGCCGACAACCTGTCGACCGGGTACTGCCCGGACCCGGACTGCTGGACGGTCCTGGCCGCGGCCCTGGACACCATCGGCGTCGGGCGCCCGGACGCGTTCACCCGCTCGGTCGTCTTCCGTCGTTGCCCGCGCTGCGGTGAACGCAACGTAGTGCGCGACGGCTACTTCACCTGCGCCCTGTGCGACGCGGACCTGCCGAGCGAGTGGAACTTCGCCTGACTCCCATCCGGGTCTCGTGCCACCCACGGTCGTGTGCGCCCTGCGCGGCGGGTGCGGCCCCGGTGCGCTGGTGCTACCTCCTGTTAACGTCGGGCGCCTATCTTGCCGACTGGGCAGCCGGCAGGTTGCCGAGCCGGACAGGGCGCCGCCCGGCGTCCCGGGATCGCGCACAGCACCAGGGAGGCGCCATGGCCGTGATCGAGACCATTGATGTCGAAGCGGGCGGGTTCACTTTCCGCGCGCGGGCCGCGGGCCCTGGGGACGGGCGGCTGGTCCTGCTCCTGCACGGGTTCCCCGAGACCTCGGCGGAGTGGCTCGGCCAGTTGGACGCCCTGGGCGATGCGGGCTATCGGGCCGTCGCGTTCGACCAGCGCGGCTACTCGCCGGGTGCCCGGCCGGCCGAGGAGTCGGCGTACGACCGGGACGCGCTGGTCGGAGACGTCCTGGCGGTCGCGGACGTGCTCGGCGCGGTCGGGCCGGCCGCCGGCGGAGCGGCCTTCGACCTCGTGGGCCACGACTGGGGCGGGGCGATCGCGTGGCAGGTGGCGGGGCTGCACCCGGCACGGGTGCGCACGGTGTCCGTCGTGTCGACGCCGCACCCGGACGCCATGTGGGCGGCGAGCCGGCAGACCGGGTCGGACCAGCGCGAGCGCTCCTCGTACATGAAGCTGTTCCGCACCCGGGGCGAGGCCGAGGAATTGCTGCTCGCGGACGACGCGAAGTACCTGCGGGCCGCCTTCAAGGGGCTCTCGGAGACCGCGATCGCGGAGTATCTGGATGTTCTGCGGCAGCCTGGCGCGCTCACGGCCGCGTTGAACTGGTACCGCGCCATCGAGCCCAAGTCGCTGCACGACGCGGGAAGCATCGAGGTGCCCGCGCTGTACGTCTGGGGGGCGAAGGACCCGGCGATGGGGCGCATCGCCGCGGAGATGACGGCGACGTACGTGAGCGCGCCGTACCAGTTCGTGGAGCTGCCGGACGCGGACCACTGGGTGCCGGAGAACGCCGTGGCCGAGTTGAACGAATCGCTGCTGGAGCACCTCGCGACCTACTGACGCGCGCCGCGGCACCCCGGCGGGCGGCTCACGCGCCGCGTGACAGGATCTTGGAATGCGCGAACCGCTCCTCGAAGTCGTGGTCCTCTCCCCCGCCGACGCCTTGGCCGCCGTCGCGGGCGGCGCGGACCGGGTCGAACTGGTCACCGACATGGCCGCCGACGGGCTCACTCCGGATCCCGCTGTGTTCCGGGCGGTCCGGAACGCGGTCGAGGTCCCGGTACGCGTCATGGTCCGCCGCACGGCCGGTTTCGCGCGCGGTGCGTCGCCGGACGCCCTCCGCGCCGACGCCGCCGAGTTGTGGGCGGCGGGCGCCCGGGAGTTCGTGGGCGGCTGGCTGACCGAGGACGGTGCCGTCGATGTCGAGGCCTGTCACGCGGTGTTCGGCGGACTGCCCGATGGTGCTTGGACGTTCCACCGGGCCGTCGACCACGCGCGCGACCGCGCCGAGGCGTGGCGGCTGATTGGCGGGCTGCCGGGTGTCGACACGGTCCTGACCTCGGGCGCCCGCGAAGGGGTCGGAGCCGGGGCGGCTATCCTCGCGTCGCAGCTGGACGCGACCGGGCCGGAACGCGACCGCTCGGGCGAACACGGCGACCCGGACGGACATGACCGCTCGGGCGGACTCGCCGCAGCACCGCGCGTCCTCGTGGGCGGCGGTCTGCGTCTCGACCACGTACCGCAGTTGCGGGCCGCGGGCGCGGATGCCTTCCACATTGGCACCGGGGCACGGGACGGCGGTTGGTCCGGCCCGGTGGACCCGGAGCGCGTCCGGGTCTGGCACGACGCCGTCCACCGGCCGCTCTGAACGATTGCGCCGACCACACCCGGTCGGCCCGAACCGGCGGCGCAACTACGGTGCCACCAGGCCGAATTCGTACGCCATGATGACCAGGTGCACGCGGTCGCGGGCGGCCAGCTTGGTGAACAACCGCGCCACGTGTGCCTTGGCGGTCGCGACGCTGATGTGCAGTTCCGCGGCGATCTCGGTGTTCGACAGCCCGCGCCCGACGAGGACCAGCACCTCACGCTCGCGCTCGGTGACGCCGCCCGGCACCCCGGAGCCCCCGCCCTGACCACCGGACTTCGCGGTGGCCGCCGGGCGCGCGGCGAACTCGCCGATCAGGCGCCGCGTCACGCTCGGCGCGATCAGCGCGTCGCCCGAGGCCACCACGCGGATCGCCCCGAGGATGTCGTCGAGTGCCATGTCCTTGACCAGGAAGCCGCTCGCGCCCGCGCGCAGCGCACCGTACACCGAATCGTCGTCGTCGAAGGTCGTCAGCACGAGGACCCTGGTGTCGACCGGCAGTTCGCCGATGCGGCGGGTCGCCTCGATGCCGTCGGTGCCGGGCATGCGGATGTCCATCACCACGACGTCGGGCCGCAGTCGGTGGACCTGCTCGACGGCTTCCGCGCCGGTTCCGGCCTCGCCGACCACCACGAGGTCCGGGGTGTCGGCGATCAGCACTCGCAGCCCGGTGCGGATGAGCGGTTGGTCGTCGGCGAGCACGACACGGATCGTCATCGGTTCTCCGCGGGAAGGGGCAGGCGGGCGGTCACCCGGAACCCGCCCTCGGGCCGTGGTCCGGCGGTCAGTTCGCCGTGCAGCAGTGCCGCGCGCTCGCGCATCCCGGTCAGGCCGAAGCCCCGCCCGGACGGCGGTCCGCCGCGCCCGTCGTCCGTGATCTCCAGCCGCAGTTCGCCGTCGCCCCGGTCGACCGCGACGCGGCACACATCCGTCCCCGCGTGCCGGATCACGTTGGTGACCGCCTCCTGGACGATGCGGTACGCGGACAGGTCGATGTCCGGCGGGAGTTGCCGGGGCACTCCGCCGCACGAGATCTCGACGCGTACGCCCGCGTCGGCGCTGGTGGCGGCGAGCCGGTCGAGGTCGGCGAGTCCGGGCGCCGGGGCGCGTACCGGGTCCTCGGACCTGCTGCGGCCCGCGCTGCCTTGGTCGCACCCCGGTTCGGCTTCGGCGGCGCGAAGTGCGGTGACCGTACGCCGCATTCCGGCGAGCGCCTCCCGGCTGGTCGCCTCGATCGCCTTCAGCGCGTTGCGCGCCTCCTCGGGCTGCGTGTCCAGCACCCGGTGGCCGACGCCGGCCTGGATGGCGATGATGCCGATGCTGTGCGCGACCATGTCGTGCAACTCCCGGGCGATGCGCAGGCGTTCGGCGGTGACGGCCTGAAGGGTGTCGCGGACGCGGCGCTCGTCGTCCGCGGCGCGGCGGCGGCGCAACGCGTCGCCCGCGGCCCACGCGACGGCGGTGGCGGCCAGCAGGATTTCGGCGACGAGGACCACGCCGGGGTCGCCCGCGGGCGGCCAGGCGGCGGCGTACGCGCCCAGCACCGCCGCGGTGCCGAGCGCCGCCGCGACCGAGGTCCGCCGCACGCGCGTCGCGGCGATGTGGGCGACCGCGGCCTGCACCGCGAGGACCTGCGGGACGGCGACGCCGCGTTCACCGATGACGGCAGGTATCGCCATCAGGGCGACCAGCAGCGCGGCGAGCACCGGCAGCGGGCGGCGGCGCAGCAGGGTCAGGGGCGCCAAACCGACGGCCGTGACGAGTAGCACGAGAGCCGGCCCCGGCCCCGCGAAGCCGAGGACCAGGTCGCCGTCGAGCGCGCCGTCCGGAGTCGTGGGCACGATCACGGCCGCGCCGACCAGCGCGCACAGCAGCGGCGCCGTCCACACGCCGGGCGGCGGCAGGCGGCGGGCGGACGGGGTCTCCGGTTCGGTCGGCACAGCCAGATCGTAGACGTTTGCCCTGTTCAGTGGCATTGGCCTGGGGGCGTACGCCCGGAGGCCACCTCCCGGGCCGACTACTGTGGCCCACGGCCCGATGCCCGCGTGCACGCTGTGGCGGCACCGTGGACGGCATGATCGAAGTCCACGAGTTGACGAAGCGATTCGACGGCACCACTGCCGTCGACCGGCTGACCTTCACGGTCCGTCCCGGCCAGGTCACCGGCTTCCTGGGACCCAACGGCGCGGGCAAGAGCACGACGCTGCGGCTCATCCTCGGCCTGAACGCGCCGACCGGCGGCACCGCGCTGGTCGACGGCCGCCCGTTCCGCGACCGCCCGCGCGGGCTGCGGCACGTCGGCGCCCTCCTCGACGCCCACGACGTGCACGGCGGACGCACGGCCTCGGCGCACCTGCGGGTGCTCGCGCGGAGCAACGCGATCCCGCGCCGCCGCGCGGACGAGGTGTTGGAGGAGGTCGGGCTGTCCGCGGCGGCGGACCGGCGGATCGCCGGGTTCTCGCTGGGCATGCGGCAGCGCCTCGGCATCGCGGCGGCGCTGCTGGGTGATCCGCCCGTGCTGCTGTTCGACGAGCCGGTCAACGGCCTGGATCCCGAGGGTGTGCTGTGGGTGCGCGGACTGTTCCGGCGCCTGGCCGCCGAGGGGCGGACCGTGTTCGTCTCCAGCCATCTGATGAGCGAGATGGAGAACACCGCCGATCGGCTGGTCGTGATCGGGCGCGGGGCGCTGATCGCGGCAGAGGGCGTCGCGGAGTTCGCGGCGCGGGGACGGCGGCCGAGCGTGGTGGTGCGTACGCCGGACCCCGACGCGCTGGCCGTGCTGCTGTCCGCCGAGGGCGCGACGGTGCGGTCCGAGGCCGCGGGGCGGATGGCCGTGACGGGACTGACCGCCGCCCAGGTCGGCCGCGTCGCGGCTGCGGGCGGGGTCGTCCTGGAGGAACTGGCGGCGCGCGCGTCGTCACTTGAGGAGGCGTTCGTGGAAATGACCGGTGACCGCGTCCAGTTCACCGCAGGCGGTGAGCGATGACGGGGACGGCCTCCCGCCCGGCGGCATCCGAGGGCGCCGGGCCCGCGCTGCGCAAAGTGCCCCGCTCAGAGGCTCGTTCGGAGGCTGGTGCGGGGGCCCGTTCGGACGCCCGCCCGGAAACCTGTTCGGCCGCCCGCTCGGGCGACGGACGGGAGCCCGGCCCGGCGCCCGGTCCGAAGTCCCGTACGACGTACCGCTCCGCTCCGCGGCCGGAGCCCCGCGCCCGCTTCCGCGACCTGGCGGCGGCCGAGTGGATCAAGTTGTGGTCGCTGCGCTCGACGCCCTGGGTGCTGCTGGTCACCGCGGCCACGGTGCTCGCGCTCAACGCGAACGCCGCTTACGCCGACTACGCGAACTGGCCGCACTACGACGCGGAGGCGCGCCGGTTCGTGGTCGAGGTCACCGCGCTGCGGGACGCCTTCAGCACCAACGCGGCCATGCTGCTCGTGCTGGCGTGCGGGACCGTCGGCGCGCTTGCGGTCGTGAGCGAGTACGCCACGGGGATGGTGCGTACCGTCTATGCCGCGGTCCCCGCACGGCAGTCCGTGATCGCCGCGAAGGCGGCCGTGCTGGCCGCGCTGATGACGGTGTTCGGCGCGGTGGTGGCCGCGGCGTCGCTCGGCGTGACGCGCGCGATCCTGGGGAGCCGAGGCGCGGGCGTGCCGGTCACGGACCCCGCGACGTTGCGCGCGCTGGCCGCGTCCGCGCTGCTCGCCCCGGTGTCGGCGCTGGTCGGCATGTGCCTGGGAGTGGTCGTCCGGCATGCCGCGACGACGGTGGTGGCGACGATCCTGCTGCTGATCGTGCTGCCGTCCTTCCTGGACGACCGGCGGCCCTGGACGGCGGCGCTCAAGCACGCGGCGCCGACCAGCGCGTGGGACCGGCTGGTGGGGCCGGACTCGATGGCCCGGCTGGCCGAGTACCCGATGACCGTCGCGGAGTCGTGGATCGTGCTCGCCACGTGGCCCGCGATGGCCGTGCTGATCGCGATGCCGGTGGTCCGCAGGCGCGACCTGTAGGGCGCCTCGGCCCCGGGCGGCGCAATCTGCGTGGCGCCTGCGTGACTCTTCGGGGTCCGCCGTCGTTGTGCTGCGCGCTGTGCGACGACCCCTACGGAAGGCGGCACATCGATGCGGATCATTCTGGGAGCCGAGGAGGGTCCGACCTCGCGGGCGTACCGCCGCCGGGTCGTGGCCGTGGCGGCCGTGGGCCTGCTGGCTGTGGTGATGGGCATTTTGGCGCAGTTCGCGCAGGCCGGATCGGCGCCGACGGGCGGCACGTCCCCGGGCGAGACGCCCACCGCGCCGATCGAGAGCCACCCGCGCCGCGACGCGGTGCCGGCGGCGGCGTACTCGACGCCGTTCGTACGCCCGGCCTCGCCCGTGGCCACGAACGACCCGATGGCCGTCGGGCGCGCGGACGCGCCGGTGGTGATGGTCGAGTACGCCGACTTCCTGTGCGGCTACTGCACCCGCTTCGCCCGCGACACCGGGCCGGAGATCGTCAGCCGGTACGTCGACGCGGGCGTGCTGCGCATCGAGTTCCGCAACTTCCCGATCCGGGGCGAGGGGTCCGACGAGTTGGCCCGGGCGGCCTGGGCGGCGGCACAGCAGGGGCGCTTCTGGGAGTTCCACAACTCCGCCTACCAGGCGGGCGCCTACACCCCGGCGGCGGAGAGCACCCCGCTCGGGTACGCACGGGCGGCGGGCGTACCGGATCTGGACCGCTTCGCGGCCGACATGGCAAGCCCCGCGGCTCGGCAGGCGGTGGACGACACCGTGGCCGAGGGCGTCGCTGCGGGGGCGGAGATGACCCCGACGTTCTTCGTCAACGGGAAGAAGCTGGTGGGTGCGCTGCCGAACCAGACGTTCTTCGACGAGATCGACGCCGCGGCCCGCGAGGCGCGGTCCCCGTACCCGATGCGCGGGTACGGGCAGTTGCTCTGAGACGAGCGGTCAGGTTCCTGCCCTGAGACGAGCGGTCAGGTTCCGCCGACGACGGGCAGTTCCGGAGGGCAGGCCACCGGCAGGACGTCGAAGCGTCCGGTCGGTCTGGCCTGCACCGGTATGTCGTACGTGAAGCAGCGGTAGATCGTCGACTTGCCGAAGGTCGTCGTGCGCTCTTCCTCGGCCTTCACGATGCCCTTGATGCCTTCGGCCGCGCGGTCCAGCGTCACCACGCGCACCTTGACCTCCCAGAAGTCCAGGCGCAGCGAGTCGCCCAGCGGCGACGCGCCGGCGTCCATGGACCCGGCCACGATCCCGGCCCAGTGCCGGGCGTGTTCGAGGGCGAGGCGTTCGGTGCGCTTGAGGTCGCGGCGCGCCTCGACCCTGAGGGTGACCACCACGCCCGCGACGACCAGGCCGACCACCAGCACCGTGACGACGACCATCGACAGACAACTGAACCGCGGCGTTCCCCGCCTGGCCATGAACGAACCCCTGTTGTCGCTGATATGGCTTTTGTCGCTTGAGCCGTTGATGTCGCGTCACATGTGAACCGCTTGTCGGTTCATGGCCGGAAATCGCCTCGAAATGTTCGAGGCGCCGACCGGAACCTGCACGGAAACCGCACCCTATCGACCGATCGTGGTCGCGGTCACGGCCCGTCGGCGGAGATCCCCGCGCGCAACGCCGCGTCGTGCGCATCGGCCACCGGGTCGGCGAGGTCCGCGACGAACACGGCCACGGCCCGGACCCCTCGGTCGCCCGCGCGCAGCCGCGCGAGGACGGCGCGCCACGCGGCCATGTTGGGGTGCGGAACCGCGGTGTACCCCTCGGCCGGGGCCAGCAGCTCCACCGCTCGCCCCACCTGGTCGACGGTCAGGTCGTACGACGCGGTGCCCGTCCGGTGGCCGCACGCCGTCGCCAGTACCACCGCCGAGAGTGCGGCTCCCCCGGCGTTGGCCACCGGGAACTCCGCGGCCGCGCCGTCCGCTTCCGCGTCGGTCCCGGAAGCCACCGTGCCCATGCCGAACGCGGCGGGTGTCCGCCACCCGGGAATGGCCGCCTCGAAGCGCTCGCGTGCGGCGGCGAGGTCCGCCGCGGTGGTCCAGTTCTCGGCGGTGGTCATCGACGGGCTCCCGGTGGTTCGGCGTACGTTGCGTCGGCGCGGCCCCGGGCCGGGCGGTCGATGCCCCGGCGCCTGCGGAACACACCGCGCCGCGCCGACCGTACCCGCCCCGGTAGGCTCCCCCACGCAGTGGGCCCGTAGCGCAGCGGCCGACGCGCCTGACTTCTCATCAGGAGGACGCCGGTTCGAGTCCGGCCGGGCCCACTGCGGGCGCGAGTGCGCTGCCGTTGTGCCTGGCGGGGCCGCTGCGGCCGGGGGAAATCCCGGTGCCCGGAGCGGCTTTGCGCCGGTACCTTGACGGCACGCGCGGGTCCGTAGCGCAGTGGTCGTCGCGCCCGTCTCAAGAACGGGAGGACGCCGGTTCGATCCCGGCCGGGCCCACCGGCGGCCGTACGGTCGCCTCCGGGCACGAGCACACGAACACACGAGCACAACAGACCTGGCCGCACGACCGACAGAAGGCGACCGCCATGACGCACGCAGCACCGGCCGGGGCACGGCGCCCCGATCCCGCAGAGCCGTAGGTACCGGCCGCTCCGACCGTCCACTACCCCAAGGGGAGCGCCGCGTTGACCGAGACGACTCCGGCACCCCCTGTGGTGCCGTCCATCCATACCCCGACCACGACGACCGCCCCGGGGGCAACGACCGACGGGGCCGCGCGCAACCCGACGGCCCACAACCCGGGTCCGGGCACCGCGCTGGACGCGTGCCTGGCACAACTGGCCGCGCTGGAGGACCTGGCCCCCGACGACCCGGTGCGCCGCCGCATCGAGCTGGCGGTCACGGCCTTCGTGAACTCGGGCCGCAAACGGCGCCGCGCCGAGCGGAAGCGCACGCGTGCCGCCGAGCGCGCCGAGGTGTTCGCGCGTACCGCGACCGGCGCCGACGACCGCGTCGACGACGAGCCGCTCGACGATTCGGCGGCCGACCCCGGACCCGTGGGCACCGTCCCCGGGCAGCGCTGCTACGTCTGCAAGCGCATCTACAGCGTGATCGACGCCTTCTACCACCAGCTGTGCCCGCGCTGCGCCCACGAGAACCGGGTGCGCCGCCGGGCCCGCGCCGACCTGGCCGGGCGCCGTGCGCTGGTCACCGGCGGTCGCGTCAAGATCGGTTTCGAGCTGGTGCTCAAGCTGCTGCGCGACGGAGCCGAGGTGATCGTCACGTCGCGGTTCCCGCACGACACGCGGACCCGCTTCGCGGCGGTACCCGACCACGGCGCGTGGTTCGACCGGCTGACCGTCGTCCCGATCGACCTGCGGGACCCGGGCCGGCTGATCGCGTGGTGCGACGAACTCGTGGCCGAAGGACGCCCGTTGGACATCCTCGTCAACAACGCCGCGCAGACCGTGCGGCGTCCCCCGGAGTCGTACGCCCCGCTGCTCGCGGCCGAGCGCGCGGCACTCGGCGCCGCGGCCTTCGAGCCGGTCACCGCGGTCGCGCCGGCGGCACCCGGAGGCGCCGACAAACCGCTGCCGCAACTCGTGTCCGCGGCAGGCGGGTTGGCACTGCCCCTCGATGCCGCCGGACTGCTCCCCGACACCTCGCCCGCGAACTCGTGGTCGAGGCGAGTGCACGAGATCGACCCGGTCGAGCTGCTGGAGGTGCAACTCGTGAACGTCACCGCACCGTTCCTGCTGGTGAGCCGCCTCCTGCCACTGATGCTCGAGTCGCCGTACGCACGCCGCTACATCGTCAACGTCTCTGCCGTCGAAGGGCAGTTCACGCGGCACTACAAGGCCCCCGGCCACCCGCACACGAACATGGCGAAAGCCGCGCTCAACATGCTCACGCGCACGAGCGCGGAGGATCTGGCGCGACACGGCGTCTACATGACGAGTGTGGACACCGGGTGGATCACCGACGAGAAGCCGTTCCCGGACCGGGAGCGGGTGGCGCGTGCCGGGTTCCGCACGCCGCTCGACATCGTGGACGGCGCGGCACGCGTATACGACCCGGTGGTGCGCGGCGAGCAGGACCCGGGCGCGGAGCCGCCGTTCGGGTGCTTCCTCAAGGACTACGCGGTGGCGCCGTGGTGACCCGGGACCGCTCCGACGGCGCCGACCTGGCGCCGCTCCTGTCCCGGCTCGCGCAGGACGGGCCGGTCGCCGGGCGCCTCGACTTCCCGGTCGGGACGCTGCTTCCGGACGGTCGCCTGGACCTGTGCAAGCAGGACCTCGGACCGGACGGCGGGCGCGTGGTGGCCGCGGCGCTGCGCCCGGGCGGGCCGGTGCGGCATCTGCTGATGGGCACCGACCTGCTGGGCGACGCGGGTGCCGTCGCGGTGGCGCACGCTGCCGCCGGGGCCGGGGTCGACACCGTGTACCTGGGGTGCAACCTGATCGGCCCCGAAGGCGCGGACGGGATCACGGCGGCGTTACGCGACCGGCCCGGTGTCTCGGGCCTTTGGCTCAAACGCAATCCGTTGGGCGGGGCGGGCGCGCGTACCGTCGCGGCACTGGTCCGCGACGGTACGCCGCTCACGACCGCCGACCTCGTGCAGACCGGCCTGACCGCGGCCGATCTGCCGGAGCTGGTGGACGTGCTGACGGCTCCCCCGCAAGGCGTACACCGCGTCGAGCGGCTCTTTTTGACCGGCAACCGGCTCGGCCCGGAGGCCGGTACGGTGCTCGCCCGATTGCTCGGAGACCCTTGCGGGCTGCGGGAGTTGTACGTCTCGGCCACGGCACTCGGCGACGCCGGCCTCCTCGCGCTGCGTACGGGGCTCGCCCGCGCCGCGCGTACCGCACCGGGCCGCCTGCGGCGCCTCGCCGTCGGCGACAACGGGGCCGGCCCCGACGCGGTGGCCGCGCTGGTCGCGGCCGCGGTCGACGCGGGCGTGGCGGTGCTGTCGGTCGGCGGCGTACGCGCATCCGGTTTCCTCGGCGCGGCGTCGAACCGCCTGGACGACGCGGCGACGGGGCGGATTGCCGGGGTGCTGGCCGAGCGCGGACACGCGCTGGTCTATCTGGACCTGCACGGCACGGGCGTGACGAGCCGCGGCGCCCTCGCGCTGGAGGCGGGGCAGGAACGGGCGGCGACGGAAACGCACTTCGTGCTGGGATCGGGCATCGCCCGGTCGGTCAAGCGGCGTCTGTCGGCCCGGGGGCTCCCGGCCGCGCCGATGGTTCCGGACGAGGTCCGGGCGATCCGGTCGGTGTACCGGACGGCGTGAGCGAGGCGCCCGACTCGGACGCAGAGGCGGAGGCGGCCCGTTTCGGGGCTGCCGGTGCGCTGCGCCCCGACGGCACCGGGCACGCGTAGACCCCGAGGCCGAGACCCAGGCCGAGGCTGACGCCGACGGCGAGGGGACCGGGGCGGCGGTCGAAGCCGGTCGCGGAGGCGGGTGCTGCGGCGGTCCGCGACAAAGAGTGCGGGTGGCCGGGACCCTTCAGCCGGTCCCGGCTCACCGCTTCTCCGTCCCGCGCACGGCCGTCCCAGGGGCGGTGCCCCGGCGGGGCGGCACGTCTCGCGCGCCCACGGTTAGTCGGCCTCGGCCAGGATCAGGTACAGACGCTTGCGGGCGTCCGCCATGACCTCCAGGGCCTTGGCCCGCTGGTCCTCGCTGCCGGTCGCCATGACCTGGCGCAGTGCGTCGCCGACCTGGAAGACGGCGGTGCGGACCTCGTGGAACGCCTCGCGGTCGAAGCCCTGGTTGACGGCATCCCACGGGGCTGCGCCCTCGGGCTGCGCGGCGGCCTCCTCGCGGCCGGCGTCGGTGAGCGAGAACAGCTTCTTGCCGCCGGACTCCTCACCGGCGATGACGCCCTCGTCCTCGAGCAGCTGGAGCGTGGGGTAGACGGAGCCGGGGCTCGGCTTCCACGCGTCCTGCGTGCGCTCGGCGATCTCGCGGATCATCTCGTAGCCGTGCATCGGCCGCTCGGCCAGCAGGGCCAGGATCGAGGCGCGGACGTCGCCGCGCCGGGCCCGGCCGCGTCCCCGGCCGCGCGGGCCGTGGCCGCCGTGGCCCCGCCCGAAGCCGCCCGGACCCCACGAGGGGTCGGGGCCCCACGGGCCGAACGCCGGACGTCGCATCTCTCGGTCGCCCCATGCGGGGCGGTGCTTCTTGGCATGCATGATGGCTCTCCTTCATATCGCGAACCCTTCGCGATGTTTCAACGATATATCGGAACACGCTCACGATGCAACCCCGACTTTCCTCGCAGTGATTCACCCGTTTTGCGGCACTTGCCGACCGCGTCGGCCGCGCTCGCGGGACGGCCCCCGCAGCCGTCCGAACGACACCCGGAACTCCCTTTCCCGCCACAGGGGTTGACGGCCCTTATCCGGGTACATTTCGGGCAAGTGCCATGAGCGAACACGGCACGAACTCCGGCAGGTAGGCCCGCCGCGCCCCGGCACCATGCGGCGGACACCGCGCGACCCGCGGCCTCCGATGATCGGGGTGTGTCCGGAAACGCCCTAAGATCGTCGGGACACCGAGGGTGACCGAGCCGTCGCACCGTGACGTACGGGCACGCCTGCCGGATTCGCGAGGGAGAGCACTGTGTGGGTCTGGCTCGGGGTCGGTGTGGCCGGGTACCTGGCGCTGATGTGCGTCGTGGTCCTCGCCCTGCGGGGCGCCAAGGCCCGCAACGCCGCCGAACGTGCCGCCGACGCGGCCGACCCGGAGACCCCCTGGTACGCGGGGTCCGGCGACCAGGGCCACCCCGGGGACGCGGCGGCCCCGACGGCGGTTGCCGCCGAAGCGGGGGCCGACGGCTACCGTGACGAGGCCGAGCCGCCGACTCCCCCGGAGACTCGGGAGATCGCGGGACCCGCGGAGGACGCCAAATCCGCCGAAACCACCGAAACCACCCAGCCGCCGTCGGGCGCGGTGGCGGACCGCGAAGCGGACGCGGAGACGACCGGAGAAGCCGCCCCGGGCACGCATCCGGACGCGCGTGCGGACCATGAGCCCGGAACGGACACAGAGCCGCGGCCCGAGGCCCGCGCCGAGCCCTCAGGCGGGCCCGTGACCGGGCCGTCTGCCGATCCGGGCTCCGATGCCGCGACCGCCGCGCCTCCCGGCGCTCCCCGGCAACGCGGCGGCGAACCGGGGGTCGGCCCCGCCCAGTCGCCCGCGGCCCCCGCGTCTCCCCGCCGCCCGGTTCGCTGAGGCCGCGAGGCAGCGGCCGTACGCCCGTGCCCGCCTCGCATCCGCCTCGCGCGAGACAACTCGCGGCCCGCTCCTGACGGATCGTCAGATGCCTGCTAGCGTCGGCCCATGTTCCTCTCGCTTGGTCTCCCGACCCATCTGGTCGACGCCGGTGCCGATCTGATCAGCGCCGAGGCGGTCATGGAGATGGCCCGTGCCGCCGAGACGGCGGGCTTCGACGCGGTCTTCACCACCGACCACCCCTTCCCCGGGGACACCTGGCTCGCGCACGGCGGCCACCACACGCTGGACCCGATGGTGACGCTGTCGTTCGCCGCCGCGGCCACCACCACTTTGCGGATGCATACGAACCTGTTCGTGCCCGCGTACCGCAACCCGTTCGTGTCCGCGAAGATGATCTCGTCGCTCGACGCGCTGTCGAACGGCCGGGTGATCCTGGGTGTCGGAGCCGGCTACCTGGAACCCGAGTTCGCGGCCCTGGGCGCCGAGTTCGAGGGCCGCAACGACTATCTCGACGAGGCGCTGCGGGCGATGCGCGCCGCGTGGACCGGCGAGTCGGTGACGTTCGAGGGCACCGGGTACACCGCGGTCGGCAACACGATGCTGCCGCGCCCCGCCCAGCAGCGGATCCCGGTGTGGGTCGGCGGCAACAGCAAGCGGGCGATCCGCCGGGTCGTCGACCTGTGCGACGGCTGGCTGCCGATGCCCGCGCCGGCCAAGGCGTCCAAGAGCCTCAAGACGCCTGGCATCGAGTCGCTCGACGACCTGCGCGCACGTCTCGACTACGCGCGCGAGTACGCCGAGTCCGTCGGGCGCACCGACCCCATCGACGTCATCTTCATGCCGCGCGGGCTCAGTATGTTCTCGGGCGCCGACATCGACGCCGACGCGGTTGTCGAGGACCTCGCCGAGCAGGCGGCGGCCGGCGTGACCGGCGTGACCATCGCGCTCCCGGCCCGCACCCGCGCGGAATTCCTGGAGCAGGCCGCGTTCTTCGGCGAGCGGATCGTCCCCGGGGTCAAGAAGCTCCCCTGAGTCGGAATCCGGGTCCGAATCCGGGCGCGTGGAACGGTGCACGCCGGGACCCGCAACTCCGCCCGACGTAGGGCGGTTTGCGGATCCCGGCGAGCGGCGCGGTCAAGATCGCCGGGTCGGACCAAGGCTGACCACACCAGATCACCCCAGATCAGGTCAGGTCGGATCAGGCCGGATCAGGCCGTCGGTACCGGAGCCGGCACCGGGTCGACGCCGAAGACCCACGGCGCGAGCACGATGATCCAGCCGTCCGGGTCCGCGAAGCAGACGCAGCCGCGCTCCGGCCAGTACGGGTTGGCGGCGGCCACCGGCTCGTGCCCCGCGGCGCCCAGCCGGGCCGTCGCCGCGGCCACCGCGTCCGGACCGGACATGTACAGCACGAGCTGGTTCTCCGGGTGCGGTTCCGGGATCACCGGCGGGTTGCCGTGCTGGGTGATCTCCAGGTGCACCGCCGCGCCCGGCAGCCCGACCAGCACGCCGTCGTACCCCGCGTGGCCGTCGTCGCCACGCCAGCGGGCCAGCACCGGCAGCCCGAGCGCATCCGCGTAGAAGGCCACCACCTCGTCGTAGCGGGCGGTGGGCCGGGCGAAGCGCACGGAGCCTACGGGCAGGTGGGCGGGCCATTCGGTGCTCATGATCGGGAACCTAGCACGCGTCCTGGCGCGCCCGAGGGACGCCTGTCACCGGGCGGTACGACGCTCGGCGCGGGCCTCTGAGCGGTCTCTGAGCGCGGGTCCCGGCGCGCGGGTCACTGCCGGTAGGACCCGATGAACTTCCCGATCCGCGTGACCGCGTCGTCGAGGTCGTCGACGTGCGGCAGCGTCACGATGCGGAAGTGGTCCGGGGTCGGCCAGTTGAAGCCGGTGCCCTGCACGACCAGGATGCGTTCCTGCAGCAGCAGGTCCAGGACGAACTTCTCGTCGTCGACGATCGGGCACACCTCGGGGTCGATGCGCGGGAAGGCGTACAACGCCCCGCGCGGCTTGACGCAGGTGACGCCCGGGATGGCGGTGAGGAGTTCGTACGCCTTGTCGCGCTGCGCGAGCAGTCGCCCGCCCGGGAGGATCAGTTCGCGGATGCTCTGGTGGCCGCCCAGCGCCGTCGCGATCGCGTGCTGCGCGGGCACGTTGGCGCACAGCCGCATGTTGGCGAGGATGTTCAGGCCCTCGATGTAGTTCTCCGCGTGCGTCTTCGGGCCGGACAGCATGAGCCACCCGGAGCGGAACCCCGCCACCCGGTACGCCTTGGACAGCCCGTTGAACGTCAGGCACAGCAGGTCCGGCGCCAGCGACGCGAGGGGGACGTGCACCGCGTCGTCGTACAGGATCTTGTCGTAGATCTCGTCGGCGAGCAGCAGCAGGCCGTGGCGGCGCGCCAGATCGACGATGCCGTCCAGGAGTTCGCGCGAGTAGACGGACCCGGTCGGGTTGTTCGGGTTGATCACGACGATCGCGCGCGTGCGGTCGGTGATCTTCGCGGCGATGTCGTCGAGGTCCGGGAACCAGTCGGCGCTCTCGTCGCACAGGTAGTGCACGGGGGTGCCGCCGGAGAGCGAGACGGCCGCGGTCCACAGCGGGTAGTCGGGGGCGGGCACGAGGACCTGGTCGCCGTCGTCCAGCAGTGCCTGGAGGGCCATCACGATCAGCTCGGAGACGCCGTTGCCGAGGTAGACGTCCTCGACGTCCACCCCGTGGATGCCGCGCTCCTGGTAGTGCTGCACGACCGCGCGCCGGGCGTGGAACAGCCCCTTGGAGTCGCAGTACCCCTGCGCGGACGGCAGCCCGAGGATCATGTCGTGCAGGATCTCGCCGGGAGCCTCGAAGCCGAACGGCGCGGGATTGCCGATGTTGAGCTTGAGGATGCGGTGGCCTTCGTCCTCCATCCGCTTGGCCTCGTCCAGGACGGGACCGCGGATGTCGTAGCAGACGCCGGCGAGTTTGGCCGACTGCCGAATCTGACGGTACGGCAGTTCCCTGGTGCTCACCGGCTGGTCCTCCCCGAGATCGCGTGGCGTATCGGGCGAGTCTCCCATATCGCCGTGTGCGCTCCGTCGGGAACGCGCCGGGTCGGCCCGCGTCAGCGGCGTCCCATCTTGGTCAGGAAGTCGCCCAGGAACCCGTTGGGGTCGGCGTTCTTGGCCCGTGCGGTGGCCGCGTCGCGCTCGGTCGCGTACGTGACGAACACGTCCGTGCCCAGGCAGTCCAGCAGCGCCGACGCGACCTGTTCCGGCGTCGCGGCGGTGGCGGGGTCGACGGGGAAGGGCGGGTCGTTGTTGTCGCGCTCGCGGCTGAACTCGGTGGCGGTGGTCCCAGGCACGAGAAGGTGTGCGGACACGCCGCTTCCGGCGAGTTCGAGGTAGAGCGCCTCGGTCCACAGCTCGACGGCGGCCTTCGACGCCGCGTACGCGCCCGCGCCCATGCTGAACATGTGGACGCCCATGCTGGACAGGTTGACGACGTGTCCGTGACCGCGTTCCAGCATGCCGGGCAGCAGCGCGGCGGTCAGGCGTACCGGCGCCTCGAAGTTGACCGCCATGACCTCGCGCAGGTCCTCGGGGGTCAGCTTGGCGGCGCGCCGGCGCTTGGGGATGCCGGCGTTGTTGACGAGGACGTCCACACCGCCGAGTTGCTTGGCGGCGTCGGCGGCGAAGGCCTCGATGCCGTCCAGGTCCGCCAGGTCGACGGGCAGCGCGACCGGCAGGCCGGCCGAGCCCGGCGCGTGCTCGCGGCACTCGGCCAGCACCTCGGCGAGCCGGTCGGCGCGCCGTGCGGCGAGCCCCACGGTGGCGCCCTCGCGGGCGAACGCGACCGCCGTCGCGGCGCCGATGCCCGACGAAGCTCCGGTCACCAGTACGCGCTTGCCCTCGAACCGTCCCGCCATCGCCGCCGCTCCCTGCCCTACGTAGCCCCACGTGTCCGGTGGAGCCGATCATGTGCCGGTCCGCCCGGTGTTGCAAGAGCTGACGGTACGTCAAATCACCCGTCGGCGCCCGTCGCCCGTCAGTCCGTGACCGCGCCGAGCCCGCCCGGCGCAAGGTGGTGCGGGAACGCGAACACCTCGGCGCGGCCGGTCGTCCGGGCGAGCGACTGGTAGCGCCGGTGCGTGAAGCGCCAGCGGTTCGTCCGCGGCTCGCGCCGGTACTGGTCGTGGTAGACGCCGAACGCGTTGGTCCAGTGCCCGTTCTCGCGGTCCTGCCGCAGTTCGCAGATGTACAGACGGCCCTCGGCCGCGTCCGGGTCGCCGCCGACCGACGTCTCCACGCGCGCGTTGAGCGGCACGAACTGGAAGAACTCGAAGCGCTCGATGGCCCCCGAGATGAACCCGGAGACACCGTCGGGACCCGCCAGCCGCAGCGGTTCGCCGACCCCGGTGTCGACCACCACGACGGCGGCGGGGTCGAAGATGTCCGCGAACTCGGCCCACGCGCGGCGGCTGACCGCGTCGGCGTACCACGCCTGGAGCCGCGTGACGCCGACGTAGTCGACGGTCTCCTGGTCGAAGCCCATGTGCCCGTCCTCCCTCTGGAACGGCCGTCCCGGGGGATCCGGGGCGTGCGGCCGCACCGGCGGACAGCAGACCGGATACCGGCGGAAGGATCAAGGGCGATCCGCCGTCCGGGATGACAGGATCGGCTCCATGACCTCGCCCGCCTCCCCCGCCTTCTCGGCGCGCCCGCCCGCCCCCGTCGTGCTGCCGCTTCCGGACGCCCCGGTACGCGTGGCCGGACTCGGTCTCGTCCTGCGCGAGTGGCTGCGCGAGGACCTGCCCGCGATGCGCGACGCGTTCGACAACCCCGAGGTGGACCGCTGGACGCCGCTGCCGTCGCCGTTCGACGACGCGGCCGCCGCCGACCGGCTGGCACGGGCCGAGACGGACCGGGTGTCCGGTACGCGCCTGTGCCTCGCGGTGACCGAGGACGGCGGGCTCGCACTCGGCGAGGTACTGATGTTCCCCGACGCGCACCACCCGGGCGGCGCCGAACTCGGCTACGGCATCAACCCCAAGTACCGCGGGCGGGGCCTCGCGTCGCGCGCTGTCCGGCTGTTGACCGACTTCGCGTACGGCACGCTCGGCATGACGCGCGTCGTGCTGCGCATCGACCACGACAACGACGCGAGTTCGGCGGTGGCGCGGGCGACCGGGTTCGTACCCGACGGTGCGGAGCCGGTGGTCGAGATGTCCAAGGGACGCGAACACCGCCTCGTCACCTGGGTGCATCCCGGTCCGGCCTGATTTCTCACGCCCGGGCCGCAGGACGCAACCGACCACGAGGCGGGAGCGGTGGCTGTCGCACCGACGACGTACAGTCGCCGCCGACCGTCAATCCGAAGGAGAATCGTGGGTACGTGGGGCAGCGGCAACTTCGACAGCGACACGGCGGCGGACCACCTGGCGGACGTCATGGCACGCCTGATCACCGAGGTCACCGAGGCGATGGCCGGCGATCCGGTCGAGATCGAACCCGACGAGTACTGGGGGGTCGCGGTGCCGTGCAACCTCGAGATCCTCCACCTCCTCGCCCAGCAGGGCCACGTCGGCACGGAACTGCCGAAGGCGGCGGTCGTGGCGGAGTGGAAGACCGCCTTCATGGCCGTCTGGGAAAGCACCATCGACGGCCTGGGCCCCTCCCCCGCCTACAAGGACGAACGCCGCGCCGTCCTCACCGCCACCTTCGACCGCCTGACCCAAACCTGCACCGCCCGCGAAGCCGACCTCTGAGCAGCCCGTTCCCCGACAGCGCGAGCTGTCGGGGGAAGAGCGGCGACGTGCCGGGGCGGTGCGGGGGCCGGGGACGTTACGTGGGCGGATCTGGGGTGGGGGCGGGTTGGATGAGGTCCCAGCGATTGCCGTAGAGGTCGCGGAAGACGGCGACGGTGCCGTATGCCTCGTGGCGCGGCTGTTCGGTGAGTTCCGATCATGCCGTACGGGGGTCGCGCGGGCAGGCGTGTCCGGGCTGCCGGTGGGCGGTGGACTCCTTACTCCATGCCCTTCTTGCCCGGCGTCCAGAACGGCTTGACCAGCACTGACCGGCGGGGCCAGCCGCGGTCGCGGACCAGGTGCGCGCGTACCGCCTGCACGGTGCGTGCCTCGCCCGCGACGTAGGCGACGCCGGGCTCGTCCGGCAGCGCGAGCCCGCGTACCGATTCCACCAGGCTGTCGGAGGACGCGGCCGATCGGTCGCCGCGCTCGGTCCAGGCGATGCCGTCGGCCCGCGGCAGCGGCAGGCGGTCGTCCTCGGTGGCGGTCTCCACCGCCCCGAACACCCGCGCGTCGTCGCCGAGCGCGGCGAGCATCGGGCCGAAGGCAACCTGGGCGGTCTCCTCGCCTACGAACACGTGGTACGCCGCCTCCCGGCGCGGTGTCATCGACCCTTCGGGCTTGCCCAGCCGCACGCTCAGGCCGGGTTCCGCCTCGCGGCCCCAGCGCCCGCCCGGGCCGGTGCCGCCGTGGTCGAACACGCACAGGTCGAGCACGCCGGACGCGTCGTAGTCCCACACCGAGTAGGTGCGCAGTACGTCGCCGAGCGCCCCCGGTTTCCAGGAGGAGGCGGCGAAGAGTTCGTTGACGTGGAGGCGTACCTGCTGGCCCGGTGTCCAGGCGAGACCGGCCACGCCCTCACCGCCGATCCGTACGCGGCGCATCCGTGCCGCGATCTGCTCGACCTCGGTGACGGTGCCGCGCGCGAACATACGGTCGAGGAGGCGGCTGCCGAGGCCGCGGGTCGGTGCGGTCCCTGCGTCGTGGGTCATGGAGATACTCCCTCTATGCAATCCCGGATGGATCTCAACCTGCTGGTCGCCTTGGATGTGCTCCTCGACGAGGAGAGCGTCGGGGGCGCGGCGGCCCGGCTGCACCTGTCGGAGCCCGCGATGAGCCGCACCCTCGGCCGGATCCGCAAGGCCACCGGGGATCCAATCCTGGTCCGGGCCGGCCGGTCGATGGTCCCGACCCCGCGCGCGCTCGCCATGCGTGCAGAAGTGCGGACGTTGGTGGAGCAGGCGCGCGTGCTGCTCGGTCCGGTGGACCGGCCCGATCCGGCGACGCTGCGGCGGACGTTCTCGGTGGTGGCCAACGACGGCATCATCACGGCCATCGGCGCACCGCTGTTCGCCCGGGCGCGTGCCGAGGCGCCCGGTGTGACGCTGCGGTTCCTGCCCGAGCAGCGCACGGACACCCCGGTCCTGCGCGAAGGGGTCGCGGACCTGATCATCGGGTCGCCGTGGGACCTGGAGCCGGAGTCGCGGTCCGAACTGCTGGTCCAGGACCGGTTCGTCGGGGTGGTGCGCGCGGGGCATCCGCTCACCCGGGGCACGGTGACGGCGCGGCGGTTCGCCGAGGCCGAGCACCTGGTGGCGTCGCGCCGGGGCAGGCAGTCCGGGCCGGTGGACGACGCGCTGCGGGAACTGGGGCTGACGCGGCGGGTGGTGGGCACGGTCCCGTCGTACGCGTCGTCGCTGTACGTGCTCCTCGAGACCGATGCCGTGGGGATGGCGGCGGAGTTCATGTCGACCGGGGTCATCCGGGCTCTCGGCTTGCGGACGTTCCCCATCCCGCTCGACCTTCCCCCGTTGTCGCTGACGCAAGTGTGGCACCCGCGCCACGACGCCGACGGTGCGCATGCCTGGCTGCGTGCCCTGGTCCGCGGCGCCATCGGGGATGTCGTGGACGCTCATCGCGGGGTCGAGGCGCGGGGAGCCGCGGCGTCCGAATCCGCCGACGGGGCCGAGGCGCCGCCGGAGTTCTGACCGGACGTCCCCGCAGACGGCGTCGCAGGCGTCCCCGCGGACTTCCCGACGGACGTCCCTCCGGGCATCGCGCCGGCGGTGCCATCGGCCTTCCCCCGGGGGCCTGTTGTGCCGCGCGACCACAGCCACACCAGGGCGGTCGCGACGAGGACGATCAGGGCGACGACCCGGAAGCCGGTCGACATCGCGTCGGTGAACGCCGTGACCGTCCGATCGTGCACGTCGGGTCCGAGCCGGTCCGCGGCCCCGAGCGCCTGGCCGATCGAGTGTGCGGGTCCGGCGGCGTCCGGCAGTTCGGCGTCGAAGCGCGCGGCGAGTACGGAGCCGAAGACCGCGACCCCGAGGGCGCTGCCGAACTCCCGGGCGGCGCCGTTGAGTCCCGACCCGAGTCCGGCGCGCTCGGGCGGCAGTGCGGCGATCACGGACGTGGACATGGCGGGTCCTACGAGGCCGAAGCCGGCGGAGAGGGCGGTGACGTGCACGAGGTAGAGGGGGTACGGCGTACCGGCGTCCACGAGCGACATCAGGAACAGGCCGAGGGCGATGAGCAGCATGCCTCCGGTGGACACGGTGCGGGCGCCGTACCGGCCGACCAGGCGAACGCTGGTCCGGGTGCCGGCGATCATGCCGACGCCGAGCGGCAGGATCGCGAAGCCGGTCCTGAGGACGCTGAAGCCCTTGGCGTACTGCAGGTACTGCGCGTTGACGTAGAACAGCGCGAACAGCCCGACGAACGCCACGAGGATGCCCAGGACGCCCGCGCGGAGGCCGGGGCGGAGGAACAGGCGGGGGTCGAGCAGCGGTTCCGCGGCGCGCAGCCCGTGGCCGACGAACGCGGCCAGGAGTGCGAGGCCGAGGGCGAAGCCGCCGAGGACGCGGCCGGACGTCCAACCGAGGTCGGGGCCTTCGATGATGCCGAAGAGGACGGCGAGGAACCCTGTGACGAGGAGTACGGATCCGACCGGGTCGAGGGACGCGTGCGTGCGCGGCACCTTCGGCAGGGCGACCGCGGTGAGGACGAACAGCACCGCGCCGACGGGTGCGAGCACCGCGAAAAGGCCGCGCCAGGGCAGGTATTCGAGGACCGGGCCGCCGATGGCGTTCCCGAGCAGGCCGCCGATCCCGGTGGCCAGCGTCCAGGTGGCGATGGCCTGCGGGCGGCGGGCGGGAGCGGTCGCGTGGATGAGGATGGACAGTGTGGCCGGCATGACCAGTGCCGCGCCGGCGCCGGTGATGGCGCGGCCGACGAGGAGCACGGGCACGCCGGGGGCGACGGCCGAGACGGTGGCGCCGAGGGTGAAGAGTGCGAGCCCCGCGAGCAGCGCGCCTTTGCGGCCGAAGCGGTCGCCCACGGCGCCGGCGGGGATGAGGAGTCCGGCGAAGACGATGACGTACGCGTCGACGATCCACAGGAGTTCGGACGCGGACGGGTGGAGGCCGGAGGCGGCCAGGTCGGGGATCGCCAGGTTGACGGCGGCGACCATGACCATGACGAGTAGCACGGAGGCGCACGTGACGGGCAGCACCGCGCGGGCGCGCGGCGGCGGGCCGGAAGGTGTCGGGGACGGCGTGGCCGGGGGCGTGGCGGATGACCGGGTGGGTGGCACGGAGGGCAACCTCGGAGGAGTCGGATCGGTGCGGTGTGCGGGCCCTGGCACACCCCGTCTGGGGCGGCCGGGCCCGGGCACCGCTTCGTCGTCGTCCGGACCCTGTTCACGCTAGAGCCTCGGTGGCCTGATCTCCATTGCAACTTATGCAGTTGACACTTGCGTCAGACGCAACTGTGGGTGGAGCGGGCGGCGATCACGCGCCACGTGCGCACTCGCCGCGCGGTCAGACCGCCAATTCGCCGCGCAGGACCAGCACCGCGTCGCCGACCAGCGCCACGCGCTCGCCCAGCACCTCGACACCGACCGCGCCGCCGCGCTCGGACAGTTGACGGGCCGTCAGCCGGGTCCGGCCGACCCTCGGCGCCCAGTACGGGGCCAGCAGGCAGTGCGCCGACCCCGTCACCGGGTCCTCCGGGATTCCGACCGCGGGCGCGAAGACCCGCGACACGAAGTCCGTCCCGCCCTCGCCCGGCGCGGTCACCACGACGCAGCGGTACGGCAGGCGCGCGAGCGCGTCCAGGTCGGGCGCGACGCCGCGTACCGCGTCCGCCGACTTCAGTTCCACCAGCAGGTCGCCGCCGCCCCCGGCGACGGCCGCCACCGGCACGCCCAGGATCTCCGGCAGCCCCGCCGGCTCGGGCACCTGCTGCGGCGGGAGCATCGGGAAGTCGAGCACGATGCCGCCCTCGGGGAGCCGCCGTGCGGAGAGCACGCCGCTACGGGTGGCGAAGCGTACGTCGACTCCGGCAAGGCCCTCGGTGAACAGCACGTGCGCGCTCGCGAGCGTCGCGTGGCCGCACAGGTCGACCTCGACCGCGGGGGTGAACCAGCGCAGGTCCCAGTCGGCGTCGTCGCGCGTGCTCGGCACCAGGAAGGCGGTCTCGGCGTGCCGCATCTCGGCGGCGACGCTCTGCATCCACGCCGCGTCGGCGGCGTGCGCGGCGTCCGGCAGGCACACGCCTGCCGGGTTGCCGGAGAAGGCGGTGTCCGTGAAGGCGTCGACCACATAGATGCGCATGGCCCACAACCCTAAGCCGAACCCGATCCGCGCCGAGGACGACACGGTGCGGCGGCCTTGCACGGTTGCCGGTACCGTCGCGCGGGTGACCGGATTCGTCGACACCCACGTCCATGTCGTCTCGCCCGACACCGAGCGCTACCCGCGCACCGGCGGCACGGGCGACGGTACCGACTACTGGTCGGACGGCACCGCCACCGCCGAACACGTGCTTGGTGTGCAGGCGGCCGCGGGCGTTGACGAGTGCGTGCTGGTACAGGGCGTGGGGGCGTACGGGTACGACTGCCGCTACGTGCTCGACGCCGCCGCCGCGCACCCCGAGCGCACCCGCACGGTCGTCGCCGTCGACCCCGCCGACCCGGCCGCGCCGGACCGGTTGGCCGAGCTGACCGGCCGTCAGGGAGTGGTGGGCGTACGCCTGTTCGCGGTCTCCGGTGGACCCGGCCAACCGGTCCCCCGCTGGGTGGACGCCCCGCACACCGCGCGCCTGCTGGACACGGCCGCCGAAGCCGGCCTCACCCTCGTACTGACCGCGTTCGCCGACCACTTGGCGCACTTCGTGCCCCTGCTCGCCGCGCGCCCGGGCCTGACGGTGGCCCTGGACCACGCCGGGTTCCCGGACCCGGCCGCGGGACCCGACGGGCTCGGACCCGTGCTGGCGCTCGCCGAACTGCCCTCCGTGCGGCTGAAGATCAGCACGCACCTGTTCCAGTCGTACGCCCCGGACGACCCGGCCGACGTGGTCGACACCCTCGCGTCGGCCTTCGGCGACGGGCGCCTGCTGTGGGGTTCGGACCACCCGCAGACGCGCACCCCCGACTACCCCGGCATGGTCGCCATGGCCGAACAGGCTCTGCGGCATCGCCCGCCCGGTGCGCGCGAGGCGGTGCTCGGTGGCAACGCACGCGCGCTGTGGTGGAGTTGACCTCCGCCCAGGTCCGACCGATCCCGCCGACCAGTAGGCCGCTCAGCCGACCGCGGAGCAGTTGGGGACCTGGGTGATGATGACGCCGCCGGTGTCGAGCTGGCCGACGTGGGCGTACCCGACCTTGCCGCTGACGATGATGCGCGCCCAGGTCGGGTCGGCCTTGCCGTTGGTGTACTGCGTCTGCCCGGCGGTGTGGCAGACCACCATGACGCTGGTGCCGTGGTCGGCGCTCAGCACCGGTTTGCCCTTGGCCGATGCCTGCTTGTAGACGGCGAGCGCGAGGCGCGACCGCACGGTGCCGGGGACCGAGCCCGCCGGGGCGGTCGGCGAAATCGTCGTGGTCGCCTCCTCGGTCGCGGTGGGGTCGGCGTCGGCCTCCCGCGAATCCCCGGTCGAGGTGGTGCGGTTGTCCTCGCCGCCGCCCATCTTGACCACCATGAGGACGACGACCAGGAAGAACACGATCAGCAGCACGGGCGTGAGCACGCCCGGGCGCCGACGCGTCGACACCGTCCCGTCGGCCGCCGCCACCTCCCTGCGCAACCGCAACCGCTCGCGGATTCCGCCACCCAGCATGGGCCACCCCCAACAGAGCCGTACCGCCGGACCCGACACACCCTGCCGACACACCGCTGCCGGTGTCCGCGGCCGGCAGCGTGGCCCCCATCATCCCGTCCCCCACGACAGTTCCCCACCGCAGTTCCCGGGAACCGGTTCCCGGCCCGGCAAGCGCGAAACGGCGCAGCGTCCGGCGCTCGAATTCCTGCTGTCCCACCACGGCAACACCCGTGCCGCGTACGCGCGTGACCTCGCCGCCTGAGGCGCGTGGTGTGCGGGTGTCGGCGGCGACGTAGACGTCGACGTGCCGACGGTGCCGGCGGTCCGGCTCAGGGGGTGGGGAGCCAGCCGACTTTGCCGGCCAGGAGGACGTAGCCGACGAAGGCCACGATGTCGATGAGGGCGTGGGCCACCAGCAGGGGCATGACGCGGCCCCAGCGCTTGTAGAGCAGGCAGAAGATGACGCCCATGGCGAGGTTGCCGAAGAATCCGCCGATGCCCTGGTAGAGGTGGTACGACCCGCGCAGCAGCGAACTGGCCGCCACCGCCTTGGGGAACGACCAGCCGAAGCCCTGGAGCCGGTGCATCAGGTAGCCGAGGACGACGATCTCCTCGAGCGCGGCGTTCTCGATCGCCGACAGGATGAGGACCGGGATGCGCCACCAGACGTCGGGGAGAGTGGTCGGCACCACGGTGAGGTTCGCGCCCGACGCGCGGGCGCCGAGGTAGAGCGCGAGGCCGGTGCCGCCGATCGCCGCCGCGACCAGTGCGCCGCGGCCGAGGTCGAGGAGCCGCTGCCCGGCGTCGACGCCGAGGTCGCGCAGCGACTCGCGGTTGCGCATCATCAGGTGCGCGACCAGCAGCACCGGGACCAGCGACGTCGCGATGTCGAACAGCTGCCAGGCGAGGTCCAGCCACGGCCGGCCGGGTGCCGCGGAGCGGTTGAGCACCGCGGACTGGTTGGCCAGCCCGCCGGGCCGGGTGATCGAGCCGATGAACGAGATCAGCGCCGAGACCGCGGAGGCGCCGAGCGACACGGCGAGCACGAGCCAGACCTCGTCGCGCAGGATTCGGCGGCGCGGCGGCAGCGCGCGGTCGGCCCGCTCGGGCTGTTCTTCCGTGATCACCGGGACAATGTATCCGCGGCGGGGACACGGCCGGATAAAGAGTCGGGCGCCCGGTTGCCGGGTCGACGGACCGCCCGCGCCCACTCGGCCACCGCACCCGGCCGCCCGCACAGCCACCGCATACAGCCACCCCGCACAGCCGCCGCGCACAACCGCCCCGTACGGCCGGGCTACCTGCCCGGCCGTACGGCCCGCGGCCGGTCAGTCGACCGGCCAGGTGTGGACGGGGGTGCCGCCGCGCATGTGCTCGGCGTACCGCAGGGTCATCGCCCGCAGCGCGCCCAGGCGGTCCAGGCCGAGGCGGTCGCGGAAGTGGTGGAACGTCGCGCTCTGCCACGCCGCGCCGTTGGTGCGGCGCAGACAGCGCTGCTCGATGATGCCGAGGTACTGCTCGCGCTCGCGGGCGTCGATGCCCCACGCCTCCAGGCCACGGTGCGCGCGCGGCAGGAGTTCGCGCAAGACCAGTTCGGTGACCGGGACGCGGCCGAGCCCCGGCCACACCAGTTCCGCTTCGATGCCGTGCCGGGCGCCGCCGTGGAAGTTCTCGGTGGCCTGTTCGAAGGACAGGCTCTTCCAGACCGGGAGTTCGTCCTCGACGAGGGAGCGTACGACGCCGTAGTAGAAGGCCGCGTTGGCCAGGATGTCGTCGACCGTGGGGCCGGCCGGCAGGACGCGGTTCTCCACCCGCAGGTGCGGCTTGCCGCGGGCGACGTCGTAGACCGGCCGGTTCCAGCGGTAGATCGTGCCGTTGTGCAGCTTGAGTTCGCGCAGGTGCGGGACGTCGCCGCGGTCCAGCGCCTCGAGGGGGTCCTCGTCGTCGCAGATGGGCAGGAGCGAAGGGAAGTAGCGGACGTTCTCCGCGAACAGGTCGACCACCGAGTCGATCCAGCGCTCGCCGAACCAGGTGAGCGGGCGTACGCCTTGGGCGATCAGCTCCTCGGGCCGGGTGTCGCAGGACTGCTCGAAGAGGATGGGCCGCGTCTCGCGCCACAGTTCGCGGCCGAACAGGAACGGCGAGTTGGCACCCAGCGCGACCTGGACGCCGGAAATCGACTGCGCCGCGTTCCACGCGGACGCGAAGTTGTCCGGTGTGACCTGGAGATGCAGTTGCACGGACGTGCAGGCGGCCTCGGGGGCGATGCTCGACGACGTGGTGACGAGCCGTTCGATGCCCTCGATCTGGAGCTGGATGTCCTCGCCGCGGGCCATCAGGATCTGGTCGTTGAGCAGGGTGTAGCGCGGGTTGTGCGAGAGGTTCTCCAGCACCATGTGCGCATCGGTCAGGGTGGGCAGGATGCCGATCATGACGATGTGCGCCCCGGATTCACCGGCCTTGCGGTCGGCGTAGTCGAGGCTGGTGCGCAGTTCCTCGGCGAGTTCGGAGAACACCGGCCCGGCGAGACGGTGCGGCGGGATGTTGACCTCGATGTTGAACTGCCCCAGTTCTGTCTGGAAATCGGGGCTCGCGATGCGGTCCAGCACCTCGTCGTTCACCATGCACGGCATGCCGTCGCGGTCCGCGAGGTTCAACTCGATCTCCACGCCCATCAGTTTGCGCGGGCTCTCGAACCGGCCTTCGGCGAGCAGCCGTTCCAGCGTTTCCAGGCACCGCCGCAGCTTGTGCCGGTAGCGCTGGCGATCGGACCGGGTGAACTCGATTTGGTCGACTTTCTCCCCCATGGGAGTCCTCCCCGTCGAGTCGGTGCCGCGCATCTCCCGGGAACCGCACGCCCGAGCGCCGCGTCACCCCTGGCGACGGGTCACCCGGCCAGGTGTGACGCCTACTCATGGATGCCTCTTCCCGGCTGATTTCGCGATCACTAGGGTGTGTGCGGCCTCGGTGGCGCGTCCCTCCGTACACCGGCGCACCCGCGCGCCGGGTCGGGGGCGGCACGGCGCTTTACCACGTACCACCTGGGGGTTAGCCGTGTCCGTTGTGCCGGTGCGCAATGCGTCGTTCCAGGCCGCCGTCGTGCTGCTGGCGGTTTTTCTGTGCGGGTTCCTGGTGTGGACCGCGAGTGCGGACACCGCCGCACCGCGTACCCACGCCGGCCCGCGGCCCACCCAGGACGATGCCGGGCAACCGCCGGAAGTGGAAGGGTCGTTCGAGGGGGTGACCACGCCGCCGACCGCTCAGTCGCCGGCGGCGACGCCGGGTCCCAAGGTGCCGACGCTGCTCCAGTCGAAGACGGGCCGGACGGATCCCGGCAAGTGGGTCGCGCTGACGTTCGACGACGGGCCGTGGAACACGTACACCCCGCAGGTTCTCGGCATCCTGAAGCAGTACGGCATCAAGGCAACGTTCTGCGTTGTCGGCAACCAGGCCAAGGCGCTTCCCGGCCAGATCCGCGAGATCGTCGCGCAGGGGCACACGTTGTGCAATCACACGATGAGCCACGACACCGAGATGCCGGCGCGCACCCCCGAGGAGATGCGCGCGCAGATGCAGCAGACGCTGGACGCGATCCACGCGGCGGTCCCGGGTGTCCCGGTGCCGTGGTACCGCGCCCCGGGCGGCATGTGGTCGGTGCAGGTGCAGGAGGTCGCGGCGTCGCTGGAGATGCGGTCGCTCGGTTGGACGGTGGACACGCTCGACTGGCGTAAGCCGGGCGTCGACAAGATGATGCAGACCGTGCACAGCCAGCTCGGCCCCGGCGGCGTCATCCTCATGCACGACGGGGGCGGCGACCGCACCCAGAGTGTGGAGTGCCTGCGCAGGCTCATACCCGAGTTGCTCGCGCAGGGCTACCAGTTCACCGTGCCGGTGTAGCCGTACGGCGTGGCGTGGCGTGCCCCGGGATGCCCGACCGACGACGTACCCTGACCGGGCGGTGCCCCCGGCGGGCACCGTCGGGGGCCCGCCTCGGCGTCCCCGGACCGTGGCCGACCGAGGAGACCCGCGATCGACGTCGCGCTGCCGTTGCTGCTGCTCATAGTGCTCATCGCGGGGAACGGCATGTTCGTCGCCGCCGAGTTCTCGCTGATCACCGTGGAGCGCAGCGAGGTCGAGCAGCGGGCCCGGTCGGGTGACAAGAGCGCGAGACGCGTCCTGCGGGGCCTGCGCACGCTGTCGTTCCAACTCTCCGGCGCGCAGCTGGGCATCACGATCACGTCGCTGGTCGCCGGGTACGTCGCCGAGCCCGCGCTCGCGCCCCTGCTGGAGCCGGTCATCAGGGCCATCCCCGGCGTGGGCGACTCCGTGGCACGGCATGTCAAGGCGCCGCTCGCCCTGGTGATCGCCGCGGCGGTACAGATGGTGCTGGGCGAACTGGTGCCGAAGAACGCGTCGATCGCGCGCCCGTACGGGGTGGCCGCGGTCGCCGGGCCGTTCCAGACCGCTTTCTCGACGGCGTTCCGGCCGGTCATCACGTTCCTCAACGGCTCGGCGAACTTCTTCGTGCGGCGGCTCGGCATCGAGCCGCAGGAGGAGCTGGGGTCCGCCCGTTCGGCCGAGGAACTGACGCAGTTGGTGCGGCACTCGGCCCGCGAGGGGGCGTTGCCGCAGGGGACCGCGCAGGTGCTCGACCGGGCGCTGCGCTTCTCCGGCAAGCAGGCCGCGGAGGCGATGACGCCGCGTACCGACGTGGTCTGGCTGCCCGCGTCGGCGACCGTGGCGGACCTCATGGCGGCGGCCCGGGACAGCGGCCACAGCCGGTTCCCGGTGCGCGCCGCGAGTCTGGACGAGGTGACCGGCGTCGCGGTGGTGCACGACGCGTTCACGGTGGCGCCGCGGCGGCGTGCGGCCACGTCCGTAAGCTCCATCGCCCGCCCGCCCGTGCTGGTCCCGACTTCGCTCAACCTGGACCGCGTCGTCGAACGCCTGCGCGAGGCGCACACGCAACTGGCGGTCGTGGTCGACGAGTACGGCGGCACGGCCGGGGTCATCACCGCCGAGGACCTCGCCGAGGAACTGGTCGGCGACCTGGCCGACGAACACGACCCGGCGGACGAGCCGGACGCCCCGCCGGCGGCCGCGGCCCGCGGCACCGCACCTCTGCGCCTGTCCGGCCTGCTGCGAGCCGACGAGGTCGAGGAGGCCACCGGCTGGCGGATGCCGGACGGCGACTACAGCACGCTGGCCGGGCTTGTACTCGCGCACTTGGGGCATGTGCCGCAAGTGGGCGAATGGGTGGACGTGGACGACCGGCGCGTGATGGTGGCCGCGATGGACCGGCACCGGGTGGACGAGGTGGAGATCGCCCGGCTCGGCGGCGCCGAGGACGCGGTGTGATCGGCCAACTCGCGCTGTCGGTCGTCCTGCTGCTGGCGAACGCGTTCTTCGTGGGCGCCGAGTTCGCGCTGATCTCGGCCCGGCGTACGAAGATCGCTCCGCGGGCCGAGGAGGGCTCGCGGCGGGCCCGCATTGTGCTGCGCGGCATGGAGCAGGTGTCGGTGATGCTCGCGGGTGCGCAACTGGGCATCACCGTCGCGTCGCTCGGGCTCGGCGCGGTCGCCGAACCGGCGCTGGAGCACCTGCTGGAGGCGCCGTTCGAGGCGCTGGGCATCCCGCACGGCGCGGTCCGGCCGCTGGCCTTCGCGGTGGGGCTCGCGTTCGTGGTGTTCTGCCACATGGTGCTCGGCGAGATGGTGCCGAAGAACATCGCGCTGGCGGGTCCGGAGGAGTGCGCGCTGTGGCTCACGCCGCCACTGTGGCTGTTCTCTCGCGTCACCGCCCCCGTGCTGTGGGTGTTCCAGCACGTCGCGAACGGGTTCCTGCGGATCGCGCGCGTCGAGCCGGTCGACGAGGTGCGCAGCGTCTACACGGCCGAGGAACTGCCGGCGGTGCTCGCCGAGTCGCGCGAGCACGAACTGCTCGACCACCGGGGGCACCACCGGCTCTCCGCGGCTCTTACCTTCCAGTCGCGCACCGCCGGTCAGGTGATGCGGCCCTGGGCGGAGGTGCGCACGCTGCCGGGGCCGGTGACCGGGCGGGCCCTGGAACGCGCTTCCGTCGAGACCGGCCGGTCGCGCTTCCCGGTGGTCCGCAACGGCGGCGTCGAGGGGTATGTCCACGTGCACGACACCCTCGACCGCGGCCCGGACGACACGGTGCCGGTGTACCCGCTGCTGGCGGTGGACCGCGAGACGACCCTGTCGGCGCTGCTCGGCCGGATGCGGACCGGGCGGACCCACATCGCGCTGATCCGGGACCCGGACGAGGGCATCGCGGGGCTGGCGAGCCTGGACGACGTGCTCGCGGGCTTCCTGGCCTGAGGCCGGTCGTCGCGGGGCGCGGGCCCGCGTCCCCGGACCGACGGACCCGACTCCGCGTATCCGGCCCCGCACGGCCCGCAGGAGCCGCACGACCCGGGCCCGGATGGCCGGATCGTACGGGCGGTCGCAGGGCGTGGAGCCTTTCCGTCCCCGTGCGCCCCGTGCGCTCCCTTCACGCGCCGCTGACCGGCGAAAACCCCGCATACAGGTGGTCGGCGGCCACCATTCGGAACGATCTGTCCTCAGTTCGTTACTTTTCGCAGCCATTCAAGTACAATGCGCTGACCGGCTTGTACGGTCGGTTCCTGCATTGCGCGGCGCAGCACCCGCCCGGCCCGGACCGGCACAGCGGCATTTTTCGATCCACGCCCAGCCTCGATCCACGCCCCGCGGCGTGACAACGGACGCTGCATCAGAAATGAGGCGGTCTCATGGTTCTGCGTGTGCCCGAAACACCCGAGCACGCCCGGGCGGCGGTTCGTGCGGTGCTCGACGCACCGCATCGGCGGCCGGCGCCCACGCAAGCCGGCACCGACGAGCCCGACGCCCCCGGTTCGCCCGACGCGGACACCCATGCCCCGTTCAGCGCGGTCTGCCCGCACCGCATGTTCGAGATCGACCTGTCCGACCTGGCCGAGGGGCGGGGCCTCGACACCGCACGCCCGGTCGGCTGGCGGTGGCTCGTGCACGACGGCGCGCACACCATCGGCGCGGTCGAAGTCGCCGACGTCGGCGGCGGCCACCCCGTCGCGCGGTTCACCGAGGGCCCGTTCACCACGTGCACGGACGCGGCGGTGGCCACCGTACGCACCCTTCCGCAGATCGAACGCGGGTACTACGAACTGCGATTACTGCACATCCCCGGCCTCTACACGGTCGCGCTCTGGCTCGCCGACCTCGTCGGCTGGCAGGACCTCCTGGTGCCCCTCGCCCCGGCGCCTCCCGGCGTGCAGCCGCTCCGCCCCTATCCCGCCGAGGAACTGGCCGCCCTTCTCGGCAGCCGGGGCCGCCGCCTCGCCCCCACCGCCCCGCAGCCCTGACCCGGACGGGCACCCGGCCCGCCTCCCCGGAACGGGTCCGGGAATCTCGCCCGCCGACCAATCCGCCCCGCCCCCGGCCGCGAACACCCGGTGAACCACGAGCGGGTCCGCGAGGGCCCGGGCAACGGACCGCACCCGACAGCACCCCCGTCACCGCCCCCTGACGGTCCGTCACCCGGCCCTCGCCGGCCGCCGCCGGCCTCGCCAGCTACCGGACAGGGGTGCACGATGGCAACGACGCTGAGCGCCAGGCGCCCACCGCATGCGGGAGTCGCCGTGTCGGAGCCGCCAAACGCACCCCGGCGGGGGCGACAGTGCGCGCACTGAGAGGGATGCGGGCCGCGGGCGAACCGGCGGCCGAATCGTCGCTGGAGGGCCTGCTCGCGCGCGTGGCGCGCGGCGACTCCGCGGCGTTCGAAGAGGTGTACGTACGGGTGTCGCCCGTGGTTCTCGGTGTGGTCCTGCGCGTCGTGCGCGACCCCGCGCAGTCGGAGGAGGTGGCGCAGGAGGTGCTGGTCGAGATCTGGCGTACCGCGTCGCGCTACGACCCCGAACGCGGCAGCGCCAACGCCTGGGTGTGCACGATGGCGCACCGCCGGGCCGTCGACCGGGTGCGGTCGGCGCAGTCGGCGGCCGACCGCGAGGAGCGGGCCGGGCGCCGGGACGGCTCCCCCGCCTACGACGCGGTGGCCGAGGAGGTCGAAACGCGTCTGGAGCGCGAGCAGGTGCGGCGCTGTCTGGCGTCCCTCACCGAGTTGCAGCGCGAGTCCATAACTCTCGCCTACTACGGCGGCTACACGTACCGTGAGGTCGCCGAACTGCTGGACGTCCCGCTGGGCACCGTGAAGACGCGGCTGCGGGACGGCCTCATACGCATGCGCGACTGCCTGGGGGTGACCTCGACATGAACCACCCCCTCGGCCCCGCCCGGCGCGGTTCCGGCGACGGAGACGACGCGCACGCGCTGACCGGGCCGTACGCGGTCGACGCGCTGGATCCGGACGAACGCGCCCTGGTGGAACGCCACCTGGAGTCGTGCCCGGCCTGCCGGGACGAGGTCCGCGAACTGCGCGAGACGGCCGCGCGGCTGGCCGCCGCCACCTCGGTGCCCCCGCCGGACCGGCTGCGGTCGCGGGTGATGGCCGAGATCGGCACGGTACGCCAGGCCCCGCCCCGCAACGTGGTCCCGCTGCGCCGCGCCGGCCTGGCCGCCGGCACCCGGCTCCCGTGGTTGACCGCCGCCGCGATGTTCGTCGCCGCCGTCGTCCTCGGCACGCTGCTGGCCGACGCGCGCGGCGACCGCTCCGACGCCGGCACCCGGGCCGCCGACCGCATCGCGGCCATCGTGACCGCCCCCGACACGCGCACGGCGACGACAAGCGACGGCGGAATTTCCGCCACCGCGCTCGCGTCGCGCGCACGCGACGAGGCTCTGGTAGTGACCGGCGGGTTGCCCGCACCCGATGCCGCACATGTCTGGCAGGTGTGGTTCATGACCGACCGCGAGGTCCGCCCGGCCGGCCTGTTGGACGACGTTTCCGCCGGTCAGGACGCTGTCCGGCGGCTCGTCGCGGAAGGTCTGGGCGACGCGGCGCGCATCGGGGTCACGCTCGAACCCGCAGGTGGGTCATCCGCACCCACCACCCGTCCCGTCGTGATGATGACCCTCCCGGTGTAAACGGCATGGCGCGGTCGGGTGAGAACTCGGTAATTCGCTGCGGGGGCCTCGCGCGAGGCGCAGGATGGGACCAGACACGAGTCAGGTCGTGTCACTGCATGGGAAAGCGCACGACTCCCGCATGGCCGGTCGGCAAGCGCCCGGCCCGAACGCGACGCATGGCGTCGATCACCGAGAAGGTACGAGGATGTGCCAGCACCAATCGCAATGCCCGCCGGCCGACAGCCCTGACCGGGAGGCCGCGCACGTTGTCGCGGCCCACCCGGAGCAGGGATGGAGTCTGCTGTGCAATGGCGTGGTCCTGTTCGAGGACACCGGGGAGATCCTGCCGGACGGGCGGCTGATCGCACCGCACCGGCCCCGCGTCCGTCTCGCCGCCTGAGGGGGCCTCAGGCGACGGGCAACGGCGCGGATCCCGCGCGAGGTCCCCGTCGGGGACGCACGAGGGCGGCCACCGGGTTCGGTGGCCGCCCTCGTGCGTGCCGTTGCCGGGCCGTCCGCGCCGGCTCGTGCGCCGCCGCGCGCCGCTCGCGCGGACGGATCGTCAGTGCTGGTACGCCTCCACCGACGGGCACGAGCAGACCAGGTTGCGGTCGCCGTACGCGCCGTCGATGCGCCGCACCGGCGGCCAGTACTTGCCGGCGGGCTGCACCGTCCCCGGGAAGGCCGCCTCCTCGCGCGTGTACGAGTGCGCCCACGAGTCGCCGGCCACCATCGCCGCGGTGTGCGGCGCGTTGCGCAGCGGGTTGTCGTCGGACGGCAGCTCACCCGAACCGACCCGGTCGATCTCCGACTTGATGGCGATCATCGCGTCGCAGAACCGGTCGATCTCGCCCAGGTTCTCGCTCTCGGTCGGCTCGATCATCAGCGTGCCGGGCACCGGGAACGACATCGTCGGGGCGTGGAAGCCGTAGTCGATCAGGCGCTTGGCCACGTCGTCCACGGTCACGCCGGTCGCCTTGGTGATGCCGCGCAGGTCAACGATGCACTCGTGCGCGACCAGCCCGCCCGGTCCGGTGTAGAGCACCGGGTAGTGCGGGGCGAGCCGGCGCGCGACGTAGTTGGCGCCGAGCACCGCGACCTGGCTGGCGCGCTTGAGGCCGTCGGGGCCCATCAGCCGGATGTACGCCCACGAGATGGGCAGGATCGCCGCCGAGCCCCACGGCGCCGCCGAGATCGGGCCGACGCCGGTCTCCGGGCCCGCGGTCGGCTGGAGCGGGTGGTTCGGCAGGTACGGCGCCAGGTGCTCCCGCACCGCGACCGGCCCGACGCCGGGGCCGCCGCCGCCGTGCGGGATGCAGAAGGTCTTGTGCAGGTTCAGGTGCGACACGTCGGCACCGAACTTGCCCGGCTGGGCGAGGCCGACGAGAGCGTTGAGGTTGGCCCCGTCGACGTACACCTGGCCGCCGGCCTCGTGGACCAGCGCGCACACGTCGCCGATGTGCTCCTCGAACACGCCGTGCGTCGAGGGGTAGGTGACCATCAGGACCGCGAGGCTGTCGCGGTGCGCGTCGATCTTGGCGCGCAGGTCGTCGAGGTCGACGTCGCCGTTCTCGCCGGTGCCGACGACGACCACGCGCATCCCGGCCATCACCGCGCTTGCAGCGTTGGTGCCGTGCGCCGACGAGGGGATGAGGCACACGTCGCGGCCGGTGTCGCCGTTGGCCAGGTGGTACGCGCGGACCGCGAGCAGGCCCGCGAGTTCGCCCTGCGAGCCGGCGTTCGGCTGGATCGACACCTTGTCGTAGCCGGTGACCGCGACGAGCGCGTCCTCCAGGCCGTGGATCAGCTCCAGGTACCCGGCCGCCTGGTCGGCCGGCGCGAACGGGTGGATGTTCGCGAACTCCGGCCAGGTGACGGGCTCCATCTCGGCGGTCGCGTTGAGCTTCATCGTGCAGGAACCGAGCGGGATCATGCCGCGGTCGAGCGCGTAGTCCTTGTCGGCGAGGCGCCGCAGGTAGCGCAGCATGTCGGTCTCCGAGCGGTGCGCGTGGAAGACCGGGTGGGCCAGGAACTCGTCGGTGCGCAGCAGCGCCTGCGGCAGCGCGTCGGGGGTCTCGGCGTCCAGGGTCGAGACGAGGTCGCGCAGGTCCGCCGCGGTCCCGGCGGCGGCGTTGGGCGCGAACGCCCGCCACACCGCGGCCAGGTCGTCGCGCGTGGTGGTCTCGTCGCAGGTCACCGACACGTGGTCGGCGTCCACGCGGTGCAGGTTGACGCCCTCGGCGCGGGCGTTCTGCACGACCGCGTCGGCGCGGCCCGGCACACGGGCCAGGACGGTGTCGAAGAAGTCCGCGTGCACGACCTCGACGCCGTCGCGGCGCAGTCCGGCGGCCAGGACGGCGGCGTAGCGGTGGGTGCGCCGGGCGATGTCGGTGAGGCCGTCGGGGCCGTGGTAGACCGCGTACATGCCGGCCATCACGGCGAGCAGGACCTGCGCGGTGCAGATGTTGCTGGTCGCCTTTTCGCGCCGGATGTGCTGCTCGCGGGTCTGCAGCGCGAGGCGGTACGCCTGGTCGCCGTCGGCGTCGACGGACACGCCCACGAGCCGTCCCGGCAGCGAGCGCGCCAGCTTCTCGCGGACCGCGAGGTATCCGGCGTGCGGTCCGCCGAAGCCCATCGGCACGCCGAAGCGCTGCGTGGTGCCGACCGCGATGTCCGCGCCCATCGCGCCGGGCGAGGTGAGCAGGGTGAGGGCCAGCAGGTCGGCGGCGACCGCGGTGAGCGCGCCGCGCGCGTGCGCGTCGGCGACGAGCGCGGTCAGGTCGCGCACGAGGCCGTCGGCGCCCGGGTATTGCAGGAGGACACCGAAGAACTCGCCCTCGGGGAGTCCGCCCGAGGTGTCCGCGACGACGACCTCGATGCCCAGCGCCTCGGCGCGGGTGCGCACGACGGCGATGGTCTGCGGCAGGCACGCGGCGTCCACGACGAACACGTTGCTCTTGGCCCGCCCCGCGCGGCGTGCGAGCGTCATGGCCTCGGCGGCCGCGGTCCCCTCGTCCAGCAGCGAGGCACCCGCGACCTGGAGCCCGGTCAGATCGCACACCATGGTCTGGAAGTTGAGCAGCGCCTCCAGACGGCCCTGCGAGATCTCCGGCTGGTAGGGCGTGTAGGCGGTGTACCAGGCCGGGTTCTCCAGCACGTTGCGCAGGATCACCGGCGGCGTGTGGGTGCCGTGATAGCCCAGGCCGATCATCGGGCGCAGCACGGTGTTGCGGGCCGCGAGGGCGCGGAGCTGGTCGTGCACGGCCGCCTCGCTCACCGCCTCGGGCAGGTCGAGCCGGTCGAGGGTGCGGATCGCGCCCGGTACGGCGGCGTCGGTCAGCTCGTCGAGTGAGCCGAACCCGATGTGCGCCAGCATCTTGGCCTGCTGGTCGGCGTCGGGGCCGATGTGCCGGCCGGTGAACGGGCCGGCGGCCTCGAGCGCGGTGAGGCTGCCGGGGCCGGACGGGCGGGGCGACGACGAACGCGACGACGAGCTCACAGTGGAGGCCCTCCTGAAGATGCGGAGAAGGTCACGCGGGTACGCGCGGCCTAACGGCCTCCCCCTCTGTCATCGGTACCTGAGAGCTTCACCCGCGCCGCCGCATCATCTGCGGGCCGGGGCTTTCACCGTCGGTGAGTCCCGCCGTCGTGCACGGAACTGCTTTCCAGAGTGCCCATGGCCGCGCGGTACGGGTGCCTGAGAGATTCCGGGGAGGGGTTGCTCCTTCGGCGCCCGGATCGAGGTCCGGACTCTCCCGCGTGGCTTTCGGTGCAGCTTCAACGCTATCAGTGCGGGATCGCGTACGGGATCACGCGCGGCGGACAAGATCGCGCGATGCCGCGGGACCCGCGAGACGCGGTCTCGCGACCGCCGGACTCCGTCTCGCGCCTCACCGGTGAGAGCAGTGCAGGAGAAGCAGTCCAGAGGTAGTGGGCAGGCAGGGAGAGGAGGGCCCGATGAGCGACCGGGAGTACGGCGTCCCCGAGCACGCCGCGGGCACCGGCGGCGACCTCGCAGGCGGGGACCGGGACGTGCCGCTGCGCGTGGCGGTGATCGTGGGCAGCACCCGCGAGGGCCGCGTGGGCGACCGGGTGGCCGGGTGGATCGCGGATCTGGTGGGCCGGATCCCGGCCCTCGAGCCGGTGGTCGTGGACCTGGCGGACTTCGTGTTCCCGGCCCGGCTGCCGGAGCGGCCGAGCACCGACATGCTGGGCTTCGTGTCCGCGGTCGGCGACGCGGACGCGTTCGTCGTGGTGACGCCGGAGTACAACCGCAGCTACCCGGCGTCGCTCAAACAGGCGATCGACTACGTGTACGACGAGTGGCGCGCCAAGCCTGTCGGTTTTGTCTCCTACGGTTACAAGGCACGGGGCCTGCTGGCCGTGGAGCACCTGCGGCAGGTCTTCGCAGAACTCCACACCGTCACGATGCGCGACGTGGTCGCGCTCGACCTGGCGGCGGTCGCGGACCCGGTTGGCCCCGCCGACGGCGACGCCGAGGCCGCCGCGAAAGCACTCCTGGACCAGCTCGTCTGGTGGGGCACGGCACTGCGCGAGGCCCGCGCGGCCAGGCCCTACGTCGCATGACCGCCGGCGCCCCGCGCGGCTATCACCGAGGCAGGGCGCGAACCACCCCCGGACTTCCGCAGATTTGTCGGGCGCGGACCGATGAGTTCCCCGGCCGGCCCCGGTCCAAGACATCGAGGGAACGGCCCGTCGAGACCCGCAGAGACCCGCAGCGACCGCACCGCGGCCCGCACGAGACCCGAAGAGGACACACCATGACGACGCACTCCCCCGGCCTGGCGATCGAGACGCAGGGGCTGGTGAAAGTCTTCGGCACCAACCGCGCCGTCGACGGCATCGACCTGCGGGTCCCCGCCGGCACCGTGTACGGCGTCCTGGGCCCCAACGGCGCCGGCAAGACGACGGCCGTGAAGATGCTGGCCACGCTGCTGCGCCCGGACGACGGCGAGGCGTACGTCTTCGGCAAGTCCGTGATCCGCGAGGCCGACGCGGTCCGCAGCCGGGTGAGCCTCACGGGCCAGTACGCGTCGGTCGACGAGGACCTGACCGGCACCGAGAACCTGGTCCTGCTGGGCCGGCTGCTCGGTCATCACAAGAGCTACTCGCGTTCCCGGGCCGCCGAGCTGCTGGAGGTGTTCGGCCTGACCGCCGCGGCGGACCGCCAGGTCAAGACGTACTCGGGCGGCATGCGGCGGCGCATCGACATCGCCGCGAGCATCCTCAACACCCCCGATCTGCTGTTCCTGGACGAGCCGACCACCGGTCTCGACCCGCGCAGCCGCAACCAGGTCTGGGACATCGTGCGCGCGGTCGTCGCGCAGGGCACCACGGTCCTGCTCACCACCCAGTACCTGGAGGAGGCCGACCGGCTCGCCTCCCGGATCGCGGTCATCGACCACGGCAAGGTCATCGCGGAGGGCACCCCCGGCCAGCTCAAGTCGTCGGTCGGGGCGGGGTCGATCCATGTGCGCCTGCGCGACGCGGACCAGCGCGAGGAGGCAAAGCGCCTGCTGGTCGGCGCGCTCGGCTCGTCCGTGCAGCTGGGCTCCGATCCGGTGGCGCTGACCGCGGCGATCCCGGGGCACGGCACCGACCTGGGGGCGGCCGAGGACGCGGCCCGCGCGCTGGCCGAACTGGCCCGCGCCGGGATCATCGTCGACGACTTCTCGCTGGGCCAGCCCAGCCTGGACGAGGTCTTCCTGGCCCTGACCGAGTCCTCGGTGCAGACCGGCGGTACGCACCCGGACAGGGCCGACCACACGGCCGACCGTACCTCCGACCGCACGTCCGACCGCACCGGGAACGGCGGCGGGAGCAACGGCGGCAGCGTCAACGGCAGCAGCAACGGCAAGAGCGGCGACATCGTGAAGGAGTCGGCAGCATGAGTACCGTCGTCACCCCCACCAAGGACGTCGACGCCGACGTCCCCGCGCCGGTCGTCGCGGAGGACCTGGCCGCGGTGTTCGCCACCAAGGAGCGCCCGTCGCGGCCCGGCCCGCTGTCCGCGTCGGTGACGTTCGGCTGGCGGGCCATGCTCAAGATCAAGCACGTCCCCGAGCAGCTGTTCGACGTGACCGCGTTCCCGATCATGATGACGCTGATGTTCACGTACCTGTTCGGCGGCGCGCTCGCCGGATCGACCAGTGAATACCTGCAGTTCGTGCTGCCGGGCATCATGGTCCAGAGCATCGTGATGATCACGATGTACACCGGGGTGTCGCTCAACAACGACATCGAGCGCGGCGTGTTCGACCGGTTCCGCACGCTGCCGATCTGGCGGCCCGCGGCTCTGGTCGGCATGATCCTCGGCGACCTGCTGCGCTACGTGCTGGCCTCGACGGTCATCATGGCGGTCGGCCTGATCCTGGGCTTCCGCCCGGACGGCGGCGTGCTCGGCGTGCTCGCGGGCATCGCGCTGCTGGTGGTCTTCTCGTTCGCGTTCTCGTGGATCTGGACCATGTTCGGCCTGCTGTTGCGCAGCGAGAAGTCGGTCATGGGCGTCAGCATGATGGTGTTGTTCCCGCTGACCTTCCTCAGCAACGTGTTCGTCGACCCGAAGACGATGCCGGGCTGGCTCCAGGCGTTCGTGGACGTCAACCCCATTACGCACCTGGTGAGCGCGGTGCGCGACCTGATGGACGGCGACTACGCGACCACCGAGACGCTGTGGGTGCTGCTGTTCTCGGCGGCGTTCGTGGCGGTCTTCGGGACGCTGACGATGCGCCTGTACAACCGCAAGTAGCCGTACCCGCCCGCCCCCGCCGGTTCGTGACGAGCCGGCGGGGGCGGGCGCATGCGCGTACCGGGACGCGGGGTCGCCCGGTGCCTCACAGGCGCCAGGCGATCCCGCGTTCCGCGTGGTACGAGCACGCGGCCCCGGTCGTGACGTTCTCCCGCAGGTGCTCGGCCAGCGCCGGGTGCACGGACCCCATCCGCCGCAAGGTGTCCTTGATACGCGCGGTCACCGTCTTGCGCGCCCGCTCGGCCTCGTCGCCGAGTCTGCGCGCCCGCCCGCCGAGCCCGGCCGCGGCCCGCAACTCGTCCAGCAGCGCCGCCCGTTCCGCGTCGAACGCGGCCGCCTTGGCGTCGTCGCCGAGGCCTGCGGCCCGGTCGATCTCCTCGTCGAGCGCGGCCAGCCTGCGCCGGTATTGCGCCTTCGCCTCGTCGTCGAGGACCGCGTCGCCGCCCATCCCGCGCGCTGCCACCACGACGTCGCCGCCGGCCGGGTTGAGCAGTTGCACGGCGGAGACGTGCACTCCCGGACGCCCCAGCAGATGGTGCAGGTCCCGCAGCCCCTTCGCATCCGGCATGTGCGCGGTCACGCCGTCGAACACCAGCTCCCACACCGGACCGTCGAGCCGGAAGCGGTACGCCTCCGGCTCCGCCGCCGCGCCCGCGCCGCCCGTGTCGGCCGCCACGCGCACGCGCGCGGCCCAGTCGGGCACCTGGCGCATGCCCATCTCGGCCCCGTCGCGTTCGGCCCGCGCGAGCGCCGTCTCGGCGGTCTTCGCGTCACCCGGGCCGCCGCGCCGCACCAGCGCCTCGGCCAGGCGCAGCCGGGCGATCACCGCCCAGGGCCGGGCGAGCATGCGGTCCGCGTCGCGCGCGGCGCGGTCGAAGCCGGCGACGGCGTCGTCCCAGCGCTCCTGCGCGGCGTCGACGACGGCCGACCACAACACCATGGGGCCGCTGATGTCGCAGCCGTACAGCGACACCGCCCAGTGGTCGAGGTACGGCGCGATGGCCGCCCTGGCGCCCTCACACAGCTCCGGGTCGCCGGAACCCGCCGCGGCCACTGCCTGGAAGCGGAGCCAGAGCGGGGCGTACACGCGGTCGTACGGTTCCTCGCCGTCCGCCTCGTCCAGGATGGTGCGCAGCCGCTGCACCGCGTCGCCGTACCGCCCGGTCTCGGCGTCGGTGAGCCCGGCGAGGAGCCGCATGTGGCTCTTGTCCGGGCCGCCTTCGCGGACCTCGGCGTCGGCCTCGTCGTACCGCCCCTGGGCGACGAGCCGCGACCACCGCATGTGCAGCGGGATCTGCCGGAACTGCGCCATGTCGCTCTCCTCGAAGCCCGCCATCGCCTCGTCGAAGTGCCGCTCGGCCTCGGCGAACCGGCCGCGCATCGCGGCGAGCAGGCTCGCGTCGATCGCCATGGCCATCAGGAAGCGGGGCTGGCCGACCTGCTCGGCCCGGGTGGCGAACGTGCGGAACTGGTCGAGGTAGCCGGGGTCGCCCAGTTCCAGCAGCGTCACCCAGCGCATCGAGGTCGCGTGCAGCTCCATCTCGACGTCGCCGGAGCGGCGGCCGACGGCGATCATCTCGTCGGTGAGCGGCAGGCGTTCGGCGGCCGTGCCGGGCCCCCAGATCGTGTCGTGGGTGGCCCACAGGCTGAAGGCGAGCGCCTCGTCGTCGGCACCGCGGCGGGCCAAAACCGCGATCCGCACCGCGAGTTCGCGGGCCAGCCGGTCCGCCGCCAGACCTTCCGCCACCGGGTCGCCGCGGCCGATCAGGGCGGTGTGCGCCTCGCGCAGCAGGTCCAGCGCGGTGGCGCCGGAGGGCGGCGAACCTCCGTACCGGTACAAGGTGATGGCGTTGCGGGCCAGCAGTTCGGCGTCGCCGTGCGTACGGGCCATCGCGGCGACGGCCTCGAAGTGGCCCCAGGCCCGGTCGTCCCCGGCGTGGCGCAGGATCTCGGCCAGGCCCAGCCGTACGAGCGCGCGGCGGCGTACGTCGCCGAGCCGCACGGCGACCTCGTCGGCCCGCAGGTAGTGTCCCTCGGCTTCCTCGAACGCGAAGCGCCCCTCGGCCTCCTTGGCCGCGTCGACGAGCAGGTCGAGGGCGCGGCCCGGGTCCAGTTCGGGGCCGGCCGCATACGCGTGCCGGGCCAGGTCCGCGGGGACCGAGCGGCGGCCGAGGCCGGGCGAGGCGGTGACGGCGGCCACCACCCCGGCGTGCCGCTTGCGCACGTCGGCCTCGTCGAGGGCGTCGTAGAGCGTCTCGCGGACCAGGTCGTGGGCGAACTCGAAGCGCCCGCCGCCGCCCGACGACGCGACGAGCCGGGCCGCGACCGCCTGTTCGAGCAGCCGGTCGACGTGCGGGTCGGGCGCGCCCGCGACGGCGGCGAGCACCTTGCGGTCGAACGCGCGGCCGAGCACGGACGCGGTGGTCAGCAGCTCGGCCACGGCGTCGGGCAGCAGCGACAGGCGGCGGCGTACCGCCTCGCGGACGCTGGGCGGCACAGCCGACACGTCGCCCCCGCCGGTCCACAGCCGGGCGGTCTGCTCGACGAAGAACGGGTTGCCGCCGGTACGCCGGTGCACCTCGGCGACCAGGGCGCGCTCGGGTGCGCGCCCGGCCGTACGCGCCATCAGCGCGCCGACCTCGTCCCGTTCCAGACCGGTCAGCGTCACCGTCGTGGCCTTCGCGACCAGCGGCAAAATCAGCGGGCGCAGCGGGTGGCCGGCCGACTCGGCCTCGGCGTCGCGGTACGTCCCCACGAGCAGCAGCCGCTCGAACCACGCGTGCTGCGCGGCGAATTCCAGCAGCCGCAGCGTCGCCGAGTCGGCCCAGTGCAGGTCGTCGAGCACGACGACCACCGGGCGGTCCTGGGACACCGACACCAGCAGCGTGGTGACCGCGTCGAACACCTGGAACGCGTCCAGCCCGTCACCCGCGGCCTCACCGTCCGCCCCGGCAGCGGCCTCCTCGCCGCCCCCCGCACCGAGCAGCACCCCCACACCGGGCCCCGCGGGCCGCACGAGTCCGTCCCACTCGGTCGCCCCCAGCGCCCGCCGCAACGACCGCAGCACCTGGACCCACGGCCAGTAACCCGGCGCGTTGTCCGAGTCCCAGCACGACCCGCCGAGCACCAGCGCCCCCCGCCGCCGCGCCCCCTCCGCGGCATCGGCCACCAGCGTCGTCTTGCCGATCCCGGCCTCACCGGTGACCAGCACCAGGCCGCCGTGGCTCGCCGTCGCGCGCTCCACCTGGGCTCGCAGCACTCCCGCCGCGTGGCCGCGCCCGATGAGTCTTTCGGAGGGTGCAGTCATGGTCCGGGTGGGTTCTCTCTCGTTCGGGTCGACGACGCACCCCCAATCCGGCAGGCACACCGCCCCGAGCCTACGCACCCCAACCGACACCGCGCCTATGGCGCACATACACCCACACCCCCGGCGTGGCGCTTGTCGGAGCCGGGCTGCCCGGGCACCGATGACGTACGCGAGGACACCCCCACCCGCGCCATTCACAGGCTCGACGTTTCCCGGGTGTGCCAACCAGCGCGTATGCCGGTCGATACCGTGTTGGTTCGTGACGACGACCTCCCTCAACACCGCTGACTGGCCCGCCACTTACCCCCGCGATTACGTGGTGGTGGATGTGGAGACGACCGGCCTGACCGCCCGGGACCGGGTCATCTCGGTGGCCGCGGTACTGCTGGACGCACACGGAGCGGTCGCCGGCCGCTGGTCCTCGCTGGTGGATCCGCGCCGCGACCCGGGGCCCGTGCATGTCCACGGCCTGACCGCCGGCGACCTCGCCGGCCAACCGTTGTTCGAGGAGATCGCGGACGAGTTCGCCGATCTGCTGACCGGGCGCGTCGTGGTCGCGCACAACGCCTCATTCGACTGGAAGATGCTGGACGCGGAGTACCGCCGACTCGGACGAACCGTGCCCGCCGAGGAACGGCTGTGCACCGTCACACTCGCCAAGCGGCTCGAACTGCCGCTGCCCAACTGGCGCTTGGCGAGCCTTGCCACCCACTACGGCATCCGGCAGCTCAAGGCGCACGACGCCGAGGACGATGCACGCGTGCTGTCCGAGGCCTTCCGTTTCGCGCTCCACGAGGCGGCGCGGGGCGACCTGCCGCTGCCGCTGACGCGCGCGCTGGTGGCGGCGCGCGAGAGCCTGCGCCGCGTGATCCAGGACAACTACCCGGGTCTGAACGGCGGCGCGCCCTGACCGGGGACCGTCCGCCGCATCGCGGCCAGGCCCTCGGCAGGAGCAGGGGGCGACGTGCCGCGTCAGGAGGTCGAATCGTCGGGCGGGCTCAGCGGCAGGTGTGACGACGGGGTCAGGTCCGGGTCGTCGACGGGGAAGGTGCGGATGCGGCCTGGGCGTGAGCCGGGGGTCTCGAAGCGTACGGTGACCCGGCCCACGCCGCTGCCCTGGACCCAGCCCGGGCCGTGTTCGGCGTGGTGGACGTCCTGGCCGGGGAGCCAGCGGGTGGCGCCGAAGCGGCCGGGGTGGAAGACGGGGACGCGTCCGTAGGCACCCGCCTCGGGGTCCGCGGCGGGCTCCCCGGCTGTGCCCGAGGGCTCCGCCCCGCCCTGCCCCGCCTCCCTCGCACCCGAGCCGTCGGCGCCACCTGAAGCACCTGGACCATCCGAGTCGCCTGAGCCGCCGACCGTGTCCGGCTCGTGGTCGCGCCCGTCACGTTCGCCCGTGCCGCCATCGGCCACCGTTTCCGCTGCGGCCTCATCAGCGGGGTTGTCTGGTCCACCGCCCGTACCCCCATCGCCCTTCAGGGGGTCCCCCACGCGCGCCCCCGCCGCCGTCTCCGTGTCGCCCTCCCCCGCCGGTTCCTCCACCTCCTCCTGACCGGCGAACAGGTCCTGCTGGGCGAAGTCGGCCAGCGATGTGACGCCGACGCCCAGCAGGCGGAACCCGCCGGTGAAGTCGACCTGGGCGGCGAGCCGGTGCACGGTCTCGCGCACCACCGCGAGGTCGTCCGTGGGGGCGCGCAGCGTCTCGGACCGGGTCAGCGTGCTGAAGTCGTAGCGGCGCATCTTGACGACCACCGTGCGCCCCGACCGCCCGGCCGCCCGCAGCCGTTCGACGCAGCGTGCGGTGAGCCGGTCGAGTTCGGCGGCGATGCGCGTACGGTCGGCGAGGTCGACCTCGAAGGTGTCCTCGACCGAGATGGACTTCGCGTCGCGTTCCGCGACCACGGGGCGGTCGTCCAGGCCGAGTGCGTGCTCGTGCAGCGCGCGGCCGTGGGCCTGGCCGAAGAGGCGTACCAACTCCTCCGGATCGGTGGCGGCGATGTCGGCGACGGTGGTGATGCCGACCTTGCGCATGGCGTCGGCGGTCGCCGGGCCGACGCCCCACAGGGCGCGGACCGGCAGCGGGTCCAGGAGGGCGCGTTCCTCCCCGGGTGCGACGACCACCAGGCCGTCCGGCTTCGCGGCCTCCGAGGCGATCTTCGCGACCAGTTTGGACGGCGCGAGGCCGACGGACGCGGTCAGGCCGGTCGTGGCCCGGATGTCGGCGCGGAGGCGTTCGGCGAGGCGGGTGGCCTTGGCCGTGTCGAGTTCCGCGCCGTACGGGCCCGCCTCGAGGTCCACGAAGGCCTCGTCCAGGCTCAGCGGTTCCACCAGCGGCGACAGCTCCCCCAGCAGCGCCATGACCTGTTCGCTGACCTCGCGGTAGGCGCTGAAGCGCGGGATGAGGAACGCCGCGTTGGGGCACCGGCGGCGGGCCTCGGCGGTCGACATCGCCGAGCGCACGCCGAAGACGCGGGCCTCGTACGAGGCGGTGGCCACCACCCCTCGCCCGCTCACGCCACCCACGATGACGGCCTTGCCGCGGAGGCTGGGTTTCGCGGCCTGCTCGACGGACGCGTAGAAGGCGTCCATGTCGAGGTGCAGGATGCCCGGTGTCGTACGCATTTCCTCCGATGATGGCGCATCGGGGTGACAGTTCCGGCCTCAGCGCGCCGCGGCGAGCGCTTCCTCGACGCCGGCCTCGCGGGGCCCGAGGACCGGGTCCGGACGCAGTACCGCCTCCCCGGCGGCCTTGTAGGCCGCCAGGATCTCCCGGGCACCGCCGAACAGCGTGGGGCCGACCAGTTCGCCGTGCATCGAGTCGTCGCCGACGCCGTACGCGTCCACGCCCGCCGCGTCGCACAGCGCCAGCGCGCGGCGCAGGTGGAAGCGCTGGCTGACCACGATCGCCTTGTCGACGCCGAAGATGCGCTTGGCCCGGACGCAGGAGTCCCAGGTGGAGAATCCCGCGTAGTCGGCGACCACTTGGCCTTCCGGCACCCCGCGCTCGACGAGGTAGCGACGCATCACATCGGGTTCGTTGTACCCCGCCCGGCCGTGGTCACCCGAGACCAGCAGGACCTTCACCTTCCCGGCCCGGTAGAGCGCGAGCGAGACGTCGAGCCGCCGGGCCAGCAGGCGCGACGGCTGGTCGCCCCAGACGCCCGCACCGAGCACCAGTGCGACGGGGGCCGGCGGGACGTCCGCGACGCCGCGCATGCGGCCGGTGCCCGCGATGTACACCCAGGTCACCGGCGCGAGACCGAGCACTGTGAGCAGCGCGGTCGCCTGGAACGCGACCCGCTGCCGCCGCCGCCCGCGCAGCAGGCCGGTCGGCCGGGTCACCCAAGTCATCCGGGACGCCAGAGATGCCATGTGGCCAGTGACGCCCGGCACGGTCGCCGCGGTTCCCGGCCGACGGTCACCGGCCACCGCCGACAGGCCGTCCCGAGACCGCTCAGCCGGCGCGCTCGCGGCGCCTGCGGGCGAGTTCGTCCCCGGGGTGGTGGCGGTACAGCGTCTCGCCGGTGTCGGTGCGCTCGCCCTGCAGCGTGCCGAGCGAGGCCTCGACCTCGCGCCAGACCGCGCCCACGGCGATGCCGAAGACCCCCTGGCCGCCCTGTACGAGGTCGACGACCTGGTCGTACGACGTGCACTCGTACACGCTCGCGCCATCGCTCATCAGCGTCATGCCCGCGAGGTCCGCGACGCCGCGGCCGCGCAGGTGGGCGACGGCGACGCGGATGTTCTGCAGGCCGACGCCGGTGTCCAGGAGCCGCTTGACAATCTTGAGGACCAGGATGTCGCGGAAGCTGTAGAGCCGCTGCGTCCCCGCCCCGTGCGCCGGGCGGATGCTCGGCTCGACGAGCGCGGTCCGCGCCCAGTAGTCGAGTTGTCGATATGTGATGCCGGCCGCCGCACACGCGGTCGGCCCGCGGTAGCCGACCTCGTCGACCACCCCGCTTGCGGGTACATCCTCCGGGTATGCGCCCTGCGGCGTCGCGGTCGGCATCGGGCGGGGCGCACGGGCTCGGCCCGCAATATCGCCGGTGCTGCTCACGCCGACCTCCGTTTCGTCTCCCCGCACCTGCCTGCGGCGAGAGGAATGCCGTGAGTTCCGGGCCGCAAGCGGCGGAGTGCAACGCGCACGGATCACCCCCGGAACTGTCGATTTCGACGGTAGGCAGTCACCCACAGCGCGTCAACGACCGTCGCATTCGGCACGCCGAGTGACGCATCTCTCAAGTGTGGTTTGAATCGACGGCGACCCGGGTACGCATGGCGATCGCCCACCTGTCGGTTCCGGTCGCCCCGTGATCAAATCGGGCCAATCGGGTGGCTTCCGCTTCCACCCGAACGGCGCACGAAATTCCGCTCCGCTAGTGCAGCGACGGCGTGTCGACAAATCATTCTTTCGTCACCCGTTTGCGCGCGGGCAGCCGATCGCGGAACTTTCGCACAATGTCGATTCATCGCTGCCGCGTCGGCAGCGGCACGGCGTACGGCAGGGACCGCCGCGCGACGACGGCACGCGGCCACGACTTGGACGGCGACACGGATGGGAGGAGTCTCCACAGGGCAGCCGGCCGGACAGGGACCGTCCTCCCGTACGACGTCGGCGACAGGCCCGGAGATCCCGCACCGCCCCGCCCACGGTCCGCCGCGGCGGACCCGGCACAGGCGGCGCCTACTGGCTCGTGGTGCCGAAGTCCTCGGGCGAGATCTGGTCCAGGAACTCCCGGAACTTCTCGACCTCGTCCTCCTGCTCGTCCGGAATCACGATCCCGGCCTCGTCGAGGACCGCCTCGGCACCGAAGATCGGGGTCCCGGTCCGCAGCGCGAGCGCGATCGCGTCCGACGGACGGGCACTGACCTCGGTCCCGTTCGCGAACACCAGCTCGGCGTAGAACACGCCCTCGCGCAGGTCGACGATGCGGATGCGGGTCAGCTCCTGGCCGAGCGCCTCGAGCACGTCGCGGAACAGATCGTGGGTCAGAGGCCGCGCCGGGACCACACCCTGCTGCGCGAAGGCGATCGCCGTCGCCTCGACCGGGCCGATCCAGATCGGGAGGTACCGATCGCCTCCTGTTTCCTTCAGGAGCACGATCGGCTGGTTGGAAGGCATCTCCACTCGGACGCCCACGACCTCAAGCTCGTTCACATCGCCACACTAGCGCGCTCGGGTGAGGAGCACAGATCCCCCCGGGCCCATTCGCGCATGGATTCGTCGCATTTTCTTCGCGCCCGGCAAACACCCGGCAATGTGAATTCGACGATTCACCGGTCCAGGAGCGGTCGGAGGGCCGCTCCGACCAGCACGGTGTGCAGGCGCGACGTAAGGGACAGAAGGTCGCGTACGGTCTCCTCCGCCCCGGACTTGGCGCCCGCGCCGCGCCGGTGCAGCAGCGGCGCGACGATCTGCTCGACGAGCGCCGCCTCGCGGTCCGCCGCGGCCTTGACCTGCCGCAGGTGGCGCGGTTCCAAGCCATACTCGCCGAGCGACGACACGAGCCGTGCGACGACGAGCGCGTCGCCGTCGTACTGCGGCCCGGCGTCGGCGGTCGCGGCGCGGGCGTGCGGCTGCCCGGCGTCCACGCCCGGCGTGTCGGGGCCCGCGGCGGTACGCCCGGCGTCGTCCCTCGGCTCCTCGCGCGCCCCGGGGGCCGGGGCCGCGCCGGACGCCTGGCGCGGGCCCTCCGCGGGGTCGGCGACGCCGTCGGCCGCGCCGTCCCCGCCGGGCGCGGTGGGCGCGGTGGGCACGATCGGCGTGTCCGCCGCGGGCCGCCGCGGCTCGATCAGGCCGAACTCCTCCAGACGGGCGAGCGCCGCCTCGTCTATCCCCGCTGCGGCCAGCAGCTCCGCGCGGCTCAGCAGCACCACGGCGGTCGGCTCCGAGCCGCCGTGCGGGTTGTCGCCGCGTTCGGCGTCGGCCGCGGCCAGGGAGGCCACGAGGCCGTCCTCGGCGGGCTCCAGGCCGCGGTCGATCGCGTCGAGGTGGTCCTTGATGACCTTGAGCGGCAGGTATTGGTCGCGCTGCACACGCAGCACGTACCGCAGGCGGTCGACGTCCGAAGGGCCGAACTTGCGGTAGCCCGACGGGGTGCGCTGCGGCTCGACGAGGCCCTCCGCCTCCAGGAAGCGGATCTTGGAGATGCTGACGTCCGGGAACTCCGCACGCAGCATCGCCATGACCTCGCCGATGCCGACCAGCGCGCGGCCGCCGCCGGTCCGCGGCGGCGCCGCGGTCACGCGTACTCCCCGCTGCCGATCTGCGCGTGGCGGCTCGGGAAGAAGACCAGCCGGTACTTGCCGATCTGCACCTCGTCGCCCGGCGACAGCGGCACCTCGTCGATGCGCTGGCGGCCGACGTACGTGCCGTTGAGGCTGCCCACGTCGGCGACCGTGAACCCCGCGCCGGTACGCCGGAATTCCGCGTGCCGCCGGGACACCGTGACGTCGTCGAGGAAGATGTCGCTCTCCGGGTGGCGCCCGGCCGTCGTGCGGTCCGAGTCGAGCAGGAAGCGGCTGCCCGAGTTGGGGCCGCGCCGCACCACGAGCAGTGCGGTGCCCGGCGGCAGCGCCTCGACCGCGGCCTGCGCCTCGGGGCTCAGCACCTCGCGCGGCGCCGACGGGTCGGCGTCCAGCGCCTCGATGCCGGTGATCGAGATGGTGGAGGTCTGCTCGGACGGGCGCTCGACGTCCGGCCGCAGCGGGTTGCCGCAGTTGGAGCAGAAGCGGCTGTTGGCCGGGTTGCGGTTGCCGCAGTTGCTGCAGACCACCGAACCGGACGCGTCACCTCCGGCCGGGCCGGACGCGGGCGCGGCGGCGGGCGCGCCGTACGGTCCCTGCTGCGCCGGTCCGCCCGGCGGCCCGTAGGGGGCACCCGGGTGGCCCGAGGTCATGCGCGGGTCGGGCCCCTGGCCGGCACCGCCCTGCGGCGCCGCGCCGGGCGCGGGGTAGGGCACCGAGGCAGGCGCCTGCGGTGCCTCCTGCTCGGCGCGACGCGAACGACCGAACAGCCTCGCGAACAACTTCACGCGAGAACCTCCCCGAGTGAGCCTGGCCCGCCCATCGGGCAGGTATGAGTCGTCGTAGTTGCGGCGCCGCCGACCCGTACGGAGTCGGTGGAACCGGTGGTGTCACGGCCTGGCCGCTGCCGTGTTCGCAGGATTCCTCGCATGGCGCTCAGGAATCCAGACTCTTGACGTACGCCGCGACGTCCCAGAGCGCGCCCGCCGCGGCGGGGTCGTCGGGGCGTACCTCGAACATCCAACCGTCCCCGTAGGGATCCGAGTTCACCAGCTCCGGCGCGGCCTCCAGAGCGTCGTTGACCGCCACGACCACGCCGCTGACGGGCGCGTACACGTCGCTGACGCTCTTGGTGGACTCCAACTCGCCGCACGGCTCGCCGGCGGAGACCTCGGCACCGGCCTGAGGCAGCGTCACATACACGATGTCGCCCAGGGCGTCCTGGGCGAACTCGGTGATGCCGATCCGCACGGTCCCGTCCTCGTCGCCGAGGGAGCGCACCCACTCGTGCTCCGCCGTGTACGTGAGGTCCTCGGGATACATGCCGGATCCGCCCTGCCTTCCTTGCCTCGTGGGCCTTGTGGACCCGCCGGAAACAGCCGACTCGCGCCGCGTGCGCCGCGTGCGGACGCGCTGCCGCCGATTCTGTCAGGTCTCGATCAATCGGGGGTCAGCCGCCGTTGCCCGCGTCCGGTGCGGGGCGAGCGTAGTCAGGCGCCGTCGGCACCCGCAAGGCGTCGACGACGACCTGCTGGGAGGGCACGACAACCGCTTGGGCCTGCTTCTTCTCCAGCGTGCGGATGACGCCGCCCGGGATGTTGAGGGCGGGTTCGAGGTCCTGCGGGTTGCCGATGACCTTGAAGACGTACGGCTGGCTCACCGACTGGCCGTCGATCTGCATCTGGCCCAGCACCGGTTCGTTGAAGAACGTCTCGGCCACGACGCGGACCTGGTTGATCTGGATCGCCTCGGCACCGGCGGCCCGCAGCTCCTGCAACGTGTCGAGCAGCATGTCCGCGCGTACCTGGTTCTGCGGGTCCGTGATGGTCAGCGTGATCCCGGGGCCGGTCGCCTTCACCGTACCCGCGAGGATGCCGAGCACCTGGGCGCGCTGGTCGGTCTGCTGCCGGGCTTCCTCGGCACGGTTGTTGCTGTTCTCCAGCTGGTCCCGGCTGAGTTCGAGGCGTTGCTGCTCGTCGTCCAACCGCTCGGTGCGCTGCTCCAGTTCGTCCAGTACACGCACGAGGTCCGACTCACGTGCGCCGCGCAGCGGGTCCGACTCGGTGTTGCTGCGCACCTGGATCGCGAGGCCCGCGCCGAGTGCGAACAGCAGGACGCCGACGACGAGTTGGGCGCGGCTGACGCGCGGCGGCCACAGGGCCGTGGCAAGCCGGCGACGGCCGCTGGGCTCGGGCGTGTTGGGGTCCTCGGGCAACTCCGCGAAGTCGTCGGGACCGTCGCCCCCGCCGCCACCTGGGCCGCCGGTGCCACCTGCTCCACCGCTGCCACCGTGGCTGCCGTCGCCGCCGGTCCGGCCCGGATCGCCCGGGTCGGCTCCGGTGCCGCCGGGGACACCCTCGTCCCCGACAGGCGGGCCGACGCCGTCCCGGTCGGCGGATCGATCCGCCGCGCCCGGCCTGCCTGTTGCCGCGGGTTCGCCGGTACGCGCCCGGCGCCGCCACCCCCGACCGCGCTCCTCGCCCTCCGCGGCGGCGCCGAACACCCGTCCGGGACGCGCGTGATGGGCGGGGCCGCCGCCTCCGACGCGGGGTTGTTCCGCGGTGTCGTCGGGGGCGGAGTCCGGGCGCCGCAAACCGCGTTCACTCCCGGGCGTGTCGCCGGGTCGCCGAGGCCGTCCCCGACCTGGCGCGGGGGACGCGGTGCCGGACCGCGAGGGCCCGCCGGACGTCCCCCGGTCCCCCAGGTCGTACGAGGGCCGTCCCAGGGCCGCGGACGGCTCGTCCGCGGGCCGAGGGAAGGGCAATCCCCCCGACGGATGCGCGGCGTCCGTCGCGCTGTGCGGATGTGCGGCATTCGGCGGATACGCCGCGCTTTCCGGATAGGCCGCGCCGTCCGGGACGTCGGGGCCCTGCGCGGGCGGCACGGCACGCAGATGCGCGGTACCGCCGACGTTCGGATCGCCGACCAGCGGATCCCCGGCCTCGGCCGCGTACGGCTCCACCCCGGCGTCGCCGACCGGCGCCTGCTGCGGTTGCCTGGGCAGGGCCTCGGGCGGCAGCACGGGTGGCCGACCCGTTGGCTGTCCAGTTGGCTGGCGAGGCGGCCAGGCAACGCCCTGGGGGACGCCCGGCGGGAACTCCCGCGACGGCCCCTGTTCTCCGGCCGGTCCCGGCTCCGCCCTTGGCGGCACGCGGAGTTGGGCGGTTCTGTTGCCTGCCGGTTCGTCCGGCACGTGCACGTCAGGCCGGTCGGCCGGCATGCCCTGGCCGGGAACACCCTGACCGGGACCGCCCTGACCAGGTACACCCAGACCGGGACCGCCTTGACCGGGTACGCCAGGCCCCGGAACGCCTTGGCCCGGAACGCCCTGACCGGGCACGCTCTGACCGGGCACGCTCTGACCGGGCACGCTCTGATCCGGAACCCCCGGACCCGGAACACCCAGACCCGGAACGCCCTGACCCGCTACGCCCGTCCCCTGAACCGGGTCCCCGTCCAGGCGGAACGGTGCGGCGGGCATGCGGCGGCCCGGGACCAACGGCGGCACGCCGCCCGCGTCAGGCGCGGGCGCGTCGGCGTACCAGTCCTCGTCGGGAGCGGGGGGCCGGGCAGCGCGGCCGCGGAACCAGTCGGCGTCCGGTCCGCCGTACAGCTCCTCGCGGAGGTGGCGGTCCCGGTGGTAGAGGTCGACCGGGCGTTCCTGCTCGATCGTGGGCTTGCGCGAAGAGTCCTCGGCGGGTGCGTCACCGTACTCGTCGGGAAGGTCCGCACCGAGGTCGCCGCCGAAGTCCCCGCCGAGGTCGTCGCCGTGGTCCCCGGCGAACTCCTCCCCCGGGTCGCCCACGGGCTCCTCGAGGTCGCGGAGTTCGCGGAAGGCGGGGACCTCGGGTCGGCGCGGTTGCCGTCCGCCGTCGTGCGGCGGCGGGGTGGCGTTGTCGTCGGTCACGGCGCCCCCTTACGCGCGGAAGACGTGGCGGCGAATGGCCGCCGCGTTGGAGAAGATGCGGATGCCGAGCACGACGACCACGCCGGTCGACAGCTGCGCGCCGACGCCCAACTTGTCGCCGAGGAACACGATCAGCGCGGCGACCACCACGTTGGACAGGAACGACACGACGAACACCTTGTCGTCGAAGATCCCGTCGAGCAGCGCCCGGACGCCGCCGAAGACCGCGTCCAGGGCCGCGACGACCGCGATGGGCAGGTACGGCTCCAGTTCGTGCGGAATCACCGGACGGGCGAAGAAACCGACCACGACCCCCAACGCCAGGCCGAGTACCGCGATCACGCTTGTCCTTCCTCATGCGTCGGCGCGTCGTCCCGCGCCGCCGCGTTGTCCGTCTTGGGCTTGCCCCGTCCCGAGGTCGCCGGGTTGCCGCCGGTCGGGGTCCGGGTGGGCCGGCCGCTCTTGGTCGGTGTCGCCGCCCCGCCCGGGGTCGTCGATGACGTCGGCGCCTTGGTGCCAATGTCCCCCGAACCGGGGTTCGAGCCCTCCGAGGGAGACACCGTACCGGTACCTGGGGTGCCACTAGGGCCGGGTCGCGGTGCCGGGGCCGTGGTGCCGGGGGCAGGCGGCGGCGCGATCGGCGTGCCGCCGGTCGGCGGGGCGCCCTCGGGCTGCGCGACACGGAGCGTTATGCCGATGGCGGCCGGCAGTTTGATCTTCTTCTCGGTGCCGATCGTCGAGCGGATGCCGTACTTGCCGCCGATGTGGCGCAGGTACACGCCACCTGGCCCGCGCTCGAAGGCGTCGCGCATGGCCTTGGCGTCGCCGATGGCCAAGGCCGTGTACGGCGGCGACAGCGGCCGGTTGTCGACCAGGATGGCCGCACCCGCCGCCCGGATCGCGGACAGCGCGGTGAGCCGCTGCCCGTTGATCGCGATGGCCTCCGCGCCGGCCGCCCAGAGCCCGTTGACGACCTGTTGCAGATCGCGGTCGTAGACACGGCCGTTGGCCAGCGACTCGGCCTGCTGGCGCGGGTCCGCGTTGGGGTCGTCCTTGCCGGCGTCCTGCTCCGCGTTGTCGACCACGACCTTGACCCCGGGGCCTTCGACGGGGTCGGCGCCGGTGGTGGTCGCGAGGAGTTCGGCGCGCTTGACCTCTTCCGGGGTGAGGTTGCGGTCCTGCATCGCGTCCACCTGGTCGCGCAGCGACTCGACTTCGTCCTGGAGCCGGTCGGCCTCGGCCTCGCGCGTGTGGATCCGGTTGACCAGGTCGCGGCGCTCCTTCTCGGCCTGCGGCGCGGTGGCCCGTACCTGCATGGCCGCCATGGTCACGACGACGGCGATGAGGCTGACCCCCACGGCGACGAGCAGGCGCGTGCCGGGCGCGCGGCTGATGGCACCGCCTTCGCCGCGGACCGCACGGCGGGCGGTGGCCTCGGCATACCCCTCGTCGAGGCTGTGATCCATGATGTTGATCAGCAGCGACATCGACGCGTCGGGGCGTTTGTACTGGGCCTCCCCGGGCGCCGACTTCCGCGTCATGGGCCCCATAGTTCCATGCCGACCCGCACCGTCGCCGCAGGGCCCGGTACGCGGGGCGGAGCAGCCCTCGGCGGCGCGCGCACCGCAGGTCGCGGCGGGTACGCGAGGACCCCCGCCGCGTTCCCGCGGCGGGGGTCCTGAAGGTGTGTCAGGCGCCTGTGCCAGTCGCCCGGTTCGGGCAGCCGTTCAGGCTCCCACGCACGGCACCCGCTCCCGGCACCGTTCCGGACTCCGCTCCCGGCACCGGTCCGTGCACACGTGTCAGTCGCCCGCGTGCTCCACGACTTCGGACCACTCGTCCAGCAGTTCCTCGGCCGCCGTGTCGTCCGGGCCCTCCGCCCACAGGTGGGTGACCGCCTCCGCGATGTCCGGCAGGACGAGTACCCAGCGGCCGTCGGATTCGACCACGCGCACGCCGTCCGTGGTGTCGATACCGCGGTCCCCTGCGGCCTCGACGACCGAGCGCATGACCATGCCCTTGGCCGCCCACGGCGTCGGTACGTCGCGGCGCAGCACGTGCGCACGCGGGATGCGCGCGTCGATCTGACTGAGGGTCAACTGCGTGCGGGCGACCAGCCCGATGAGGCGTACGAACGCAGCCGTGCCGTCGAACACCGTGCTGAACTCCGGCACCACGAACCCGCCGCGCCCGTCTCCGCCGAACACCGTGCCGTCCTGCGCCGCCACGCGCGCGAGGTCGTCGGGCGACGTCGTCGTCCAGCGCACCTGCACGCCGTGGTACGCCGCCACCTGCTCCGCGATGCGCGTCGTGGTCACCGGCAGCGCGATGCGCCCGCCGCGCCGCTCGGCCGCCACCAGGTCGAGGAACACCAGCAGCGCGCGGTGGTCGTCGATGATGCGGCCGCGCTCGTCGACCAGCGACATGCGCTCGCCCACGGGGTCGAAGCGCACGCCGAAGGCGGCCCGTGCGGACGACACCATTTCGCCCAGACGGATGAGTCCGGCCGCGCGGTCCTCGGCGGTTTCGGTCGGACGCGCGTCGTCCAGGCCCGTGTTGACCGTGAGGGCGTCGATGCCGAGGCGGCCGAGCACACTCGGCAGCACCAGCGCCGCGTTGCCGTGTGCCGCGTCGACGACGACCTTGAGGCCGGAGTCCGGCACGCCCTCGACGTCGAGGGCCTTGAGGAGCGATCCCGCGTAGCTGTCGAACGGCCGGGACGGGAACGTCAGTTCGCCGATCTCGCCGGGGAAGGCCCGGCGGTACTCCTGGCGGCCGAAGACGCGGTCGAGCTTGCGCTGCGCGCCCTGCGAGAGGTCGGCGCCGCGTTCGTCGAAGAACATGATGTCGACGGAGTCCGGCACGCCTGGCGTAGTGCGGATCATGATGCCGCCCGCCGAGCCGCGCGCGGTCTCCTGGCGGGCCACCGGCATCGGCACGTTCTCGAGGTCGCGGACGTTGATGGCGCTGGTCTGCAGGGCGGAGATCACGGCCCGCTTGAGGGCACGGGCGCCTCGCGAGTGGTCGCGCGCGGTGGTGACCGTGGCGCCCTTCTTGAGGGTCGTCGCGTACGCCCCGGCGAGCCGCACCACCAGTTCGGGGGTGATCTCGACGTTGAGGATGCCGGACACGCCGCGCGGCCCGAAGAGGTTCTTCTGCCCGCGCGACTCCCAGATCACCGAGGTGTTGACGACGGCGCCGGCCTCGATGGTCTTGAAGGGGTACACACGCACCCCGGCGGCGACGAGCGACTCCTCCTCGATGAGGCATTCGTCGCCGATGACCGCGCCCTCGTCGATGCGTGCCGCGCGCATGACGTCGGTGTTCTTGCCGATGACACAGCCGCGCAGGTTGGTCTGCGGGCCGACGTACACGTTGTCGTGGATGACCGCCTTGTGCAGGAAGGCGCCGCGCTTGACGACGACGTTGCTGCCGAGCACGGTGTGCTCGCGGATCTCGACGCCGCCCTCGACCTTGGCGTAGTCGCCGATGTAGAGCGGGCCCTTGAGGACCGCGTCCCGGTCGACCTCGGCGCCTTCGGCGACCCACACGCCCGGGGCCAGTTCGAAGCCGTCGATGTCGACGTCGACCTTGCCGTCGAGCACGTCGGCCTGGGCCTTGACGTAGCTCTCGTGGGTGCCGACGTCCTCCCAGTAGCCCTCGGCGACGTAGCCGTAGATGGGCTTGCCCTCTTCGAGGAGCTTGGGGAAGACGTCGCCGGACCAGTCCACGGACACGCCCGCGGCGACGTAGTCGAAGACCTCGGGCTCCATGACGTAGATGCCGGTGTTGACGGTGTCCGAGAACACCTGGCCCCACGTGGGCTTCTCCAGGAAGCGGTCGACCCGGCCCTCGTCGTCGATGATCGTGATGCCGAACTCGACGGGGTCCGGTACACGTGTGAGGCACACGGTGACCATGGCCCCCTTGGCGCGGTGGTACTCCACCAGCTTGGTCAGGTCGAAGTCGGTGAGCGCGTCTCCGGAGATGACCAGAAACGTGTCGTCCTTCAGTGCCTCTTCGGCGTTCTTGACGCTGCCCGCGGTGCCGAGCGGCGTCTCCTCGTTGGCGTACTGGAGACTCATCCCGAGTTCTTCGCCGTCGCCGAAGTAGTTCCGCACCAGGGATGCCAGGAACTGGACCGTGACGACGGTCTCTGAGAACCCGTGCCTCTTCAGCAGCCGCAGCACGTGCTCCATGATCGGCCGGTTGACCACCGGCAGGAGCGGCTTGGGCATGCTGGAGGTCATCGGGCGCAGGCGGGTTCCCTCACCACCGGCCATGACGACGGCCTTCATCGAGTCAAGTCCTCCCATCGCTTCGCTTCACCCGCGCGGGTCGGCCCCCGATGTGCGGGGGCCTCGCGGGTGGAAAGAGGCGGAGCCGGTCTACGCGTACCCGGCCTCCGCCTGTTTCACCGCGGAAACCAGGCGTCGAGCCTGAACCGCGTACAGGACTCCTGCCCACCAGTAGAGAGCGATACCCCACCAGGCGAATGCCCAGCCGAAGATCGCCGCGAGAGTTGCGACACGTCCGGTCCCGTCGCTGAGCAGCAGACACGGGAAGGAGTACATGAGGTTGAACGTGGCGGCCTTGCCGATGAAGTTCACCGGCAGCAGGCCGTACCCGTGCGCCCGCAGGTACGGGAACAGGGCCGCGATGAACAGTTCGCGGGCCACCAGCACGCCGGTGACCCACAGGGGCAGGATGTCGCGCACCGTCAGGCCGACCAGTGTCGACAGGATGTAGAGCCGGTCCGCCGCCGGGTCGAGGATCTGCCCCACCCGGCTGATCTGGTTCCAGCGCCGGGCCAGTTTGCCGTCCAGCCAGTCGGTGAAGCCGCTGACCATGAGGATCACGAGCGCGATGACGTCGTGTTTGGGACCGCCGAACTCCGGCCACAGGATCAGCCACAGGAACACCGGCACGCCGAGCAGTCGGCCGAAGCTGAGCAGGTTGGGGATGGTGAGGACGCGGTCGGTGGTGATCGCGTTCTCGTCCGCGCGCTGACCGGCTCCCGCCGGCGTGGGCGCCTCGGCCACTCGTGACTCCCTCTGTTCCGTCTGTGCTCGCACTGCCTGTGCTCCGACTGCCTGTGCTCTTCCTACCCGTTCCGGCTGCGGTGCAGGTCAGGCGGTCGGGCCGCCGGACGGTACGGACGTCCCGAGGGTATCGCCGCGCGGCCCCGCTGCCGTCCCTTGCCCCCGCGCCGGGCCGATGCGCAGCGCGGTGTATGCCGCGATCGCGATCAGTGCGATTCCGGCGAAAAGGTACGCGTTGCCGGCCAGGAATTGGAGCACATTCCACTCGTGCTCACGCCCCTCGCTGTACGGCAGGAGCCACAGCAGCCCCTGTGGCGTCAGCGCCGGCCGCCGCTCCATCGACATCGGCCAGGCGAACGTCAGCAGCGTGAACACCACCGGCAGCGCCACCCACGCGGCCCGCACCGGCCAGGACGCCGCGGCCCGGAAACGCACCAGGGAAACGTGCGCGATCAGGACGAAGATCGGCGCGATCCACACCCAGTGGTGGGTCCAGGAGATCGGCGACACCAGCAGCCCGGTGACCCCGCAGGCGACCAGCCCGGCCAGTTCGCGCCCCCGCAGCGAGAGCAGCGTGGCGGCGCCGAGCCCCACGACGGCCGTCACCGCGCACGCGAGCAGCCACAGCGGCTTCTCGGCCGGCCCTTGCTCGAACACGCGGCGCAGCATGCCGTTGAACGACTGGTTGGAGACGAAGTCCTGGCCGACGTTGTTGCCGACCCCGATGGCGTCCGTCCAGTACACCTTCGACGCGTGCGGGATCACCAGCCAGGAGCCGGCCGCCGTCGCGAAGAACGTGGCGGTGGCCACCGCGGCGGCCCGGAACCGCCGGGTCAGGACGAGATAGACGATGAAGATCCCCGGGGTCAGTTTGAAACCGGTGGCCAGGCCGATGCCGATGCCCTTCCACCACCGGGTGTCCGGCACCGCGAGGTCCAGCACGACCGCGGCCATCAGGATCACGTTGACCTGGCCGAACAGCAGCGTCTGCTGCACGGGCTCCAGCCACAGCACGACGGCGGCGACCGCGAGGGTGGCGCCGAGGCGGCCCCAGTCGCGGCGGTAGCCGAGCATGCCCCACGAGGCCCACACGACGGCGAGCAGGCACGCGAGGGTCAGGCCGGTCAGGACCAGCTTCAGCGTCGCGAAGCCGAAGGGGAGTTTGAAGAAGACGAGCGCCGCGAACGGCGGGTAGATGAAAGGCAGCTTGCCGATGCCGAAGCGCTTCGCGTACAGCTGCGACTGGTTCTTGCCGAGGGACTCGCCGGCGTCGTCGTAGACGCTCAGGTCGATCAGGCGCCACAGCCAGTCGGGATGGTGGCGTACGGTCCACACCCACGTCGCGGCGGCGACCGCGGCGAGCACCAGGCCCAGCGGCAGCCACACGCGGGAACTCAGCGAGCGGGTGGCCGCGGGGCGGTACGGCACACGCGGCTCGAAGGTGAGAACTTCCCGGCGCAGCGCGGCGACGGTATTGCCGCCGGCGCCCCCCGCGCCACCGGCACCATCGGCGCCGGTCTCGCCGCTGCTGCTGTTCTCGCGCTGTTCGTCTTGACGCATGGCTGCGTTCGTCGTCCCCGGGGTCGGCATGGGCTGCATCATGGCGTCCTTCGGGCCGTGCCCGCCATTCGGGCCCCTCTCGGCCGCGAGAAGGCCGAGGTCAGCCCCCTATGCCGACGCCCTTGCGGCCCGCGCCCTCGTCGGTGCCGTCGGGTTCGGAGGAGCCCACCGAGGCGGCGCCGGCTCCCGCGGGCGCGGCGGCCCCCACCGGCTCGGGAGTGCCCTCGACGGCGCCGGAGTCGGGCGTACTGATCTCGACCGGCTCCAGGGACGTCAGGGACGTGTTCTTCAGGATGAGCCACGAGACCACGACCGTGAGCACGATCCCGGCCAGCAGGTAGCTGTTGCCCACGAAGAACTGCCATACGTTCCAGTGGCTTTCCCGGTCCTCGTCACGCGGCACGAGCCACATCAGGCCGAACGGCTGGAGCGGGACGCGCTCGTCCCACTCGCCCAGCGCGTTGATCTTCATGGGCCACGACGCGTAGAAGACGAAGAACCCGGCCGTTGCGAACCACCACAGCGTTCGGCGGCTGGTGAACGCCATGTGCGCGAGCAGGACGAAGGCCGGGATCACCCACACCCAGTGGTGCGACCACGAGATGGGCGAAACGAGCAGGCTGAGCGAGCCGACGATCACCACGCCGAGCAGCTCGCGGCCGGCCAGTGACGCCTTCGCGGCGGCCAGCAGGCCGAGGATCACGATGGCGGCGCACAGGATCAGCCACACCACGCCGACCACCGACTCGTTGTCGATCAGCCGGGTGAGCATGCCCTTGATGGACTGGTTGTTGAGCGTGCCGACACTGAGCTCGCTGTCGACGCGCCCGCTGATCTCGCTGAGGTTCGTCCAGTAGGTGCGGGACGCGTTGGGGAGCACTATCCACCCGAACGCGACCGTGGCGAAGAAGGCGGCGACCGCGGCCACCGCGGCCCTGAAACGACGCGTCATCACCAGGTACACGATGAAGATCGCCGGGGTCAGCTTGAACCCGGCCGCGAGCCCTACGCCGATGCCCTTCCACCAGCGCGCGTCGGGCTGCGCCAGGTCGAGCAGCACAATCGCGAGCAGGGCCAGGTTGACCTGGCCCCAAATGAGGGTCCAGCTCACCGGCTCCAGCCACACGACGACCGCAAACGTGGTCAGCGCCGCACCGAGCCGCCCCCAGCTCCGGCGGTAGCCCAGCATGCCCCACGACGCCCAGCAGACCGCCAGGATCGACACCAGGCTGGAGACGGTCATGAACCATTTCAGCCCCGCGAAGCCCAACGGGAGCAGCTTGACGAAGATGTAGGCGGAGAACGGCGGGTAGATGAACGGGAGTTGCCAGATCCCGAACGGCCGCTCGTACAGGATGTACTGACCGCGGTCGTCGACCGACTCGGCGGCGTTGTGGTAGACGCTCAGGTCGAACATCTTCCAGAAGATGTCCGTCTGGGTGAGCGACCACCAGGCCCAGAGTCCGAGTGTCAGCAACGCCGCCGGGACGCCCACGAGCAGGAGCAGCCGCCCGCGCCCGAAGGTCTTGTCCCTCTTGGTCCCGTACGGAGTCCGGGGCGCGAGTGTCAGCAACTCGCGGCAGGACGAGACGAGCACGTGGTGGAAGGACATGTCTTTAGGAGACTCCACTAAGGCACGGGACGGCCGGAGGACGCGGCCGGTGTCAGGATATCGGCAGGCTCTCGTCCCGGTCGGATTGAGACCGCGGCGCGGGCACATGTGGGGACTTCCCTCGCGGGTGCCCGACGTCGACCCGACCGGCCTCCGCTCCGCCGACTCGTGATCGCCAGGTGTGCGTACCGATTCGGCACAGTATCACCGCGCACATGATCATCATTAACAGCCCGACCAGCACATACGCGCTCGCAACGAGCTGTTCGAGGACCGGGAGCCGCAGCTCACGGCCCCCTTTATAGGGGACATGCCAGATGATCCCGGTGGGTACCGGGCGCGGGAGTTCGACCCGGAGCGAGGGGGGTGCGGCGGTCGCCAGGGGTAGCGCGCAGGCCGCCGCGAGCACCGCCGGCAGCCGCAGCCGGTTCCGGCGTACGCCCCGCGCGGCGCTCACCATGAGGACCGAGCCGGGCACGATCCACACCCAGTGGTGGGACCACGAGACGGGCGAGACGAGAAGCCCTGTGAGCGCCGTCACAGAGACGCCCGCGAGTTCGCCGTGTCGGCGTGTCGCTTCGTCCTGGATCTTCGCGGAAGCCCGGTAAAGAGCCGATGCGAGAAGAATCCCGGCCGCTCCGACCGCCAGCGTGACAGGCACCCAGACGGCGGCGTCCGGACGGGTGTCCCCGAGCAGGCGGACGAGCGCGCCGCGCAGCGACTGGTTGCCGGGGAGCTCGATCGGGCCCATGCGGCCGCTGTCCAGGAAGAGGCCGTTCCAGTAGCGCAGCGAGGCCTCGGGCAGGATCACCGCTCCGGCCAGGACCGTCAGGGTGAACGTGGCCAGCGCGGTCCGCGCTTCGCGCCACCGGCCGGTGGCCAGAAGGTAGACCGCGAAGATCGCGGGGGTGAGCTTGACCCCGGCCGCGAAGCCGATGCCGGCGCCGACGAAGCGGGCGCCGCGCGGGCGGGACAGGTCGTACAGGATCAGCGTGACCAGGAGCAGGTTGACCTGGCCGAAGCGGAGCGTCTCCTGCACGGGCTCGGTCCAGAGCAGGACGGCCGCGGTCAGGGCGGCGGCGCGTCTGCGGGCGCGTACGGGCGCCAGGCCGGCCAGGCCCCACGCGAGGTGGGCGGCGGCGAACAGCAGCGCCAGGTTGCCCGCGACGGCGAGCGGCTTGGCGGCGCCCCACGGCAGCAGGGCCAGGGGGCTGAAGGTGAGCGCGGCCCACGGGGTGTAGGTGAAGGGGAGCCGGGCGGTGCCCACCGCCAGGTCGTACAGGCCGCGCCCGCCGTCCAGCGCGGCCGCTCCCCCGGCCTGGTAGACGCGCAGGTCACCGAGCCACCACATCTGGTCGGGCCGGGTCGCGGCGAGTGCGAGGTACGCGAACAGCGAGAGGCCCAGGAGCACCGCCCAGGCGCGGGCGAGGCGGCGCGTGGCGGTGCTCCGGGCATCGCGGGGTCGGGTGGGCCTTCGGGGGGACACGTCGGGCATAGGCCGAGCGTGTCAGCGCCCTTTGCCGACAAGTCAGAATTCGACCGGGCGCGTCAGGGTGATGACGGCCTTTCAGGTGATTGCGGCGGTTCGCGCGGCGGCATTGGTCCGTTCGGTGGTCGGGGCGCTCGGGCAGGTCGGGCCGCTCGCGCTGCTGATGCCGCTCGGAGCGCTCGGGCCGTTCCGGCGCTCGCGGTGCTCATGCCTCGCCGCCGGCCCGGCCGGTACGTTCGGCGCCGATGCGGGCGTAGAAGCGCATGACCTCCATGTCGTCCACCGAACCGGGGTTGACGGCCTCGTCGAGCGCGCGGCCCTGGAGGAGCTTCTTGACCGGGATCTCGATGCGCTTTCCGGTGAGCGTGTGCGGCACGCCGGGCGCCACGATGATCTCGTCGGGCACGTGCCGCGGGGACACCTCGGTGCGGATGACCTGCTTGATGCGGTCGCGCAGCGCGTCGTCGAGTTCCACGCCCGGGGCGGGGACCACGAACATCGGCATCCAGTAGCCGCCGTCCGGCTGTTCGATGCCGATCACCAAGGACTCGGCGACATCGGGGATGCGTTCGACGGCCTCGTAGATGTCCGCCGACCCCATGCGCACGCCGCCGCGGTTGAGCGTCGAGTCGGAGCGGCCGTGTACGACGACGGTGCCGCGCGAGGTGACGGTGATCCAGTCGCCGTGCCGCCAGACGCCGGGGTAGGTGTCGAAGTAGCTGGCCTTGTAGCGCACGTCGTCCGGGTCGTTCCAGAAGCGGGTGGGCATCGACGGCATGGGGGCGGTGATGACGAGTTCGCCGACCTCGTCGACGACGGAGCGGCCTTCCTCGTCCCACGCGTGGACCGCGCAGCCGAGCGAGCGGGCCTGGAGTTCGCCGAGGTGGACCGGGAGGGTGGGCACGCCGCCGATGAAGGCGCTGCACACGTCGGTGCCGCCGCTGACGGAGGCGAGCCAGACGTCCGGGATCGCGTCCTCGTAGACCCAGCGGAACCCGTCGGGGGGCAGCGGCGATCCGGTGGTGCCGACGCAGCGCACCCGGGAGAGGTCGTGGGTGTCCCGGGGGCGCAGGCCGCGCTTGCGGCAGGCCATGACGTACGCGGCGGAGGTGCCGTACACGGTCGTGCCGGTGCGTTCCGCGACGGTCCACTGCGCGTCGGGGGACGGATGCCCGGGGCTGCCGTCGTAGAGCACGATCGTCGAGCCCACGAGCAGGCCGCCGACCAGCAGGTTCCACATCATCCAGCCGGTCGAGGTGAACCAGAAGAAGCGGTCGCCGGGGCCGAGGTCCAGGTGCAGGGCGTTGTGCTTGAGGTGTTCGAGGAGGATGCCGCCGTGGCCCTGCACGATGGCCTTGGGCAGGCCGGTGGTGCCGGACGAGTAGAGGATCCAGAGCGGGAAGTCGAAGTCGACCGGCTCGAAGACCTCGTCGTGGTCGCCCGCGACGAGGTCGTGCCAGGCGAGCGCGCCCTCGGGGGCCGCGGTGCCGAGCAGCGGCACGTGCACGGTGTGCCGGAGCGTGGGCAGTTCGCGGACCAGTTCGGCCACCTCGTCGCGGCGGTCGATCTCCTTGCCGGCGTAGCGGTAGCCGTCGACGGCGATCAGGGCGACCGGTTCGATCTGCTGGAGCCGGTCGAGCACGCTGCGGGCGCCGAAGTCCGGCGCGCACGACGACCAGACCGCGCCCACGCTCGCGCACGCGAGCAGCGCGACCACGGCCTCGGGGATGTTGGGCAGGTACGCCGCGACCCGGTCCCCCGGGCCCACGCCCAGTTCCCGCAGGTTGTACGCCAACGCCGCGACGCGCCTGCGCAGTTCGCCCCAGGTGATGTCGGTCGGTTCGAGGCTCTCGTCGAGGTGCACGACGGCGATCTCGTCCGGGTGCGTCTCGGCGCGGCGCAGCGCGTGCCGCGCGTAGTTGAGGCGCGCGCCGGGGAACCACTCGGCGCCGGGCATGTCGGCGCTGCCGAGTACGGCGCTCGGCGGGCCGCTGAAGGCGACGTCGAAGTACGCGCAGACGGACACCCAGAAGGCCTCGGGCTCGGCGACCGACCACGCCCACAGGTCGGCGTACTCCTCGAACGGCCCGACCCCGCGGTCCTCGACGAGGCGCGCGGCGAAGTCGGTGACCCGGGCGGCGCGGACGCGCTCCTCCGAAGGACGCCACAGGACCTCGGGTTCGCCGGGCGCTGCGGGCTGGGGCGCGTCGGACATGCGGCTACCTCCGGACGTCACGGCCGCCGACCGGGTTCTCGGCCGGGCGTACCGGGATGGGCTCGGGTCGACCTGACTGTCGACCGCGCCCGAGAATGCCACCCGCCCGCCCGCGGCGCACCCCTCGAGGTACGCCGGAAGGTTGACAGCGGCGCCCCCGAGGCGGGATGTTACTTGCGGTAACACCTCAGCTGTACGACCCGATACTCACGCGCACCACGGACGATCGAGGAGGCCCGGCATGCCGGTTGCGCCTGGCATCAAGGACCGCGAGCTGACCGCGGAGCGCCTGCTGGCCGCGTCCGCGAAGAACTCCTTCGACCCGCTGAAGGACATCGACTGGGACGCTCCGCTGCTCCCGGACACGTACTTCATCAACGAGAAGCGCTGCACGCTCTACGGCACCCGCACCTGGGCGCGCATGAGTCCGGCGCAGCGCGTCGACCTGACGCGGCACGAGGTCGCGAGCACCGCGAGCGTCGGGATCTGGTTCGAGGTCATCCTGATGCAGCTGCTGATCCGGCACGCGTACGACCAGGACATGACCAGCCGCCACATCCAGTACGCGTTCACCGAGATAGCCGACGAGTGCCGCCACTCGACGATGTTCGGCCGCATGATCGAGAAGTTCGAGGCGCCCAACTACGGCCCCGGGCGCTACGCGCACGAGCTCGGCCGGGCCATGAAGACCATCGGGTTCGGCGTCCAGACCTTCGCCGCGGCGCTGATCGCCGAGGAGATCCTGGACAGCGCGCAGCGCGAGATGATGCAGGACGAGACGATCCAGCCGCTCGTCCGCGACGTGTCCCGCATCCACGTGATCGAGGAGGCCCGGCACGTCCGGTACGCGCGCGAGGAGGTCATCCGGCGCTCGCCGCGGCTCAACCGTGCGGAGCTGGAGTTCAGCCGCCTGGTCATCGCGCGGTCGGCGCACGTCATCGCGCACCACCTGATCCACCCGAACGTCTACGCGGCGGTGGGCCTCGACCCGAAGCTCGCCCGTCGTGAGGCGCTGGCCAACCCGTACCGCGACGAGACCATGCGGGCGTGGGCGCGCCGCCTGGTCGCGTTCTTCGAGGAGACCAACCTCATGGGCGGCCCCGGCCTCTTGCTGTGGCGGCGCTCGGGCCTGGTGCCCCGCGACTACCGCCCGCCTGTCGCCCCCGCACGCTGACGCGGCGTCACGCCTCCAGAGCCCCCGGCCGGGCCATCCCCTCACCGTGCCCGGCCGGGCCCGCCGCAGTCGCGCGGTCGCGCGTACGCCCCGACCAGGTCGGGGACACGGATTGTGAGCAGTGCTACTGCCGACCACCTTGCCTCAGGTAACTGACGTACCGTCAGAATAGGGGGGTGGGCCCGCCGGGCCCACAACCGCACAGCCTCCACCGGAACCGTCCGGAGAGGACTGCACCCGAGACGAAGGAGGCCCAGGCGATGAAGGACCACAAGCCTGTGGTCCCCGGCTGGTTCACCACGGACGACGAGGACTTCCGCCTCCTCGGCACCCGGTGTACCGCCTGCGGGACCGTGTTCTTCCCCCGGCAGGACACGTTCTGCAAGAACCCCGCGTGCGCGGGCACCGAGTTCGAGGAGATCAAGCTCTCGGGCCGCGGCACCGTGTGGTCGTACACCAACGCCGGCTACCGCCCGCCTGCCCCCTACGTCTCCGACCCGGACACCGAGTGGGTGCCCTTCACCATCGTCGCCGTGCAGCTCGCCGAAGAGGGCATGATCGTCCTCGGCCAGGCCGAGCCCGGTATCACCGTCGACGACCTGACCGTCGGCGCCGAGGTCGAGATCGTCCCCGGCGTGCTCTACGAGACCGACGAGCAGGTCTACACCACTTGGAAGTTCAAGCCGACGGGAGCAACCGCATGACCCGGGAACGTGAGGTCGTCGTCCTCGGTGCCGGCATGCACCCGTGGGGCAAGTGGGGCCGCAACTTCGTCGAGTACGGCATCAAGGCCGCGCAGGACGCGCTCGCCGACGCCGGCCTCGACTGGCGCGACATCCAGTACGTCGCGGGCGCCGACACCATCCGCAACGGCTACCCGGGCTTCGTCGCGGGCGCCACCTTCGCGCAGGCGCTCGGCTGGACCGGTGCCCGCGTCTCCAGCTCGTACGCCGCGTGCGCCTCCGGCTCGCAGGCCATCGCCAACGCCCGTGCGCAGATCCTCGCCGGCCTGGTCGACGTGGCCCTCGTCGTGGGCGCCGACGCCGCACCCAAGGGCTTCTTCGCCCCGGTCGGCGGCGACCGCCCCGACGACCCGGACTGGGTGCGCTTCCACGTGCTCGGTGCGACCAACCCGACGTACTTCGGCCTGTACGCGCGCCGACGCATCGACCTGTACGGCGCGTCCGTCGAGGACTTCGCCAAGGTCAAGGTCAAGAACGCGAAGAACGGCCTGCACAACCCGAACGCCCGCTACAAGAAGGCGTTCACCCTCGAAGACGTCGCCGCGTCCCCCGTGGTGGCCGACCCGCTGCGCCTCATGGACATCTGTGCGACCTCGGACGGCGCCGCCGCCGTGGTGCTGTGCAGCAAGGAGTTCGCGGCCAAGCGCACCACCAAGCCGGTGCGCATCTCGGCGGTCTCGACCGTCACCCCGACCTTCCCGAGCGCGGTCATCGAGATGCCGGACATCGCGACGGACTCGTCGGCCGCCGGGCGGCCGAACGACCTGTCCTTCCGCGCGTCGCTGGCGCATGCGGCCTACGAGGAGGCCGGCCTCGGCCCCGAGGACCTCAGCCTCGCGGAGGTCTACGACCTGTCCACCGCGCTGGAGCTGGACTGGATCGAGGACCTGGCGATCTGCGGCCGTGGCGAGGCGGAGAAGCTGCTGCGGGACGGCGAGACCGAGGTCACCGGGCGTATCCCGGTCAACGCGTCGGGCGGCCTCGGCTCGTTCGGCGAGGCGGTCCCGGCCCAGGCCATCGCCCAGGTGTGCGAACTGACCTGGCAGCTGCGCGGCCAGGCGGGCGCGCGGCAGGTGCCGGACGCGAAGGTCGGCATCACCGCGAACCAGGGCCTGTTCGGGCACGGCTCGTCGATCATCGTGACGCGCTAGCGGTCGTCGCGGGGATCCGGAGCTTTGTCGATTTCGTTCCGGGGTCCCGGCGGCCGGTAGCCGCCGGGGCCCCGGCGTTCGCACGAAAGGTGTGCCATGGGTTTCCCGTCCGACATCGGGGTAGTCGACCTGCTGATGGGCCTGCCGAACAAGGACCGCCGCTGGTGGGCCACCGCCATGGCCGGGACGCTGCGGGACGAGGACAGCCGCAGCGGGATGACACACCCGGCCGGCTACATGTTCAAGGACCTCCCCGAGATGGAGCGCTCCGCCTCGTCCGCCGACGACCTGCTGCGCGCCATGGACGGGTTCGGGATCGACAAGGCGCTGATCCCGGTCTCGTTCCAGGACGAGGGCACCGTCGACGCCGTCCGCCGCCATCCGGACCGGCTCCTGGGCAGCTTCCAGGTCGACCCGACCAACATCATGGAAGGCGTACGCGCGCTGCGCCGCGCCCGCGAGGAGGCCGGCGTCGTCGCGGCGTCGTTCTTCCCCTGCGGCTGCACTCCCCCGGTGCCGATCGACGACCGCCTCGCGTACCCGATGTACGCGGCGTGCGTCGACCTCGGCCTGCCGGTCTTCGTCAACGCCGGCATCCCCGGCCCGCGCGTCCCCGCGACCGCGCAGGACGTCATGCGGTTCGACCAGGTCTGCTACGACTTCCCCGAGCTCACCGTCGTGATGCGGCACGGCGGCGAGCCGTGGTGCGACCTCGCCGTCAAGCTCATGCTCAAGTGGCCCGGCCTGCACTGGTCCTCGTCGGCGTTCGCGCCCAAGCACTACCCGCGCGAGATCGTCGACTACGCCAACACGCGCGGCGCCGACAAGGTCATGTACGCGGGCTACTTCCCCTACGGCCTGACCCTCGACCGCATCTTCGCCGAACTCCCGAACGTCGGCTTCAAGGACGACGTCTGGCCCAAGTTCCTGCGCACGAACGCCCTGCGGGTGCTGGGTCTCTGAGCCCGGCGGTCACGGCGGCGGCGCCGGCGGGCGCGGCGGGACGGACATCGTCGGGGTGTGCATCAGGGCGGGACACTGCGGCCGTGGCGGGTAGGCCGACGGCGGCACGGACGGGGGCGGCGGGACGCTCGCCAGGAACTGCGCCCGCTGCTGCGCCTGGCTCGCCCGGTGCAGGTAAACCCCCAGCCAGATGGCGCCGGCCAACACCAGGACGAACAGGAACCATTCGAGGCCGCCGCCGAAGTCGCCTCCCCCGAAACCTCCGTACCCTCCGCCCCCGCCTCCGGTGCCGCCGCCACCGCCGCGACCCCCGCGACCCCCTCCGCCGCCGCTCGTCCGCCCCGGCAATCGCACGAACTCTTCAAGCATGGCTGCCTCCCCCGACAGGCTCGACCAGCCTCGACGGTACCCAGCACCGGATTTCCGCGGATACGGGGAATTCCCTTGCGGGGGACAGCGCCCAGGCACCGTGACACGGTTGTGACGAGGTACCGCCGACCGGGTCGATCTTCTGCGCCGCACGGCTGACCGGCGGTCGCACACCTGTCTGATCCGGGGTGCGGCGGGAGATCGAACGCCCATGAGCACTACCGCCGGCCGCCGTTCGCGGCCCTGTGTCGTCCCCGTCGTCCGGTACTCCGGCGACATCACGCAGCCGACCGACCCCGGCGGCCCCGACGAACCCGCGACCCCGGCGGCGCCCGTCCCGTCCCCGCTGTGCCGAGGAGCCCGCATCCGCCGCCGATAGCCCGTGTTCTCCCGGTAGTCAGTAGCCCACGGTGAAGCGGGTGCGGTGGTGCTTGGGGTGCTCGGCCTCGTCGACCAGGGCGACGGCGAGGTCTTCCATGGAGACGGACGAGTTGCCCTCCGCGTCGACGACGAGCTCGTCGCCCCCCACCCGGTAGGCACCGGTCCGCACGCCGGGTTCCAGGACCGCCGACGGGCTCAGGTACGCCCAGTCCACCGACGCCGGGGCAGCCAGCGCCGCGTCCAACTGCTCGCCGCACGCGAGGGCGATCGGTCGCCAGGAGGCCGGGAAGTCGGGCGAGTCGATGACGGTCAGCCCGTCGGTGCCGGGCACGGCGAGGCTTCCCGCGCCGCCGACGAGGAGCAGGCGTACGCCGGTCCGCTCCGCCCCCGCGAGCAGTCCGCGCGTGGCGGCCAGGAGTCCGGCCTCGCTGCCCGGTGCCGGGCGCGTGGCCCCGATGACGAGGTCCTGCCCGGCGGTGAGCGCGACGACGTCCTCGACGCGTGCGGCGTCGCCGACGCGGTGTGCGGCGTCCGGGTGCAGGTCCGCGAAGCGCGCGGAGTCGCGTACGACGGCGGTGACTTCGTGCCCCCGGGCCAATGCCTCGGCGACGACGCGGCTGCCGACGTTCCCGGCCGCTCCGAACACGGTGATGCGCATGGTCCACCCCTCCGGTCAATCTCTTAGTGCTAAGAGAAATATATCTCAACGCTAAGAGATCCGCTACCGTGGCGGTGTGGCTGATCATGTGGACCGCATCGTCGAGCAGTGGGGCCGTCAGCGTCCCGACCTGGACGTGTCGCCGATGGAGGTGTTCGGCCGCCTGTCCCGGGCCGCGCGCCTGGCCAAGGCGGAGATGGGCCGGACCTTCGCCGAACACGGCCTCGACGGGCCGTCGTTCGACATGCTGGCGACCCTGCGCAGGAGCGACCCGCCGCACCGCCTCACCCCGGCGGAACTGATGCGCGCGTCGATGGTCACCTCCGGCGCGATCAGTCAGCGCCTCGACAAGTTGGAGGCGCGCGGTCTGGTGACACGCACGCGCGGCGATGCCGACGCACGCAACGTGTGCGTCGGGCTCACCGACAAAGGCCGCACCCTGATCGACGCCGCCCTGCCCGACCACGTGGCCACCGAAGAGCGCATGCTCTCCGGACTGGGCGCGGCACAGCGCAAGGCGTTGGCCTCCGGCCTGCGCGCACTGCTGGAGACCCTGGGCGACGACGACTGACGAATGGTCCGGGACCCCCAACCGACCTACCGGACCGCCACCGCGTCGTCGGCAGGTCAGCAATCAGACGGTGGCGCGGGTCGACGTGTCGAGGAGTTCAGGGAGGGACCCCGGGAAGTCGGGGAGCAGGCGCAGGGCCACGAGCCAGGCGTCGATCCGGTCGCCGAGGGACGCGGCGGCGAGCGTGCCCAGCGCGTGCGCGCGGGCCTCGGGGGTCAGGTGTTCATAGGGCCTGAGCGCCGGAGGTGCGGGAGGCGGCGGCGGAACACCGGCCAGGGTGGCCGCCGTCGGGCCCGGCGGGACGCGGAACCACCACGGGGTGAGGACCCGCGCGGGGTCGGCGGCGACGCCGGTCGTACGCGGGTCGGCGCGGACCACGTCGGCGCGAGCCCTGAACTCGTCGGGGCACCCCGGCTGGTCCCCGAGGATGAGCGTGGCCACTGTGCCCCAGCGCAATTGCGCGTCGCAGCGCATCAGTTCGTCCCAGTCCAGCACGTGGGGGGCCAGCAACAGCAGGTGCAGGCCCGAGGGGTGCAACAGGCTCGGTGGGCGGTAGCCCGTGGGCTCGTCGGACAGCCACATGGTGTCGTGCCGGCGCAACTGGGCGATCAGCGGCCGCTTTCGCGCCTTGAAGGTGCTCAGCCGATGCAGGATGCCCGGACCGTCGGAGTGCCTGAACGCGCGGGCGACCACGTCCGCTTCCTTCTTGCCGAGGGTGGTCCCGTGTCTGGCGAACATCGCGTGGCCCCGCTCCGGCCCGAGGAGTCGCAGGAGGTTGTGCCCCGCGCGCAGGACCACGGCCCGGTCGGCGAGCGTCCCGTCGCGGAAGATCCCGCGCAGTCCGTGGACGACGTACGCCGCGTCGGGCGACTCGACCAGCGCGTACTGCTCGTGTCGCGTGCGGTCGTACGGGCGGCTGTCCAGCAGCGCGCGGCCTGGGTCGGCCATCGCCATCACGCGCACCATCAGGTCGCGGTGGACGCGCGGGTGCAGCGCGAGCCGCCAGGCGGTCCGGCCGTCGGCGCGGTCGGCCAGCCGCTCCAGGTCCTCGGGTGCCAGCGCCTGGTTCGCGGCCAGGGTGTGGCGCAACACCGGTGAGCCGCGGGTGATCACGGCGTCGACGACGCGCCGGTCCGCACCGTGCGTCCCGGCCAGGATGGCGCCGCGCAGGTCGGCGGAGCACCGCTCCAGCAGCGGGACGAGGATGTGGTCCGGCGCGTGGCTCAGCAACTGCGCCGGCCCGTTCACCTTGCGGCCTCCTTCGCGAGACCGTTGCACATTAGGTGCGGGCCGCGACCGTGTCACCCGAATTCGCGCCATACGGATACGGGTTCGAACGCTCGCACCGGCTCAGTCGGGGATGCCGCCCGCGAGCAGGAAGCGCTCGACCGGCAGCGTGGCCGCGCCCAGCGCGACCGCGTCCGGTCCCAGGCGTGCCAGTTCGATCGTGGTGCCGGCGAACGGCCTTCGCAGGGCGTGGTCGGCGGCCGCGGCCTGGATCGCGGGGAGCATGCGGCCCCCGATGGCCAGTCCCGCCCAGCCGCCCAGCACGATGCGCTGCGGGTTGAACAGGTTGACCAGGTTGCCGATGCCGACGCCCAGGTAGAGCGCGGTCGTCTCCAGGACCGAGGCCGCGTCCGCGGAGATGTCCGCGGCCGCAACCAGGGCGGCGATGCGGGTCTCCTCGTCGGCGCCGGTCAGCACGTCGTCGGGGCGCAGTTCGCGGTAGCGGTCGAGGATGGCCTCGGCGCCGACGTACGCCTCCAGGCAGCCGAGCGCGCCGCAGCGGCACCGCCGTCCGCCGACATCGACGGTCAGGTGGCCGAGTTCGCCCGCGCTGGTGGTGGAGCCGCGGTACATCCTGCCGTCGGTGACGATGGCCGCTCCGATGCCGGAGCCCAGCAGGATCATCACCGCATTGCCGACGCCGCGGCCCGAGCCGAACCACATCTCGGCTCGGCCCATCGTCTTGGCGCCGTTGTCGATGTGCAGCGGCAGATCGGTGCCCTCGCGCAGCAGGCGCCGCAACGGGACCGCCTCCCAGCCGGTGGTCTGGCCGTGGACCAGCAGGTCGGCGTGCTCCCCCGGGCCCGCGTCCGCGGCGCCGTGCTCGACCAGGCCCGGCACCCCGATGCCCACGCCCATGACGGCGGACGGGTCGACGCCCGCGTCACGGCAGACCTTGTCGAGGCCGGCCAGGATGTGCCGCACGACCTCGTCCACGTCGGCCCCCTGGGCGGACAACGCGAAGTCGGCGCGCGCGAGTTCGCGCATGCCGAGGTCGAACAGCTCGACCTTCACGCCGGTTTCGCCGACGTCGACGCCGATGACGCGGGCGTGGTCCGGCTCGACGCGCAGGAGCACCCGGGGGCGCCCGCCGGAACTGTCCAGCGCGCCGGCCTCGGTGACGACTCCCGCCTCGACGAGGTCGCCGACGACGTTGCTGACGGTCGCCTGGCTGAGTCCGGTCAGGCGGGTCAGGTCCGGCCTGCTGAGCGGGCCGTCGGCGTACAGCCGCTGGAGGACCTGGGCGCGGTTGGCGCGCCGCAGACCCTGCACCGTACTGAGTTTGTCGGACTGCCTGCCGGACTCCATCGTGGCTCCCACCCTCGTCGTGCGTCCACATACTTCAACTCTTGAAACAAGCTGGTCAAGCAGATTTTACCGGGAAGTTCGCCGGTGTCTTGCTCTTGACGGTGATGTTCACCGCCAGTTAAATCACACCGCGAACAAAGTCCCCTGCAGCTGAGGAGTCGGTCATCGTGCGAGTACGACGTGTTCGAAGAGTCGCCCCTGCTCTGGCACTGACCCTGTCGGCCCTCGTCCTGGCCGGATGCGGCGGGTCCGATTCGGACGACGACGGCGGCGCCTCGGGCGGCCCCGGCGGGTCCGCCGGCAAGACCATCACGTACTGGGCCACCAACCAGGGCACCAGCATCGAGCACGACAAGCAGGTGCTGCAGCCCGAACTCGACAAGTTCACGCAGCGCACCGGGATCAAGGTCGACCTCGAGGTCGTGCCGTGGGACGACCTCCTCAACCGCATCCTCGCCGCGACCACCTCCGGCAAGGGGCCGGACATCCTGAACATCGGCAACACCTGGTCCGCCTCGCTCCAGGCGACGGACGCGTTCGTGCCGATCGACGACACGGTGCTCGCCAAGGTCGGCGGCAAGGACCGCTTCCTGGCCACCCCGTACGCCGCCACCGGCGCGGAGGGCAAGCCCCCGATGGGCCTGCCGATCTACAGCAGCTCGTACGCCCTCTACTACAACAAGAAGATCTTCCGGGAGGCCGGCGTCCAACCGCCCAAGACCTGGGAGGAGATGGCCGAGGTCGGCCGCAAGCTGAGCACGGACGGCCGCTGGGGCCTCGCCCTGGAGGGCGGCAGCTACACCGAAGGCGTGCACCACGCCTTCACGTTCGGCAAGCAGTACGGCGCCGAGATCTTCACCAAGGACGGCAAGCCCGCCTTCAACTCGCCGCAGATGGTCCAGGGCGTCAAGCGGTACGTCGACCTGCTCGCCAAGGACAAGATCGTCAACCCCAGCAACGCCGAGTACAGCCAAGGCACCCAGTCGCTCAAGGACTTCGCCACCGGCAAGTCCGCGATGCTGATGTGGCAGGCCGCGCAGGGCTCGCTGGTCTCGAACGGCATGAACCCGGACGACATCGGCGTGGCGCCGATCCCCTTCCCGGCCTCCGCACCCGCCGGGGCGCCGCGGATCAACAGCATGGTCGGCGGCATCAACATGGCGGTGTTCAAGGACTCCGACGCGAAGGACGCGGCGTTCGAGTTCATGGCCTTCATGACGAGCGCCGAGACGCAGAAGACACTCAACAAAACGTACGGGTCGCTGCCGTCGGTCAAGGACGCCTACGACGACCCGGCCTTCCAGACCGAGGGCGTCAAGGTCTTCCAGCAGGCCCTGGCCGAAACCGCCGCACCGCTGCCGCAGGTTCCCGCGGAGAGCCAGTTCGAGACGTTGGTCGGCAACGCGGTCAAGAAGCTCATCGCTGATGCCGCGTCCGGCAAGGACGTCACCGAGGCCGCCGTCAAGTCCGCACTCGACGAGGCGCAGGAAAAGATGGTCGCCGCCGGCTGACCGCCGCGCGGGACCCCTGGAGACCGCGGTGCGGCGGCACCCGCCGAGGCGGCCGGCGAATCCGTTCCGGCCCCGCCGCCGCACCGCGCCCCTCCCGTCACGACGTGCTCCCTCCCCCTACGACGCTCCCTCACCACGCTCGCCGTCAGGAAGCGCCTCTTCGGGAAGCACCCGGTCAGGCAGCGCCCACGTGAGGAAGCGCCCTCGTCAGGAAGCGCTCACCACGCCGCACCGCACCGCGCTCCCGCGCGGGGATCGCAGGAAGGAACGACCCGATGGCCGCCACGACCACCCGCCGGGACCCGGTCGCCGAGGACCCGCCGGACGACGGGCCGGGCGGCCTCGGCAAGCCGACCGCCCGCGGACGGTTCCCGCGCGGACGGTTCCGGATCCCCCGCAGCGCGCTGCCGTACGTCCTGCTCGCGCCCGCTATCGTCCTCGAACTCCTCGTGCACGTCATCCCCATGGCGGTCGGTATCGGGATGAGCTTCCTGAAGCTCACCCAGTTCCACATCCGGCACTGGACCAGCGCCCCCGGGGCCGGGTTCGACAACTACCGGCTCGCGGTGGACTTCGACGGCCCGGTGGGCAAGGCCCTGCTGGACTCGTTCTGGGTGACCGTGATGTTCACGGTGCTGGTCGTCGGCATCTCCTGGCTGCTCGGCATCACCGGCGCGATCCTCATGCAGGGCGCGTTCCGCGGCCGCGGCTTCCTGCGGGCGCTGTTCCTGGTGCCGTACGCGCTGCCGGTCTACACCGGCGTGATCACCTTCGGGTTCATGTTCCAGCGCGACACCGGTCTGGTGAACCACGTGCTGGTGGACCAGCTCGGGCTGGTCGACGACCGGCCGTTCTGGCTCATCGGCGGAAACAGCTTCTGGGCGCTGGTGGTCACCGCCGTGTGGCGGACCTGGCCGTTCGCGTTCCTGTGCCTGATGGCCGCGCTGCAGAACATCCCGCGCGACGTCTACGAGGCCGCCGCGCTGGACGGCGCCGGAGTGTGGCAGCAGATCCGCCGCGTCACGATCCCGATGCTCGCGCCGGTCAACCGCGTGGTGCTGCTCGTGCTCTTCCTGTGGACCTTCAACGACTTCAACACGCCGTACGTGCTGTTCGGCAAGTCGGCGCCCGACGAAGCCGACCTCATCTCGATCCACATCTACCAGAACTCGTTCGTCACCTGGAACTTCGGCACCGGATCGGCGATGTCGGTGCTGCTGCTCCTGTTCCTGCTGCTGGTGACCGCCGTCTACCTCGGGGTGGGCCGGATACGGAGGGGGAAGTCCGATGCTTGAGCCGCGCTGGTTCCGCTGGGTGCGATGGGTCGGGCTGTCGCTGCTGACCGCTTTCGCGATGATCCCGGTGTACGTGATGGTCACGTCGTCGCTCAAGCCGCTGCCCGACGTACAGGGCAACTTCCGCTGGTGGCCGTCCGACCTGACGGTGCAGCCCTTCATCGACATCTGGGACACCGTCCCGCTCGCCGACTACTTCGTGAACAGCCTCATCGTCTCCACCACCGCCACGGTCTTCTCGGTGACGATCGCGGTGTTCGCCGCGTACACCATCAGCCGGCACCGCTTCCGCGGGCGGCAGGTCTTCTCGGTGTCGGTGCTGTCCACCCAGATGTTCCCCGGGATCCTGTTCCTGCTCCCGCTGTTCCTGCTGTTCGTCAACATCGGGAACGCCACGGGCGTCGAGCTGTACGGCAGCCGCCTCGGGCTGATCATCACCTACCTGACCTTCTCGCTCCCGTTCTCGATCTGGATGCTGGTCGGCTACTTCGACTCCATCCCCCGCGACCTGGACGAGGCCGCCCTCGTGGACGGCAACGGCCCGATCGGCGCGCTGATGCGCGTGGTGATCCCGGCCGCGTCGCCCGGGATCGTGGCCGTCGCCGTGTACGCCTTCATGACCGCATGGGGCGAGGTCCTGTTCGCGTCCGTCATGACCGACGAGTCGACCCGCACGCTCGCCGTCGGCCTGCAGGGCTATTCCACGCAGAACAACGTGTACTGGAACCAGGTGATGGCGGCGTCGCTGGTGGTCAGCGTGCCGGTCGTGGCCGGATTCCTCTTCCTCCAGCGCTACTTGGTCGCCGGACTCACCGCGGGGGCGGTCAAGTGACGTACCCGCTCGCCGACTTCGAACCCCAGCAAGTTGCTGCACACGATCCGCACAGCCGCACCGCCGGCACGACCCGGGAGACCGTACGCATGCCTGACCTGTCCGAGTTCCCCGAGGATTTCGTCTGGGGCGCGGCGACGTCCGCCTACCAGATCGAAGGCGCGGTCGCCGAAGACGGCCGACTGCCGTCGATCTGGGACACCTTCAGCCGGGTCCCGGGAGCCGTCGCCAACGGTGACACCGGCGACGTCGCCTGCGACCACTACCACCGCAGTTCCGAAGACGTCGCGCTGATGCGCTCGTTGGGCCTGGGTGCGTACCGCTTCTCCGTGGCGTGGCCCCGGATCGTCCCGACCGGCTCGGGACCGGTCAACGCCCGCGGACTCGCCTTCTACGACCGGCTCGTCGACGAACTGCTGGCCGCCGGGATCCGTCCGTTCGCGACCCTCTACCACTGGGACCTCCCGCAGGGACTCCAGGACGTCGGTGGCTGGACCTCGCGTGCGACCGCCGAGCGGTTCGCCGAGTACGCCGGTGCGGTGGCGGCCGCCCTCGGCGACCGCGTCACCGACTGGACGACGCTGAACGAACCCCTGTGCTCGGCCTGGATCGGGCATCTGGAAGGCCGGATGGCGCCGGGCCTGACCGACCTGGAGGCCGCCGTACGCGCGTCCTACCACCTGCTCCTCGGCCACGGCCTCGCCACCCAGGCGATCCGCGCCGAGGCCCCGCGCACGCCGCAGGTCGGGTACGTGGTCAACCTCAGCCCGATCGAACCCGCGAGCGACCGGCTGGAGGACGTGGCGGCCGCGGTACGCGCCGACGGGCACGTGAACCGGTGGTGGCTCGACCCCGTGCACGGCCGCGGCTTCCCGGCCGACATGCGGGAGCTGTACGGCGTCGACCTGCCCGAGAGGTCCGGCGACCTCGCGGTAATCGCGCAGCCGTTGGACTACCTGGGCATCAACTACTACTTCCGCCAGATCGTCACCGCCGACCCGGACGGCCCCGCCCCCTACGCACGCCAACTCCCGGTCCCGGGCTCACCGGTCACCGGCATGGACTGGGAGGTCCACCCGGACGGCCTCGAAGAGCTGCTGGTCCGGGCGGCGGCCGAGTACGGCGCGCGCAGGCTCTACGTCACGGAGTCGGGCGCGGCCTGGCCGGACACCGTCGACGCGGACGGCGAGGTGCGGGACGCGGAGCGGACGGCGTACCTCGAAGGGCATCTCGCGGCCTGTGGGCGGGCGTTGGTCCGAGGAGTGCCCCTTGCCGGGCATTTCGCGTGGTCGCTGCTCGACAACTTCGAGTGGGCCTACGGCTACGCGCACCGCTTCGGCCTCGTGCACGTGGACTACGAGACCCAGCGCCGCACGATGAAGGACTCGGGTCGGCGCTATGCGGCGCTGATCGCCGAACACGCCGCGCTCCGGGCGGCGGAGCGTACTCCGGCTTCCTGACGACAGCGGAAAAGGCAGCGGAAAAGTAGCGGAAGCGGAGCGCGAACGCGCGTCGGCCACGCCCCTGTTCGTCGCCCCGGGGTGATCCCGCGGGGCGACGCAAGGGCGTGGCCTCTGCGTGTCCGGTGGGGCTCGCTCAGGCGTCGTCGTCCTTGCGCGTCAGCGAGTCCTTGGCGCCGCGCGCCTTGTCGGCGGCGTTCTGCACCGCGTCCTTGGCCTTGCCCTTGGTCTGGTCCGTCTGGCCCTCGCCCTCGAGGCGAGAGTCTCCGGTGACCTTGCCCACGGCCTCCTTCGCCTTGCCCTTGAGCTTGTCCATCGTGCTGTCGTCGCCGGCCACGGCGTCTCCTCATGGTGCGTCGGGTGTCTGGTTACCCCCGCCTTCCACCCTGACCCCGCCAGGCATACCGCGCATCCGCCCACCGCCGTTCGGGCGACGCCGGACGCCCGAACGCGGTCAGCCCGCGTCGCTCAGCCACTTCCGGATCAGCGCGCCGAGGACAGTGGCCCACACGAGCCCGCCGGCGCCGATCAGTGCCGCGGTGATCTCGGGGGCGGGGGTGGCGACGACGGCCACGGCTGTGACGGCGACCGTGAGCGCGAGCAGGGCGAGCATCAGGGTGCGGAGATGGTCCCGGGCGGGTCGAGCGGGCTGTCCGGGTGGTGTGGAGGTGGACATGATCGGTGTGAACTCTCCTTCGCGGAGGGGTGTACGGAACGGCCCGGTTCTCCCTTCACGGGGTTCCGGGCGGCTTCCCGTTGTCGGCCGACGGGCGAAGGGCGAAAGCTGCGCAGGTGTCGGCTGCGCCTGCGCCGGGCACGCGACCGAGCCATCACGATAATGCAATCCGGCGCCGAAGAATGAGCACATCGAGCGTGATCGCGTGCAGATGCACGTGCATCTGCCCATGCATAGTTTTGCGAGACTTTCGCGGTTCCGATCATATGGGCAGCTCACAGCCATGATCACAAATGATTACAAGGCACTATGCATGATTGAGTCGACCAAATAGACGCGCTTCTATTATTCAAGGAGACCGCATTATCGGCACGCCGGAATCGGCACACAATAGTCACGATCGGCACCGATAGCGGCTTTTGGGAAAGCCCACGCCGGGCAGCGAAGCCCGGCCTATCAGGCAGCGTCGCGCTGCCGCGCGGAACGCCCTCCGGGGCGGCGAACGACGTGGCCCCTGCGGGCCAGGTAATGGACGGCCGCCGCCGCGCCGGCGGCGAGGGCGACCGCGAAGACGATCCGACGCGCGGCACCGCCGGGCGCGAGCATCGCAAACACTCCGAGCACGCTTGACACGACCGCCCCGCGCAGACAGGCGATGACGATGTCGACTGTTGTCTCGTCGCGATGCGCCGGCGTGCGATCGGGCGTGTGCTCAGACGTGGCTTCGGTCGTGTGCTCGGCCGTGTGCTCAGCCGCTTGCGCGGTCGTGTACTCGGTCGCGTCCCCTGGCCCCGTCATGCGGTCATCATGCCCGGGGTGGGGGCGGCAGACTGGGGGGATGCGCATTCGAGTTGTCGCCGCGGACGAACTGCCCGACCTCCAGGACATCGAGGTCGCGGCGGGACGGTGCTTCCTCGACGTGGGCATGCCGGAGATCGCGGGTGACGAGCCGCTGCCGCTCGGCGAGTTGGACGCGTACCGGGTCGCCGGACGTGCATGGGTCGCGGTCGAGGAGGACGCCCGGCCCGGCGCGTACCTGATCGCCAAGTCCGTCGACGGCAACCTGCACGTCGAGCAGGTGTCCGTGCACCCGGACCACGCGCGGCGCGGTGTCGGGCGAGCCCTGATCGACCACGCCGCGGAACATGCGGCCGGGCGCGGCATGCCCGCGCTGACACTGACCACGTTCGCCGAAGTCCCGTGGAACGCCCCGTACTACGCGCGCCTGGGCTTCGCCGTGCTGGGCGAGGCGGACGCGGGACCGGAACTGCGGGCCGTGCGCGCCGAAGAGGCCGCGCACGGGCTCGACCGGTGGCCGCGCGTCTGCATGATCCGCCCGGTGTGACACCAGGCGGTGTGCGACCGAGGGTCAGCGCCGCGGGGCGAGCGACAGCGCGGCTTCCAGCGGGTCGGCGTCGGGGCGCGGGTCGATCACGGCGACGACCGGGACGGTGACGCCCGCGTCGACGTACTCCTGGATGCGCGCGCGGCAGCGCTCCGGGGTGCCGTGCACGACGAGGTCGTCCACGAGTTCGTCCGGGACCAGTTCGAGCGCCTTCTTGCGGTCGCCGGCCGCCCACGCGTCCCACATGGGCTTGAGGATCTCGCCGCGCCCCAGCCAGCGGTGGAACTCGGCGTACACCGGGACGTTGAGGTAGGAGGTAATCATGCGGCGCCCGATCGAGCGTACGAGGACCGGGTCGTCGAACGGGCACACGAAGATGCGCGCGACGATCTCCTTGCCCGGCCCGCCCGCGTGGACGTACGGCACCACCGTGCGCACGTCGTCCGGCGAGAGCCAGTTGACGATCGCGCCGTCCCCCTCGCGCCCGGCGAGCTTCAGCATGCCCTCGCGCAGCGCCGCGACCAGGATCTGCGGCGGCTCCTGGGGCACGCGGGTGAGGCGGAAGCCGCGTACCGAGAAGGTCTCGTACCGCTCGGTCACCTTCTCCCCGGTGAACGCCGCGCGCAGGAACCGGACGGTGTCGCGCACGCGGTGGTACGGCCGGGCGAACTCGGCGGCGTTCCACGACTCGACGATCAGCTGCGACGCCGACCCGACGCCGAGTTGGAACCGCCCCGGCGCCAGTTCGGCGAGGGCCGCCGCACTCATCGCGAGGGTCGCGGGTCCGCGTGTGTACGGCGACACGATGGCCGTCCCCAGCCGCACCGACGGGTCGGCGAGCGCGGCGACGGTCAGCGGGGTGAACCCGTCCAGCCCGTCGACCTCCGCCGACCAGATGTCCGTGTAGCCCGCCGCGACGAGTTCGCGCACGAGGCGCGGGTGCTCGCCCAAGGGGGCGTTGAGCGGGACGGTGATGCCGTAGCGGTACGCGTTTTCGGTAGTCACTGAGCCCTCCGCGAAGTCGACCTCACAAGTACCACACCGGGTCCCCGCTGTGGACGCCGCGTGGTCGACCTTGTGTGCGGCCACTCGATGCGGCGTCCGACGCGGAACCCTGTTGATGTTCGACTACCCGAACCAGGCCGTCGAAAAGGACGGGCATCTGAGATAGCGTCAGACGTCCGGCGAGCTCGCGCCGGCCTCCCCGGATCGGAGCTGCGACGTGGCCAAGCTGTGCCTCAACACCTTCACCTTCTCGCCGTACGCGGGCGCGAAGGAGCCGGTCGACTTCGCCGAACTGCTGGACGGCGTGCGGGCGGCCGGGTTCGAGGCGCTGAGCCTGGACGCCTTCACCCTCGCGGCCTACGCCGAGTCCGGCCGCACGTTGGGCCAGTTGGCGGACCGGATGCGCGCGGCCGACCTGGCGTGTCCCGAGATGCTGGGGTTCGTGGTCGCCGACGACGAGGCCTCGACGCTGGACGGCGCGCGGCAGGTCGCGGAGGCGATGGCGGAGTTCGGGTCGGCGTACGCGCTGGGCATGGTCACGCTGCCCGCCGATGCCCGCTGCCGGGACCTGTTCGCCGGCTGCGCGGAGATCTTCGCGGCGGCGGGCGGCAAGGCGGCGGTGGAGTTCCTGCCGTTCACCCCGATCGCGACGATCGCGGACGCCCGCACGCTGGTCCGGCACGCGGGCGTCGAGCGGTCGGGTGTGCTGGTCGACTCGTGGCACGTCTTCAACGGGCCGAACACGCTCGACGAGCTGGCCGGGCTCCCCGTCGAGGAGCTGGCGTACGTGCAGTTCTGCGACCACCCGCAGCTCCTCGGGCCGGACGCGGACACCGCCACCGAGGCGATGTCGAACCGCGTCATGCCCGGCGACGGCGTCTTCGACCTGCACGGATTCCGCACGGCGCTGGACACCGTCGGGTTCGACGGGCTGGTGAGCGTCGAGGTGATCAACCCGCGCCTGGCCGAGCTGGGCGTGGCCGAGTTCGCCCGGCGCGCGTGGGAGTCGGCCCGGCCGTACTGGGCCTGACCCCCACGGGCGCCCGCGCGGGTCACGCGAACTCGAGGCCGCGTCCGGTCGCTTCCCAGGCGTGGATGTCGGCGCGCACCTGGTCGCCGTGCGCGAGGACCGCGTCGATGGCGTCGTTGCCGAGCACGAGGCGCAGCGGCGTGTCGTCGGCGTCGAGCGCGGCGAGGATGGCGTCCGCGGCCTTCGAGGGGTCTCCGGGCTGCGTGCCGTCGGCGGCCACGAAGTCGACGCGGAGCTTGCCGACGGTGTCGGCGTACGCCTCGAGCGGCTCCGAAGCGGTGAGGGCGCCCCCGTTGAGGTTGGTGCGGAACGCGCCCGGCTCGACGATCATGACCTTGACGCCGTGCGGCGCGACTTCCTGGGCGAGCGCCTCGGTCATGCCTTCGAGCGCGAACTTGCCGGCGCAGTACGCTCCGACGCCCGCGAAGGCGAGCTGCCCGCCCATGCTGCTCATCTGGACGATCGCGCCCGTCCGCGCGGCGCGCATGTGCGGCAGCACCTCGCGGGTGAGGGCGGCGGGCCCGAAGAAGTGCAGGTCCATCAGGTCGCGCAGTTCGGCCTGGGTGGTCTCCTCGACCGCGCCGAGGTGGGCACGCCCGGCGTTGTTGACCAGCACGTCGATGCGGCCGAAGCGCTCGACGGTCTCCGCGACGGCGGCCTTGACGCGCTCCGGGTCGGTGACGTCGAGGGCGATGGCGGCGGCCCGGTCCGGGTGCGCCGCGACGACGTCCGCAAGCACCTCCGGCCTGCGGGCGGTGAGGACGACGGTGTCCCCGGCGTCCAGTGCCGCACGGGCGATCTCGCGTCCGAATCCCGAGGACGCGCCGGTGATCAGCCAGATGCGGTTCGTGCTCATGTGGGGCTCCTGTCGTACCGCGCTCGTGTGCCGTACCCCCGTTCGGCGGTACGTCAGTAAGCCTGGTCCGAGGTGCCCCGACCGGTCCAATACAAGCCGCCATAGCCGTTGGTAATGAGAACGCGGACCTAGTGTCGCGGACGCGCCGGAGCGCGGGCTTCCGGGATCAGCGGCTGATGGCGATCTCGTGCGCAACGTGCGACAACTTGTCGGGGTTGCGGACGTGGTAGGCGCCGGTGACGTAGCCGTTCTCGACACGCACGGCCAGGACGCCGTCGACCTGTCCGTTCACCCGGACCAGGAGAGCCGGTCCACCGTTGATCTCCACCGGTTCGAGCGACCTTGCCGCCTCGCGTTTCCACCAGCCGCCGGCCAGGAGGCGGGCGACCTGGTCGGCGCCCACGACGGGCCGCAGCAGGGCGTGCCGCACTCCGCCACCGTCGCTGAGGGCGACGACGTCGGGGGCGAGGATGTCGAGCAGGGCCTGCAGTTCGCCGGTTTCCACCGCCATCTGGAAGGCGCGGAGCGCGGCCCTGGTCTGGGCCGGGGTGGCGGTGCCGCGCGGCCGGCGCGCGGCTACGTGCGCCCGGGCCCGATAGGCGAGTTGGCGCACCGCGGCCGGGCTCTTGCCGACGGCCTCGGCGATCTCCTCGTACGAGAGGTCGAACACCTCGCGGAGCACGAACACCGCCCGTTCGACCGGGGCGAGCGTCTCCAGCACCAGAAGCATCGCCATCGAGACGCTGTCGGCCAGGGCAACGTCCTCCGCCACATCCGGCGCGGTCAGCAGCGGTTCGGGCAGCCACGGCCCCACGTAGGACTCCTTGCGCCGACCCAGCGCGCGCACCCGGTCGAGGGCCTGCCGGGTGGCGATCTGCACCAGGTACGCGCGTTCCTTGCGCACCATCGCCGGATCGACGGCCGTCCACCGCAGCCAGGTCTCCTGCAGGACGTCCTCGGCATCCGCGGCCGAACCGAGAATCTCGTAGGCGACGGTGAACAGCAGGTTGCGGTGGGCCAGGAACACTTCGGTGGCGCCGTCCGCCGCCTCGGCCCGGGCGCCGCGGTCCGGCGGCTCGGATGTGTTCGTCGCCTGTCCGCTCTCCTCGCCCATACCGCCGCTCCCGCCTGTTCGCTTCCCCGCCGTGCCCGGCCGTGGTCCGTGCACTGGACGCCGGTCGTCGCTGTCGCGTAACACCCACGACGCGTGGTCTGCATCACACGGCCGCGACTGTTACACGCGGCGGGAGGCCGACGTCTCGTGTACGTCGGCACGCCGAGCGTATGCACCGCGAGTCCGGTGCGCCGCCGTGCCGACCAGGCGTCCCTGGCGCCCGACCACGTGAACACCTGAACCCCTGAGAGAGGCACGCGAGATGAGCACCGGCAAATTCGCCGTCGTAGGAGCAACCGGACGACTGGGACGCCACGTTGTGGGCGTCCTCTCGGAACGGGACTTCCCCGTGGTGCCGATGTCCCGCGCCACCGGGGTGGACGTGATCAGCGGCGAGGGCCTGGCCGACGCGCTCACCGGTGTCGACGTGATCATCGACGTCGCGTCATGGCACGCCTCCGACCAGGAGGCCGCCACGGAGTTCTTCCGTACCGCCACCGCAAACCTGCACGCGGCCGGTCGGCGGGCCGGCGCCGACCGGATCGTCGCCGTGTCGATCATCGGTGCGGACAAGGCCACCGCCGGCTTCATCGCTGCCCAGCAGGTGCACGAAGAGGCCAACCTCTCCGGCCCCCTGCCCGCCCGCATTCTGCGGGCGGCCCAGTTCCACGAGTTCGTCGGACAGCTCCTGGACTGGCGGCAGGGCGACGTCGCCTACGTCCCCGCTCTGCCCACCCAGCTCGTGGCCTGCCGCACCGTGGCCGAAACGCTGGTCGACCTGGCCGCCGACCCCGACGCCGCGCAGCCCGGCCCGGGAGTGCCGGTCCCCGAGGTCGCCGGCCCCCGCAGGGAGATCCTGTCCGAGGTGGCCGAACAGCTCGGCGCACGCCGCGGCATCAAGGTGGTCGGCGTCGACGGCTCCGGCATACCCGACGCCGAGATCGCGGCGGCCGGCGGGTTCCTGCCCGGCCCGCACGCCAAGCTCGGCGGACCCACCTTCCGGGAATGGCTCGACGCCCGGTCCTGAACCGGCCGGGCGGACCTGGCCCTCCGTGGACCCGTGGACCCGTATGCCTGTGGACCGGACGCCCTTTGGCCCTGTCACCCCTCCCGGGCTACCGAAAGAAATGAGGACTTCCATGCACGACACCTCTCCCCGGGGTGAGATCTCCCGAGGCGACGGAGGCGCTGCGGTCGTGGCGGCCGGACGGGTGCCCGGGCGCGGCGCGGTCACGCTGCTGCGGGTCGCGACCGCCCTTGCCTGCTTTGAGACCCTGGTGCAGGGCCTGCTCGCCGGAATGCTGCTGAACGGCGACGTCTCGACGATCGACCCACACGGCGTCAACGCCTACGTGTTCGAACTGCTGGTGTTCCTCCAGGTGGTCGCGGCCGTCCTGGTGTGGCGCGGCAACCGCCGGGTGACGTGGCCGTTGAAGGCGGCCGTCGTCATCCTGGCGGCCACGTTCACCCAGACCGCACTTGGGCTGGCGAGCTCGCTCGCCGCGCATGTCACCCTCGGCGTGGCGTTGTGCGCGATGGAAACCGTGTTCGTCGTACGGGCCCTGACGCTCCGCGGGCCGCCGGCGGCGTGAGCATTTTTCGGATTTGGTCTGGACCATTGACCATATGGTCCAGACCTTTCTAGTATCGCGGCACTGCTTGGCGAACGCGTGCGGTTGCCGCGGGTTCGCCGGACGGAGCAGGTCCCACCTCCCAGCATGTCGGACCTCACTCGGGAGCAGTCTTGAGCAGTGCAACGCGCACCCGTGCTCGCCGCCCGCGCGAAGGATGGCCGTCAAGGCCCGGCGCGAGAATCACCGCCGCGCTCATCGCCTTCGTCCTCCCCCTCGGAGTGCTGATCGGCCTGTCGAAGACGGCGGCCGCGGCCACGTCGGCCACCGCCACCTACACCAGGACCCAGGATTGGGGCTCCGGCTTCGGCGCCCAGTGGGTCGTCAAGAACACCGGTACCACGACGCTGAGTTCGTGGACCGTCGAATGGGACTACCCCACCGGAACCCGGGTCACCGGGTTCTGGGACGCCGACGTCACCTCGTCGGGCAACCACTGGACCGCCCGGAACAAGTCGTGGAACGGCACCCTCTCCCCCGGCGCCAGCGTCACCTTCGGCTTCAACGGCGCCGGACCGGGCGCTCCGTCCGGCTGTCGGATCAACGGCGCCTCGTGCGACGGCGGCACCCCCGGTGACAACCCGCCCTCCGCACCGGGCACCCCGGTGGCGGGCAACGTGCAGGACCACTCGCTCACGCTGACCTGGCCGGCCGCCACCGACGACCACGGCGTGCAGAACTACGACGTCTTCCGCAACGGCACCAAGATCGCCACGGTGACCGGCACTTCGCACCCCGACACGGGGCTGTCCGCCGGGACCACGTACATCTACACCGTGACCGCCCGGGACACCGCGGGCCAGAGCGGACCCCCGTCGCCGGAGGTCCCGGTGACCACGACCGGTGGAGGCGGTCCGGGCGGCGACAAGATCCGGCTCGGATACTTCACCAACTGGGGTGTCTACCAGCGCAATTACCACGTGAAGAACCTCGTCACGTCGGGATCCGCGGGCAAACTCACCCACATCAACTACGCGTTCGGCAACGTCACGGGCGGCGCCTGCACGATCGGCGACGCGTACGCGGACTACCAGAAGACGTACGACGCGGCCTCCTCGGTCGACGGCGTGGCGGACACCTGGGACCAGCCGATCGCCGGCAACATCAACCAACTGCGCAAGCTCAAGCAGCAGTACCCGAACATCAAGATCCTGTGGTCGTTCGGCGGCTGGACCTGGTCCGGCGGATTCGGGCAGGCCGCGCAGAACCCGGCGGCGTTCGCCGAATCCTGCTACCGGCTGGTCGAAGACCCGCGCTGGGCGGACGTGTTCGACGGCATCGACATCGACTGGGAGTACCCCAATGCCTGCGGTCTGACCTGTGACAGCAGCGGATCGGCGAGCCTGCGCACCATGATGTCCGCGCTGCGCGCCCGGTTCGGCGCGAACTACCTGGTCACCGCCGCGGTCACGGCGGACGCCACGCCGGGCGGCAAGATCGACGCCGCGGACTACGCGGGCGCCGCGCAGTACATGGACTGGCTCAACGTCATGACGTACGACTTCTTCGGGACGTGGGCGACCACCGGTCCGACGGCCCCGCACTCCCCGCTGACGTCGTACCCCGGCATCCCGACCGCCGGGTTCAACAGCGACGCGGCGATCCAGAAGTACAAGGCCAAGGGCATCCCGGCGGCCAAGCTGAACCTCGGCATCGGCTTCTACGGCCGGGGCTGGACCGGGGTCACGCAGAGCGCCCCCGGCGGCACCGCCACCGGACCGGCGCCGGGCACGTACGAACAGGGCAACGAGGACTACAAGGTGCTCCGCAACACCTGTCCGCCGACCGGCACGATCGCCGGGACCGCGTACGCGCACTGCGGATCGAACTGGTGGAGCTACGACACCCCGGCGACCATCGCCACGAAGATGGCGTACGCCAAGAACCAGGGCCTCGGCGGGGCGTTCTTCTGGGAGTTCAGCGGCGACACCGCCGACGGAGAACTGCTGACCGCCATCGACAACGCGCTCAAGTAGCGCCCACGCCGGGGGACGGCGCCCGCCACCCCCTTTGACGAACCCGGGGCAAGGGCCCGTCCCCCGTGCCCCGGGTTCACCATGCCCGTCCACCATGCGGGTTCACCGCGTGGGCTCACGCGCGGGTCACGGCGTGGGTTCACGGCTGGACGACGTAGCGTCCGCGGACGCCGCCCTTGGCCATCGCGCGGTGGGCTTCTCCCACCTGGTCCAGGGACACGACCGCGAAGACGCGGGCGGGCAGTTCGCCCGCGGCGGTACGGTCCAGCAGGCCGGCGAGCCGGACGCCGTCGGGGACGGTGACGACGGCGGTCACCGAGATGCCGCGTTCGGCGGGCGGCCCGAGGTTCGGCCGGACTCCCACGAAGGCGCCCCCGTCGCGCACCAGCGCGAGCGCCGGCTCCTGCATCGCCGCGGTGTCGGCGACCGCGTCCCAGCCCGGCTCGGTGTGTGCGACGAACTCCACGCCGAGGCCGCGGACGAACTCCTCGTCCCCGGGACGGGCCAGACCGGTCACCTGCCAGCCGCGCTGCCGGGCGAGCGAGGCGACGTACGCCCCGGCCGCTCCCGCCGCGCCGGTGACCAGCAGGCGGTTGCCGGTCGCCGGAGCGTCGCCGAGCAGGTCGACGATCTGCGCGGCGGCCAGCGAGTTGAGCGGCACGGTCGACGCGGTGATCAGGTCGAGGCCGTCCGGCACGACGGCGACATCCGCCGCCGCGACGACGATCTGTTCGGCATACGTACCAAAGTCGCGGTCGAAGCCGTCCACCATGCCGGCGACCCGGCTGCCGACCTGGAGTGCGACGCCGGGCCCGGCGGCGACGACAGTGCCCGCGAAGTCCCAGCCCAGTCCGGTGTATTCGGGCTGGTTGACCAGGCCTATTGAATGGAAGAACCCGCCGGCGACGCCGAGGTCGACGGGGTTGACCGCCGCGCCCGCGACGGCGACCCGTACCTGGCCGGGGCCCGGCTCGACGAGGGGGACGTCGACGACCTCGATCGAGTCCGGCCCACTCGGCGTACGGACGACGGCGGCACGGAAGGTGGGGGTGTTCATGGTGGCTGCTCCCGAAATATCGTGGCGTTTGCTTCCGTGCTTCATCCTGGTGGGGTTACTCTCCATCGGGAAGTGGGCACTTCAAAGTGCGTACACCACCACCAGGTGCGAAAGGAGCGTGCACAATGCCGACACGGACGACAGGGCACCAGCGCGAGCACGACAAGGCGGCCTACGACGCGTTCCTCGCCGGCTGCCCCAGCCGACAGCTGCTCGACCGGGTGTCCGACAAGTGGGTGGCCCTGATCCTCGCCGCGCTCGGCAGCGACGGACCCCATCCGCGTGGCACCGACGCCCGGGCCGCGGAGCCGCGGACGATGCGCTACTCCGAACTGTCCCGGCGTCTGGCGGGCGTCAGCCAGAAGATGCTGACGCAGACCCTGCGCGCCCTGGAACGGGACGGGCTGCTCACGCGCACCGTCACTCCAACCGTGCCGGTCACCGTGACCTACGAACTCACCGAGCGGGGCCTGTCATTGCAGCGTGTGCTCGACGGCCTCAAGGAGTGGGCCGAGGCGAACATGGACGACGTGTTCGTCTCCCGAGCGGAGTACGACGCCGCCTCGTCCTGAGATGAGGTGGGTCGAGGGTCAGGCGGGAGTGTCGCCTTGGCGCTCACCCAGGGGCTCCGCGTGCCAGCGCCATTTGCCTTGGCGGCGGTCGTGGCCGGGGATCTCGGCTCGGCCGGTGGCCCAGAGCAGGGTCTGCCAGCGGTGGGTGTCGGCGGGGGCCTCGGGGAAGAGGCGGGCGAGGGTGCGGTCGCAGAGGTCGCTGGGCGGGGTGAAGTCCACACCGAGGCCGGCGCCGATGTCGTACGCGTGCACCAGGGTCTCCACCACGCCCATCGCGGCGAAGCCCTCGGGGTCCGAGACGCCGTACGAGTGGTAGCCGCGCACGGTCGGCGCACGCAGGGCGACCAGCGCGGCGAGCATGCCGGCGGTGGCTTCCAGCACCTCGAACACGGCCTCGGGGCCGGCCTCGCGGTCGACCATGACCGTGTTGCCCGGGCCGCCTTCGCGCGGGTACGTGTAGACGAACGGCACGTAGTGCGTCACCGGGGGCGTCGGCGCCGCGATCTGCCCGGCGTACGCGAAGAGGTCGTCGGCCAGGTGCTCCGCGGTCTCCCAGCAGTCCCAGTCCAGCGCGCCGGCCTTGGCCGACCAGTCGGCGCCGGCGGGGGCGCGGCGGAAGGCGGCGATCGCGAGGGAGACGGCGTACTCGACGTCGCCCGCGCTGACGGGCACGCGCGACGTATCGTCACCGTCGGTGGCGGAGGGGGCAAGCGAATCGGCCATGACGGGAACCGTACCCGTGAGGGCGCCGGACGTCACTCCGCGCGCGGCTCGGTACGTCAGACGGCGCGCGGCACGGTCGCCTGGTAGGCGGTGAACAGCGGGACGGTCCCCGATGCGTCCATCACGGCACACGCGAACGGCCGGTCGAAGTTCAGGTCGAGGGTCGGCGCGGGCGGGTGCCAGCTCATGTAGTCCATGCGGACCTCGGTGACCGACGCCGCCTCCACGCCCTCCTCGTCGACCCGGATCAGCGACTCCTGGTCCACACGGTCGACGAACAGCGGTTCGGGCGACAGCGCGCCGAACTCCGCGGCGCCGTCGGCGAGCGCGAGTTCGACGCCGAGCCCTGGGAGGTGGTCGTGCACCTCCAGGGAGGTGCGCAGCGCGAACCGCGGTAGCCGCAGCGAGACTTCGTCGTACGGCACCGCGTTCCCGGCGCTGCGCGGCGCCCAGGCCGCGGACATCGCCGGGGCGGGCGGCATGCCCTCGGGGCCGAGCGCGAAGCGGATGAGCGCGGGCCGCTCGCCGGCACACGGGAGTTCGACCACGTGCACGGTGCCGCCGTACGCCCCGATCGTCCACACGTCGCCCGCCGACACCTTGCGGAACATGGTCGGGACGTCCTCGGGCTTGCCCTGCGCGGGTGTGAACGGGCGGGCGAGGGTGTCGTGGCGGTTGAACGGCTCGGACCAACGTGCTTTCAGAGCGAGCACGTTCACGAGTATCAGGCGGGTGAGCGGCCCCGGTTCGGCGGGCATGCGGTCGATGAGGCCGCCGGTGGCGCGCGTGATCCACGCGTCGATCGCGGCCGGGTCGCCCAGGTCCCCGAACTCGATGACCGGCAGGCCGTCGCGGAAGGTCTCGCGCAAGGGCGCGCGGCTCCAGATGCCGGTGGCGACCGCGAGCGCGTCGGTCGCGGCGAGGTCCCGGGCCACCGCGTTCACCAGCGGCTCCGCCTCGGGCCCCGCGACGCCCAGCAGGTCGGCCAGTTCCTCGGCGGTGTCGCCGAGCGCGCCGCACGATATCCCGGCCAGCGCGAGCCACAGGCCGGTCGGCGAGCAGACCACGTCGCCGCCCGCCGCCTCGACGGCCGGGTCCGACAACATTTGGTCCAGCCAGCGGGATCCCAACTCGCGAATCTCCCCCGCGTATTCACGGACAGTCAACCCGCACTCGCCGTGGGCCATGAAACCGCCTCGCCGTGTCGAAGATCGCCGGATCTCCACACTAACGCGGGCCGGGACGCCATCGCGGCGCGCCGTGGCGGGCGGCTGGAAACCTCCGCCCCGGAGGGCGACAATCCGGCGATGGGACATGATCACGAAGACGCCGTGCGCCGGATGCTCGACAAGCAGGAGATCCACGAGGTGGTGCTCCGCTACTGCCGCGGCGTGGACCGGATGGATCTGGACGCGGTACGCGACTGCTACCACCCCGACGCGACCGACGACCACGGCAGCTTCTCCGGCGACGTCGACGCCTTTGTGGCGTGGATCGGGCGACTGCTGCCGCGCTACTCGATGACCATGCACCTGGTGGCGAATCACCTCGCCGAATTCGCCGGGCCGGACCTGGCGCGCGCGGAGACGTACGGCATCGCCTTCCACCGCACGGACTCCCCCGACCCGCGCGGCAATCTGACCACCGGCTTCCGGTACGTGGACGACTTCCGGCGCCGCGACGGCCGCTGGCGCATCGCACGGCGCGTCGCCACGACCGAGTGGGTCCGCGTGGACGACCCGGCGGCGCACTGGCCGATCCCCGAGGGCATGCTCACCGGCCGCCGCGACCGCACCGACGCGGTCTATGCGCCGCTGACCTGACGCGCCCGAAGCGGATCGCGTCCACCCCCTCTCCATCATTAGACGCAATTCCCAGTCTTGTTTTCTTGCGTCCATCTCAATACGGTCTGCCGCGTCGGGGGCGCATCAACCAGGCGACGGAAGAGGGCTGGGCTCATGGCGATTTCCCGCAGATCCGTACTGTCCACCGGCGGCGCGGCCGGCGCCGCACTCCTCGCGGGGACCGCGGGCGCGGCGACCGCGGAAGCCGCACCCCCGGCGACCGGGTCGACCCCCGCCGGCGCGGCGGCGTCCGACCCGTCCTCGGCCCTGCTGTGGCAGCAGCCCGGGCGGATCGGCGCACCCAGCGTGACCGGCCTGCACCTCCAGTTCGGTGCGGACGCGTCCGCCGAGGTCGTGGTCTCCTGGCTCACCCCGCAGCCGGTCGCGCGGCCGCGCGTGCGCTACGGCACCGTCGACGACGGCTTCGGCCGCAGCGTCGACGCGGAGACCCGGCACTACCGCGACGGACTGTCCGGCGTCGAGGTCTTCGTCCACCACGCACGCCTGAGCCGGCTGCGGCCCGCGACGCGGTACGTCTACTTCGCGAGCCACGAAGGCGCCGCGCCCGAGACGGGCGTGTTCGACACCGCGCAGCGCGGCCGCCACCGCTTCACCTTCACCAGCTTCGGCGACCAGGCCACCGCGAACCTCCGCAAGGAGATCAAGCTGCCGCCCGGCACGCCGTCGCCGAACGGGCCGTACCCGCTGTCCTCGACCAACAACATCGGCACCCAGGCCTCCTCCGACATCGTCGCCGCGGTCGAACGGGTCGCGCCGCTCTTCAACCTCGTCAACGGCGACCTCTGCTACGCGGGCGTGGCGGGCATCTTCGGCCAGGACCGCGTCGCGACCTGGGCCGACTGGTTCATCTCCAACAGCCGCTCGGCGCGCTTCCGGCCGTGGATGCCGTGCGTCGGCAACCACGAGAACGAGAAGGGCAACGGGCCGCTGGGGGCGTCGGCGTACCAGGCGTACTTCACGACCCCGGACTCCGGGACCGACCGCGAGATGAAGGGCCTGTGGTACTCCTTCACCGCGGGCTCGGTACGCGTCATCAGCGTCGCCAACTGCGACGTGGCGATCCAGGACGCGGGCGACAGCTACATCCGCGGCTACTCCGGCGGCGCCCAGCGCGCCTGGCTGGAACGCGAACTGCGCGCCGCCCGCGCGGACCGCGACATCGACTGGATCGTCGTGTGCATGCACCAGCCGTTCATCTCCAGCACGAGGAGCGGCAACGGCAGCGACCTGGGCGTACGCGAGTCCTGGGGCCCGCTCTTCGACCAGTACGGCGTCGACCTGGTCGTCAGCGGCCACGAGCACCACTACGAGCGCTCCCACCCGCTGCGCGGCCGCCTCCCCAACGAGACCCGCACCCCGACCCCGGCCGCCACCCGCAAGGACGTCATCGACACCAGCCTCGGCACCGTGCACATGATCATCGGCGGCGGCGGCAACTTCGCGAGTTCACACACCAACCTCTTCGACCGCCCGCAGGGTCGTGTCATCGTCGCCCGCAGCGACCAGGACAGCCCGGTCCTCCCGGGCCACAAGGACTCGGTCTGGGTGACCGAGGACGCCCCGTGGGCCTCCGTGCAGGACCGCGAACACCCGCACGGCTTCGCCGCGTTCGACGTCGACCCCGGCGACCGCAAGTCGGGCCGTACCCGCATCAACGTCACCTACTACACCTTCCAGGGCGCCCACGGCGCCCTCACCCCCGTCGACCGCTTCACCCTCGAACGCCCTCGCAGCGACGCCCGCCGCTGAGCGCCGGGCCCTGCGAGGCCCGCCCAGTGGCCTCGCAGGGCGACCCACCCGCCCGCTTCAGCCCGCGCGGTGGAAGTGCCGGGCCACGTGCGGGGCGAAGGCATGAACGGTGGCGCGGAGCCGGATGCGGTCGGGGCTCGGGCAGACCTTGCGCACCGTGCGTGGCGTGGTGCCGGTGCCGTCGGGAGCCAGGACGACCTTGATGTAGTGGATGTACTACACGGACTCGTTGCCGAGGTTGTTGGACGTCTCGATCCGCCTCACCCGCGGGACAGTCCCTCATTCCCTTGGAAGTCCCGTGTGTTTCAGGGCCCTTCGCCGACGGCCCACCTTCCTTTCCGTTCCCGGCCTACGGCACGCTGACGCCCGGCGTCTCCTTCGGGTGGGGTTGGGCCGGGATCGCTTCCCCCGTGGTCTCGGCCGGGGCGTCGGCGGGCTTGCGGAAGACGCGGGTGGCGTGGATCTGGCCCAGGCCCTCGGGGATCTCCGGGTCCGGCTGCGGGAGTCCGGGGCGCAGGTGCTCCTCGACGGAGATGTACTTGAGGCCGGCGCGCAGGTCGGCGTCGTTGCGCAGGCGTACGACCAGCGGGAATTCCGCGAGTGCCGTGGTGTCGAACAGGCCGGTGGTGTAGATGAGCTGCACGCCGAGGGCGTCGGCGACGGCGCGCTGCAGCTCCAGCAGGTAGGACGCGTTCGCGCGGCCGATCGGGTTGTCCAGGAAGAGCGTTCCCGCGTGGCGGTGCCGGGACCGGCCTCGATCGTTGCTGCGCAGGGCGGCCATCGTGCAGTACAGCGCAATGGCCGCGGTCAGGAGCTGGCCACCGGAGAAGACGTCGCCCATCTGCCCCACAGGCACCCGTTCGGCGCGCAGCACGGAGTCCGGCTTCAGGATCTCGACCTGCACGCCGCGCGGTTCGAGGCCCGCGTGCACACCGCGCAGCAGCAGGGTCATGCCGTCGCGGCGCACCGGGGCGGCATTGGGGCCGCGGCGCGCGGTACGGGTGGCCTCGTCGACGACCTCGCCGAGCCGCTCGGACAGGTGTGCCGCGTCGGGGTCGTCGAACCGGATGCGCAGGAACTCCTGCCCCGACCACTCCCCCAGTTCCTCCGGCAGCCGCGAAAGGCGCTGCGCCGCACGGAGGGTCGTCAGCGCCGCGTCGACCATGCCGCGCAGGCGGTCGACGATGCTGTCGCGGTTGCGTTCGATCTGGGCCAGTTCGTCGGTCAGTACGCGCAGCCGCGGCTCGAACGCGGCGGCCCAGGCGAGCGCGTGGTCCGGCAAGGCGGACAGCGGGAGTTCGCGGATCTGCTGGCGTGCGGGCATACGCACCTGCTCGAACCGGGTGGCACCGGCGTGCCGTACGACCGCCTCCGCGCGCTCGCGCACCTGCCCTTCGGCGGCCGACAGTTCGCCCGCCGCGGTACGCAGCGCGCGCCGGAAGGCGGTCGCCGCCTCGCGCGCTTCCGTCGCGGACCCCTCGAAGGGCGCCGCCGGTTCGTCGTCCGCGGACTGCTCGGCCGCCGGCAGCGTGTCGGTGAGCGAGACCGAGATCTCGGCGAAGACCGAGGCACCGGACTCCGCGTCGGACAGGGCGCGGACGAGCCGCGTGTGGGCGTCCCGTGCGGCCTCCACCTCCTCGCCGCACGTCGCGTGTTCCGCCGCGGCCTCGCGCAACAGCTCCTGGGCGTGCGCCGGATCGCGCGGTACGCGGTCCTCGGGCAGTTCGACGTGCGCGTCGCGGCCGTCGCCGGGCGCGTGCCGCTCGACCTCGCCGCGCAGGCGGCCGAGGAGTTCGTTGGCGGCGTCGGCCCGGCCTTCGAGGGTGCGTACCTGCTCCTCGGCGCGGGCACCGGCGGCGAGCCGCGAGGGCCCGTCGGCGCCGTCGGGGCCTTCGAGGAGTTCGGCGGCGTGTTTGCGCACGCGCGCGGACAGACGGTCCAACGCGGCTTGCGCGGCGGCCTGTTCGCTCTCCGCTCGGGCCTGCTCGGCACGCAGGTCGGCGCCGACGCCGACCTTGTCGTAGAGCACCGAGGCGGTCCGGTACGCCTCCCGCAGCGACGGCAGCGCCGCGGGCGGCTCCGACGACGCGGCCGGGTCGTCGCCCTCCGGCGCGCCGCTGATCTCGGCGCGTTCCTCCAGGAGCGCGCGAGTGGTCCGCCGCGCATCGTCGGCGGCCCGCTGGGCTTGGCGGCGGTCCTGGTCGGCGGCGCGGGCCAGCAGCAGGTTGGCCTCGGCGGCCCGCTCGTGCTCCCCGGTCTCCTGGTCGAGTTCGCGGATGCGGCGCGTCCAGCCCGCGCGTTCGCGGAGACGGAAGGCGAGGCCGGCGAGGGTGTCGGCGCGGCGGCGGGCGAGCTGGGCGGCGTCCATGCGGCGGTCGCGCCGGTCCACGGCCCGGGCGCGCACGGTCTCGGCCGTCGCGGCGGCGGCCTCGGCCGCGGATCCCGCGGCGCGCGCGGCGACCAGCGCCTCGGTGGCGGCTTCGACGGCCGTGGCGAGTTCACCCACGCGGCCGACCGGGCACGAGGCGCGCCACGCGGCGAGGCGGCCGGCGAGCGTACGGTCGCCGTCGAGGCGGGCGGCCCGCTCACGGATGGCGTCGTCGCGGTCGGTCGCCCGGCGGCGCAGCGCCGTGCGCTCGGTGTCGGCGGCGCGTTCGTCGTGCATGGCCGGGTTCGGCGGCACGAGGAACACCGCTTCGGCGGCCGGTGTTTCGGCGCGGGCGGCGAGGAGCGCGGCCGGCGTGCCGACCGCGACGGCGGACCGCGGCAGCAGTGCGGCTTCCGCCAACACCTCGCGCGCCCGCGCCATTTCGTGCGGTGCGGTGACGACGACACCGTCCACCAGGTCGGGGTGGGCGTCCAGGACGGACGCGTGGCGCCCCGGCGCCACGGACTGCGCGAGGTAGCGCCAGCCCGGCAGCGCGGGGATGCCGTGCTCGCCCAAGTACTCGACGGCGGCCAGGACATCCGGGCTGGGGGGCAGCAGACCGCCGTCGCCGAGCGCGGCGAGGATGCGGCTGTCCTCGGCGGCGTCGGTGCGCAGTTGGAAGAGCGCGCGCTCGCCGTCCGCGACCGCGTCGGCGAGTTGGCCGCCCAGGATGTCCGCGGCCCGGTCGAGCACCGCGGCCGGGCCGCCGGGGCCGTCGGCGTCCTGCCCGCTCGGGCCGGCTCCCGAGGAGCGACCCAATGACCTTTCCAGACCCAGCAGTTCGGCTACGCGCGGTTCGTCCAGGAGTTCCTGCGCGGAGGCCCGTACGCCCTGAAGGTCGTGCTCGGCCGCGCCCAGCTTGTCGGCTGCTCGTGCCGCGGCCAGTTGGGCGCGGCCGCGTTCGGATTCGGCGTCGCGTACGGTCGCCGCCGCCTGTTCGACGGCGGCGCGCGCCTCGCCCCACGCCGTCGCCGCGGACTTCTCCTCGGCGGCGGCGCGTTCGGCGGCTTCCGCCGGGTCGTCCTCCTCGGCGATCCAGCCCGCCTCGACGGCCTGGCCGAGTTCGCTGCCGACCTCGTTGAGCCGGGCGCGCAGGTGCACCGCCTCGCTGCGGGTGCGCTGCGACTCGGTCGCGGCCACGGTCGCGGCACGCTGGGCGGTCTCGCCCCGCTCCTGGAGTTCGGCGGCGCGCTGCTCCTCCTGGTCCGCGCGTTCCTCGGCGACGGCCGCCGCCGCGGTGAGGGCGCGGACCAGCGCCCCGGCCGCGGCCTGGCGGGCGGCGAGGGCCGGGGCCGCGTCGCGTTCGGCGGCCTGGATGGCGGCGGCGACGCGTTCCGCGCGGTCGACGGCGGAGCGCTGGCGCAGCACGGCCTCGGTGCCCAGCCACGCCGCGTGCATGCCGCGAGCCTCGGTCAACTCCCGCTTCAGGGAAGCCCCGTCGGCCTCCGCGGCGGCAAGCCGCATGGTCGCGTGCCGGTGGGTGATCTCGGCGGTGATGAGCGCGGTGTGCGCGCGGGAGCGCTGGGCGGCGTCGACGGATTCGGCCGCCGCGGCGACCCGGTCGGACAGGTCGGCGGCCCGGCTGCGCTCGCGGTCGGCGCGCAGCGCGAGTTGGCGGCCGAGCGCGCGGGCGTCCTCCTCGGCCGCGTGGTGTCCGGCGCGGACCCGGGCCCGCTGGTCGGACGCCTCGGCGAGGGCGTGCAGCAGTCCGGTCGCGCCCGCCACGAAGTCGCGCTCGGCCATGAGTTCGGCGCGTTGCGAGAGTTTGGCGGCGAACCCGTCGACGAGGTCGGCCAGCCCGTCGGTGTCGGCGGTGTCCGTGACCGCGCGCAGCAGCAGGTCCACGAAGTCCGCGTCGTTCTTGACCGCGAACAGGCCGGCCGCCTCGCCTTCGTCCGCGTTCATCTCACGCTGGTAGCGGAAGAGTTCGGGGTCGAGGCCCAGGTGGTTGAGGTGGTCGTTCCAGCGCTCGTGGATCTCCTCCCAGACGACGTCGACGTCCGGGTAGAGCTTGGCGGTCTCGGCGAGGGCGTCGCGGAAGCCGCGCATCGTGCGGCGGCGTCCGGCGGAGACGACCGGCAGGTCGTCCAGGGTCAGACCGGGACCGGGACGGAACGAGTACCACGCCTCGGCGAACTTGCGCGGGTCCGACGACACCTGGCGCCCGCGCCACTCGCTCACCTTGCCGACCACGACCAGTTCACCGGTGAGGGTGTGCTGCCACTCCAGCGCCACGTGGCCGCAGTCGTCGGCGAGCAGGAACTTGCGCAGGACGCCGGAACTGGCGCCGCCGAGCGTGTTGCGGTGGCCCGGCAGCATGACCGAGAAGATCAGCTTGAGCAGTACGGACTTGCCGCCGCCGTTCTCCAGGAACAGCACGCCCGCGGGTGCGGGGCGGCGCGGCGGGCCGACCGGCTCGCCCTCGAAGAGCTGGGCCTGCCGGGGCGCCGGGTCGGGCACCGGCTCGCCGACGCCGCGCAGGTCGAGCACGGTGTCGGCGTAGCGCGCACCCGCGGGCCCGATGGAGAACAGGCGGACGCGGGACAGCTCGTACATCGGTGGCGTTCTTCTCTCGGCTCGGCGGGGTCAGGACTGGGGGATCGTGGCGCCGGGTTGGAGGCGGCGGGATCGGACGGGAGGGCCGTACAACGGGGTCGGACGGGTCGGACGGGCAGTCGGGGAAGCCGGGCGGCAGCAGCACCGGCGGGTTGCCCGTGCGGTGCCCGCCGCGGACGTACGCGGCGCTCAGACGCCGTGGAACGGCAGCCCCGCCCCCGGGGCCAACTCGCCCGCGTCGTCGGACGGCGGAACCAGTGTCGCGCCGCCGTCCGACACCGGGACGACGCCCAGTTCGAGCAGCTCGCTCATCGCGGCGGTCCCGGCCATGTCCCGCACCTGGAGCTGGTAGCGCGCGGTCGTGCGGTATGTCCCGCCCGCCTCGTCGGACACACGTTGCAGGAACCCGGAGTCGACGAGGAACGCGACCGCCTTGCCGACGATCCCGATCGTCGACGCCGACAGCCTGCGCGCGTCCTTGGTGGCGCCCGTCGCGCTGCGCCGCGCGTACACGCGCCACGCGGCTTCCAGGCCGGGCGAGTCGACCGCCGGATCGATGTTCTCCCCCGCCTGCTCGGCGCGTTCCTCCAGGCGGCGGCAGGCCTGCCGCACGAAGGAGTCCACGCCGTGCACGCTGATGCGGCCGACGTACGAGTCCTCCGCCAGGTCGTCGGGGCGGGGGAACGCGAGGGCCGCTATGGCGAGATGCGCCAGCCCGTGCAGGAACCGGTCGGTGGACTCGGACGACGCGCGCCGCGCGTAGTCGCTCATCCGCACCGCGAAGACGGAGTCCTCGGCCGCGGTCACCGCCATTCCGGCGCGCGGCGACACCTCCAGTACGACGAGACCCAGGCCCGCGGCCACGGCGTCGCACAGTGACGCGAAGCGCGGGTCCTCGCGGTGGCGGCGGACCAGTTCGGCGTACTCCGCGTCGCGCGCCGGCAGCAGCTTCGGCTGGAGGCCGAACGCGACGAGGCGGGCCGCGTCGCTGACGTCGCCCGGCGTGATCGGGGCAGGCTGGGGCGGGCCCGCGTGCGGGACACCGGCGTGCCCCGCGGCGCCGGCCCCGACCCCGGCGAGGTGGCGGTCCTGGACGGGGAACCCGGTCGGCTCGGTCATGCGGTCCCCTGCCCGTCCTGCGATACGTCCATCAGGCTCATCACGTCCACGTCCACGCTCGCATCCATGTCCATCTCCGGGACGCCGTCGCCGCGTTCGCCCGGGCCCGCCCCCGACCCCGGGACCGTTCCCGGGCCGGCCTCCGGTTCCGCGGACAACAACGCGGTGCCCACGATGAGGTCGGCCCCGCCCACCTCCGGGTCGTCCAGCACCACGCCGTCGTCGATCGCCACGAGCAGCGACCGGTCCCCCTGCCGCAGCGCGGTGCCGACCGGGGGCGACGCGGCGTGGAAGGCCAGCAGCGCGACCAGGTACGGCAGGTCGGGGTCACCCGCGCGCGCCTCCGCGAGCAGCCCGGACAGCCGGCGCGGCGCGTCCGGCGGCAGATCCAGCAGCGCGGCGGCCGCGTCGTGCTGGGCCTCGCTGAAGCGGCTGTCGTCCGGGGTCGCGACAAGGTCCGGCTCGGGAATCTCGGCCCCGAGGTGTTCGCGCTCCAGGGGCGGCGTGAGCAGGAGCTCGGTCAGATCGTGCAGGCGTACCGCGACCGGGGTGCGCAGCCCGGTCCCGGACGCGAAGAAGCTGTCGGTGACCGAGCGGGCGTCGCCGACGCCCAGTTCGAGGACCGGGCGCAGGAGTTGGCCGTACAGATCGAGTCCGGGGCGCTGCGGGCGGGCGGAGAACGACTGCCGGTCCTGCTCCGCGCGGAACAGCGGCCCGGCCTCCATGAGTCGGGTCTGCAATTGCGTGTGGCGGCGGATGCAGTCCTGCACGATGTCGACCAACTCGGCGGCGCTGCGCTTGTGCTCGGGCTCCTCGGCCTCGTCGCGGGCCCGCCGGATGTTGGTGAGGATCGCGTTCTCGTGCCGGTAGCGCTCGGCGACATGGTCGAGCGCCTCGTCTATGAGGTCGGGTACGGCCTTGAGCCAGTCGACCGCGCGGACGTTGCGGCGGGTGGCCTCCAGGGCGCGGCGCAGCGTCTCGGCGTACTGCACCGTGCGGTAGCGGGCCTGTTCGGCGGCGAACCGCGCCTCGGCGAGGCGGCCGCGGCGGATCAGGTGTTCGAGTTTGACCTCGGCGGCGATCTGCGCGCTCGTGACGTCGGTGTCGAGCGCGCCGACGAGGACGTTGACCGCCTCGTCGGTGGCGCGCAGGAAGATGTCGCCGTTCGGGCCCGGCACTTCCTCGAGGAGCTTGAAGTCGTAGTCGCGCCGGACGTATCCGCCGCCTTGCGTCAGCGTCCCGTAGACCGCCCGGAAGCCCCGGTCGACGCTGCCGACGTTGATGAGGTTCTCCAACACCCAGCGGGCGACCCGCTCGTGCTCGGCCGCGCCGCGCTCGGGGGCCTGCGCGGCGACGCGCGGCCGGAGCCGGGCGACGACCTCCTCGTGATCGGCGCCCGTGTCGAAGTCCATGGTCACGGTGACCAGGTCGATGGCGGTGAGGCCGATCTCGGCCATCGCGTACACCGAGTACTCGCCCGCGAGATTGACCTTGCGCGCCTCCAGGTCGTGCAGCGGCGCGGTGCAGGCCAGCGCCTTCAGGCGGCGCGCGAGCCCGTCCTCGGTGACCCCGGAGCGGTACGGCACGGCCCCGGGGAGGTGCGGGGCGCTGTGCGGGGTGCCAAGAGGGGCAGCCTGGGCGGAAACGGTCACGGTCGACAAGAGTAGAGCGTCGGGGCGACAGTCCCGGCCGTGCCTCGCCGGTGTCGTGGGGAGCCGATTGCTCCGGTCGGACGCGGCCGGTCGAGGGGCCTTCGCGGGGCAACGCTACCCGATCGGGTGCGCCCGCCCGGGGGCCGTGGTCGCGGCGGGGGTCGACGTACCGTCGGCGCGGGATCGTCGCTCTGTCGTCACGGGGTCGTCGCCGGGTCGACGCGACGTCACCGCGGCGTCAGCGCTGGGAGTGTCGCGGCTTCGGCACGGCGTCGACACCGCGCCGTCGCGGTCACACGGCGGCCAGCCTCTGGCGTGCGGCCGCGCGTACGCCGTCGTCCTCGGCCGGATCGCGGGCGAGTGCGCGCAGTTGTTCGGGGACGCCGTCCACCCGCATGTCGGCCCGGTCCACGGCGAAGAGCCGGGTCTCGGCCTCGCAGTCCCACAGGCAGTCGACGGCGGTGGTGGCGGTGAAGTCGGGCTCTATGCGGGCGAGGGTGTCCACCGCCCGTGAGCGGAGTCCGGCACAGGGGCTGCCGCGGTAGACGTCGCGCACCGGGTCGAGCGCGTCGGCCAGGCCGAGTCTGCCCACGCCGTCGACGAGGTCGAGCAGCCGATAGCGGTCGCGGTCGGGACGACAGCGGCGCAGTGCGGCGATCAGGGCCGGTCCGTCGGTCTGTTCGCCCGCTCCGGCCAGTATCCGCACGGCAACCTCCCCCAGCGCGCCGTCGGCGCCGAGCCAGCCTCTGGCCCGGACCACGGCCTCACCGGTACGCAGCCCGCCGACCGCCTGCACGGCCGCCTGGCGTACCGGGACCGGTGAGTCGTCGGCCAGCGCGGTCTCGGCCAGGTCGAGCAGCGCGGGGTCGCCGACGTCGCCCAGGTAGCGCAATGCCGCTATCCGCGCACCGGCGGCGCCCGACCACGCGGTGGCAAGGATCAGGCCGCGGTGCTCCGCGGTCGCCACCGAGGCGAGGCGTCTGCCGCACACAAAACTGCGGCGCGGACTCGCGGCGGCCTCCGACAGCACCTGGTCGACGGTCGGCCGGGTGCCGGGGTCGGCGGGCTTGCCGCGCGACAGTTCCCAGCGCCACCAGTCCAGGTCGACCTTCTCGACGATGGACCGCATGCGCGGGTCCTGGAAGCCCCACACGCGCCAGGGGCGCATGCCGGAGCCCCGTCGTACGCAGTCGTACAACTCCTCGTCGTCGCCCCGTTCCAGGGCGAGGACGAGCATGCCGTGCAGAGCCATCGGGTCCGTGGCGCGCGTCAACTGCTCGACGGCGATGGTCCAGTCGCAGCCCTCGGCGGCGTAGCGGCGCAGCAGGGCGACGGCGTCGTCACGGCCGGCCCGGGCGAGGTCGCCCAGGACGGCCAGCGGCAGTGCGGTGCGCTCGGCGTCCTCGTCGGTCCAGTCCTCGTCGCACAGGAGGTGCGCGGCGAGGGTGTCGAGCGGGGCGTCGAGCCGGGCGTACAGGCGTGCGTAGTAGAGGGAGCGGGACTCCGTCGCCGGCACGGCGCGGGGATCTCGCAGAACACAGGAGTCCAGTGCGGCGACGACCTCGGCGCGCGCGGCGTCGCCGACGGCGGCGAACGCCCGGCGGGCGCCCTCCCCGTGGCCGCTGCGCAGCAGCGCGAGCAGGTCGCTCTGCGGCGGGTGGACCGCCGGGGCGGCCGCGGGATCGGCGGTCGCGGCCGCCTCGATCGCGGCTCGTGCCCGACTGGTCATGACTTGTTCCTGGCTGGATCGAACATGCCGCCAGCATCCGGGTCCCCGGATCAGGGGGCAACAGGATTTCACCCACATGAACGCCGGGTGGCCTGGAACGGACCGTTTTGCGGTCGTCGCCGGGCCGGGCCGTGCGGGTTCAGGCCTGCCGCGGAAAGCTGATCCGAGGCCGGTGCCGCCGTACTGCCCGGTAGTCCTCGTCGGGCAGCGGGGTGAGCATACGGGCCGGGACGTACGCCTCCTGCGCGCAGGTCCGCGTCTGCACCTCGCCGGCGTGCGCGACGGCGCCCCAGACGGGCCAGCTCACGCGGGCCCGCCAGGTGCCGTCGCCGTACTGGTGCCAGCTCACCAGCGTGACGTCGAGGTGCTGGCCGTCGGGCAGCCGCAGCCGCACGCGCGGGGGGCGCGTACGGCGGTGCGGACGTGCCAGGTCGGGTGTGCTGCGCAGGTCGGCCGGGATCCCGGGGGCGGCGAGTGCCGCGTCGGTCGGCTCCGACGCCGGAGCGGGAACCCGCGCCTCGGGGGGCGCGGGGTCGTCGCTCCGGGCGGGGCGCACAGTGGTCGCGGCGTGGACGGATGCGGGGGAAGCGGCGTGCCCGACACGACGTGCCGTACCGGCGCCGGCCCCGGTCTTGGTGCTGGTCACGGGGCACATTGTGGAACGCGGACACCGCCGTGCCGGGGCACCTTCACGGCCCGGTCATGCCAACCACCCGTGTGGCGCAAGCCGCGTGGACCGCGCTACGAGACGACGCGCAGGTCCGGCGGGCCGCCCACGGGCAGGCCGAGCATGATCGCCAGGTCCTCGGCCAGCTGGGCCGCCTGAGCGAGCGTCAGACGCTCGATGGTCCACTCCTCGGTCGGCCGCCCCTCGGCGTCCGTGTGCGGCCCGAACCGCAGCTCGACGGGACGCTCGGCGTCCGTGGACCGCAGCACGGGGACACGGGCCACCAGAGTCACGTTGTTCGACATGCGGTTACTCCGATCGTCGGGGCTCGTCGAGCCCGAGAGACTTATCGACACACATCGACACCTGCCCCCCACCTCTTGAGCCCCCGCCAAGGTGACCTCCCCCACATCACGCCGCAACTGGACAGACATCAGGCCGACACAGCAGGGCAGCGGACAAGAAACGGCAGGCGCGACAAACGCCCAATTGCGTAGGCGCTTCGACAGGCCCGACCGGCTGATCCGGCACCCTCCTCCCCTGCCGCACACGACAACGCGCCGCGGGGGAGGAGCGGAGCAGTGGGGTCGGAGTCGACGTAGGGCGGCTGAGCAAGGTCGAGACTGTGGGGTGCTTTGACGGCGGCGCCTCCACGGGACCGCGCACTTGCTCCCATTCCCGTCCCGCCTGCCTCTCGGAAGCGGATTGACGCCTGCCGCACAACAACGCGGCAACTGCGGCAGGGAGGCGGCTGTGATGTTTCGACGGCACGAGACCAGATGCTCCGCACTCGTTCCTGCTCCTGCGCCGCTTCCGGCATCTGCCGTCTCGGGGGCGGATCCGACCGCGGGGGCGCGGGAACGGGCGTGGGGCAACTGTCTCGTCGGTTTGTGGCGGCGGGGTGGTTGGGGGGCGGGGGGTATGGCTACGTGGGTGAAGCGGGTACCACCATGGAAAGCGATGGTTCGGCGGCGGGACGGGGCGCGGCCGGGCGCTGGTGGTGCCGGGAGGGTGTCAGCGTGATGGAGGCGTGCGAACCGCTCGTACCGGACGCCGCCGAGCGTCTGCTGGATCTCGCCGTCACGCACCCTGATCCCGCGACGCGGGCGGATCTGCTCGCGATCCTGGTCTGCGTCGCGCTGCCGGAGCAGTTGCGGCCCCGGCTCTCGGTGACGCTGATGGACGCGCTGTCGGTGGCCGACGCGGATCTGTTCCCCGATCTGGTGCGCACCGCCGCGGGCAGCGACAACCCCGCCGTGGTGATGTGGGTGCGCGCGTTCGCCGCGACGCCGGGGCCGCGGCGGCCCGCCGCGCTGGAGGCGCTGGTCGACGCCGGCGACCGCGACGTCGGGATCGAGTTGCAGCACCTGATGCGCTCGCCGGAGGCCGGCGACCGCGTCGTCGCGGTGCGCCTGCTCGCCCGGTGGCGGCGGCGCGGCGGGGCGGGGGTGGATGGCGAGGACGGAGGCACGGGGCCGCCCCCGGAGGTGGCGGTCGCCAACGGGCATCTTGCCGTCGTCGACACAGCCGACCTGGCCGCGGATCCGGCGCCCGCGGACGACGCGTGGCGGCCGACGTACCACGGGATCCTGCGTGTGGTGGGCTCGCGGTGGTTCGAGCTGATGCAGCGTCACCCACCCATCCACGCAACGTCGTTGCCGCCCGAACGGCTCGGACCGCTGCTGGTGGACCGGCTGTTGGACAGTGCGGTCGCGGTGTCGGACGTCGCGGCGGTGAACGGGTCGGGGCACCCGCGTACGGTCGAACTCCGCGAGTGGCCCTCCGAGATGCCGTCCGAGACCGCGGTACGCCTCGCGCGCGAACTGAACGGCGCCTATCTGCCGGACCGCACCGGGCTGTTCCGCCGCTACCGCCTGGCCCGCCGCGGCGAAGGGCCGGATCTGGCGGTGTCCGCCCAGACGTTGGCCGAACTGGCGGGTGTCGGGCCGCCGGTGGTCGCGGTCAACGAGATGCTGGGCCCGCTGCTGTCGCACGACCCGAACGAGAGTGCGGACGCCGCCTCGTTCCTGCGTACCGCCCTGGAACAGGCCGCCGCAGCCCGGACGCACGGGGCGTACCACGCCGATCACTGACCACCGGCCCGCGCGGGAACGGCGCGGTTGGCGCCGAAAGCCCGCGGCCCCGGGGCACCGAGGTGATCTCGATGCGCCGGGGCCGCACGGTTGGCTACTTCTGTTGACGTGTCGTCAGGTCGCCTCTCGGCGGACCCGACGGTCGAGCGGCGGGATCAGACCGCGCTCAGGAAGGCCTTGACGATCGGGCCCGCCGCCTTGCCGCCGGACTCGCCCTTCTCGACGATCACCGCGACCGCGATGTCGCCCTTGAAGGCGATCATCCAGCCGTTGGTGAGCACCTGGCCGCCCTCGCTGAACTCGGCGGTACCGGTCTTGGCGCCCTCGGCGACGCCCTTCAGCGACTCCGCGGTGCCGCCCGCCACCACGCTCTGCATGAGCGCGCGCAGTTGGCCGGCGATGGCCGGGTCCACCGGCTTGCTCGCGGCACGGGCCGGCGGGGCCGGGTCGGTGACGATCACCGGCTGGTTGAAGGTCCCGGACTCGACGGTCGCCGCGACCGAGGCCATGACGAGCGGACTCGCCTGCACCTTGCCCTGGCCGATCATCGACGCGGCCTTCTCGTTCTTGCTGGCCGCCGGGGGCACCGAACCGTCGAACGTGGTGGTGCCGACGTCCCACTGCTGGCCGACGCCGAAGACATCGCTCGCGACCTTGGTGAGGGTGTCGTCCTGCAGGCGGTCCGACTGCGCGATGAAGCCGGTGTTGCACGACTGCATGAAGTCGGCGCCGAACGTGGCGTCCGGGATCGGCTTGAGGTCGTCGTAGTTCTTGAACGTCTGGCCGTTGACGACCAGCGTGTTCTCGCAGGGCGCCTTGTCGGTCGGCTTCAGACCCGACTGCAGCAGCGCGGCGGCGGTGACGGTCTTGAACGTCGAGCCGGGCGCGTACCGGCCGTTGAAGGCGCTGTTGTTGCCGTTGGCCGGGTTGTTGGCCGCCGCCAGGATGCCGCCCGTCTTGGTGTCGATCGCCACGATCGAGGCGTTCTTGTCCGACGCGGCCATGACCTTCTCGGCCTCGGTCTGCATCTTCTGGTCGAGGGTGGTCTTGATCGGCGTGCCCGGCGTGCCGCCCTTCTCGTAGAGCGTCGCGACCTCGGCACCGCTGCCGTTCTTGACCGTCACCTTGGTCGTCGGCGTCCCGCCCAGCTGCGCCTGGTAGCGGGCCTGGAGGCCGCTGGTGCCCACCTGGTCGCCCGCGCCGGCGTTCTCGTAGCCCGGCTTCTGCAGGATCTCGTCGGTGGCCTCGCCGACCTGGCCCACGATCTGCTTGGCGACGGTGGACGTCTGGAGGGTGATGTCCTTGATCACGATGGCCGGGCCGAACCGCTCCAGCTTCGGCTTCGCGATGCGGTCGAACTTGTCCTTGCTCAGGTTGACGACGAAGACCGCGTTCTCCGGGTTGGACTTGGCGACCTGGTCCTTGAGCTTGGGGATGTCCTTGTCGAAGACCGGGTCGGAGAGCGCGGCGTAAATGGCGTCGGCATTCGCGCCCATCTTGGACGGCCACAGCGAGATCGACACCGCCGGCATCGCGCCCGCGAGGTTGCCGCCGTTGCGGTCGAGGATCGACGCGCGGTCAGGGGTCTTGCGGACGTTCGAGAACTTCCAGCCCTCTTCGAACTGCGGGTGCAGGATCTTGGCCTCCCAGTGCACGACCGCCTTGCCGTCCTTGTTCACCACAGGGACCGCGGATTCGATCGTGAGGGGCTCCGGCACACCCGCGACGGTGAGCTTCGCGCTGTACGCGAGGCTGCCCGGCTTGTCGTCCTCGCCCTTGGTGTAGCCCTTCGCCGCGTACTCGCCCTGCCGCAGCTGCAACTGCTTGCGCGCGTCGTTGAGTGCGGCGGTCGCCTTGGCCGGATCGTCCGTGAGCGCGGCTGCCTTCGGGATGTCGTTCGCCTGCCAGGCGGCAAGGAATTCCTTCGCCGTCGCCTCCGACGTGTCCTTCTTGCCGCCGTCGTCGCTGCACCCGGTGAGCGCGAGCGCGACCACGACGGAAAGGGCCACCGGCACCGCCGAGGGAATCCGTCGCCTTGTCCTGCCCACTTACGCCTCCTGCTTAGCCGCCAACCGCCGGGTCCCCGGCCGTACGTGCCGCCACGCTACCCAACGCCCCCACGCACGGAAGCCCGGCGGTGGATTCGGGCCTCGGTTGTGACCGACCTGTAGATGTTCAAATCCTCTGGTACGACCAGTTCTCGGCGAACGCCTGCCCCGCGTGCGGACATGGACACGCATCGTCAGATCGGATGACGCGACGGGTGGCTCCTCATCCTCTCGCACGAAAACTGCTGCCGCACGGAAACCAATACGAGGGGATGCGCGTCGGATAGAGACATGGGGCCGTACGGCACAGGCCCAACGGACATCCGGTCGGGGAGTGCCGGTCGAGCAGGAGGAGAACGGGGCGATGGGGACCACGAGGATCGCCATTCCGACACCACCGCGGTACGGGTGGCAGGAGGACGCGTCCTGCCGGGGAATGGACGCGGCATTGTTCTTCGGCGACGACCAGGAGCGTCCCGGCGAACGCCGGGCCCGCGAACGCGTCGCGAAGAAGGTGTGCATCAGCTGCCCGGTGCGGCGGCTGTGCCTGGACCACGCGCTGACCGTGCCCGAGCGGCGCGGCGTGTGGGCCGGCATGGGGGAAACGGAGCGGGCGGCATTGCTGCGGGAACGCGAGCACGCCGCATAACCCGCGGACACCTGGGTGGTGTCGACGGGCAAGAGCGGTAACGCCGAACCGGGCGTCGCGGGGGCGGCCGGATGCCATCAGGACGCGACGCCGACCGGCCCCCTTCCGGCGGCGGAGCGTCCGCCGGGCGAACGAGCGTGCTGACAGTCGGCCGTCAGGCCGCCGACGGTCAGCCGGGCAGGTCGGCTTCCGCCACGAGGCCGCGCACACCCAGGCGTTCGCGTACGCGCGGCTCACACGCGTCGACGATCACCGCGACGCCGGCCCACTCGGCACCCGCCTCCGCGACCATGCGCCGCACGGCATTGGCCTGCGCGCCGGACTCGATCCACTCGTCCACGAGCAGCACGCGGTCCTGCGGGCCGAACAGGCGCCGCGGCGCCATCAACGTCAGACCCCCGTCCTGGTAGTCGGGGGGCGTCTGGGCGCGCAGCATCGGGTCGTCGCCGTCGCGCTGGCCCTCGCCCGCGATGCGGTACTCCTTGCGAACCTCCACAAAGCCGACGCCCAGGTGCAGCGCGGTGAGCGGCCCCAGCACGAGGCCGCGCGTCTCGATCCCGGCCACGACCGTCGGCCGACCGGGCGCGTCGACAGGGCGCGCGCCCTGCCCCGTCTGCCCTGCGTCTGTGTGCCCTGCGGCTGCCGCACCCGCGGCTTCCCCTGCCGCTTCCCCCGCGTGCAGCTCGGCGAGCGAGGGTCCGAGCATGCGCAGCAACTCGGGGTCGCGCCACCACCCCGACAGGTCCGCGAACTCGCCGACAGGCGTGTCGCGCCACGCGAACGTCTCCTGCAGTCGCCGGACGACTCGCTGACGGTCCGTCACACCCATACGCGGATAGCCCGCCCTTTCTTGCCCACCACCCGGACGACCGGCAAGGCTACCGGTCACACCACATGGAACACCGGCCCCCTCGGGGTGAAGGGCAGCCGCCCGCCGCGTGGCACCAGGAACGCGTGTTCGCGCCGCACGACCACCCGGTCGCAGTAGCCATCCGTGATCACCAGGATCGGCCCGTCCGCCGGGAAGTCCTCGGCGCGCTGAAGCAGGTCGACACCCGGTTGCAGCACCGTCCCGCCGCGGCCGCGGACCCGTACGCTCCCCGCGATGTCCTCCACCGCCATGTACCCGGCGTCATAGGCCGCCGCGTCGCAGAACACCACACGGGCGCGCGGCACGTCTCGCGCACTCGCGTACGACGCGATCGCCCCCAATGCCTTGCCCAGCAACTCGGGGTCCATCGACCCCGACGTGTCCAGCACCACGCCGAACGTGCACTGCTCCACGGCCTCCTCGGGGAGGTGGCGGCCCGGACGCGGGATGTCCGGGGTGGCCGCCTGGCGACGCGAGGCACGCGCGTACGAGCGGCGGTACTCGGGCGCGCGCACGTGCTCGTCGAACCACCGGGCCAGCTTGGCGTCCCAGGCCAACGGCGGGTGTTCGAGCGCCCGGATCTCCTCGATCAGTCCCGCGGGCACCAGTCCCCGCGATGTGTCGTGGTACGCCAGTCCGGTCGACAGCGCGCGCCGGTAGAAGGCGTCCAGGTCGACCGCGTCGCGCCGCCCCGCACCGCGCTCCCAGGGCGCCGGCGGCGTGTTCTTGCGCTCCCGGTGCCGCGTGCCGCGGCGGTCGGCCGACTGCGGGTCGCACAGCCAGTCCCCCAGCACGTCGCCGGTCTTGCCGCCGTGCGTACGTCCCCCGACCGTGCGCAGTTTGCGGGCGCGCCGCAGGTCGGTGGCGAGCGTGTCGTACACCGCCTCCGCTGACAGGCCGCTCAACTGCGGGTCGTAGAGCAGCCCTTCGGGCATGTCCCCGACACCCATCTGGACCAGCCAGTCGTTGATGACGAAGTCGCAGGCGATGTTGAACAGTTCCGGGTCGCGGCCCTCGACGCGCCGGTCGTGGCCGAGCGCGGCGTGCAGCATCTCGTGGGCCAGCACGAACCGCCACTCCTGCCGCGTGAGGTCGGCATGCGGATTGACGTAGATCTCCCCCGCGCTCGCGCTGACCGCCGCAATGGAGATGTCCCAGGCCCGCGCCACCGCAGGGTCGTCGACGATCGTCAAGCCCGCGGCGAGCGCCCCCAGCAGCGGGTATGCCGACACGAACCAGTTGAGCGCGATGTCCCACGGCCCTTGAGACGCTTTGCGCCGCACTCCCCCGGCCTGCGAGTTCGCCTGGGCCATGGCGTCCTGCGCGGCATTTGCCAGACTGCGCGCGAACGACGCCGTCCAGTCGTAGTCCCACGGCTCGCACGTGGCGTCGTAGCCGCGCGGCGCGGGCAGATGGTCGAAGCACGGTCGCCCACCGTTCGCGCCGAGGCCGCGCAGCTCTGGCGGGATCCCGGTCTCCGCCCAGCGTTCGGCAAGCGCGGTCTCGTCGCCATTGGGCAGCGGCGGCTGGTGCACAAGAGGTACGCCGACGCGTACCGCCTCCTGGGCGAACCGTTCGACCGCGACACAGCACGCGACCGAGTACGCCTCGGGCACCCGCCCGCCCGGCACCGTACCGGCCTCGCGCAAGCGGTCCGGCGCGGCATGGCCGAGCCCGAGGTGCAGCAGCAGATGGGTGAACACCCAGGCCCATTCCTCGGGTCGGCCGTCCTGGTAGGAGTTGACCTGGATGCCGCCGCGCGAGTCGATGCGCGCCCAGGCGACCGGCGGCCCGTCCTTGGCGTCACGCACGTATACGCCCCGTGCGAGCCCTTTCAGCGCCCAGTTGTCCGCGGCAAGCTGCCAGCCGGCGTCCCGGGTGCGGAGGCGGCGTGCCGCGCGCTCTTGTGCGGGCCTGGACACGCCGTCACTTCCCCGCGCGGGCCGCGACCAGACGGGGCATGTCCTTGGCCGCGTCGACGAGGAACCAGCCGGGCAGCCGGGAGTTGCCGTGTTCGTCGTCGGCGATCACCAACTGGGCGATCTCCAACGAGATCTCGGCCAGCTCGACGAGCAGGGCCTTGGCCCGGAACGCGAACTGCCGCACGGCGGGCGACGCGTGCCGCTTGTCGGCCGGGAGGTCCTTGGCCATGCGGGCGCGGAACGTCTCGGCCAGGAAGTACAGCAGGTCGCGGTCCGCCGGGGCGGCCGGCCAGCGGGCGTCGCCCTTGAGGATCGCGTCCAGGCCATAGGCGTTGCGCACGGTCTTGAGGTACGCGAGGAACCCGGCGGCGTGCGTGGCCGTCAGGGTCCCGTGCGCCAGCAGTGCCACGATCTCGGTGCCGTGCGGGCCCGAGACGGCGTCGCCATACGACGCGAGGGTGTCGGACAGCATGTGCCAGCTACGCGGCGTGGAGAACGGCTCCTCGCTCTTGGGCGGCGGGCTCCACAGGTGGTCAGGACGCTGCGTCAGGTATTCGACGATCCACGGGTGGATGCCCGCGTGCACCGCCCACGTCAGCCAGTCGGCGGCGGACGCGCGCAGATGCACGTGGACGAGGCGGTTCGCGAGGGCGGACGACATGGGACGCGCGAGCGCGTTGTCGGTCGCCCGGTTGCCCGCGCCGACGACGACCGACCCGTCGGGCAGTTCGTACATGCCTATGCGCCGGTCGAGGATCAGGCTGTAGAAGGCCTTCTGCACATCGGGGGACGCCGCGTTGAGCTCGTCGAGGAAGAGGCAGTACGGCTCGTCGCGGGCGATCTGCTCGGGCGGGCAGAAGCGGCTGCGCCCGTCGACGATCTGCGGTACGCCGATCAGGTCCTCCGGGGCGAGCTGCGTGCCGAGGAGCGACACGCACTCGAGGCCGAGTCCCTCGGCGAACTGCCGGATCATCGCGGACTTTCCGATGCCGGGCGCACCCCACAGGAACACCGGCCGCACGACGGCCACATGGAGCAGCACCTCGGGCAGCGCGGCGGGTGTCACGGTCACGGAAGACTGCACAAATGGTCCTTTGACAGGTGGGAGAAGGGGTCGGCACCCGATCGGCCTCGGCCGACGGCGTTCGGCGGCATTCGGGCGAACATCCGTGCGACGCCGAGGAGAAGCGGAGCACGGAGAACCGGTGGGAAGCGAACGGAACCGGACGGCACGCGGAGGCCCGGGACATGGCCTCCGCACGGATGCGCACAGGGCGGGTGACCGCGTCCAGGGTGGCGGGAGGGCCCGTACGATGTCACCCGGTTTTGCGCGCCGGGCCGCAGATGCCGCTTGAACCGTTGACCTTCCTCTAACGTGTGTCACAGACGACTGATCACCTCCGGGGAGGCCCCTCGGAGCGGCCGTCCACCTCGAACCGGCCGCGCAGGCCAGAACGACCAGGTACTAGGAGAACGCCCTCGATGACGATGGTGCGGCTGCGGCGGCAGGACCCGCGCGTCGTCGGGTCGTACCGGCTGCTGCGCAGGCTCGGCGCGGGCGGCATGGGCGTCGTGTACCTGGGCACCGACCGGCACGGCAAGAAGGTCGCGCTCAAGCTGATCCGGCCGGAGCTGGCCAACAACCCTGAGTTCCGGTCCCGTTTCGCGCGCGAGGTGGCCGCGGCGGCGCGCGTACGCGGCAACCGCACGGCCCCGCTGGTGGACGCGGACCCGGAGGCGGCCCGGCCGTGGCTGGCGACCGCGTACGTCCCCGGCCCGTCGCTGCAGCGCCGGGTGGGTGAACGCGGACCGCTCGGCTGCGTCGAACTGGCCCGTGTCGGCTCGGCGGTCGCCGACGGCCTGGTGTCGGTGCACGCGGCCGGCGTCGTGCACCGCGACGTGAAGCCGTCCAACATCCTGCTGTCCCCCGACGGCCCGCAGATCATCGACTTCGGCATCGCGTACGCCGACGGCGCCGGCACGCTGACCCATACGGGTACGGCCGTCGGCTCCCCCGGCTTCCTGGCACCCGAACAAGTGCGCGGGCAACCGGTCACCCCGGCCACCGACGTGTTCGCCCTGGGGGTCACCCTCGCCTATGCCGGGCGCGGGAGTTCGCCCTTCGGTTCGGGCCCGGTCGACGCGCTGCTGTACCGCGTCGTGCACGAAGAGCCCGACCTCGAGGGCGTCCCCGGCCCCGCGATGCCGCTGATCTCGGCGTGCCTCGCGAAGGATCCGCTCATGCGGCCCAGCGCGGAGGAGGTACGCGACCGACTCGCCGTGCTGGCGCGCCGTCAGGCGGAGGCCGCCGGCGACTCCGGGCCGCGCTCCGGCTCGGTGCGCACCGGCGGCGTGAAGTCCTCCGGGCCGGGCCCCGGTTCGGGCGGCTACCCGGCACAGGGCTCGGCCCCGGGCGGCGGCCAGGGTGCGAAGGCCGGTCCCGGACCCAAGTCGGGGGCGGGACCGAAGTCGGGTGCGGGGCACAAGTCCGGATCGAAGGCGCCCGGCGTCGCGGGTATCGCCGCGGCGCTCGCGGCCTCGACGGGTCCGGGGGCGAACTCGGGACCCGGTGCCGGGCAGGGTGCCGGTTCGCAGGCGCACGGAGGCGGCGGCGATTCCGACCCCGACACGGGCCGGAACCGCGCCCCGGGGCGTCCCGGGGCACCCCGGGGTACCTCATCCCCCGGACCGCGCTCGCGAGGCGGCTCGACGTCCGGTGCGCGGCCGTCCGCCCAACGGCGCCGCCGCCGCGTCCTGATGCACCAGGCCATCGTGTTCGTGATCGTCACCGCCGTCGTCGCGCTCGCGATTGCCGCCTTCCAGGGCGCCGACGGCGACTCCGGGTCCCCGCGGCCCGCGGACAACCCGCTGCCGACCGAGACCGTGGGCGCCCTTGCCCCGGCGGCCACCGCACCGGCCGCCGACTGGGCGAATCGCACGTACGCCGACCCGACGGCCGGCGGGGCGTCGCTGACCCTCATCAACGGGTCGGCGACGGTGGGCGCGGACCGCGTCGACCTCTCCGAGACCGTCCCGGCGACCTTCGTCGGCGAGCCGGCCGTCGTCGTCGTCCTGACCCGCACGCCGGGCGCGGGCGGTCCGGTGACCCAGTTCGTCGAGTTGTTCCGCTTCGACGGCGGAGTCCCGGTGCCGCTCGGCGTGAAGGCCGTGCAGACGGATCCGCGCGCGACCGCCACGAAGTGGACCGTCGAGCCGGGGGCGATCCTGCGCACCGTCACGATCCCCGGCGAGGCCGACGTCGTGAGCCGCTACGCCGTACGCCCCGACGGCACTCTGAGCTGAGCGCCGCCAACCAGCGCCGACGGGCGCTCGCCCGGCGCTGCCGGGGCCTGAACGGCCGAACGCCGTCGGCAGCAGCCCGGCGCAAGCAACCCCCAATTGCCACATACGGGCGCGCAGGCGATCGAGGCGGCGCCGAGGAAGGTTCGCCGGATCCGGGGTGTTCGGTGCTTTGCATGGCCACACGCAGCCGGTGAGGTCTCCCAGCACCGCAATCGGCGCCCGGTGCGCAAGGCCCGATGCCCGGTGCGTGATCGACAGTTCGCCCCGTCCACCAACGGCCGTCTGTCACCGTGTTCTCCTGCCCGAGCCAACTCCCGCTCACTGGCTGCCCGCGCCGCATGCCAATCGGAACCGCCTGCAATTGCGCGCCAGGGCTGGGGGCTGACCGAGGACAGCGCACGCGCCCGCCGAGTACTGCGGTTCACGGCCACGGCAGTCTGTGCTGCTCGTGCCCTTCGGCTCCTGCTCCGCGCCTCCGACGCGGATGTGACGCACGGCCGTCACGCATGGATGCGCACTTACGCGAAGACGCAGGCACGCGAAGGCGCGGGTACGCGAAGGCGCCCTCCGCCCCGGGGAATCGGGTGGAGGGCGCCTTCCGCGTAACGGTGTCCGGTCAGCCGAACTGGCGTTCCAGATCCTTCAGTTTGCGCTCCAACGAGTCGAGGCGCGGCAGCGTCATCGTGTCGTCCTCGGCGGTGAGGTCGATGACGTCGCGTTCGCGTTCGGCGGCAGCTCCCTCGGTCGGCGCGGGAAGGGCAGGACGGCCCGCGGAGTGCGGGGCGTCGAGGGTGGAGGCTGCGGGGCCGGATGTGCTGTCGGCTATGGCCGGCTCCGAAACAGCTTCGGAGCCCCCACCTCCCGGCAGCGCCGCGATCTCCTGACGCGGGCCGGAACGGCCCCAATTGCGGCCGTCGCCACGGCTGATCGCCTTCAGCTGCGCGCGCTCGCGCTTGCTCTGCAGACGGCGCCGCTCCCGCGTGTCCTGCTTTGCACGGCGGTCGTCGCGGACCTCCTCGACGGCTTCGTCGAGCGTACGCACGCCCTCGAGCAGCATGAGCGACCAGGCCGCGTACGTCTCCCGCGGTGCGCGCAGCCAGCGGACGATGCGGATCTGCGGCAGCGGCCTCGGGATGAGGCCCTGTTCGCGCAGCGCCGCACGGCGCGTCTGCTTCAGCGCGCGGTCGAACAGCACCGCGGCGGACAGCGACATACCCGCGAAGAACTGCGGCGCGCCCGCGTGGCCGATGCCGCGCGGGGCGTGCACCCAGTTGAACCACGCCGAGGCACCCGCGAACGTCCAGACCAGGATGCGGGATCCGAGAGCCGCGTCGCCGTGGCTGGCCTCGCGCACGGCGAGGACGGAGCAGAACATGGCCGCGCCGTCGAGGCCGAGCGGTACCAGGTACTCCCAGCCGTCGGTCAGGCCGAGGTTCTCGCGGCCGAAGCCCATCAGGCCGCGGAACGACAGTGCGGCGGCGATGGCGGCGCAGCAGAAGAGCAGCGTGTACGACGCGATGCCGTACCAGAGCTCTTTCCGCCTTCGTCGCTCTTGATCGCGCTCCCAAGTGTCGTCGCCGGCCAGGGCCACTCCGGTGTCGCGCTTGGACCGCAGCAGGTACGCCACCAGTGCCACGAGGAGCACGAATTCGACCAGGCCGACGACGGCCCAGGCCAGGGGTACACCCATGATCTTCATGAAGCCGTTGTGCCTCACTTCCCATACCTGGTCCGGACCGCGGACGCCGGTCCCCCGTGAACCGAGCGAATCGGCGCGCGCCGGACCGGAGTTCGGAGCGTTCCCTGCGCGCCGGATCCCCCTCGTACGGCGCCCTATCTTGGCGGAAAATCCGCTCCGCGTATCCCGAACGGCGGAACAACCCCTGTGCGAGTGAATGGCGCTTCACCCTTGAGGGGCCTGTCCGCGTCCAATGGGCGCGTGGTGATGGGGCGGTCCGAAAACCGGTGCGGTCGGAAACCCGACCGCCCGACGATACAGCCGTTCGGGTGATGCGTGCGCCGCCGCACCGGCTCCCGCGCGTAAACGTCGGTGAAAACCGGATGACAAGCGGGTGCCGACACCTGGAACCTTGCCGCACAACGGACATGACGGACCCTCACCAGGACGGACGTGAAAAGCTGACCGGGATGACCGCGTACAACGGACTCAAGCTGCACCGCCGGACACTTCGCCTCGACGGCCGTTCCTACACGGTCCTGGGCCTGCGCCCGGGCACCGCGGAACGCTTCGCCGTCAACGAGTTCCACGGCACCTGGCACGTCGTCACCCACCGCGCGGGAGCACTCCTTTTGGGCTCCCTGCTTTGGGGCATGGCGCACCAACGCGCACAGAACACCGTCTTGGTCGTGGACCGGCCATTCCTGGACACGAATCCATTCGATGCGGAACCGTCACCGCCGATCGTGATCGCCCCCGCGCATTTGGCACCCTTCGGTGACCGAGCGGCCCGCGAACTCCGGCGCCGTCTACCGCTTTCCACGCCCTCCGAAGGCACGGTCCGATTGCACACCCCCGGATACGCGGAGGCGCTCGCCGACACCCAGGCATGGTTCCGCAACCGTCCGCCTCGGCACTTCCACGGCTACGACGAGCGGCACCGCCGCCCGGTGATCGGCGTCCGCGCGGGACTGCTCGTGCTGCCCGGCACCGCGGAGTGGCTGCGCGAATGGGCGGTGGAGATCGGTCCGCTGGACCCGGCGCGGCCCGGAGCGGCATCCGGTCTCGGCATGGTGTACGACTGCATCCACACCGATTTCAGCCTGGAAGTCCAGGTGTTCGACAACTATCACGACCGCGTCACCGCGGCCCGCCTGGCCCGCGAACAACTCGAGTCGGACCCGGCGGCGCCGAAGGACCCCGACAGCCTGCACCCCCTCGTCTGGGACCGCGGCACAACCATCCACACCCGCATGCGCCGCAACCGGACAGCACGCCGCCCCCGTTCGGCGCCCCGCACCACGCCCTGACGCACGCCCCTGCACTACTCCTTCTTCACCAGCCGACACAATCCGCCTGCGCGTAGAAGAAGGCGATCGCCACCGTCCGCGCATCGTCGACGCGACCGAGACCCGCGGCCCGGTACGCAAGCACCAGCAAACCCGCCCGGGACGGCGATATGGCAGCCGAGCAGGCGCATCGACACCACCTGGGTCGCGTTCGCCGCGCACCGCAGTTCGGCGGAAGTGGCTGTTCTCGGCCGCCTCCGCCAAGAGTGCGCAGCGCGGTCCCGCGTACCCGCTGATCTCCAACCGGCGCCGATGCGGCGTCGGTGGCGGCGTGTCCGGCTCCGAGGTCGGCGGCACGTCCCTCCCGCCATGCCGTGCGGACCTGTTCCTCCGCCGCTGTGAAACCTCCACCGCCCCCCTCCGCCCCCAGTCGTGCCCATCGCCGGCGCCTGCGCGTGCCGGCCGCGCACCGGCGTGGCACCCTGCCCCGCCTGGGAGTTCGCCGATCGGGGTCAGGTGCGCAGGGCGCGTTCGAGGGCGAAGGTGCCGGCTACGGCGGCGGCGATGAGGCAGGGCGCCATCTGCTCGGCGGTGACGGCGGTGAGGTCGGTCCATGTGTCGTGGTCGCGTCCGCCGGGGCGGGAGGCCACCAGGATCGCGGCCACGGACCACTTGAGTGCCGTGGCCAGCGCCCATCCGCCCAGGATCCCGGCGGCCACGCGGTACGGCCGCGCGAGGCCGCCGACCAGCAGGACGATGCCGGTCATCGCCACGCCCATGACGCGCGCCGATCCCTCGGGCGCGGTGACCAGGACGGACGCGGAGCCAAGCAGCGCGCACACGAGCGCCGCCACGGTGGCCCCCGGCCGCGGGCGCAAGCGCGCCCGGTACAGCAGCAGGAGCGCGGCGAACATGCCGGTCGCCCACGCTGCCAGGTACGGGGCGTAGTCGAGGATCGCGTGCACGCCGTCCTCGCCGGTCGGGACCGCGGTACTGCGGATCGCGACGCCGTCGACGAGCCAGACGGCGGCTCCGCCGGTGAGCAGCGCGGCCGCGGTCTCGGCGTGCCGGTCCGAGAACGCCAGGCGTGCCGCGATCAGCACAAGGAGGAACGGCAGATGGGTCGCGGCGAGCATGACGGCAAGCAGCCCGCTGTCCTTCGGAAGGCCTTCCGCCACGAACATCCAGTCGAGCACCCGGACATCGGAGTCCGCCGCGTCGGTTCCCCCGCGCGACGGGTCCGGTTCCGTACCGAATGCCGCACCCATCTCCCAGGACTCCCACGGCTGCGCGGCGAAGCCGGCGGATTCGCTGCCCAGGGGCACCGTGTGGAACTCCAGGGTGGCCCACGACGCGATCCAGGTGACGACCACCGCCAGGGCCGCGAGCCCGACGAGGACCAACGCGCCGCGTCGGCGTACCGGTTCGCGACCGGGCCTGGATGCGGGTGCCTTGGCGGCCGTCCCGGTCCGGACCCCGCTCCCCGGGAGGTACCCGGCCTCCGCGCGGGAGGCGGCGGACCCGGGCACCGGGACCACCGGTCCGGGCACGACGCCGGGCGGGAGTTCGAGTGTCGAGTGCCGCGGCGGGAGCGACGGCAGCGGCGGGAGCGGGGTGGTCGGTGCCGAACTGGCGTTCGCAACCCCGGTATCCGAGGAAGGCGCGGGCAGGGCCAGTGGCCGCCCGCCGCGTACGCCGCCGAGCGCGTGCAACACGCCGTCGACGTCCATGCGGTCGGCCGGGTCCTTCGCCAGCAGCGCTTCGATGACCGGGCCGAGGAGGTCCCCCGCGTGCGGGGCCTGTGGCACCGGGTCGGTGATGACCGCGGCGACGATCGCGACGATGCCGTCCCCGTCGAACGGCGCGGCTCCCTCGACCGCGTGGTAGAGCGTGGCGCCCAACGCCCACAGGTCGGACGCCGGTTCGGGGTGGCCGCGGATCTGCTCGGGGGCCATGTATGCGGGGGTCCCGACGACGGTGCCGGTCCACGGGCTGTCGTCGAGGCGGCGGGCGATGCCGAAGTCGGCCAGTTTCACCCGGTCGCCGGGCAGCAGCATGACGTTCTCGGGCTTGATGTCGCGGTGCACGATGCCGAGCCGGTGCGCGGCGGCGACGACTTCGGCGAGGCGGCGGCCGATCACGGCGACGCGGTCCGCGGACAGCGGGCCGTAGGTGTCGACGACGGCGGCGAGGGTCGGGGCCTGGACGTACTCCATGACGATGTAGACGTCGGCCCCGTCCCGCACCACGTCGTGCACGGTGACCGCGCCGGGGTGGTTGAGGCGGGCGGCGGCCCGGGCCTCGCGTACCAGGACCTCGCGGATCGCCGGGTCGCCCTGGATCGTGGGCGCGTGCAGGCACTTGACCGCGACGGGGCGGCCGAGCACGGTGTCGGTGGCGTGCCAGACGACACCCATGCCGCCGCGTCCAAGCTCCTGGTGGAGTTCGAACCGTTCGGCCAGCAGCCGTTCGCTCACCTCCGCCGCCTTTCGCCACCCGCGGTCGGACTGTTGCCCGCTGCGTCAATTGTGGTGGTTCGGACAGGAGTTGGTCAGTACTTCGGTGGCGAGAGGACGGTCAGCTCTTCGGGCGGGTGGCGTAGAAGACGACGGCCGAGGCGGCGGCGACGTTGAGCGAGTCGATTCCGGCGGCCATCGGGATGCGCACCCACTCGTGGGCGGCGTCGAGCGCGCCGCGGGACAGGCCGTGGCCTTCCGAGCCGAGCACGAGCGCGCATCGTTCGAACTGTTCGGGCGGCAACTCGTCGAGGGGCTTGGCCCGTTCGTCGGGGGTCATGGCAAGTACGCGGTACCCCGCGTCGCGCAACACGGCCAGGCCGGAGGGCCATTCGGCGAACCGCGCGTACGGCACCGAGAAGACCGCCCCCATCGACACCTTGACCGCGCGGCGGTAAAGCGGGTCCGCGCAGTCCGGCGAGAGCAGGATCGCGCCGATGCCAAGTGCGGCCGCGCTGCGGAACGCCGCGCCGAGATTGGCGTGGTCGACGAAGCCCTCGAAGACCGCGATCCGCCCCGGGCCGGTCTGACCGGCTGCGGCCGACGGGCCGGCGAGGCCCAGGAGTTCGGCGGGCTCGGGCAGCGGCTTGCGCTGCATGGACGCGAGCGCACCGCGGTGTACGTGGTAGCCGGTGACGCGTTCCACGATCTCGGGCGCGGCGACGTACACCGGCGCGCCGGACTCGGCGGCGAGTGCGACGACGTCGGCCATCGTGTCGAGCCACCGCTCGGTCAGCAGCATCGACCGCAGCGGGTGCCCGGTGTCCAGGGACCGCCGGATGACCTTGTCGCCCTCGGCCATGAACAGGCCCTCGGCGGGCTCGCGGCGGCGGCGCAGCTCGACGTCGGTGAGGTTCGTGTAGTCGGTCAGGCGCGGGTCGTCCGCGTCCCCGATGCGTACGATCGGCCCGGTCATGCGCGCTCCCCGCCCGGTTCGGAGGTGCCGCCGGGGACCGCCGCGTCGACGAGCGGCGGCTCGCTCTTGAGGTGCGGCGGGGCGAACAGCCGCAGTACGTGGTAGCCGACGATGGTCACGATGGTACCGAGGGGGATGCCGTCGAGCTGGAAGTCGTCGGTGAACTCGAGGGACACGTTGCCGATGCCGATGATGACGCCGGCGGCGATCGGCACGAGGTTGAGCGGGTTGCCGAGGTCGACCTTGTTCTCGTGCCAGATCTTCGCGCCGAGGAGGCCGATCATGCCGTACAGCACGACCGTGATGCCGCCGAGCACGCCGCCCGGGGTGGCCGCCACGACGGCCCCGAACTTCGGACACAGCCCGCACAGGATCGCGAACGCGGCCGCGGCGAAGTAGGCGGCCGTGGAGTAGACCCGGGTCGCGGCCATGACCCCGATGTTCTCGGCGTACGTCGTGGTCGCCGGCCCACCGACGGACGTGGACAGCACGGACGCGGCGCCGTCGGCCGCGATGGCCCTGCCCAGTTCGGGGTCGAGGTCGTCGCCGGTCATCTCCGCGACGGCCTTGACGTGGCCGGCGTTCTCGGCGATCAGCGCGATGACGACGGGCAGCGCGAGCAGGACGGCGGAAAGCTTGAAGTCGGGCGCGTGCAGGCTCGGCAGGCCGAACCAGTCGGCGGAACCGACGCCGGAGAAGTCGACGCGGTTGTGGTCGGTCACCTCCCCCGAGGCGGTCGCGGAGTTGATCTCGCCGAACACGCGGTCGAACAGCCAGGAGGCGGCGTACCCGAACACCAGGCCGAGGAACACCGCGATCCGCGACCAGAATCCGCGCATGACGACCATTGCGACGAGTGTGAACGCCATGGTCAGCAGAGCGATCCACTGGTCCTGCGGCCAGTACGTGCGGGCCACGACCGGCGCCAGGTTGAACCCGATGATCATGACGACGGCGCCGGTGACCACCGGCGGCAGCACCGCGTGCACGATGCGCGCGCCCAGCGCGTGCACGACGAGCCCCACCGCGAGCAGCACCACGCCGACGACGAGCATCGCGCCCGTCACGGTCTGCACGCTGCCGCCGGCCGCTTTGATGGACGCCGCGACCCCCACGAACGACAGGCTCGACCCCAGGTAACTGGGGATGCGCCCGCGCGTGATGAGCAGGAACATCACCGTGGCGACGCCGGAGAGCATCACCGCGAGGTTCGGGTCCAGCCCCATCAACACCGGGGCCACGAACGTCGCCCCGAACATCGCGACGACATGCTGCGCGCCGAGCCCCGCCGTGCGTCCCCACGACAACCGCTCGTCCGGCCGCACCACTTCTCCTGGCGCCGGGGTCCCCCCGTCCCCGTGCAGCCGCCAGCCGAGGCCGAACGCCATGAACCGCTCCTTGCCGAATCAGAAGACCGCGTACCTACCGCGCACACCGTACCGACGAAGATCGATTCGGCCGCGACCCGGTGCGCGGGCGAGCCTCACGACGAGGCGGTCCGGCCTACCGGGCTCCGGCGATCTCGTCGGCGACGGCCACGACGTCGCCGATGACGACGATGGCCGGAGGACGCATGCCGTGCTCCCGGGCGTCGGCCGCGGCGGCGGCAAGAGTGGTACGCAGCACGCGCTGCGTCGCCATCGTGCCCTCCTGGACGATCGCCACCGGGGTGTCCGCGGCACGGCCGTGCGAGACGAGGGTGTCCGCGATGGCGCCGAGACGTTCCATCGCCATGAGCAGGACGAGGGTGCCGCGCAGGCGCCCGAGCGCGGGCCAGTCCGTCAGGGACTGGGGGTTGTCGGGGGCCACGTGCCCGGAGACGACCGTGAACTCGTGGGCCACGCCGCGGTGCGTCACCGGAATGCCCGCGATGGCCGGGACCGAGATCGCGCTCGTGATGCCCGGCACCACCTCGACCGGGATGCCGGCCCGCGCACACGCGATGGCTTCCTCGAAGCCGCGGCCGAAGACGTAGTTGTCGCCGCCCTTCAGACGCACGACGAACTTGCCCGCGGACGCGTGCCTGATGATCTCCTCGTTGATCGCCTCCTGGGCCATCGCCCGGCCGTAGGGGATCTTCGCGGCGTCGATCACCTCGACGTCGGAAGGCAGTTCGTCCAGCAGGGCGCGCGGCCCGAGGCGGTCGGTGATCACGACGTCGGCCTCGGCCAGCAGGCGGCGGCCGCGCACGGTGATGAGGTCCGGGTCGCCGGGCCCGCCGCCGACCAGGGCCACCCCGGCCCGCTTGGCGCGGTAGTGCGCCGCACCGAGCGTGCCCTCGCGCAGCTCCTCGAGCACGCGGTCGCGGACCGCGGCGGCGCGGCGCGGGTCGCCGCCCGCCAGCACCGCGATCTGCAGGCCGTCGTGCCGTCCGCTCGCCGGGGTCCAGGCGCTGGCGTGCGAGGCGTCGTCGGAGCGCACGCAGAAGATCCGGCGCGCCTCGGCGTCCGCCTCGACGGCGGCGTTCACCGCCGGGTCGTCGGTGGCGGCGATGACGTACCAGGCGCCGTCCAGGTCCTCGCCCCGGTAACCGCGCCGCTCCCAGCGCAGCTCGCCGTCGTCGGCCATCGCCTCGACGGACGGCGTGGCCTCCGGCGCGACGACCAGCACATCGGCCTTCGCGTCGACGAGCCCGGGCAGTCTGCGGCGGGCGACCGTGCCGGCCCCCACCATGACGACCCGGCGGCCGGCGAGCCGGAGGCCCGCGGGGTAGGCCGGGACGTCGTCGTACTTCGGGGACATGGCGCTCTTTCTCACTATCCGTCGGAACCCGGGCCGGTGCGGCCCCGGGCCGCACCGCGCGGGACGGGGACACGCCCCGCGCGGTGGGCGGGTCAGCCCGTCTTGCCGCTGACTCCGGCGGAGTCGAACGTCGCCACATCGTGCATCACGCGGGCCGCACTCTGCACCAGGGGGAGGGCCAGGACGGCCCCGGTTCCCTCGCCCAGCCGCAGTTCCAGCTCGACCAGCGGGCGCAGCCCCAGCTTCGCGAGCGCGGCGGCGTGCCCCGGCTCGGCGGAGCGGTGGCCCGCGATGCAGGCCGCCAGCGCGTCCGGCGCGATGCGGTGCGCGGCCAGAGCCGCGGCCCCCGCGATCACACCGTCGAGCACCACCGGTGTACGCATCGCCGCGCCGCCGATGATGAACCCGGCCAGCGCGGCGTGCTCCAGCCCGCCGACCGCGGCCAGCACCCCGATCGGGTCGTCGGGGTCCGGCGCGTGCTTGGCGAGCGCGGCCCGGACGACCTGCACCTTGCGGTCGTGGGTGCTGTCGTCGATGCCGGTGCCGCGGCCGGTCACCTCGGCGGCGTCCGTGCCGGTGAACACCGCGATCAGCGCCGCCGACGCGGTCGTGTTCGCGATGCCCATGTCGCCGGTGAGGAGGCAGCGGTTCCCGGCGGTCACCAGGTCGCGCGCCGTCTCGATGCCGACCTCTATGGCACGCATGACCTCCTCGCGCGACATAGCGGGGCCCTGCGTCATGTCGGCGGTACCCGGGCGCACCTTGCGCGGCAGCAGGCCGGCCCCCACCGGGAGCTCGGACGCGACGCCGACGTCCACGACGCAGACCTCGACGCCGATCTGCCGGGCGAACGCGTTGACGACCGCGCCGCCCGCGAGGAAGTTCTGCACCATCTGCGCGGTGACTTCCTGCGGCCACGGCGACACGCCCTGCGCGTGCACCCCGTGGTCGGCGGCGAACACCGCCACCGCGGCAGGCTCCGGGACCGGCGGCGGACAGGTCCGCGACAGACCCGCCAGCTGCGCCGAGATCATCTCCAGCACGCCGAGCGAGCCGGCGGGCTTGGTCATCACCTTGTGCCGGTCCCAGGCTGCGCTGAGCGCCTTGGCGTCCAGCGGCCGCACCGAGCGGATCGTCTCGTCGAGCAGGCGTACGGGGTCCTCGCCGGGCAGCCCGCGCCGCCCGTACTCCTCCTCGTGCACCACCCACGACAGCGGACGCTGCTTCGCCCAGCCGGACTGCCCGAGCTCCGGCTCGTCGGGGAACGCGTCGACGTAGCCGACACACAGGTACGCGACGATCTCCAGGTGCTCGGGAAGCCCGAGCGCATGGCTGAGCTCGCGCTCGTCGAAGAAGCTGACCCAGCCGACGCCGAGGCCCTCCGCGCGGGCCGCGAGCCACAGGTTCTCGACCGCGAGCGCACTCGAGTACGGGCCCATCTGCGGCTGCGTGTGGCGTCCGAGGGTGTGCCGGCCGCCGCGCGTCGAGTCCACCGTCACCACGATGTTGACCGGCGTCTCGAGGATCGCCTCGGTCTTGATGCCGAGGAACTGCTTGGCCCGGGCCTTGGGCAGCGACGCGGCGTACGCCTCCCGCTGCCGAGCGGCGAGCCGCTGAACGCCCGCGCGGGTCTCCTCGTTGCGGATCACGACGAAGTCCCACGGCTGCGAGAAGCCGACGCTGGGCGCGTGGTGGGCGGCTTCCAGGACGCGGATGAGGACCTCGTCGGGAACCGCGTCGGAGCGGAAGCCGGTGCGTACGTCGCGGCGCTCGCGCATGACGCGGTGCACCGCCTCGCGGTCGGACTCGCCGTAGCCGGGCGCGGGGTCGGTCCCGACGTCGGTCGTGCCTTCGCTCGCGGTGTCGATCTCGGTTTCGCCCTCGGTCTCGGTCTCGGTCTCGTTGTCCGTGTCCGTGTCCGTGTCCGTGCCCGTGTCCGCGTCGTCTTCGGGTCCGGGGCCGGTTTCGCCGTCGGCTTCGATTTCGGCTGCTTCGGCGCGGGGCCCGTCCTGCGACGGGGCGGCGGCCGGCCCCGCCTCGGGTGCGGGGTCCGACGCGGCCGTGCCGTCCGCCGGGGTGCCCGCCTCGGCGGCAGGCGCCGGAGCGGCGTCCTGGCCGGCCTCCTGCGGGGCAGGTGCGACCGCATGTGCCCTCGGCGCCCGCGCGGCGTCGGGCTGGACGGGCGCCGCCTGGGTGGGGCCGGGGTGCGCGGGAGGCTGCGGGACGGAACTACCCGCGGCCGCAGGCGTCTCTTGCTGCTGACCACCCTGCGGGGCGGCATGCGCGGGCGCTGGGGCGGACGCCGCCTGCTCCTCAGGCTGCCCCTCGGACGGTACGGCGGGCGACACGGCAGGCCCCGGGGCACCGACCTGGGCCGGAGCGGCGGCCGCGGCCTGTGCCGGGCCCGGTGTGGCCTCGGCTGTCTGCGAAACAGCAGACTGGGCGGCGGTGGGCTGCGGAACGGTGGGCTGCGGGACAGCGGACCCTGGTCCGGCGTCGCCCGGTGCGGAAGCGGCGGCGGGCTGCGCCGGCTCGCCCTGGGGAACCGCCGCCAGGCGGACCCGCCTACGACCGCGAACGGCCTCGGCGCCCTGCTCGGCGGAAGACGCCGCGACCGCGCCGGGAGAGGCCTGCTGCTCGGCAGGCGTACCGGCCGGTGCCGCCTGACCGGGGGTTGCTGCGGTAACCGGGGTGTCCGTCACGTCTTCCTTGCCCGTCTTGCCGACGTCACCTGTGTTGCCTGTGTCGCCTGTCGTACTGGTCGTGCCGGGGCTGCTCGGGACACTGCCCGCCGGTGCCGACGCGGCGCCGGGAACCGGGACCACCGGCGGAACGGGGATGGGCCCCTGGTGTGCCGGCGCGACCGGCACACCGGCCGCGGGCGTTGCCGCCACCGGGATGCTCTGTGCGGGTGCGGGTGCGGCGCCTGCCTGACCATCGGCCTGTGCCGGTACGGCAGTGGGCACGGGGGCCGGGGCTGGAGCGGGCGCGGGGGCCGGAGCCGGGGCGGGCGCGGGAGCCACGCCCGCCTGGCGCGCCCGGCGCGCGGCGACCCGGCCTGGGGGCGGAAGGGTCGGAGCGCCGCCGGCTGCGACCGGCGGAACGGCATTTGCCCCGGCCGGGCCCGCGGCGGCACCCGGGACCGGCTGCCGGACACCGGCATTCGGCCCCTCGGCAGGCGCGGTGGCACCCTGGGCACCTTGTGCGGCCTGTGCTGCCTGTGCCGCGGGGCTAGTTGCCCCGTCGGCCGGGTTGGTGTCGCCGGCCGACGCCGACGGCATCGCCGGGTTGTCCTGCCCGGCGGTTTCGGCGACCGCGGCGGGAGTTGCCTCGGCCTGAACGCTCTCCCCCGGCTGTGCGGGGACGGTCGCGGCAGGTGTCCGCGTTGCCGATTCCGGCGCGGGCGGACCCGCGGCCGGGGCGGCGGCGTCAGCCGTGGCGGGCAGGTTCACCACGTTCGCGCCTTCGGGACCGAAGGTGGCGCCCTGCGGCGAAACAGGGCCCGTTGCGGCAACTGCCGGGCCCGAGGCTCCTGCTGTCTCGCGCTGCGGATCGTTCGCCGCCGGCTCCTGGACCGGGACCTGACGGGTACGCCCGCGGGGCCGTACGCCGCTGATCCGCGTACGCGACGGCGAAGCAGCCTGTCCCGTCGCCGAGTTGTCCGCCGCGGAAGCCGGAGAAGGCGTGCCCGCAGCAGTTGCGGCGGCTGCGGCCGGTGCCGCGGGCGCCTGCTGGGCAGGCGGCTCGACGGCGGCGGGCGCCGACGGGGGTTGTACGGCTTGCGGCTGTACGGCCTGCGACTGCGGGTCCGGCGTACCGGAACTCGGCGCCACAACCTCAGCGGGAGCCGGCACGGCCGGGGCGCTCGGGGTGTTGGGGGTGTTCGTGGCCTCGGGCGCGTCCGCCTGGGCGGTCTCGGCGCCTCGCGCGCGCAGGTTGCGCGAGCGTACGCCGCGAGGCGCGGCCGCGTCCGGGTCGGCAAACGCGGCCGTACGCATGCGGCGCGGCGAGCCCGCGGCTTCGGCCGCGGGCTCTGCGGCGCCGGTCGGAACCGCCTGCTGCGGCGCCGGCGCGGCGGTCTCGGCGACGCCCGGCTGCTCGGCGGCAGGGGGTGTCGGCGTGGCCGTGGGCGTGGAAGTGGCGAATGCGGCCTGTTCGGTCGGCGTCGGAGCCATCGGCGCGGATCCGGCCGGCGCTGCCCCCGCCTGTACCGGGTTTGCCGCAGCCGACTCGCCCGGTCCGTCCTCTACGGAGGCAGGCTGCGCCGACTCCGCGGGAGCCGCGGCGGGCGGAGTCTCCTGCGCCGGAGTCGGCTGCGCGGGGCCCGCCTGGGCGACGTCGCCGGACTGCACCGGGCCGACCGGCGGCGGCGGAATCCGCGGGACATCCGAACCCGGCGAGTTGGCACCGGTGTTCGCGCCCGCGGGCGGCGGGGCCTGATGCGAGGCGGCATCCGGGACCGGTCCGGAGGCCGGCCCCGTGGTCGCCGGCGGCGCGGCCGCCGGTGCCGCGTCAGCGGCGGGAGGCGTCAGACGGGCCGTGACCTCGGCAATGGGCTGTGCGGGGATTGCCGCCTCTTGTGCGCGTTGGGCACCTTGCACACCCGGGACACTCTGCGCACTTTGCGCGCTCTGCGCACCTTGCGCGCCCTGGGCGCCCGGCGCCGCATCGCCTGACGGGGCCCGCGCGGCCTGGTACTGCGCGGACGCGGGGCCTCGGCCCACCCGGCGCTGCCGCCGGGGCGGGAGCGTCGTCCGCGGCCCCTGCGTGAGCGGGGCTCCTCCGGACATCGCCTGGACCGGCTGCGACTGCGGCGATCCGGACGGCTGATGCGGTAGTTGCACCTGTCCGGACGCGTCCCCGCCGGGCGTCGTGAACGTCACCTCGGCGGAGGCCAAGGCGCCGGAGTGGTGCGGGTTCTGATGTTGCGGAGGCACCGCGACCGGCCCGGACCCACCGGGCAGCGGGTCACCGGGGCCGCCCGGCGGAACCGTTCCGGGGCGTACGCCGGATGCCGGGATGGCGGTGCCCGGCATCCCCGCCTGGGCGGCACCGCTGTCGGTCGCCTGCGGGGCAACCGCCGATGCCTGCCCGGGAATCTGCTGCGGAGCCGACTGAGGGCCCGGCTGGGGGGCGGCGTGTGAACCCGGCTGCGGGAACGCCTCCTGAGCCTGGGACCGCGGTTGGGCCTGCGGCTGCTGCTCCGTCTGTCCCTCGGCACGGACACCACCCGCAGCGTCGGCGGCCGGAGGCGTCTGCGCCTGCGGAGCCGCCGGCTGCTGCGCGGGCAAGTGAGGCTGCGGTTGGGGCTGGTGCCGGACCGGCTGCGGCCCCGGGGCCTGGCCCGGACCGTGCGGCTGTGCCTGGCCCGGGCCGAACTGCTGCGGTGACGCGGGCGCGCCGGCCTGCGGGACCCCCGGCTGCACCGGCGTGAGGCCCGACTGCGGGACCGGAGCCGCGGCAGCGGCCGACATGCGGTCGGCGAGCGAGCGTACGGGGCCCGATGTCGGCCCGGTCCCCGCGTGCGGCACCGCGCCGAGCGCGCCCGATCCGGCCTGGTCCCCCGGTGCGCCGCCGAACTGCGGTACGCCCTGCGGCGGGACGGGTTGCGGGCCGCCGAACTGCGGTGCCGCCGCGGGCTCCGCGGCCTGCGGCATCCCGGGGTATGCGGCACCCGGTACGTCGGCGCCGCCGTATGCCGCCGGACCGGCGGCCGGGTCGAACTGCGGTTGGCCGACATGGGGGGTCACGGGTCCGAGCTGCGACGAGGGCCCCTGAGGGCCGCCGAACTGCGGTGCGCCGGGCGCCTGGCCACCGCCCGGGACCGGGCCGCCGGGCTGCGGCATGCCGGGCTGCGGAACGCCTTGCGAGGCCGCGTCCATCGGCTGAGGGTGCACCGGCTCGGGCCGCGTCGCGGGGGACGGCGCCCCCGCGTGCGGTGCGGCAGGCTGTGTGGTCTGCGGCGGCTGCGGCATGTGCTGCGGCACGACGTACTGCGGCGCGTCGTGCTGCGCCGGGGCGGTCTGCTGAGGCGACGCGTGTTGCGGCACAGCACTGTGCGGCACAGCGCTTTGCGGCACGGCAGCCTGCGGCACACCGGCCTGGGAAACACCAGGCTGCGCAACTCCAGGCTGCGCCAAGCCGTGTTGCGGAACGCCGGGCTGCGGAAGTCCGGACTGCGGAACACCCGGCTGCGGCACCCCAGGCTGGACCATGCCGGACTGGACCATACCGGGCTGCGGCGCCATCGGCCGCTGCTGCGGCGCCGCCGGCCGGCCCGGGAGCCCCTCTCCCTCGACCGGCGCCTGGGCCGCGTACTGCCCCGACTCCGGCGACGGCACCTCGGCCCAACCGCCCTGCGGCCCCGGCATCAGCAGCGCGTCGTCGTCGTCCAAGTCGTCGAGATCGCCGAGGTCGTCGACGCCGGGGTACGCGTACGCCGGGCCCGGAGCGCCGGGGTGACCCGGCCCGCCGTCCATGCCCTGCGGCCCCTGAGCTGAACGAATCTCGTCCGGCTCGCTCATGTCGTCAACACTCCCTCTAGTGCAGCCGTGAAGGCTGTTGTCGTGGCACGGTCCCGTACCGCTATCCGGAGCCAGTCCGGGCCGAGGCCCGGAAAGGTGTCGGCCCTGCGGACCGCGAAGCCCCGCTCGCGCAGGAGTTCGCGGACCTTGAGGCCGTCCTCGACGTGCGCCAGCACGAACGAGGCACGGGGTTCGACGGGGAGCCGGACCCCGGGTATCGCCCGCAGTCTTTCGACAAGGAACGCCCGATCTGTCGCGAGCGTAACGGCCGAGGCGGACGCGCGGGCCAGGGCGTCGGGGCCGCTGCACGCCTCGGCCGCGACGAGTGCGGGAGTCGACACCGACCACAGCGGCTGCGCTTCCACGCAGCGTCGTACCAGGTCGGAGGGGGCGAGCAGGTAGCCGATGCGGAGGCCTGCCAAGGCCCAGGTCTTGGTGAGGCTGCGGACGACGACGAGGCCTGTGAGGTCGCGTCGTTCGGCAAGGCTTTCGGGTTCGCCGGGGACGGTGTCGGCGAACGCCTCGTCGACGACGAGGACGCGCCCGGGGCGGGCCAGTGCGGCCAGCGTCTCGGCGCTGTGCAGGACGGATGTCGGGTTGGTGGGGTTACCGATCACCACGAGGTCGGCCTCCTCCGGGATACGTGCCGGGTCCAGGCCGAAGCCCTCCCGTTCGGTGAGGAGGACCCGACGCACAGTATGCCCGGCCGCCCGCAGCGCGGCCTCCGGTTCGGTGAACTGGGGATGCACGACCACGGTGTGACGCGGGGTCAGCGCGCGGGCGAGCAGGACGAACGCCTCCGCGGCGCCCGCGGTGAGCAGGACTTCGTCCACCGGGCGCCGGTGCCGGGCCGCGACCGCGGCGCGCGCGGCGGTGGGGTCGGGGTACGCGGCGAGGCGCGTGAGGCTTTCGGCGATGCGTTCGGTCAGCCAGGCCGGGGGTGCGCTGCCGCGCACGTTGACGGCGAGGTCGACGAGGCCCGGGGTGGCTTCGCGGTCCCCGTGGTGGCGCAGGTCGACGTCGGCGGCGCGGGCGTCCTCGTTCGGGGAGTCTGCGGTGGCGTACGCGGGCGCGGGCAGTGTGTCGTCGGTGGTGCGCATATGCCCTGTGCCCGTGCCCCTGCCCTGCGTCGTGCGGTCCGCCGTCGTACCGTCGGCGTCCATCATGCTGGTGACTATGCCGGTGCCGGTCGGCGGGGTCATCGGAATGATCACAACCCCGCCCCCTCTGATCGTTTCACTGACCGACAGCCGCCGTCTTGCGCTCGTTCATGTCCGGTTCCCACCAACCCGATGGCATGCAACGGCAATCGTGCACATAGATGGCCGCCGCCTGCTGCGGGTTTTGGCAATCAGCAGCTCACCGCCGCGTGTTGCGGCGAGTGCCGCGGCCTCGGCGACGCTCGGCGTGCCGACCGCGGCCGCCACCGTGGGCGACGGGTGCGGCACGGCGACCGCCGCGAGCACCTCGGCGGCGTAGTCCAGCAGTTCGGCGCCCAGTCCCTCGGCAAGCGCGCGAACCGCCGGTTCGTCGCGTTTCGTGGCTACGGTCGCCACCGTGACCACCTCGGCGGCCGACAGCCCGGCGTCCGCAAGTGCGGCGCGGAGCGTCTCGTCGATCTCCGCATATGCGACGCCGCGCGACGCCCCCACGCCGACGACGAGTCGGGCGTTTCCCGACAGAACCGGACTGGCCATTACAACCGTTCGCCCCACAGCACGAACACCGGGTCGTCCGGCACGAGTCGGTGGGCAAGCCCGCTGACGGGCGCCAGACGCGAGGACTGCAGCAGCGTGCCGTCCACGGCGTACCCGGCGCCGGTGAGCGCGCCGTGCACCGCCCCGACGGCCTCCAGGGCGGGCAGCACGGTCACCACGCGCTCGGGGCGGCGGGCCGCGCACGCGGCGACCACCTCGACTCCGCCGCCGCCGACGAACGCGGTGTCGGGGTCGGGCATCCGGGACAGCGCCTCGGGCGCGGTGCCGGGGACGACGTGGATCTCCACGCCGTAGCGCGCGGCGTTGGCGGAGATGTGCTCGCAGCCGACCGGGTCGCGGTCGACGGCGATCACGGCGGCGCCCTGCCGGGCGATCTCGACGCTGAGCGCGCCGCTGCCCGCGCCGATGTCCCAGACGAGGTCGCCGGGCGTGGGGCCGAGCCTGCCGAGGACGACGGCGCGTACCTCGGGACGCAGGGTGGCGGCGTCGGTGCTGTCGTACGCGTCCTCGTCGAGGCCCCAGCCGCGCACCGGGCCGGGGAAGTTCGAGCGCTGCCCGGCGATCCAGCCCGCGGGGGCGGACGTGACGGGGTTCGGACCGACGACGATGACGACGTTGGGATCGGACCATGTGCGGTCGGCCGCCTTGTCGGCGGCCAGCATCGTGACCTCCTCCTGGTCCGTACCGAGGTTCTCGCAGACCACGAAGGTGCGCGGCACGTCGCCCAGCATCAGGCCGAGTTCGGCCGGGCCCGAGCCGGGGCCGGTGAGCACCGCGACCTTGCCGTACGCGCGGCACACGTTCACCGCCCGCCGGAGCTCGCGGCCGTGGGCGCTGACCACCTTGGCGTCGTCCCAGGGCATGGCGGCGCGCGCGAAGGCGTGGGCGACCGACGACACCGCGGGCACGATCTCGAGTTCGAGGCCGTACTCGGGGCGGCGCAGTATGCGGACGATTCCGAAGAACCCCGGGTCGCCCGACGCCACGACGACGGCGCTGCCGCGGTGCTCGCTGATCCGGCGGGCGGCGACGTGGACATTGCCCATGACGACGCGCTCGGCGGACTCCGGGACGTCCACCGCGTCCAAGTGCCGGGCGCCGCCCGCCACGAGGGTGGCCGAGGCGAGCGCGGCCCGGGCGGGACCGGACAACGGCGCACCGTCGTACCCGATCACGGTCACCCTGTCTGCCATATGCCTACCGTCCCGTTCCGTGCGTTTTGCTCCGTACCGCCACCCGGTCTCACGGGGCACGACGTGTTCCGGCCGTGCGAGGTTCCCGACACGGCGTCGACCGAGGGCGGACCATGCCGCGCGGCCACGGTACGCATCTGGCCCGTCCGTGTCGCGTCATGCACACGGTGTCGCCTCCCGGCATGCCGCGACGAATCGGCTCGCGGTCCCCGGGAATCCGGCCCAATGCGTGTGCAGGTACGAAGCGTGCACGCGCCCGGCCACGAAGCCTTCGCGTACCGGACCGACGACCGGTCCCGCGGAGCCCGGGCGTGTCGGGGATGCCTCCCAGGCCGCGCGTCGGCCCGCCCCGGGGGTCACCTCCGTGCGGTGGAACTCGTGCCCCCGCACGGCCGTTCCGGGCGACGCGAGCACGGAGTCGGCCGCGGCGACCGCCTCGCGGTAGCCGAGCGTCAGACGCCCGGTCATGCGCGCGTCGGCGTCCACGACCGCGCACATGGGGCTGCCGTCCAGCGACCGGGCCAGGTAGAGCAGCCCGGCGCACTCCGCGGCGACGGCCCCGCCGCGCTGCGCGAAGGACGCAACGGCGGTACGCAGCTTCTCGTTTGCCGACAAATCCGCCGCATAGACCTCCGGAAATCCGCCGCCGATCACCAACCCCGCGGTGTGCTCGGGCAGTCCCTCGTCGCGAAGAGGGTCGAAGGGCACCACCTCGGCGCCTGCGGCGGACAGCAGTTCGGTGGTCTCGGCGTAACCGAACGTGAACGCCGCCCCGCTCGCGACCGCGATGCGGGGACGCCGCAACGGCGGCAGGCCGCCGTCGTGCCTCGTCGCGCCGCCGCCCGATGGGCCGTCGTTCTCGAGCGCGGTCTCGCGTACCGGATCCCAGGCCTCGACCTTTGAGGGCCCTGCCTCGCGGGCCACGTGCCACAGCGCGTCCAGGTCCACCGCCGCGCCGACCAGCGTGCCCAGCGCGGCGACTGTCGCCACGGCCTCCGCATGCCGCTCCGCGGCCGGGACCAGGCCCAGATGCCGCGACGGCTTCGCGATCGCGTCGTGCCGCCCGAGCACCCCGAGCACCGGGATGCCGAGCGGTTCGAGGGATTCGCGCAGTATCGCCTCGTGCCGGTCGGTGCCGACTCGGTTGAGGACCACCCCGGCCACCCGCACACCGGCCTCGTACGTGGCGAAGCCGTGCACGAGAGCCGCCACCGAGCGCCCCTGCGAGCGGGCGTCGACGACCAGCACCACGGGAGCCGCGAGGAGGCGCGCGACGTGCGCGGTAGAGGCGAACCCGCCCAGGCCGGCCGCCCCGTCGTACAGGCCCATTACACCTTCGACGACGGCGATGTCCGCACCAAGCGCGCCGTGCGCGAACAGCGGGGCCACACGCTCCTCGCCCACCAGGAACGGGTCGAGGTTGCGGCCCGGCCGTCCGCACGCGAGCGCGTGGTACCCGGGGTCGATGTAGTCGGGGCCGACCTTGTGCGGCGACACGCGCGCCCCGCGCGCGGTGAGAGCGGCCATCAGGCCGGTCGCCACGGTGGTCTTGCCCTGGCCGGAGGCGGGTGCGGCGATGACGACGCACGGCATCGGCGTACTCACCACTCGATGCCCTTCTGGCCCTTCTGCCCGGCGTCCATCGGGTGCTTGACCTTGGTCATCTCGGTCACGAGGTCGGCGTACGCGACGAGGTCCGGGTGCGCGTCGCGCCCGGTGATCACCACGTGTTGGCGCCCCGGCCGGGAGGCGAGCGCGTCGACCACGTCGGCGACGTCGACCCACCCCCACTTCATCGGGTACGTGAACTCGTCCAGCACGTAAAGCCGGTACGTCTCCGCCGCCAGGTCGCGCCGGATCTGCGCCCAGCCCTCCGCCGCGTCGGCGGCGTGGTCGGCCTCGGTGCCGGGCCGCCTACTCCACGACCACCCCTCGCCCATCTTGTGCCAGGTGACCGGCCCGCCCTCCCCCGTTTCATCGTGCACGCGCCCGAGGGTCCGCAGCACACTCTCCTCGCCGACCCGCCACTTGGCCGACTTGACGAACTGGAACACCCCGATCGGCCAACCCTGGTTCCAGGCCCGCAGCGCGAGGCCGAAGGCCGCGGTGGACTTGCCTTTGCCGGCGCCGGTGTGCACCACCACCAGGGGCCGGTCGCGGCGCTGACGTGTCGTCAGGCCGTCGGCGGGGACATGGTCGGGCTTGCCTTGCGGCATGGTCGTCTCCTCGCAGTGGCCGGGCAACGGCCGATAGGGCGGTCAGCTTGCGGCGCGCAGGTCGCGCACCAGTCCGGCGAGGCCGTCGGCGGCCAATTCGCCCAGACCGAGCACGGGTCCGCCGAGGTCGGCGGCGAGCCGGGCGGCCAGGCCGAGGCGGACCCGGCCGCTCTCGCAGTCGACGACCACCGACGCCGTGCCGGAGGCGGCCATCAGCGCGGCGGCACGCCGCGCGTCGCCGAGCGCGTCGCGCCCGTGTGTGGCGCGCCCGTCGGTCACCACGATGACGAGCGGCCGCCGCCGCGGGTCGCGCAACCGCTCGACGCGCAGCGCCTCGTGGGCGCGCAGGAGACCGGCGGCGAGCGGCGTGCGCCCGCCCGTCGGCAGCGCCGCGAGCCGGGCCGCGCCCGCCTCGACGGACGACGTGGGCGGCAGCGCGAGTTCGGCGCCGGCGCCCCGGAAGGTCACCAGCCCCACCTTGTCGCGGCGCTGGTACGCGTCGAGCAGCAGCGACAACACCGCGCCCTTCACGGTCCGCATGCGGGCCCGGGCCGCCATCGATCCCGAGGCGTCGACGACGAAGAGCACGAGGTTGCCCTCGCGGCCTTCGCGGACCGCCTCGCGCACGTCGTCGCGGCGCACGACGAGCCCGGGGCCGCGGCGCCCGCGCGCGAGCTGGTGCGGCGCGGCGGCGCGCACGGTGCCCGCCAGGTGCAGACGCCCGGGTCGTGCGCCGGTCGGGCGGCGCTCCCCGGTGGTCCGGCCGGTGCCGGTCTCGGCACGCGACCGCCGCCCGGCCGCGCCCTGGCCGAGGCCGGGGACGGCGATCAACCGCGCGCGGAAGGGCTCGGCCGCGGCGACGGCGGGCTGATCGGCGGCGGCCGACCCCGGTGCGGCGGGCGGGTGTTCGGCCGCCGGGGGCGCTGTGTCGTGTTCGCCGTCTCGGGGCCGGTCGGCGGCGCGGTCGTCGCGGTCCGCGGCCGGGCCGGCTTCGGGGCCGTTGCGCGGTGCTCCCCCGCCGCCGGGGCCCGGCGCGTCGGGACCGCCGTCCGGATCCGGGTCCGGGTCCTGCTCGGGTCCGTCGGGGGTACCCGACTCCGAGGGGCCGGCCGGGTCGTCCGGGTCCTCCGGGGCGTCCGGCGCCTCGGGTTCGTCGGCCAGCGCCTCGTCCAACCTGTCCTCGTCGAGCCCTGGCGCGTCGAAGGGGTTGCGGCGGCGCCGGTGCGGGAGGGCGAGCCGCGCGGCCTGGCGTACGTCCGCCGCCTCGACCTCGGTGCGCCCGTGCCACGCCGCGAGGGCCATCGCGGTGCGTGCCGTGACCAGGTCCGCGCGCAGCCCGTCGACCTCGAACGCCGCGCACACGCGCGCGATCCGCTCGAGTTCGGTGTCGGGCAGCACGACGTGCGGCAGCAGCTCCCGCGCGGTGCGGATGCGCTCCGCGAGCGCCGCGTCGCCGCCGTCCCAGCGGCGCGCGAAGCCGTCGGGGTCGGCCTCGTACGCCAGCCTGCGCCGCACGACCTCGGCGCGCTCGCGTGGTTCGCGGCTGGCCGCCACCTCGACGGTCAGGCCGAAGCGGTCGAGCAACTGCGGGCGCAGCTCGCCCTCCTCGGGGTTCATGGTGCCAACGAGGATGAAGCGCGAGGCGTGCCGCACCGAGACGCCCTCGCGCTCCACGTGCGCGGTGCCCATGGCGGCCGCGTCGAGGAGCAGGTCGACGAGGTGGTCGTGCAGCAGGTTGACCTCGTCGACGTACAGCAGGCCCCGGTGGGCGGCGGCGAGGAGGCCCGGTTCGTACGCCTTGACGCCCTCGGCGAGGGCGCGCTCCAGGTCGAGCGATCCGACGAGGCGGTCCTCGGTGGCGCCGACCGGCAGTTCGACGAGCCGCGCCCGGCGCACCTCGCCGGGCACGCCCGGGTCGTGGGGCCCGTCGGGGCAGGCCGTGTCGGGGGCCGCGGGGTCGCACGCGAAGCGGCAGCCGGACACCATGGCGGCGTCGGGCAGCAGCCCCGCGAGCGCGCGGACCACGGTCGACTTGGCCGTGCCCTTCTCCCCACGGACCAGCACTCCGCCGACGCCGGGCGAGACGGCGTTCAGGAGGAGCGCGAGGCGGAGGTCGGCGAGGCCGACGACGGCGGAGAAGGGGTAGCCGGCGGTCACCGGCGTACCGCCAGGCTCCGGGAACGGCACGGTATGCGCGGCGACATGGGCTGTCGGCCTCCCTCGGGTGTCCACGCCCTGGTAGGTGGCGGGCCCGCGGCGCGGGCCCGGACAGCCGGAAGTGTCTGGCTCCCGGAAGGCTGATGCCCCTCGCGCGGGCGCGTCGAACGGAGTCGGCGCGCCGGTCGGGTTCAGCCGTCCGGTCACAGTGGCGGGACCGCTCCGGTGTCGCACCGGATTCCTTCCCTGCTGTCGGGCGACAGCCTCTCATACCGCCCACGGGCCGGTATTTGCGGCGGTCGGGGCGCCTTGCGGGACACGCGGCACGGCGATGGCAGACTGCCCTGCATGGAAGACCCGGTATACGTACCCGACGTCCTGGGCGCGCCCTACGAGAGCGCGACGCTGCAACTCCGCGACGACGCGGAGGGCGAGGCGGTGGCGACGCTGGTCCGGCGGCGCGCGGATGCCCCGACACGTCGTGCGGTGCTCTATGTGCACGGGTTCAACGACTACTTCTTCCAGACCCATCTGGCCGACCGGTTCGTCGCGCTCGGCTTCGACTTCTACGCGCTGGACCTGCGGTCGTACGGCCGGTCGATCCGCGCGCACCGCCGCACCAACTACGTCGACGACCTGGGCCGCTACTCCGAGGAACTCGACCTGGCCGCGCACGTCGTCCGCGAGGTCGAGGGCCACGACACGCTGCTGGTGAACGGCCATTCAACGGGTGGCCTGGTGACGGCGCTGTGGGCGCACCACCGCGCGGGGCGGGGCATCGTCGACGGGCTGTTCCTCAACAGCGCCTTCCTCGACCTGAACGCCCCGTTGGTGGCGCGGACGGTCGGGGTGCGGGCCGTGCACGCGGCGCGCCACTACGTCTCGCAGCGGCCCCTGCCGGGCGGCCTCGGCGGCGGCTACGGGCAGAGCCTGCACGTCGGCCACCACGGGGAATGGGAGTTCGACCCGGCGTGGAAGGCGATCGAGGGCATCGCGCCCTACGCGGGCTGGGTGGCCGCCGTGCACCGCGGCCACCGCGCGGTGGCGCGCGGACTCGCCGTCGACTGCCCGGTGTTGGCGATGTCGTCCACCGCCAGTGTGGACGGGCGCGTGTGGCACGAGGGGCTGCACAAAGCCGACGCCGTGCTGAACGCGGACCGCATCGCCCTGCTGGCGCCGCGCATCGGCCGTCACGTCACCATCGTCCGCGTGCCCGGCGGCATGCACGACCTGGCCCTGTCCGGGCCCGAGGTGCGTGCCCAGGTGTTCGACGAACTGGCCCGCTGGATCGGCGCGTACGTGCCATCCGGAACGTCGGCCTCCGCCGCGCGAAGCCTGTCACCGGATCGGGTTAACAGGTGACGGCGAGTACACAAAATCCGTTCTACCTGCGGCGATTCACGGTCCCGGGCTGTTAGCATCGGCGCGTGGGGGCTCACGAGGTCGCGAACACCGGTTACGCACGCTCGGTACGCGTCTACGAACGGGCGCGCCCTGCCTACCCGTTGCCCGTCCTGGCCGAGCTGACGGACGCGCTCGGTCTCGGAGCGGGCCGTACCGTCGTCGAACTGGGCGCGGGAACGGGCCTGTTCACCCGGCTGCTCATGCTCACCGGGGCGCGCGTGGTCGCGGTGGAACCGGTCGCCGCGATGCGCGGACGACTCGTGGAACTGCTGCCCTCGGTCACCGTGGCCGACGGGACCGCGGAGCACACGGGCGTCGCCGCCGGCTCCGCGCACGCGGTCATCGCGGCGCAGGCGTGGCACTGGTTCGACGCTCAGGCGACCCCGGCCGAGGTCGAACGGGTGCTCGCCCCGGACGGCGGGCTCGGGCTGGTGTGGAACACCTCTGACGACACGGTCCCGTGGGTGCGCGACTACCAGGACATCTACTTCCGCCGCGCCCCCGCGGACCTGCCGTCGCACCAGGACGGCACGTGGCGCAAGGTGCTCGAGTCCCGGCCCGGTTGGAGCGGCATCAGCGAGCGGCACTTCCCCAACCCGCACAGGATGTCGCGGGACGGCGTGATCGACCGCATGCTGTCGAGCAGCCACATCGCATGCCTGGACGCCGGCGAACAGGCCCGGGTTCGCCGCGAGGTCGAGGGCGTGCTCGACGGGCACCCGGAGACGCGGGGCCGCGACACCGTCGAACTGCCCTATGTGACCGACCTCTACTGGATGGTCCGGGCCAACTGAGCGGCCGGGCTCAGCCGGTCGCGACCGGCGTGGCCGGGCGGCGCATCTCGACGTGCGGGATGTCGTCCTCCAGGTAGGTGGCGCCGGCGCGGCGGAACCCGAAGCGGGCGTACCAGTCCTCCAGCGGCTCCTGCGCGTCCAGGATGCACGGCGCGTCGCCGATCAGGTCGATCGCGTGCTCCATGAGGCGGGCTGCGGAGCCGGTGCCGCGCTCGGCCCGGGTGGCGCACATGCGTCCGATCCGGGCGGTGCCGTCGGCCTCGCGCAACAGGCGCAGGGTCGCGGCGATCTCGCCGTCGCGCTCGAGCCAGAGCTGACGTGCGCCCGGTTCCAGGTCGCGGCCGTCGAGTTCGGGGTACGGGCACCGCTGTTCGACGACGAAGACGTCCACGCGCAGGCGCAGCAGCCGGTAGAGCACGACGACGTCGAGGTCGAGGGTCCGGGCGCTGCGGAACTCCAGGTCACTCACGCACTCCACGGTACGCTTTCCGGCCACGTGAACAGCCCGGCCGGGCCCCGTGTGTCGGGCCCCGGCCGGGTGAACTCGCCGTGCGCAGCGGTGCTCGGCGCGCGGGCGCAGGTGGGCGCGTACGCGGGCGCGCCCGTGTGGGACGGTGCGGACTTGCGCGGGCCTGTGCGGTCGGCTCAGAAGGCCGGGAGCACCGAGCCCTGGTAGTTGTCCTCGATGTACTTCTTCACCTCGGGCGAGTTGAGGAGCTTCTTCAGCTTCTGGACGTTCTCGTCGTTCTCGTGGCCCTTCTTGACCACGAGCACGTTGGCGTACGGGTTGCCCTCCGCCTTCTCCAGCACCAGTGCCTGCTTGGCCTCCAGGTTCGCCTGGAGCGCGTAGTTGCCGTTGACGACCGAGGCGTCGACGTCATCCAGCGTGCGCGGCAGCTGCTCCGCGTCGAGGGCCTTGAACTTGAGGTTCTTCGGGTTCTCGACGACGTCCTTCTCGGTGGCGTTGACGCCGACCCCGTCCTTGAGCTTGATCAGCCCGTTGTCGGCGAGCAGCTTGAGGGCCCGGCCGCCGTTGGTGGCGTCGTTCGGGAAGGAGATGGTCGCGCCGTCCTTGATCTCGGCGACGGACTTGTCCTTCTTCGAGTACAGGCCGAGCGGTTCGAGGTGGACCGGCGCCACCGGGACGAGGTCCTTCTTGTTCTCCGAGTTGTACTTGTCGAGGTAGGGCTTGTGCTGGAAGAAGTTGGCGCCGACGCTGCCGTCGTCGAGGGCCGGGTTCTGCAGCGAGTAGTCGTCGAAGACCTGGACGTCGAGCTTGAGGCCCTCCTTGTCCGCCAGGTTCTCCTTGACGTACTCGAGAATCTGCGCGTGCGGTACCGCGGAGGCACCCACCTTGAGCGTCCCGGACCCGGAGGACGAGGAGTCGTCGTCGCTGCCGCAGGCCGCGAGGCCCAGCGCGAGGGTTCCGACGGCCGCGAGAGAAATGAGCTTGCGCACGAAGAGTGCCTTCCTACTTGGGTGGGTGGTTCTCAGCGGTGGCTCAGTCGGCGCGACACGAAGTCGCCGACCAGCTGGACCGCCTGCACGATGACGATCAGGACGACGACGGTCACGAGCATCGTCCGGTCGTCGAAGTTCTTGTATCCGTAGCGGATGGCCAGGTCGCCGAGGCCGCCCGCGCCGATCACCCCGGCCATCGCGGAGTACCCGATGACCGCGATCACGGTGACCGTGAAGCCGGAGACCAGGGACGGCAGGGCCTCGCGTACCAGGACCTTGCGCACGATGGTGCCCACCGAGGCGCCCATCGCCTGGGCCGCCTCGACCAGCCCCCGGTCGACCTCGCGCACCGAGGTCTCGACGAGGCGCGCGAAGAACGGGATGGCGCCGACGGTCAGCGGGACCACCATCGCGTCCGTGCCGATCGCGGTGGCCTGCCCGAACAGGCCCATCACCCAGCGGGTGAAGGGGATCAGGGCGACCAGCAGGATCAGGAACGGGAAGGACCGGCCGACGTTGACGACGAAGCCGAGCACCTTGTTGACCGGGGGCACGGCCAGCAGGCCGCCCTTGTCGGTCAGCACCAGCAGGACACCGAGCGGCAGTCCGACCAGGACGGTGAACAGCATCGTCCAGCCGACCATCGAGAAGGTCTCCTGGGTCGCCGTCCACAGCAGCGGGCGCAGTTCGTCCCAGGACATGTCAGGCCTCCTTGGCGAAGGTCGGGGCGGCACCGGGCGCGGTGGCGGCGATCCGCGCGCCGACGATCCGTCCGGCGGCCGGCCCGTCGACGGCCCCGGCCACGTCGGCGTCGGCGTCGGCGTCGAGCACGTCCACCTGGAGCCCCTGTTCGCGCAGGTAGCCGATCGGGACGACGTTCTGCTCGAAACCGCCGTCCAGCGCGATGCGCATGCGGCCGACCTGGCGTCCCCCGACGGTCTCGACGGCGGCACCGAGGATGTTGACGTCGACGTTGTAGGTGCGCGCGAGCGTCGACACGAACGGATGCGCGGTCTCCTCGCCCCGGAACGTGATGTCGACCACGGTGGAGCCCTTGCCGTCGACCGGAACGCCGAGCGGGAACATGTCCCGGGCGAGCCGCGAGTCGGGGCGGGTCAGCAGGTCCGCGACGGAGCCGGACTCCACGACGCGCCCGTCCTCCATGAGCGCGGCGGAGTCGCAGATGCTCTTGACGACATCCATCTCGTGGGTGATGAGCAGGATCGTCAGGCCCAGCGACGAGCGCAGGTCGCGCAGCAGGCCGAGGATCGAGCGGGTGGTCTCGGGGTCGAGGGCCGAGGTGGCCTCGTCGCACAGCAGCACGCGCGGGTCGTTGGCCAGTGCGCGGGCGATCCCGACGCGCTGCTTCTGGCCGCCGGACAGCTGGGCCGGGTACGCCTTGGCGTGTCCCGAGAGGCCGACCAGGTCCAGTAGTTCGGCGACCTTGCGGTTGCGCTCGACACGTCCGACGCCGGCGATCTCCAGCGGTACGGCCACGTTGCCCGCCACGTCGCGGCTGCTGAGCAGGTTGAAGTGCTGGAAGATCATGCCGATGCGCAGGCGCTCGGCACGCAGGTCGCGGGCCGACAAGGCGGTCAACTCGCGGCCGCCCACCTCGACCGTGCCGGAGGTGGGGCGCTCCAGGAGGTTGACGCAGCGGATCAGGGTGCTCTTGCCGGCCCCGCTGCGGCCCAGGACCCCGAAGATCTCGCCTTCGGCGACGTCGAGGTCGACGTGGTCGAGGGCGGTCACCTCGCGATCTCGGGCGCGGAAAACCTTGGTCAGGGCGTGGGTACGGATCACCGTGGATTCCAGGTTGCTCGGGGGACCACCGCGACAGCCGGCAGGACGCGGCCCGCGGGGATGTCGGCGGCGAGCGCGGTCAGGAGCCGGCGTTTCGGGTCGAACGGGGATGAACCGGGGCGCCGCCGGTCGGCGGGGCGCTCATCCGGTCGCCGGGCTCAGGGCCTCAGCAGCCGCACATTCGACACATTCGGCACATACAGAGGCGAGCCGTGGCGATAGCCCCGACCGCGCGCATGTGTGCCGTGATGAACATGCCAAGGATTAAAACAGACCAACGCCGACGATGGGAAATGCCATCGGATGCGAAAAGCCCCGACGACCATGACTTCGCAGGTCGGCGGGGCTTTTCTCAAGTTGTTTCCAAGGTATGAACGAGGGACTCCACCCTTGGGTCGGGCACGGTCACACCGTGCAGCCGGGCCGTGCGGTCCGGCAGTGCGCGGTGCAGCCCGGCGGTGCAGCCGGGCGATGCGGTTCCGGCAGTGCCGCCTGGTCGTGCAGCAGTGCGGTCAGGCCGTGCGGTCGGCTCGGGCCGGCCGCGTGGCGGCGGTCACGCGGCGAGCGACGTGGTCTTGGTGAGGTAGACGAGGCTGAGGCGCGGGCCGACGCGCTCGACGCGGTCCGCCGCGTACCCGAGCCGGACGTACAGGCGCAGGTTGTCCTCGCTGCGGTGCCCGGTGAACAGTTCGAAGGACTCCGCGTGCGCGAGCTTGTCCTCGACCGCGTTGAGGAGACGCGTGCCGAGGCCGTGGCCCTGGAGCCTGGGGTGCACGATCAGGCGGCCGATGCGGGCCACCCCGTCCTCGACGACGCCGCGGACCGATCCCACGACCTCGTCGCCGAGGCGTGCGACCAGCACGGCGTGCGTCGCGAACTCCTCCCTCAGGCTGTCGAGGGTCTGGGTCAGCGGCGCGATGCCGTAGTCGTTGTAGAGGGCCGCTTCGCCCTGGTAGCAGAGGTACTGCAACTTCAGGATCTGCTCGGCATCGGATACATCGGCGGTATCGATGCGTACGTTCTGCCCCATCCGGTACTCCCTGGTGTACCCGTGGGCGCGTGCGACCGAGGGACGCCGTCCCGGCATCCCCCGGTCGCACGGGCCCTGATCGCCCTGATCGCCGTGCATGGTCCGGAGCGGCCGCGGAATGCCCGCCACCCCGTGTTCGGTCACTGTTCCACACGGCTTTTCCGGTTCTTCTACCCGGGTGGGAACGCGCGGCACACCCGCGTTTGTCGGCCAAAGCCCGTACGGGTCAGGGCAAACCGATCAGGCGGCGCACCGCCTTGTCGCGAAATTCCACCGCGGCCCCGAAGTTCTCCACGATGCGGGAGACCAGCAGGGTCACCTGCGCGTCGCGGCCCACCACGTACCTGCCCTTGGGCTCCGGGTCCGTCGCCGCCTCGGCGATGACCCGGGCGACCCGCTCGGTGTCCGTCCAGAACGGTTGGACCAGGGTGAACCCGAGGTCGAGGCGGCGGAACGCGGTGGCGTATTTCGATCCCCGGTACCGGTGCGCGACGTCCGCCATGTCGTCGCTGATGCCGCTGCGGAACCCGCCGGGTGCGACGACCACGACGTGCACGCCGGAGCCGGCGACCTCCAGGCGCAACGCGTCCGACAGCGCCTCCATGGCGTGCTTGCCCGCCTGGTACCAGCCCATGAGGGGGTAGCTGACCTTGCCGGCCACCGACGAGATCTGGATCACGCGCCCCCAACCGCGTTCCTGCATATGCGGGATGGCCAACCGGGCGAGGCGGATCGGGGCGAACAACGACGTTTCGAGGTGGTGCCGGGCCTCCTCCTCCATGACGTCCGCGACCGGCGCGTAGAGGGTGCCGCCCGCGTTGTTCACCAGGATGTCGGGGCGGACCTCGCCGACCACGTCCTTGCATCCGGCGGCGTCGGTGACGTCGAGGATGCGCGTCTCCACCTCGACGCCGGCCTCCTCCGCGGCCCGCCGCACCTTCTGCCCCTTCTCGGCGGAGCGCACGGTGCCGACCACCCGGGTCCCGTCCCGGGACGCCAGCTCGAGCGCGGCGGCCAGGCCGAGCCCGGAGTTGGCGCCCGTGACGAGAGCCGTCCTGTGCGGTGTTTCCTGATACACCGTCACCCGCCCGTCACGAACCGGCCCGTCGGCGCGCCCGCCGAGGCCGGGACGGGTGCGTCTGCGGCAGGTGCGGTCGGTGCCGACGCCTCCGGCGCCGCGACCGGATGCGACGGGGCGGTACGCCTGCCGCGCGTCTCCGCGGTCGCCTGCGCCGGTATCGCCACCCGCGCGGGACGCGGCGCGGACTGCGGCGGCTCCGGGGCCGCCGCCTCGGGCGCGGGGGCGCTGCGCTCGGGCGTCTCGGCGGCGGTCACCGGAGACGGGGCCGCCGATGGCGACGGTGCGGAACGCTTCGACGTGGCACGGCTCGTGGTACCGCGGGCTCCGGCGGGCTTGCGGGCCGCCGGCTTCCGGGTGGTCGCCTTGCGGGCCGCCGCTTTGCGACCGGCCGGCTTGCGCACCGCCGCTTCGGGGGTCGCGAGGGCCGGCTTGCTGTCGGCGTCGGGCTCGACCCCGGTCGCGGTCGCGGGCTCGACTGTGCGCTCGGACTCGGGCGCGGGCTCGGGCTCGTGCTCCGGCGCCGGGTCGGCCGCCGCCGTCGGGCCCGGGGTCGGGTCCGAAGTCGGGGCCGGCTGCGCGAACTCGTGGGCGGCTTTCAGCAGGACGTTCAATTGCTCGACAATGCTGTCCGCCAGCGCAAAGGGGTCGGGAAGCGCATCACGGTCCGCCAGCACCCCGATGTCGATCTGGTCGTCGTAGCTCATGCCTCCGACGAAGAGGCCGAATCCGTCCGCGATTATGCCCATCGAGTGGAACGCCTCCACTTTTTGTCCCTGCGAATACAGCGTCGCGCGGGGGCCCGGAACGTTGGATATGACCGCGTTGCACACGGGCGGCAGAAGCGTGGACAGCTTCGCCGCTCGGTATGCGTCACCGCCTAGGCTGACCACGGCCGGAGGCGGGGCGTCCGCCAGGCCGGTCAGCAGGTCGTTGCCCAACGCGCCCTGCACCGCCTTGGAGGCGAGCGCGTTTTCGTGGATGCACAGCAGCCGCTCGGCCGGGTCGTCGACGTCGGTCGACAGGCCGACGAGCATGCCGGTGATGAGGTTTCCGCTGGAGCGCGTGTCGCCCTTCGTGGCGTCGACGGGAACGGTACCCACCAACTGCTTGTCGGATGGTTCGCCGAAAGAATCGAGCAGGCCCCGCACCGCACCGCCCACGATCGCCAGAATGACGTCGTTGACCTTGACGCCGAACGCGTTCTTGACGGTCTTCACATCCGACAGCGACACCGTGCAGAACCCGTACGAACGCGCTTTGCCGATCGGCTCGTTGAACCGGGTACGCGGCATGTTGAGGGGCATCGCCTGGCCCAGGCGACCGGTCATGGCCGCGGCGATTACGCCCTGCGCGGTCGAGCCGAGCTGCCCGGCCAGGCGTACCGGGGTCCCGGCGACCGACTTGGCCAGGTCGGCCACCCGGGCGATACCCTCGGGGACTCCGTCCTCCTCGTCCGGCATCGGCAGTGGGACCAGTTCGCGGGAGACGCCGCCGTGCGGGTCGGCGTCGAAGAACACCTCCTGCATGGACGCCCCGGCCCGCCCGTCGATGCACGCGTGGTGCACCTTCCACAGGTGGGCGACACGGCCGTTCTCCAGCCCCTCGACGACCCACCACTCCCACAGCGGACGGTTCCGGTCGAGCCGGTGCCGGTAGATCTCGGTGGCCAGTTCGGCCAGCTCCGCGCGTCCGCCGGGCGCCGCGACGGCGGCGCGGTGCACGTGGTTGCGGAAGTCGAAGTCCGGGTCGGGGACCCAGTGCGGCCGCGACAGGCCCCAGGGACTCTGCACCAGCTTGCGGCTCAGCAGCGGCAGGCGCGGCAGTCTCTTGGCCAGCGTGTCCTTGAAGGACTCGTAGTCGACGCGGCCGCCGGAGGCGGAGGCATCCACGATCGTGAGGCACACGACGTGCATGGGCCATGTCTCCGACTCCAGCGCCAGGAAGGCCGAGTCCAGACCGGAGAGCTTCACCAGGTGTTCCTCCTCCCGATGCCCGACGAGGTCAGGGCATCATCGATGAAGCGGCGGGTCTGCCGGTTCCACATGGCCCCGATGTGCGAGCCGCGGTACCAGCAGACAGACGGTTCCTCCCAGTGCTTCCAGAGCCGGTACGCCTGCTGCGGGGTCGCCATCCGGTCGGCGAGCCCCGCGTAGACGAACCGGCGCTCCAGCGGCACCCGTGGGGTGAGGGCAAGGGGCGAGACGACGCGGTGTACGGTCTCGGCCTCGTCGCCGAGCAGTCCGGCGGCCTGCACCTCGCGCTTGATGTCGTCCGGCACGTGGTGTGACATGACCCAGGCCATGTCGACCGACGGCACGCCCACGATCACGCAGTCGAGGTCCTCCAGACCGGCGAGCAGTGCGGCCACGTACGCGCCGAGGGAGAGCCCGTGGACGGCGATCCTCGGCGCGCCCTGGCCGCGAGCCCAGTCCAGGCAGCGGCGCACGTCCCACACGGCCTGGCCCAGCCCGTGGACGTTGCCCAGGTAGTCGAAGGAGATGAAGGGCGCGTCCTGGGTGCGTGTCGCCTTGCGCGGTCCGTGCATCGGGAGGACCACATGCATGACGTTGACGCCGAACTCGCGGTGCGCGCGCTGCGCGCGGAAGGCGGCCAGGTCGCCGGGGCGGCCCATGCCGAATCCGTGCAGGTTGACGAGCCAGGGGCGGGGCTTTCCCGGATGCCGGAGCACGTACGCCCACACGCGCTGGTTCGCGCCGGCGGACTGCCACCGGGTGGCGCCGGGGATGCCGGGCCACGGAACGTAGTCGCTGTCGAAGGCCAGCTGTTCGTAGCTGATGGTGCCGTACAGCTTGCCCCGGATGACCGGGTCGGTCAGCGGCGGTGGCTCGGGGTGGAACAGCGTCGGATCGTCGAGGTAGGTCTCGGCCTGGAACTTGCCCAGCGCCTCGGAGACCTCCTCGCGGATGCGCAGCGCGTCCGTCGGCCCCGGCGAGAGCCGGCTCGTGGACATGAACGCCACGACGAGTTCGTCGAGGAACGCCGCCGAGACGAGCCCCGGAGTGGGGAACACCGTCGGCATGTCCGGGTAGTTGCGGCGCTCGGCACGCAACGAGCGGACGTACGAGCGCACTCCGAATCCGACCGAGCGCGGCACGCTGCGCAGCATCGCGCTCGCCGGAATGTCGGAGAGCATCGACGCGGACTTCTCGCCCTCGGACCTGATCTGTCGCAAGCGATCGAACATGGTCGACTCCCCTCCCCCGAGTGGTGAGTACGCGGCCCCGTCCAAAGCAGGACAACACGACGCCGCCGATCACTCTCAGTGGTGCCGTGGCAACCCTGAGGCGATCCGGCACGGTCGACAGTAGTACGGAATCAACGGAGCGAACACAGTCACTCGCGAGTAGTAACGGCGAATTCACATATAGCTCCGGAACCTTTACTTCCGCTCAGGAACGCACACTCAGTAGAGACCGCGACGAAACGGAACGGCAATGTGGCGGTCCACGCGGCGACCGAACGGCCTTTCCGGACAATCGTTTCCGCCAGGTCCTGGCCACTTCACGACCGAGGTGGTGAAACGATGTCTCGACGAGATCGGTTCCGCGATCACAGGGGGAAAGGGACCAGCACGTGCAGCCACTGCAATCTGACGACCCGTCACGGTTGGCCGACTACCGACTGTTGGCGAGACTGGGCGCCGGAGGCATGGGGCAGGTCTACCTGGCCCGCTCGCCCGGTGGCCGGACCGTCGCGATCAAAGTCGTCCGCCCCGAGCTCGCGGACGAGGAGGGCTTCCGGGCGAGGTTCCGCCGCGAGGTAGCGGCCGCGCGCCGGGTCTCGGGCGCCTACACCGCGCCGGTCGTCGACGCGGACCCGGACGCCGAAGTGCCGTGGCTGGCAACCGCCTACGTCGCGGGCCCCTCGCTCGTCGACGCGGTGGCCGCGCACGGCCCGCTGCCGGAGCCCACGGTCCGCGCGCTGGCGGCCGGCCTCGCGCAGGCGCTGCGGGCCGTGCACGACGCGGGCCTGGTGCACCGCGACCTGAAACCGTCGAACGTCCTGCTCGCACTCGACGGCCCGCGCCTGATCGACTTCGGCATCTCCCGTGCCGCCGACGACACTTCGATCACCAGCACCGGCCTGGTCGTCGGCTCCCCCGGCTACATGTCGCCGGAGCAGGCGAACGGGCTGGACATCGGCCCCGCGTCGGATCTCTTCTCGCTCGCGTCGGTCCTGGTCTTCGCCGCCACCGGGCAGGGGCCCTTCGGGGTGGGTTCCACACCGTCACTGCTCTACCGCATCGTGCACACACCGCCGGACCTGGAACCGACGCCCGGCTACCTGCGCCAGATCGTCGCGCCGTTCCTCGACAAGGACCCCGCGCGCCGCCCGGGTGCCGCCGAACTGCTGGACGTGGCACTGCCCGACGGGCAGACCACCGAGGTCATGACGCGGTCGGGCTGGCTGCCGCCGGCGATCACGTACGCCATCGCGGAGCGCAGTGCCGCGCTCCTCGACCTCGACGCGGCGACCGGCGCCGCCGCCGTGCAGGCACCGCCGCCCTCGCCCACGCCGCAGGGCCCGCCTCCGCCGCCGTCGTACGCGCCCTCGCCCCCGCCGTCACCGCAATCGGGGGCATCACCGGGTGGCGTCCCTTACACCGGGGCGCCGCAGTCGGGAACGCCGCAGTCCGGGGCGGCGCAGTCCGGACACCCGCATCCGCGGCCGCCCGCGCAGGGACAGCCGTTCCTGGCGCCGTCCGGCCTGGCCTATCCGCCTCCGCAGGCACCGAACCTGCATGAACAGCCGACTCCTGCGGGGGCGTTCCCGTCGCCCGGGCCCGCGTACGGCTCACCGCCCACGCCGTACGGCGCCATGCCCCCGCCCGGGGCACACCTCGTCGGCCCGGCGGGCTCCGGTTCGAGCGGGCGCGACGGCTCGGCCGACCCCAAGCGCCGCGCCCTGCTGATCGGTGGCGCCGCGGCATCGGTGGCCGCCGTCGGCGGCATCGCCGCCTGGCTGCTGACCAGGTCGGACGGGGGCGGCGACGGCGCCGAGAGCGTGGGCGAGGGCCCCGACGCCACGGGTGACCCCACCAAACCCGCGCAAGGCGGCAGCACTTCCTCGCCGAACGCACCCAAGCCGGTGTACAAGATCGGCCTGCAAGCCGGGCTCTCCGGCGAGAACTCGGCGCTGGGCGTCAACGTGCAAAACGGCGTGACGCTGGCCGTCGAGCAGGCCAACCAGCGGGGCGACTTGGCGTTCACCGTCGAACTGGTGAGCGCGGACGACCAGGCCAAAGAGGCCAACTCGCCCGCCGCCGCCCGGAAGTTGATCGACGCGGAGGTGATCGCGGTCGTCGGACCGGTGTTCTCCGGACCCACCCGAGCGGCCGCCAACCTCTACGAAGACGCCGGTCTGGCCTGCGTCTCCCCGTCCGCGACCAACCCGTCCCTCACCCAGATGGGGTACTCCTTCTTCAACCGCGCCACCCCCCACGACTACAACCAGGGCACCGAGATCGCGAACTACCTGGTCAAGAAGGTCAAGGCCGCCTCGGTCCTGGTGGTCGACGACAAGTCCGAGTACGCGACCGGTCTCGCCGAGGCCGTCCGCAAGGGTGTGGGCAACGCCGCCACCGTCACACCCCGGAGCATCGCGCGCGACACACCGGACTCCGTCGCCGCCGCGCTGGAGGCGAAGAACTCCAATGTCGCCGCCGTGGTCTACGCCGGCTACTACCAGGACACGGCGCCGTTCGCAATGGATCTCACCGAAGCCGGCTACAAGGGAGCGCGCGTCGGGCCGGACGGCGTCGCCGACGACAACTTCGTCAAACTCGCCGGCGCGGCGTCCGAGGGCTGGTTCCTGACCGTCCCCGCGGTGGACGCCAACGCCGAGCCCGCACTGCGGGACTTCGCGGCCGCGTACCAGGCGAAGTTCTCCGACAAACCGGGCACCTACTGCGCCGAGGCGTTCGACGTCGTCAACCTCGTCGTCGCGGCGATCAAATCGCTCGGCGGCCAGAAGCCCACCCGCGCGGCGATGAAGGGCGCCATCCGCGCCATCCGCTACCAGAGCCCGGTCAAGGAGTACGCATTCGACCGCGCCACCGGGGAGTTCGCCGGCTCCGGCGCGATCTACGGCTACGAGGTCAAGGCCTCGAAGATCACCTACGCCGGCAGCATCCGCAGCCTCACCGGCGGCTGATCCCCCGGATGCCCGATCGGGCCCGGCCCGCGCCTTGCGGCGTGGCGGCCGGGCCCGATGCCGTACTGCGCCGGGTCAGCCCTGCGCCCACTCCCGCTGGACCTTCAAGTCGTCGCGCAGCTCGGCCAGTTGCTCGGCGACGCGGACCGGTGCCGTACCGCCGCGCCCGTTCCGCGAGCGGATCGAGCCGAGGACGGTCAGCACGCCGCGCACCTCCGGCGTCAACTCGGGCGAGATCTCGGCCAGTTGCGCATCCGTGAGGTCCCACAGTTCGAGGCCGCGCGGCTCGCAGTACTTGACGCAGGCACCCGCCACCTCGTGCGCGATGCGGAACGGCGTGCCCTGCTTGACCAGCCACTCCGCGATGTCGGTCGCGAGCGAGAACCCGGCCGGCGCCAGCTCCTCCATGCGCTCGCGGCGGAACCGCAGCGTCGCGACCATCCCGGTGAACGCCGGCAGCAGCACCTCGAGCGTGTCGATGCTGTCGAACACCGGCTCCTTGTCCTCCTGCAGATCGCGGTTGTACGCGAGCGGGAGGGCCTTGAGGGTGGCCATGAGCCCGGTCAGATTGCCGATCAGGCGCCCGGACTTGCCGCGCGCCAGCTCGGCGATGTCCGGATTCTTCTTCTGCGGCATGATCGACGAGCCGGTGGAGTACGCGTCGTGCAGATCGACGAAGGAGAACTCCTTCGTGTTCCAGATGATGATCTCCTCCGCCAACCGCGACAGGTTGACGCCGAGCATGGCGGTGACGAACGCGAACTCCGCCGCGAAGTCGCGGCTCGCGGTGCCGTCGATGGAGTTCGCCGCCGAGGCGCTGAAGCCCAGGTCGCGCGCCACCGACTCCGGGTCGAGGCCGAGTGACGAGCCGGCGAGCGCACCCGAGCCGTACGCCGATACATCCGCCCGGCGGTCCCAGTCCCGCAGCCGGTCCGCGTCCCGTGCGAACGCCTGGACGTGCGCGAGCAGATGGTGGGCGAGCAGCACCGGCTGCGCGTGCTGGAGGTGGGTGCGGCCCGGCATCGCGACGTCGAGGTTGGCCTCGGCCTGGCCGACCAGGGCCTCCTGGAGGTCGGCGAGCAACGACCCGATCGCGCGCCCGTGGTCGCGCAGGTACATCCGGCCCAGCGTGGCGATCTGGTCGTTGCGCGAGCGCCCCGCGCGCAGCTTGCCGCCGAGGTCGGGGCCGAGGCGTTCGAGCAGGCCGCGCTCCAGCGCGGTGTGCACGTCCTCGTCCGCCACGGTCGCGGTGAACGTGCCGGCGGCGACGTCCGCCTCCAGCCGGTCCAAGCCCTCCAGCATGCGGGCGAGCTCGTCGTCGGCCAGCAGCCCGGCCTTGTGCAGGACACGGGCGTGCGCGCGTGAACCGGCGATGTCGTACGGCGCGAGCCGCCAGTCGAAATGCACCGATGCCGACAGCTTCGTCAGCGCCTCGCTCGGGCCGTCGGAGAACCGGCCGCCCCACAGACGGGTGGTCTCCTGCTCGTTCGTCACTTTCCTGCCTTCTCCCTGGTACCGGTTGCACGGGTCACGCGGGGCCCGACCTTACTGCTTGAGGTCCCGGCCGGCCGCGATCTTGCTCGACAGGCCGAAGATCTCGATGAAGCCCTTGGCCTGCGACTGGTCGAACGTGTCGCCCGTGTCGTACGTGGCCAGGTTGAAGTCGTACAGCGACGATTCGCTGCGCCGACCGGTGACCGTCGCGCGGCCGCCGTGCAGGGTCATGCGGATGTCCCCGGACACGTGCTCGTTCGCCTCGGCGATGAAGCCGTCCAGCGCACGCTTGAGCGGCGAGAACCACAGGCCGTCGTACACCAGTTCCGCCCAGCGCTGCTCCACCTGCCGCTTGTAGCGGGCCAGCTCGCGTTCGACGGTGACGTTCTCCAGCTCGGTGTGCGCGGTGATGAGCGCGATGGCGCCCGGCGCCTCGTAGATCTCCCGGCTCTTGATGCCGACGAGCCGGTCCTCGACCATGTCGATACGGCCGACGCCCTGGTCGCCCGCCCGGCGGTTCAGCTCCTCGATGGCCTGCAGGACGGTGACCGGGCGGCCGTCGATCGCGACCGGAACGCCGGACCTGAAGGTGATGACGACCTCGTCGGCGTCGCGCGGCGTCGCCGGGTTCTGCGTGTACTCGTACACGTCCTCGATCGGGCCGTTCCAGATGTCCTCCAGGAACCCGGTCTCCACGGCCCGCCCGAAGACGTTCTGGTCGATCGAGTACGGCGACTTCTTGCTGGTGGCGATCGGCAGGCGGTTGGCCTCCGCGAAGGCGATGGCCTTGTCGCGGGTCATCGCGTAGTCGCGCACCGGCGCGATGCACTTGAGCTCGGGGGCCAGCGACGCGATGCCCACCTCGAAGCGGACCTGGTCGTTGCCCTTGCCGGTGCAGCCGTGCGCGACCGTGGTGGCGCCGTGCTTCTTGGCGGCGGACACCAGGTGCTTCACGATGACGGGCCGGGACAGCGAGGAGACCAGCGGGTACTGGTCCATATAGCGGGCGTTGGCCTTGATCGCGGGCAGGCAGTACTCGTCCGCGAACTCGTCGCGGGCGTCCGCCACCTCGGCCTCGACCGCACCGCAGGCGAGCGCCCGCTTGCGGATGACCTCGAGGTCCTCGCCGCCCTGGCCGACGTCGACGGCCACCGCGATGACCTCGGCGCCGGTCTCCTCAGCGATCCAGCCGATGCAGACCGAGGTGTCCAGCCCTCCGGAGTATGCGAGTACGACGCGCTCGGTCACGAGCCTTGCTCCATTCGGTTCAGCCGCCGAGCCGGGCGGATCGGCGGCGTTCGTTCAGGTCCTGCGGGTGCTCCGGCCTCAGGTGCTTCGGGCCTCAGTACTGCGGGTCTTCGGGCGCCCCGGGTGGGTCAGGTCCCTCCAGTGCCGCAAATCTTCGGGTGTTCGGGTGTTCGGGTCTTCCGCTGTTCGGGTCTTCCGGTCCAGGTGTCGCGGGTCTTCGGCGGGGCCTGCGCCAAGCCCCGCAAGGGTGTCCCGGCGACCCCGGTGCTCAGTCTCGCGCCGCCGCGGACCGGCCGCCCTCGGCGAGCGCGACCAGATGGGCGACCAGTGCGGCCCCGCCCTCGGGGTCGCGGCACACCAGCAGGATGGTGTCGTCGCCCGCGATCGTGCCCAGGATCTCGCGGCTGTCGGCGTGGTCCATCGCCGAGGCGAGGAACTGCGCCGCTCCGGGCGGGGTACGGACCACGACGAGATTGCCGGAGGCCTCCGCCGAGACCATGAGCTCCCCGGCGAGCCGGGCCAACCGGCCCTCGCTCACCGAGTCGTCGGAAGGTACGCGCGGGGTGCGGTCGCCGCCCTCCGCGGGAACGGCGTAGATCAGCGCGCCCTGGCCGTCGCGGATCTTCACCGCCCCCAACTCGTCGAGATCGCGCGACAGCGTGGCCTGGGTGACGGCGAGGCCGTCGTCGGCGAGCAGCGCGGCAAGTTGCGCCTGGGACCGGATGCGGTGCCGGGTCAGGATGTCCACGATGCGCCCGTGGCGTGCGGCACGGGTGCTCGGCACCGCGTACACGCCTTCGGGGGCGGGCGTGGGCATGGTCTCTTGCTCGTTGCTCATGACGACCTCGCCTACCTTCGGACTCGTCGTCGGCCGCGCGGGTGCGGCACCGCGTGCGTGATGGTCACCGGGAGCCTCCCGCGGCCGAAGCGGCGGACGCCGCGTCGAGGATCTGGGGCAGCGCCGCGATCAGCTCGGCCACGTCGGCGTCGTCGACGACCAGCGGAGGAGCGAGCCTGATGACGTCCGGCGCCACCGCGTTGACCAGGAAGCCGGCGTCGCCCGCGGCGTCGGCGACCTGACCCGCGACGGGTGTGGTCAGCACGATACCCAGCAGCAGGCCCGCGCCACGCACATGATCGACCAACGGGTGTCCCAGCGCCTCGACGCCGGCCTTGATGTGCGCGCCGAGCGCGCGGGTCCGGTCCAGCAGCCCGTCGGCGGCCAGCGTGTCGAACACCGCGAGACCCGCCGCGCAGCACACCGGGTTTCCGCCGAACGTGGAGGCGTGCTGGCCGGGGCCCAGCAGCTCCGCGGCGGCACCGAACGCGACGCACGCCCCGAGCGGCAGGCCGCCCCCGATGCCCTTGGCCAGGGTCATGACGTCGGGCTGCACACCCCCGAAGTACGGGTCCTGGTGCGCGAACCAGTAGCCGGTGCGCCCGGTGCCGGTCTGCACCTCGTCGAGCATGAGCAGCGCGCCGCGCTCGGTGGTGATCTCGCGGGCCCGTTCGAGGTAGCCGGGCGGCAGCGGCCGCACGCCGAACTCGCCCTGGATGGGCTCCAGGAGCACGGCCGCGGTCCGCTCGGTGACCGCCGCGTCGAGGGCGTCGATGTCGCCGAACGGGACGTACTTCACGCCGCCGGGCAGTGGCTCGAATCCCTCCCGCTTGCCGGGCTGGCCGGTCAGCGCGAGCGATCCCATCGTGCGGCCGTGGAACGAGCCTTCGGCCGTGACGACCTCGGGCCGCCCGGTCTTACGCGCGATCTTGAAGGCCGCCTCGTTCGCCTCGGCGCCGGAGTTGCAGAAGAACACCCGGCCGTCCCGGCCGGTCAGGCCGAGGATCCGCTCGGCCAGTTCGACGGCGCGGGTCGAGATGAACAGGTTCGAGACGTGGCCGACCGTGGAGATCTGCGTGGTGACCGCGTCGATGATCGCCGGGTGGGCGTGGCCCAGCACGTTGACCGCGACCCCGGACAGGAAGTCGGTGTACTCCCGGCCGTCGGCGTCCACGACATGGGTGCCCTTGCCGGACACCAGAGCTACCTTCGGCTGCCCGAGCGACGGCATGAGCGCACCGCCCCAACGCTGCTGGTACGCCTCGTTGGTCTCCGGGTGGCCCGGTGCCCCGGCCGCCGTCCCGCGTTGCTCCGTCATGCGCCCGCCCCCTGGTTCTGTGCCGGGACGACCATGGTCCCGACGCCTTCGTCGGTGAACACCTCGAGCAGCAGCGAGTGCGCGACCCGGCCGTCGAGGACGTGGGCCGCCTTGACGCCGGCCCGCACGGCGCGCAGGCACGCCTCCATCTTCGGGACCATGCCACTGGCCAGCGTCGGCAGCAGCTCCGCCAACTCGTCGGCGTCGAGGCGGCTGATGACCTCGTCGCTGTTGGGCCAGTCCGCGTAGAGGCCTTCGACGTCGGTGAGCACGACCAGGCGCTCGGCACCGAGGGACGCGGCCAGGGCCGCGGCGGCGGTGTCGGCGTTGACGTTGTAGACGTGTCCGTCGGCGCCGCGGGCGACCGAGGAGATGACGGGGATGCGGCCGTCCTCCAGCAGGGCGGCGATGGCCCCCGGGTTGACCTCGACGATGTCGCCGACCAGGCCGATGTCGACCAGCTCGCCGTCGACGACGGCGTGCCGCTTCTCGGCGGTCATGGTGTGCGCGTCCTCGCCGGTCATGCCGACCGCGAACGGGCCGTGCTCGTTGACCAGGCCGACGATTTCGCGCTGCACCTGGCCCGCGAGAACCATGCGCACGATGTCCATGGCCTCAGGGGTGGTGACCCGCAGGCCGCCCGCGAAGGTGGACTCCAGGCCGAGCTTGTCCAGGTGCGCGCTGATCTGCGGGCCGCCGCCGTGCACGATCACCGGCTTGAGGCCGGCGAAGCGCAGGAAGACGACGTCCTGGGCGAAGGCGCGCTTGAGTGCGTCGTCGACCATGGCGTTGCCGCCGAACTTGATGACGACGGTCTTGCCGTAGTAGTGCTCCAGCCACGGCAGTGCCTCGATGAGGGTGTGCGCCTTGCCGAGCGCCACGTTGTGGCGTGCGGCCCGGATCGCTTTGCCCACGGACTCGGTCTTCACTGTGCTCCCCCCGGACGGGTTCTGGTCGGTTGCAGCAGTCATGACGAGTACGCCGAGTTCTCGTGGACGTATTCGGCGGTCAGGTCGTTGGTCCACACGGTGACGGCCTCGCCGCCCGCGTTGAGCCGGGCCGTGATGCGCACCTCGCGGCCGGTCATGTCGACGAGGTCGCGGTCCTCGCCGACGGCGCCGCCCTTGCAGACCCACACGCCGTTGATGGCGACGTCGAGCCGGTCCGGGTCGAACTCGGCGGAGGTGGTGCCGATCGCCGAGAGCACCCGGCCCCAGTTGGGGTCCTCGCCGTGGATCGCGCATTTGAGCAGGTTGTTGCGGGCGATCGACCGGGCGACCTGGAGCGCGTCGGCCTCGGTGGCCGCGCCCTCGACCTCGACGGCGATGTCCTTGCTCGCCCCCTCGGCGTCGGCGACGAGCTGGCGCGCGAGGTCGGCGCACACGGCGCGCACCGCCTCGGCGAACTCGCCCGTCTCGGGCGCGACTCCGGACGCCCCGGAGGCGAGCAGCAGCACGGTGTCGTTGGTCGACATGCAGCCGTCGGAGTCCACCCGGTCGAACGTGGTGCGGGTGGCCGCCCGCAGCGCGGTGTCCAGCGCGTCGGCGGGGACGTCGGCGTCGGTGGTCAGCACGACGAGCATGGTGGCGAGGCCGGGGGCGAGCATGCCCGCGCCCTTGGCCATGCCGCCGACGATCCATCCGGCGCCGCCCGCGGTCGCGACCTTGTGCACGGTGTCGGTGGTCTTGATGGCGACGGCCGCGGCCTCGCCGCCGTCCGCGGACAGCTCCGCCGCGGCCGCGTCGACGCCGGGCAGCAGCTTGTCCATCGGGAGCTGTAGGCCGATCAGGCCGGTCGAGCACACCGCGACCTCACCGGCGTTGAGGCCGAGGGCCGTGGCGACCTGCTCGGCGGTGCGGTGGGTGTTCTGGAAGCCTTCGGGGCCGGTGCAGGCGTTGGCGCCGCCGGAGTTGAGCACCACGGCCTGGAGTCGGCCGCCGGTGAGCACCTGCCGCGACCACAGGACCGGAGCGGCCTGCACGCGGTTGGCGGTGAAGACACCCGCGGCCGCGAGCGACGGGCCGTCGTTGACCACCAAGGCGACGTCGGTCGCGCCGGTCGTCTTGAGGCCGGCCGCGACGCCCGACGCCCGGAATCCTGCTGCTGCGGTGACGCTCACGGTGCAACCCCCGTCTTGCTCAGTCCCAGGTCCTCGGCGAGACCGAGGGCGATGTTCGTGCTCTGCACCGCGCCGCCCGCGGTGCCCTTGGCCAGGTTGTCGATCGCGCCCACGGCGACCAGTCGCCCGGCCCGCTCGTCGACGGTGACCTGGATCAGCGCCGTGTTGGCGCCGTAGACCATGGCCGTCGCCGGCCACTGCCCCTCGGGCAGGAGGTGGACGAACGGTTCGGCGGCATACGCCTTCTCGTACGCCTCGCGCACCTGCGCGGTGCTCACGCCCGGTTTGATCTTCGCCGTGCAGGTCGCGAGGATGCCGCGCGACATCGGGACGAGGGTCGGCGTGAAGGAGACCGTGACCGGCCCGCCCGCGACGGCGGCGAGGCCCTGGCCGATCTCCGGGGTGTGCCGGTGCACGCCGCCGACGCCGTACGCACTCGCGGACCCCATGACCTCGCTGCCGAGCAGGTGCGTCTTCGGTGACTTGCCCGCACCCGAGGTGCCGGACGCGGCGACGATCACGACGTCCGGCTCGACCAGGCCCTCGGCGAACGCCGGGAAGCAGCTGAGCAGCGAGACCGTCGGGTAGCAGCCGGGCACGGCGATGCGCTTGGTGCCGCGCAGCAGATCGCGCGCACCGGGCAGTTCCGGCAGGCCGTACGGCCAGGTGCCGGCGTGCTCGGAGCCGTAGAAGTGCTCCCAGTCGGCCGCGTCGTGGAGCCGGAAGTCGGCGCCGCAGTCGACGACGAGCACGTCGTCGCCGAGCTGCCGGGCGATCTCCGCGGACTGCCCGTGCGGCAGGGCGAGGAAGACGACGTCGTGCCCGGCCAGCGCGTCGACCGTCGTCTCGGACAACACGCGGTCGGCCAACGGGACCAGGTGCGGCTGCAGCGCGCCCAGGCGCTGACCGGCGTTGGACCCCGCGGTGAGCGTGCCGACCTCGAAGTGTGGATGTGCGAGCAGCAGCCGGAGAATCTCTCCGCCCGCATAGCCGCTGGCTCCCGCCAGTGCCGCCGTGACCCCCATGGTCGCCTCCTCCCGACGGAATGAATATACGGAGGAGCGAAGTTTTATGCAAACACGTTCCGCGGTCGCCGCGCCGTCCCGCCGTCGGCCGACGCTCCATTTACGACGATTACGACGATACTTCGGGCATGGTCGACGATACGTCCGGCGTCGCCGCAGGGCCGCGACCTAGGATCGCCGGCATGGTGCTGCGACCGGCTCAGGTGAACATCAAAGCCCTAGACGCGCCGGCGATCGGCCGCTTCTGGGCGGAAGCGCTCGGCTGGAACGCCTTCAGCCCCGGCGCCACCACCTACGTCGGACCTGCCGACGACTTCGTCTGGCCGGACCCGGTCGCCGTCGGCATCGACGTCGTCCCCGTCCCGGAACCCAAGACGGCGGCCAAGAACCGCACGCACCTCGATCTCGCCACCACCTCCGCGGCCCACCACACCGAGTTGGTCGCCCGACTCCTGACCCTCGGTGCGACGCCCGCCGACGTGGGCCAGGGCGACGTGCCGTGGACGGTGCTCGCCGACCCCGAGGGCAACGAGTTCTGCGTGCTGGAGCCCCGGGACATCTACCGGGACACCGGGCCGATCGCCGCGATCGTGGTCGACTGCGAGGACCCGCACGCCATGGCCCGGTTCTGGGGCGAGGCCGTGGACTGGACCCTGCACGAGGTGACCGACGGCATCGCGCGACTGCGCTCCGCCAAGGGCGTCGGCCCGTACCTCGAGTTCCTCCGCACGCGCGGCACCAAGACCGTGCCGGACCGCATCCACCTCGACCTACTGCCGTACCCCGGTGACGACAAGGCAGCAGAGGTCGCCCGGCTGCGCGCGCTCGGCGCCACCGACCACGACCTCGGCCAGGGCGACACCCCGTGGACGGTCCTCGCCGACCCGGAAGGCCACGAGTTCTGCGTCCTCGCGCTGTCCTGAGCGCCGAGCGCCCCGTGCGGCAGGTGCCGCGCGGGGCGCTCGGGTGGTGTCTCACCGCAGTTGCCAGCCCAGGAGGCCACGGTCTGGGGACCGGCGGCTGGGTCAGGCCAGCGACGCGAGAGCCTTGTTGAAGGTCGCCGACGGACGCATGACGGCGGCGGCCTTGGCCGGGTCGGGCTGGTAGTAGCCGCCGATGTCGGCCGGGGAGCCCTGGACCGCGATCAGCTCCTCGTTGATCGTCTGCTCCTGCTCCGCCAGCGTCTTGGCGAGAGCGGCGAACGCCTCGGCGAGGGGCGCGTCGTCGGTCTGCTTGGCCAGCTCCTGCGCCCAGTACAGCGCGAGGTAGAAGTGGCTGCCGCGGTTGTCGATGCTGCCCACGCGGCGTGCCGGCGACTTGTTCTCGTTGAGGAAGGTGCCCGTCGCGCGGTCGAGGGTGTCCGCGAGGATCTGCGCGCGGGCGTTGTCCGTGGTCTGCGCGAGCTGCTCGAAGCTGACCGCGAGGGCCAGGAACTCGCCCAGGCTGTCCCAGCGCAGGTAGTTCTCCTTGACCAGCTGCTGCACGTGCTTGGGGGCCGAGCCGCCCGCGCCGGTCTCGAAGAGGCCGCCGCCGTTCATCAGCGGGACGACCGACAGCATCTTCGCGCTGGTGCCGAGCTCGAGGATCGGGAACAGGTCGGTCAGGTAGTCGCGCAGCACGTTGCCGGTGACCGAGATGGTGTCCTCGCCGCGGCGGATGCGCTCCAGGGAGAACGCGATCGCGTCGACCGGCGCCATGATCTCGATCTGCAGGCCGGCGGTGTCGTGGTCGCCGAGGTACTTGCGGACCTTCTCGATCAGCTGCGCGTCGTGCGCGCGGTCGGCGTCGAGCCAGAAGACGGCCGGGTTGCCGGTGGCGCGGGCGCGCGTGACGGCGAGCTTCACCCAGTCCTGGATCGGCAGGTCCTTGGTCTGGCACATGCGGAAGATGTCACCCGGCTGGACCGGCTGCTCCAGCACGACCGCGCCGGACGCGTCGACCACGCGCACGGTGCCCTCGGCGGCGATCTCGAACGTCTTGTCGTGGCTGCCGTACTCCTCGGCCTTCTGGGCCATGAGGCCGACGTTGGGCACCGAGCCCATCGTCGCCGGGTCGTACGCGCCGTGTGCCCGGCAGTCGTCGATGACGACCTGGTAGATGCCGGCGTAGCTGCTGTCCGGGATCACCGCGAGCGTGTCGGCCTCCTCGCCGTCCGGGCCCCACATGTGGCCGGAGGTGCGGATCATGGCCGGCATCGAGGCGTCGACGATGACGTCGCTCGGCACGTGCAGGTTGGTGATGCCGCGGTCGGAGTCGACCATCGCGAGGGCCGGGCCCTCGGCGATCTCGGCGTCGAACGAGGCCTTGATCTCGGCGCCCTCGGGCAGCGACTCGAGGCCCTTGAGGATGCCGCCGAGCCCGTCGTTCGGGGTCAGGCCGGCCGCGGCGAGCGTGTCGCCGAAGCGCGCGAACGTCTTGGGGAAGAAGGCGCGTACGACGTGACCGAAGATGATCGGGTCGGAGACCTTCATCATCGTGGCCTTGAGGTGGACCGAGAACAGGACGTCGTCGGCCTTGGCCCGGGTGACCTGGGCGGCCAGGAACTCGCGCAGCTTCGCGACGCGCATGACCGACGCGTCGACGACCTCGCCCGCGAGCACCGGTACGGACTCGCGCAGCACGGTGGTCGTGCCGTCCGCGGCGGCGAGCTCGATGCGCAGCGCACCGTCCTCGGCGACGACGGCGGACTTCTCGGTGGAGCGGAAGTCGTCGGCGCCCATGGTGGCGACGTTCGTCTTCGACTCGGGGGTCCAGGCGCCCATGCGGTGCGGGTGCGCCTTGGCGAAGTTCTTCACGGACGCGGGGGCGCGGCGGTCCGAGTTGCCCTCGCGGAGCACCGGGTTGACCGCGCTGCCCTTGACCTTGTCGTAGCGCGCGCGGACGTCCTTGTCCTGGTCCGTCTGCGGGTCGTCCGGGTAGTCCGGCAGCGCGTAGCCCTGCTGCTGCAGCTCCGTGATCGCGGCCTTGAGCTGCGGGATCGACGCCGAGATGTTCGGCAGCTTGATGATGTTGGCCCCGGGGGTCTTGGCCAGCTCGCCCAGCTCCGCGAGCGCGTCATCAATACGCTGCCCCTCCTCCAGGTACTCCGGGAAGCCGGCGATGATCCGGCCCGCCAGGGAGATGTCGCGGGTCTCGACCGCGACGCCGGCCGTCGAGGCGTACGCCTCGATGATCGGCAGGAAGGAGTACGTCGCCAAGGCCGGGGCCTCGTCGGTGTGCGTATAGATGATGGTCGAGTCAGTCACCGGGTGCTCCGCTCCACGTCTGCAACATTGCTCGACATCAAGATATCCCGTGAACGGCGCTGCCTCGACAGGGCCCCGCCCGCACCCGCCCCCCATTCGGCCGAACGTGGGGCGAGGGCACCCCAGACAGGGATCCAGCGGACATCACGCGGGTAAATTCCCGGCCATCATCGAGCCCGGTACCCACCCCGGCGGCGCGCCCGTGACCTGGGCGTCCTACGTTAGAATCTGGCCTTTCACTCACAGCCACGCGCCCGTTCGCAGCACTGTGTCCAGGGCGCGGAACCCGACCGTCGCGCGGCAGCTTGCGCGCCCAGAGACGAACGAGACGAAGTGACCACTCCCCTCGGATCGGACCACCGGATCGAGACCACGGCTCCGGAGTCCCCGTCCCAGGCCCCAGGAACCTTCGGCGAACGCCTCAAGACCCGGCTGCGCGCGGTGCGCCCGGCCGACCTCGTCGTGATGGCGATACCCACGATCATCCTGGCGGTCATGGGCTGGCAGAAGCGGTGGATGACCGACGACGGGCTCATCTTCACCCGCGCCGTCCGCCAGATCCTCGAGGGCAACGGCCCTGTGTACAGCCCCGGGGAGCGCACCGAGACCTCCACAAGTACCGCGTGGCAGTGGCTCCTTGTCGCGGTCGACTGGATCAGCCCCTGGCAACTCGCCGTCACCGCCGTCTACCTCGGCCTCGCCCTGTCGGTGACGGGCCTGTGGCTGGCCCTGGACGGCACCCGCCGCCTGTACCGCGGCGCGAGTTCGGGACGCTTCCTGCTGCCCGCCGGCGCGCTGGTGTTCGTCGCCGTGCCGTCCGTCTGGGACTTCACGACCGCGGGCATGGAGACGGGCCTGATCATCTTCTGGGTGGGGTCGTCCTGGGCCCTGCTCACCTCGGTGTGGCAGCGCGAGCCCGACGAGACGAGCCTGCGCCGGCTGCTGCTGACCAGCGCGTACGTCGGCCTCGGCCCGCTGGTCCGGCCGGACCTCGGCCTGACCATGCTCATCTTCCTGGTGGCGATCGCCCTGCTCACCCGGGCGAACTGGAAGCGCTGCGCGGGCATGCTCGCCGCGGCCGGCTTCCTGCCGGTGGCGTACGAGATCTTCCGCATGGGCTACTACGGCCTGCTGTTCCCGATGCCGGCCCTCACCAAGGAGGCGTCGGACTCGCCGTGGGACCGCGGGTGGGTCTACCTCAAGGACTACGTCAAACCGTACGACCTGTGGATCCCCGCGCTGCTGCTGGCCGCGCTGATCGTGGTGCTGGTGCTCCGCATCCGCCCCGCCCGCCGCACGATGATCGTCGCACTCACCCCCCTGGTCTGCGCCGCGTTCCAGGGCCTGTACGTCGTCAAGGTCGGCGGCGACTTCATGCACGGCCGCATGTGGATGCCGGTCCTCCTGCTGGCCGTCCTCCCGCTCGCACTCACGCCGTTCACCAAGCTCTCCGCCCCGCTGGTGGCAGCCCTGTGCGCGTGGGCCGTGTTCACCGGCGGCTTCCAGCGCACCGGCCACGTCACCTCGCCGCACATCCAGGGCATCTACCTGCCGCAGGTGTGGAACGAGCGCGACATGTACCTGACCTGGACGCAGTCCGACCACCCGGTCAGCCAACAGGCCCACGTGCGCACGCTGCAGAAGACATACAGCCAGATCGTGCACGCCATCGAGGACGGCGACCGGGTCCTGCTGTTCGACCCCAACTTCGGGGACTTCAGCAAGATCGTCCCGCAGGGCCTGCCGCTGCGTAAGGACCTCGACTACCCCGTCGGGCTGGTCATCGGCCGACTGGGCGCGGGCGGTGCGGTCGTGCCGATCGACGGCATAGTGGTCGACGTGTGGGGGCTGTCGAACCCCATCGGTGCGCACATCGAGCAGACCCACCCGTCGCCGTCCGGGCACCAGAAGCTGCTCCCGGTGGCGTGGGCGATCGCGATGTACGTCGACCCGGCCGCGTTCCGGGACATCCCCCCGTCGGTCGCTCCGCAGGACCAGATCGCCGCCGCCAAGCGCACGTTGGAGTGCGGGCCGGTCAAGGAACTGATGGAGTCGGTGACCGAACCGATGTCCGCGAAGCGGTTCTGGAAGAACCTCACGGGCGCCTACGACCGCACGACCCTGCGCATCCCGTCGAACCCGGTCGACGCCGAGAAGAAATTCTGCAAGTAGGCCTGGAAACGGCCGCGGCCCGGCGCGTGAACCCGCGCCGGGCCATACCCGCCACGGGACGCGACACCCGCTATCGTGACGGTAACCTGCGCGTAATCAGGTGATCCCCGCGAGACCCGGGTCCCCCATGCCCGTCCCCCGTCACCCGTCGCACCGGCCCATCTGGAGTCCCCGAAACATGAGCCTCGTCAGTGTGCTGTCGCGGCGCACCGGCCTAGGACAAGCGCAGGACGAGTCCCCGCGCGGTACGCAACTGGCGAAGCGCTGGAACACCCTGATGGTCGTGCTGCCGACCGCGGTGATCCTCGTTCTCGGGTTCGCCCGGCGCTGGATCAGTGACGACGGCCTGATCTTCACCCGTACGGTGCGTCAGATCCTCGCGGGCCACGGCCCCGTCTACAACGTCGGCGAGCGCGCCGAGGCGTCGACGAGCACCGTGTGGCAGTGGCTGCTGGTGCTGGTCGGCTGGGCCACCGGCGCCGACATCAGCCGCATCGCCGTCTACCTGGGCCTGTTGTGCGCGACCGCCGGATACGCGCTCGCCCTCGACGCCACCCGGCGCCTCTACCAGCCGCTGGCCCCCGGTCGACTGCTGCTCCCGGCCGGCGTCGCCGTGCTCCTCGCCCTGCCGCCGATCTGGGACTTCGCGACCTCGGGCCTGGAGACCGGCCTGACCACGCTGTGGACGGCCGCCTGCTGGTGGCTGCTGGTACGCGCGCTGCTGCACAGCCGAGCGCGTGTCACCTACCCGCTCGCCCTGCTGGCCGGCCTCGGCCCGATGGTGCGCCCCGACCTGGCCATCGCGAGCGCCGGGTTCCTGGTCGCGCTGTGGTTCGTGCGGCGGCCGCGCCTGCGCGCGGTGTTCGCCCATCTGGGTGTCGCCGCGGCGCTGCCGGTCGCGTACGAGATCTTCCGGGCCGGCTACTACGGCGTGCTGCTGCCGCTGCCGGCCATAGCGAAGGAGGCGTCCGGCAGCGACTGGCGGCGCGGCGGGACGTACGCCCGCGACTTCATCGCCCCTTACGGCCTGTGGCTCCCGATCCTCGCGCTCAGCGCGATGGTCGTGGCCACGCTCGTGGTGCGCATGCGCCCGACCGGGTTCAAGGCCCTCGCCCGCGAGGACGCCGGGCGCACCGCCGTCTTCGTGATGCCGGTGATCGTCGCGGCGCTGATGGGCCTGTACGTCGTCAAGGTCGGCGGCGACTTCATGCACGCGCGCATGATGCTCCCCGCGCTGTTCGTCGCCCTGCTGCCGATCCTGCTGGTTCCGTCCGGCCGCCTCGCGCTGCCGGTCGCGAGCGTGGTCGTCGTGTGGGCGCTGGTCTGCGGGTTCGTCCTGCGCGTGCCGTACACCGGGCTGAGCCCGAACAAGATCATCGCGGACGAGCGCGGCTTCTACGTCGACGCGATGGGCATCGCCCACCCGGTCACCGCCGACGACTACCTCGCGCACTATCCGCGCTTCCCCGAGGCCGTGCGCGTGGCCAAGAGCGAGCACCAGCACGTGCTGATCTACCCCTGGTACGACGGCTTCTACGTCACCCCCCTCAAGCCCGACGACCCGGCGCCGTACGCCGCCTCGTGGCTGAACCTCGGCATGAGCGGCGCCGCCGTCCCCCTCAACGGCCGCTCCATCGACATCCTCGGCCTCGCCTCGCCGCTCGCCGCGCACCAGGAATTGACCGGGCGCGGCCGCCCCGGCCACGAGAAGGAACTCGACATCGCCTGGCTGTTCGCGATGTACGCGCCGACCGACGCCATCCTGCCGCCCGGCATCGACCCGCTGCGCGTCGCGCAGGCGAAGTTCGCGCTCACTTGCGGCGACGAGAATCGCGGGAAGCTCAAGGAACTGCAGGACTCGGTCACCGAGCCGATGTCCTGGAAACGGTTCTGGAAGAACCTCACCGGATCGGTCGAACGCACCTCCTTCCGGTTCCCGAACAACCCGCACGAGGCCATGAAGAAGGTCTGCGGCGTGGAAGAGCTCCCCGAGGGGTACCTCGAGAAGATGTTCACGCTCGAAACCATCCCGGGCCGGGAATCCTCGTGACCGCGACGGCGCTGGTCACCGGTGCCGGACGCGGCATCGGCCGGGCGGTCGCCGAGCGCCTGGCCGACGAGGGCATCGCCGTCGCGCTGCTGGGCCGCTCGCCGTCCTCCGTCGCGGACGTGCACGCTGACCTGACCCGCAGCGGCGCTCGCGCGACCGCGGTCGTCGCCGACGTCACCGATCCGCGGGCCGTCTCGCGGGCCGTACGCGAGGCCGAGGCCGCACTCGGCCCGCTGGACCTGGTCGTCAACAACGCCGGGCTCATCGACGCCAAGGAAGTCCCCTTCTGGGAGGCCGACTTCGCGCAGTGGTGGGACGTCGTCGAGACCAACCTGCGCGGCCCCGCAAACGTCGACCGGGCGGTGCTGCCCGGCATGGTGGCCCGCCGCCACGGCCGCATCGTCAACCTCGGCAGCGGCTTCGCGGTCGGCCCGGACCCGCACTACTCGGCGTACTCGGTGTCCAAGGGGGCGCTGATGCGCCTCACCGACACCATCGCCGCGCCGCTCGCCGAGCACGGCGTGTACGTCTTCGACATCTCCCCCGGCGCGGTCGCCACCGACATGACCGCGGCGATGGACATGTTCGAGGGCAAGACCGACTGGTACGACATCGACCTGTTCCTCGACGCCGTGGTCGCCGTCGCGCACGGCCGCCTCGACGCCCTTTCGGGACGCTTCCTGCACGCCGGCAAGGACGACCTCGGCGCCCTCGCGGCACGGGCGGCCGAACTCGCCGAGTCCGACGCCCGGCGGCTGCACTTGCGCCCCTACGGTCCCGACGACCCGCAGCGCTGAGCCCCGCCGCACGACCGCGGCAACGCCGCGGGCCCCGGGAGTGTCTCCCGGGGCCCTCGGCCGTACCGTCCGCGGCGGAACCGCGCCGGGGTCACGCCCCGCGCAGCACCGCGCCCGTACGCTCCGCCGCCAGCGCCACCGCCGCGTCGCGCGCGGCCGTGGACTCCTCGGCGGTCAGCGTGCGGTCGGCCGCCCGGAACCGCAGCGCGTACGCCAGCGACTTCCGGCCCCCGCCAACCTGCTCGCCGGTGAAAACGTCGAACAACCGCAGCGACTCCAGCAGTTCACCCGCACCCTCACGCAGCGCCGCCTCGACCTCGGCCGCGGGCACGGCCTCGTCGACGATCAGCGCGACGTCCTGGGTCGCGACGGGGAAGGCCGAGATGTGGCCCGCCGCCGCGAGCCGCTCGCCGCCGTCCGCGGCCAACGAAGCGGTCAGCAGGTCGAGGTCCAGCTCCATCGCGCCGGTGCGCTCCGGCAGCTGCAGCGCCTTCACGACCCGCGGGTGCAGCTCTCCGGCGTGGCCCACGACCGTGTCGCCCACGAGCAGCGCGGCGCAGCGGCCGGGGTGCCAAGGGGCATGCCGGTCCTGACGTACCGTCAGCTCCACCCCGACGGTACGGGCGACCGTACGGGCGGCCTCGACGGCGTCCGCCCAGCTCTCCGGCCGACCGCTCCCCCACCAGCCCGACGGCGCGCGCTCGCCCGCGAGGACGGCGGCGACACGGTACGGCTGGTCGGGCAACGCGGCGGCCAGCTGCGCGAGCTCCTCGTCGGTCGGACGCCGGTCCACCGGCAGGCGCGGCGCCACCGGGCGCTCGGCCTTGGGCCGGAACACCAGGCCAGCCTCGAACAGCGCGGCGTCCGTGTTACCGCGCCCGATGTTGCGGCGCAGCGCGGTGAGCAGCCCGGGCAGCAGCGTGGTGCGCAGCCCCGGCTCCTCGTCGGAGATCGGGTTGACCAGCTTGACCGTGGCCCGGCGCGGGTCGGAGGCGTCGAGCCCGAAGGCGTCGAACACCGCGTCCCCGACGAACGGGTAGTTCAGCACCTCGGTGTAGCCGTCGCCCGCGAGCGCGCGGCCGACGCGGCGGCGCAGCCGCTGGGCGGCGGTCAGTCCGCGGCCGGCCGGCACCTGCGGTAGCGACGACGGGACGCGGTCGTAGCCCTCCAGGCGGATGACCTCTTCGGCGAGGTCGTTGGGGTCGGTCAGGTCCGGCCGCCAGGTGGGCGGCGTGACGGTGAGGGCGTCGATGCCCTCGACCGCGCAACCGACCTCCTGGAGGCGCTGCGCGACCGTCTCCGCCGAGTAGGCGATGCCCGCGACGTTGGTCGGGTGGTCCACACCCATGCCGATGCGCACCGGCTCGCGCGGCTCGTCGACCTCGGTGACCCCGGCCTCGGCGACCGCGCCCTCGCCGCCGAGCAGCACGAGCAGGTCGACGGCCCGCTGGGCGGCCGCGCGGGCGGCCTCGGGGTCGACGCCGCGCTCGAAGCGCCGCGAAGCCTCGGAGCCCAACTTGTGGCGGCGCGCCGTGCGGGCGATGGAGACCGGGTCGAAGTTGGCGGCCTCGATGACGATGTCGCGCGTCTCGGGACCGATCTCGGTGGTCGTGCCGCCCATGACGCCGGCCAGGCCGATCGGACCGCTCTTGTCGGTGATCAGCAGGTCCTCGTGGTCGAGGACGCGCGTCACCCCGTCGAGGGTCGTCAGCTTCTCACCCTCGTGTGCGCGGCGGACCGTGATGGTGCCCTGGAGGGCGGTGCGGTCGTACGCGTGCAGCGGCTGGCCGAGTTCGAGCATCACGTAGTTGGTGACGTCGACGGCGAGCGAGATCGGGCGCATGCCGGCCATTTGGACGCGGCGCTGGAGCCACAGCGGCGACGGCGCGGCGGGGTCCACGCCGACGACGGTCCGGGCCACGAAGCGGCGGCAGCCGTCGGATGCCTCGACGGCGACCGGGTAGCCGTACGAGTTGGGCGTGGGCACGTCGAGGAGGGCCGGGTCGCGCAGCGGGATGCCGTACGCGATGGCCGCCTCGCGGGCGACGCCGCGCAGCGAGAGGCAGTAGCCGCGGTCGGGGGTGACCGCGATGTCCAGTACCTCGTCGACCAGGCCGAGGAGTTCGATCGCGTCGGAGCCGACCTCGACCTCGATGGGCAGGACGATGATGCCGTTGTGGTCCTCGCCCATGCCCAGTTCGCGGGCCGAGCAGATCATGCCCTCGGACGGCTTGCCGTACGTCTTGCGCGCCGAGATCTCGAAGCCGCCGGGCAGCACGCCGCCCGGGAGGATCACCACGACCTTGTCGTCGACGTCGAAGTTCGTCGCGCCGCACACGATCTGCTGCGGCTCGCCGGTGCCGTTGGCGTCGCCGACGTCGACCCGGCAGAAGCGGATCGGCTTCTTGAAGCCCTCCAGCTCCTCGATCTCCAGGACCTGGCCGACGACGAGCGGCCCCTTGAGGTCGCTGCCGAGCTGGTCGACCGTCTCGACCTCGAGGCCGAGGCCGACGAGCTTGGCCGCGACGTCGCGGCCGGAGGCCCCGGCCGGCAGGTCGACGTACTCCCGCAGCCAAGAAAGCGGGACCCGCATCAGATCTCCATCCCGAACGGAAGGGTGAAGCGCACGTCACCCTCGACCATGTCCCGCATGTCCTCGACGTTGTGACGGAACATCAGCGTGCGTTCCAGTCCCATGCCGAAGGCGAAACCGCTGTACTCACCCGGGTCGATGCCGCACGCGACGAGCACCCGCGGGTTGACCATGCCGCAGCCGCCCCACTCGATCCAGCCCTCGGACCGGCAGGTGCGGCACGGGTTGTCGGGGTCGCCCACCGACGCGCCGCGGCACACGAAGCACTGGAGGTCGACCTCGGCCGACGGCTCGGTGAAGGGGAAGTACGACGGGCGCATGCGCGTCACGATGCCCTCGCCGAACATCGAGGACGCGAAGTGGTCCAGGGTGCCCTTGAGATGCGCCATGGTCAGGCCCTTGTCGACGGCGAGGCCCTCGACCTGGCCGAACACCGGGGTGTGCGTGGCGTCGAGCTCGTCGGTGCGGTAGACGCGGCCCGGGCAGATCACGTAGATCGGCGGCGTGCGCGTGAGCATGGTGCGGATCTGCACCGGCGAGGTGTGGGTGCGCAGCACGACGCCCGAGTCCGCGGTGCCGTCGGCGGCCTGCACGAAGAAGGTGTCCTGCATCGTGCGGGCGGGGTGGTCCGGAGCGATGTTGAGGGCGTCGAAGTTGTACCACTCGGCCTCGACCTCGGGGCCCTCGGCGACCTCGTAGCCCATCGCGACGAAGACGTCGCCGACGCGCTCCGCGAGGGTCGTCAGCGGGTGCCGCGCGCCGCGCTGGGCGCGGTCCCACGGCAGCGTGACGTCGACGGTCTCCTCGACGAGGACGCGCGCGTCGCGCTCCGCCTCGAGCTCCGCCCGGCGGGCGGCGAGCGCCTGGTTGACCGCGCCGCGGGCCTGGCCCACGCGCTTGCCGGCCTCGGCCTTCGCGTGCGGTGGCAGCGCGCCGATCTCGCGGTTGGCCAGCGCGAGCGGAGAGCGGTCGCCGGTGTGCGCGATCTTCGCCTCGTGGAGGGCGTCGAGATCGCCGGCGGCGGCGAACGCGGCGAGTGCCGCATCGCGCGCCTTGTCGACCTCCTCCGGTTTCAGCGACTCCACCTCGACCGGGTCGTACGACTTGTTCGGTGCCGACATCTGATTCCAGTGCTCCTGTAGGGATGCTCGCCCGCGGGGTCTCCGGTCGAAGCCGGGCGGCCTCATACTCCGGCTTCGCGGCGTCGGGCCGCGGGAGAGTACGGGGCGACGGGTCGAGTCTAGGTGGTTTGGGCCGCGTACCTGGAACCGCCCGCGGTCAGGCCAGAACGTCCGGCATGCCCGCGGGCAGGCGAAATCGGAACCTGGCACCGCCGCACGCCGCGCGGCCGACGTCGATCGTGCCGCCGTGCGCCTCGACGAGGCCCTTCACGATGTACAGCCCCAGGCCGGTGCCGCCGCGGCGGTTGCCGCGCCAGAAGCGCGTGAAGACGCGGCCGAGCAACTCGTCCGGGATACCCGGGCCCTCGTCGCTCACCGTGATCTCCGTCCCTTCGTCACCGACTTCCGCGGTGCCGCCGTCGGCCGCGGCTCCGGCACCGGCGCGGCGGCGCCCGTCGGGAACCTCGCCGGCCTCGGGCCCCTCGTCCGGGCCGAAGCGGGTCCTGACCATTTCGATGGTGACGGCTCCGGCGCCGTGGCGCACGGCGTTTTCCAGGAGGTTGCCGAGGATCTGGTCGAGCTTGTCGCGGTCCATCCACGTCTGCGGGAGCGGTTCGTCGCAGCGCACGCGGAAACGGTCCTCCGGCTGCCCGGAGGCGATCTGCGCGCGTACGTGCCGGTCGACCGCCTCGCGCAGGTCGACCACCTCGCGGTGCAGTTGCAGGCGTCCGGAGTCGATGCGGGAGATGTCGAGCAGCTCGGTGATCAGCCGGGTGACGCGGTCCGCGTCGGCGTCGACGGTCTCCAGCATCAGGCGCTTCTGCTCGTCGGTGAAGCGCTCCCACTTGCGCAGCAGCGTGGCGGTGAAGCCCTTGACGCTGGTCAGCGGCGACCGCAGCTCGTGCGCGACGGTCGCGATCAGTTCGGCGTGGTTGCGCTCGCCGCGGCGGCGCGCGGACGTACAGCGCAACGCGACGACGACGTGTGTCACCGGGGAGTTCGCACCGTTCCTGCGCACGTAGGAGGCGGTGACGAGCACTTCGCGCCCGTTCAGCACGAGGTTGCGCTCCGGCTGGCGGGTGCGGATGCCCAGGCCTCCGTACGGGTCGGTGCAGACCCACCAGCGGCGGCCGTCGATGTCCTCCAACGGCAGCGCGTCGCCCAGGTGTTTGCCGAGCGCGTCCTCGGCCCGGATGCCGGTGATGCGCTGCGCCGCCGCGTTGAAGAGGCACACCGCGCCGGCGGCGTCGGCGATGACCAGGCCGTCGGGCAGCGCGTCCGCGCCGAGCCCCGCCAGCGCGTCCGGTCCGTACGGATCCGCGTCCACGTTCATCGGCCCCCTTCCGACCCACACGGCCGAGGAGTCGCACCATTCCGGGGCCCCCCACGGAATGGCACACCCCTATGAAGCAGATGCTCCGGGCCGGTCACACTACTCCAACGGGCCGCGAGGCTCGACAGTCACGCGGCCACATTTCCTTGCGCGCCCGTGGCGTACGCGGGCGCACGCCCGCGCTACCCGACGTGCTTCGTCCGGCAGCCCGAACTCCCGCGCTGCGCCCGCGCGGACGCATACAGGCACACGGCCGCGGCCGTCGCCAGGTTCAAACTCTCCGCGCGCCCGTGGATCGGGACGCGCACCACCGCGTCGGCGAGGGCGCGGATCTCCTCAGGGAGGCCCCATGCCTCGTTGCCGAAAATCCACGCCGTCGGCCCGTCGAGCCCGCCGGCGTCCAACTCGTCGTCCAGGTCGGCGGCGCCCGCGCCGTCGGCCGCCAGGATGCGCAGCCCGGCCGCGCGCAGCCGCGCGACGGTGTCCTCGACCCGAGCCGCCACGACGACCGGGAGGTGGAACAGGCTCCCCACCGAAGCCCGCACGGTCTTCGGGTTGTACAGGTCCACGGACGCGTCGGTCAGCACGACCGCCTCGGCACCCGCCGCGTCCGCGGCGCGCAGAACCGTTCCGGCGTTGCCGGGGTCGCGTACGTGCGCGAGCACCGCCACCAGGTCGGGCACGTGCGGCTCGGTCAGCTCGGCGAGCGGTACGTCGACGAACCGGCACAGCGCGACCATGCCCTGCGGCGTGACGGTCTGGCTGACGGCCGCGACGACCTCGGCGCTCGCCCGCAGCACGGGGACGCCGGACGCCTCCGCGGCGGCCACGATGTCGGGGTAGCGCTCGGCGGTCTCGGCGGTGGCGTACACCTCGACGGCGGTGCCCGGCCGGGCCACGGCCTCGCGTACGGCCTGCGGGCCCTCCGCGAGGAAACGCCGCTCACCGGCCCGGAACGCCCGCTTGGCGAGCCGCCGGGCCGCCACCACGCGGGGTGAGCGGGTGGAGGTCAGCTCGGGAATCGCCATGGGTGCGACCGTTCCTCCTGCGTTCTGCCAGCGGCGGGCTGTTCCGGCCCCGGATGTACCGATGGGCCTCCGCCGACGCCGCGGCACGTGGCCGCGGCGTCCGGTGCGGAGACCCACCGGGATGCCCGAGAGATCAGGCGGCTTCCTTCGGCGCGTTGACGTCCGCCGGAAGCGCCTTCTGCGCGACCTCGACCAGCGCGGCGAACGCCGTCGGGTCGTTGACCGCGAGCTCGGCCAGCATCTTGCGGTCCACCTCGATGCTGGCGGCCTTCAGACCCTGGATGAAGCGGTTGTAGGTGATGCCGTTCAGGCGGGCAGCGGCGTTGATGCGCTGGATCCACAGCTGACGGAAGTCGCCCTTGCGCTTCTTGCGGTCGTTGTAGTTGTAGACCAGGGAGTGGGTGACCTGCTCCTTGGCCTTGCGGTACAGGCGCGAGCGCTGCCCGCGGTAACCGCTCGCGCGCTCCAGGATGACGCGGCGCTTCTTCTGGGCGTTGACCGACCGCTTGACGCGTGCCACTTGATGAACTCCTTGACTTCAGACCGGGGCGTGGTGACCCCGACCCGGGGTACGACTGGGACCGGCGCCCGCCGCCTCCGCGCCGCCGTCAGGCTCGCGGGGGCAGGCGCACGTGGCTCACTTGCCGAGCAGCTTCTTGATCTTCTTGGCGTCGGCCGGGGCGGCGACGACCGTGCCCGCGAGGCGGCGGGTCAGCGTCGAGGGCTTGTGCTCGAGCAGGTGACGGCGACCGGCGCGCTGGCGGAGCACCTTGCCGGAGCCGGTGATCTTGAAGCGCTTGCTGGCACCACTGTGCGTCTTGTTCTTCGGCATGTCGCCGCTGTCTCCTCGTCGTGCCGTGCCTGCCCGGCATCCCGCCGGGCAGGCACAGATGTGTGTGGAACTTGGGGTCGCGGATCGACCGGGGGTCAGCCCTCGTCCGCGGGGGTCGCAGCAGGTGTCGCGACGGTCTCCTCGACCACGGTCTCCTCGGCCTCGGCGCCGCCCTCGGCCGGGGCCGTGCCCTGCTCGTAGCCACGGCGCGCGTCCTTGCGGGCGGCCTGGGCCTCACGAGCCTCGGCCATGGCCTCGGTCTTCTTCTTGTGCGGACCGAGAACCATGATCATGTTGCGGCCGTCCTGCTTCGGGCTGGACTCGACGAAGCCCAGCTCCTGGACGTCCTCCGAGAGGCGCTTCAGCAGTCGGAAGCCCAGCTCGGGGCGGGACTGCTCGCGACCACGGAACATGATGGTGATCTTGACCTTGTCGCCCTGCTTCAGGAACCGCTCGACGTGACCCTTCTTGGTCTCGTAGTCGTGCGGGTCGATCTTCGGCCGGAGCTTCATCTCCTTGATGACCGTGTGCGCCTGGTTCTTGCGCGCTTCACGGGCCTTCATGGCCGACTCGTACTTGAACTTGCCGTAGTCCATGAGCTTGCACACGGGCGGCCTGGCGTTGGCCGCGACCTCGACGAGGTCGAGGTCGTACTCCTGGGCAAGCTCCAGGGCCTTGGCAAGCGGAACGATCCCGACCTGCTCGCCGCTGGGACCGACGAGTCGCACCTCGGGGACGCGAATCCGGTCGTTGATGCGGGGCTCGGCGCTGATGGGGCCTCCTCGATTCCTGAAGTGGTCGGCGGTTCCGTCCCGCGGCCACGTAACTCCTCACCGTCAACCGTGCGGGTCTCCTTGCACGACGGGCCCGATTCCGAGCCCGACATGCGAAAAGCCCCGCATGGGACGCATGCGAGGCTCCATAACACCGACGACCGGCGTGCTTCTTCCCGAACGGGAAGACCACGCCTCGGACCACCGAGGTGATCCGCGCCGGACCGTGACCCGTCGACCGCCAGGTCGATCAGGTGGGAGACGGAGCCTCCGCTTGCGTGTCGAGCACATCACTTCCGTGCCCGATCGGTCGACGCACCACAATACCACCCGGCAGGGCGAACCGGACACCGGGCGGCGTGTTGCGGAGGACCACTGTACGCGACGACCGGCCCGCACTCCGAATCGGCCCGCATCGACCGGGCCGCGTCCGGCCGGGCGCCCCGCATACCCGACACTGGGTCGCATGACCGACAGCGCACATCCCGCAGACCAGACCCCCGGCACGACGGCGCCGACGGAGTCCGGTGCGGACGACCTGGACACCATGACCCGCGACATCGCCGACGTCTCGGCGATGGAGGTGATCACCACCCTCGCCGTGCACCTGATGAGCGCGTCCGCGGTCAAGCTCGGCCTCGCCGAGGACGGCGACAAGCACAAGGACCTCGACGAGGCCCGCAAGCTCATCACCGCACTGGCCGGCCTGGTCACCGCCGGCGCCCCCGAACTTGGCTCACAACACGCGGGCCCCCTGCGCGACGGCCTCCGCTCCCTGCAACTCGCTTTCCGCGAGGCATCCCTGATCCCCGACGACCCCGGCAAGGGCCCCGGCGAAAAGTTCACCGGCCCGGTCTACCGCTAGCCCCCAACAACGCCGGCCGCACCACCCGCGCAACAACGCGCCCCCAACGTTCCACCCCCGCCCCCAGCCGGCGCCCCACCCCACAGCCAACCGCCCCCCCCCCCGGGGCGGCGGTTCTCCCCGTGTGATCGACGAGCGCAGCGAGGAGAGCGGCCGGAGGCCGCCAGTCAGATTTTCCTGCGCCGGAGCGAGCGAAGCGAGTGGAGGTGCAGGAAAGTCAGCGGTCGGAGTGCACATTTTCGTGACGGAGCGAGGAACGAGCGCAGTCACGAAAATGGGTGCTTCGGCCGCACTCAAACAAAAGCGCCCACCCCCACCAAGGGCCGACCAACTCCGGACCAACGACGGAACAGCCCACCCTGCGCATGCTCAGACGTCCGCGCCCCAACCGCCCGAGTACCGGTTCGCCGACAGGGCCCCGTAACGTCCCCCGCGCATACAGCGGCATCGTCCGTGACGTAACCCGACTCCGCCAACAGAACCAGGCCCCCAGACAACGCACGCCCGCCGAACCCTGGCGTCCCTCCCCCCGCAGCCCCTCACGCCCCCCGCACGTACAACGGCGCACCCGGCGGCGTAACCGACTCCGCCAGCAGAGCCAGGTCCAGCCCCCGGGTAAGCCGTGCGCGCAGCGCCTCAGCTTCCGCCAGCCGCGTGGCGATGCGGCGGGCCGCGGCAGTGATGTCCGCCGGGGAGGCGTTCGACGCGAGCGTCAGCAGGAGATCGGACGTCGCGCCCTCGGTGAGGTACGCGGCGCTGACGGCCGGTTCCTCCGCAGCCGCGGCGCGGACCGCTTCGCGGACCGTGTCGTCGCGGTGCGGCGGCAGGAGTTCGCGGCCCTCGGCGAGCGCACGGAGGGCCGGCCCGGTGATCTCGTACGGGACAGGCCCGGCCAGGTCCAGCAGCAGGGTGTCGGCACCCTCCGCGTACGTGGCCAGCGCCGCGCGACGGGCGTCGACGGGGACCGGGCGCGCGTCCGGGCGCCAGCGGGCGAGGGCGTCCGTCGAGGTGAACGCGGGGAGCGCCTTGCGGCCGGAAGGTCCCGCAATCGTGGGGACCGCCATGTCGCTGGACTTCTCGCGCTTGAGCTCGCCCGGCGCGGTGTCCTCCAGTTCGCCGAGGATCGCGACCACCGGGACCAGCAGGCGGGCTCCCGCGAGGGCGGCGAGGACGTCCTCGGGCCGCGGCGAGGTGTCGGCAAGGGCCGCCGTCAGTGCGGCATCGGCGGTGCCGTCGTCGCCGGAGAAGCCGGGGTCGGGGATGCTCTTGCCGGTGAAGTCCACACCTCGACCCTAGACCGTGCGGAGCGGGCGCCCCGTCCGCAGGGATTCCACAAAGGGGACCGCACAGGGGCACCACACACAGAAGCCACTCAGAGACGCCATTTCACGACGCCCCACCACACCTCAACGCCACGACGCACACCACGACCCCACAACGCCACACGGGGATGCCGCGCGGGGCTTGACCACTGGGCCACGCGCGGCATCCCGTCCGGGGCGGCGGCCTGCGGGGCGGACGACTGGTGCGATCAAGTGTCGTCGGCCGCCTTCGCGGCGCGGGCCGGGCGTGTGGAGCCCGGTCCCCGAACGTGAATCAGGCTAGGCAGCTTGAGAGTTGCCGTGTGCCGATCGGCGGCAACTCACTCGTACGAGTGAGCGCCCGGCACGTACCCGTCCGGCAGGCCGAGCATCCGGTACCGGTCCAGGCGGCGGGCGATCCGCGCGGCGGGGTCCACCCCGCGCAGCGCGGTGAGTTCGTCCTCCAGCGCGGCCGCGACGCGTTGCACGAACGCCTCGGGTTCGGCCGCGGCGTCCGGGAGTTCGGGGACGACCCGGTCGACGATGCCGTTCGCGAGCAGGTCGGCGGAGCGGATGCCCTGCCGGTCGGCGATCTCGGCGGCGCGGTCGGTGGTACGGAACAGCAGCGCGGACGCCCCTTCGGGCGGCAGCGGCGACAGCCAGCCGTGCCGCGCGCACAGCACCCGGTCCGCGGGCAGCAGCGCGAGTGCTCCGCCGCCGGCCCCCTGCCCGAGCAGCAGGCACACCGTCGGTGCGGACAGCATCACGAGTTCCGTGAGGCAGCGGGCGATCTCCCCGGCAAGGCCCCCTTGTTCGGCATCCGCGGACAACGCCGCGCCCGCCGTGTCGATCACGGTCACCAGCGGCAGGCCGAGTTCCGCGGCCAGCCGCATGCCGCGCCGGGCCTGGCGCAGTCCGGCGGGTCCGAAGGGGCCGTACTCGCTCTGCCGCGTACGGTCCTGGCCGAGGACGACGCACGGCGCTCCCGGCGACCCCTGCGCACCGAACCGGGCGAGCGCAAGGCGCAGCGACGGCTCGCTCTCGCCCTCGCCGGTACCCCGCAGCGGCGTGACGCTCCGGGCACCGTGTCGCAGGAGCGTACGCAGCCCCGGGCGCTCCGGGTCGCGGGAGCGGCGCACGCTCTCCCATGCGGAGCTGTCCGGCTGGCCGACCTCGGCCTCAACCTCGACACCGACACCGACACCGACCGCAACAGCAGTACCAGCACCAGCACCAGCACCAGCGCTGACACCGGCACCGGCCTCAGGCACAGCCGCACCGTCGACCGGCCGAGTGTCGAGGACTTCGAGAACGCGTGCGGCCACGTCGCGCAGTTGCTCCGGAGGCACGACGGCGTCGATCAGGCCGTGTTCGTACAGGTTCTCCGACACCTGCACGCCGGACGGGAAGGGCTCGCCGTTCAGCGCCTCGAACACCCGCGGGCCGAGGAACCCGATCAGCGCGCCGGGCTGCGCTGCGGTGACGTGTCCAAGAGACCCCCAGGACGCGAAGACCCCTCCGGTAGTCGGGTGGCGCAGGTAGACGAGGTACGGCAGCCCCGCCGCCTTGTGTGCCGCGACCGCCGCCGAGATCTTCACCATCTGCAGGAAGGCCACGGTGCCCTCCTGCATGCGCGTGCCGCCGGAGGTGGGCGAGGCCACGAGCGGCAGGCGTTCGGCGCTCGCGCGTTCGACGGCGCGGACCAGGCGTTCGGCCGCCGCGACGCCGATCGATCCGGCGAGGAACGCGAACTCGCACGCGACGACGGCGACGCGCCGCCCGTGGATGCGGCCCTCTCCGGTCACCAGGGCCTCGTCCAATCCGGTGCGGTCCCGGGCGGCGCGGAGTTCGTCGGCGTACCCCGCCTCGATGCCGTCCGGCTCGGGCAGTTTCCCGGTCCAGGCCGTGAAGCTGCCCGCGTCCAGGACGCGGTCGATCAGGTCGAGGGCTCGCACGTGCATGGGTCCGCCTTCCGGGCCGGGCCTTGGTTCGCCTCGGGTTGGATGCGGGGCACGGACCCGAGGGCGTCGACCGTCTGTCGATCATGAGCACCCTGTCACGGGCGGGCGACGGCCGCCGCCATGTGCAGGAATCCGGCACTCCGCTTGCGGGCGGCCTTCCCGGCGCCGCGCAGCGCAGCGCGGCCACACTCACTCCCACTCCAACGCCGCAACTTCTTCGCTCCCCCAACCGCTCCGATCACCCTCATCTCTTCTGAGGGGTGCCTGCAAAACCCTGGTCGGACCGCCCTGGTGCCGCAGCTCGGCCTGGGTCGAGCTGCGGCAGGGCCGTCAAGGCCCAAAACGGCAAGCGGCCGCACCCAAGCGGCCGTAAGACAGCGGCCTGGGAGGGCCGTCAAGGCCCAGACCACGCGACCGCCCCGCGGGGCCGGCAGGAGCTCGGAGACGAGACCTCGCGCCCGCACCGTTCTACCGCCCGGTAACCGAATCTGGCAGGCTGCGGGGCATGGCCAGTCTCACCGCCGCGCGCGCCGCCCACCACCCGTCCGACGACCGGGCGCGCTACGACCGCGCCACCGCGGACCTCGACGCGCCCTTCGCGATCGTCGACCTCGACGCGTTCCGGGCGAACGCCGCGGACCTCGTGCGGCGCGCGGGCGGTACGCCGATCCGCGTCGCCAGCAAGTCCGTGCGCTGCCTCCCCCTCCTGCGCGAGGTGCTGGCGGCCGACGGCTTCGCGGGCGTCATGGCCTTCACCCTGCCGGAGGCCCTGTGGCTGGCCGCGGAAGGCGTCGAGGACGTGCTCGTGGCGTACCCGTCGACGGACCGGGAGGCGTACGCGCGCCTCGCCGCCGACCCGGTGGCCGCCGCGCGCGTCACGGTGATGGTCGACGACGTCGCGCAGTTGGACTACATCGACCGCGTGCGCGGCGACGGCACCGAGCGCATCCGCGTGTGTGTCGACATCGACTGCTCGTGGCAGGTGTTCGGCGGGCGCATCCGCGTGGGCGCGCACCGCTCGCCGCTGCACACCCCGGAGCAGGTGGCCGACGTCGCCGAACAGGTCGCCAAGCGCCCGCAGTTCCACCTCGTCGGGCTGATGGCCTACGAGGCCCAGATCGCCGGTGTCGGCGACGCTCCCCACGGCCGTGCGCTGTACGGTCGGGCCATCCGGTTCATGCAGGCCCGCGCCGGGGCCGAACTGGCCGCGCGCCGCGCGGACATCGTGCGGGCCGTACGCGCGGTGGCCGACCTGGAGTTCGTCAACGGCGGCGGCACCGGGAGCGTGGAGCGCACCGCCGCAGAGGCGTGCATCACCGAGGTCGCCGCGGGGTCGGGGCTGTTCCAGCCGCGGCTGTTCGACGACTACACCAGCTTCCGGGGCCGCCCCGCGGCGCTGTTCGCGCTGCCGGTGGTCCGGCGGCCGGGGGTCGGCTGGGTGTCCGTGCTGGGCGGCGGCTACCCCGCCTCGGGCGCCGCGGGGCGGGACCGGCTGCCGCAGCCGTACCTGCCGCCGGGGCTGGCGTACGACCCGCAGGAGGGCGCGGGCGAGGTGCAGACGCCGCTGCGCGGGAGTGCCGCCGACGACCTGCTGATCGGGGACCGCGTGTGGTTCCGGCACGCGAAGGCCGGCGAGTTGTGCGAACGGTTCGACGCGCTGCACCTGGTGGAGGGTGACCGGGTCGTCGGGACGGTGCCGACGTACCGGGGCGAGGGGCACACGTTCCTGTAGCGCCGCACGCACGCCGGGGCGCAGCGCCGGTGCGTTCACGGGCGTACGCACACCCACACACATTCACCCTTTCGGGTGACTGCCGGTAAAGCGATCATCGACTGATCACCCGTCAGCGCGGTTGGTATGCCCGGTTTTTCGGAAACCGATCAGCGTTGAAACCGGCTTTATCCGGCCAAGCCGCCCGCGATCCACCCGGTCCCGCGCAAGACGCGCGCCCGAAAGGGTGCCACGGACGCTCCGGATGCCCCAGAATGCATTCGGCGCCGTGAGGTTCCAATCCCGTCCCGACCACGGAAAGGTCGAGGCCATGGTCGCGCGGCTCGGCATGCTCGGTCAGGAACACCCCGTCACCGGGGTCACAATCTGGCGCGGGTGCGCGGTTGTCCATCTGCACGGCGAGCTCGATCTCCACAACGCTCCGCTGCTGCACCGCACGCTGATCGATCTGATCGACGGCGGGTGCCGCCGCGTGGTCGTCGACGCCACGGCGCTGACGTTTTGTGACTCGGTCGGACTCGGCGTGCTGATCGACGCCTTCAAGGCAATGCACGCGTGCGGGGGCGGACTCCGCCTCGCCGCACCCGACCGGCATGTGCGGGCAACACTGCGCATGACCGGCCTCATCGACATCCTCGGCGTGCGCGACACGTTGCAGGAGGTCTTGGACGAGTTCGCGGTCTGACGCCGCGTCCGGTCCACGGAACGGGTTCGTACGGGGGCGAATTCGTTCGTCGGCATGCCCGCGCGTAAGCCAGAATCAGACATGATCACGGACCACTGGCCGCTGTTCGGACTGCGCGTGACCACCCCGCGCCTGGAGTTGCGGCTCCCCCGCCTCGAGGACTTCGACGCCCTGTTCGCGGCGGTCGCGCGGGGCGTCCACGACCCGGAGTACATGCCCTTCGCCATGCCGTGGTCCACCGTCCCGGAGCCGGACCGCTCGCGCTCGGCGCTGCAACACCACTGGCGGCAGTGGGCGAGTTGGACGCCCGAGGACTGGACGCTCGACCTGGTGGTGTTCCACGAGGGCCTGCCGGTCGGCGCGCAGGATCTGAGCGGCGAACAGTTCGTCACACGGCGCGAGGTCTCGTCGGGTTCGTGGATCGAGCGGGGCCGGCAGGGCCGGGGGTTGGGCGCGGAGATGCGCGCGGCGGTGCTGCACCTGGCGTTCGAGGGCCTCGGCGCGGAGTGGGCGGTGTCGTCGGCGTTCACCGACAACCCGGCGTCGCTGGGGGTGTCGCGCAAGCTGGGGTACGCGGACGACGGCCTCGAGGTCCACGCGGCGGCGGACGGGCGCGCGCGGATGCTGCGGCGCGTACGCATCGACCGCGACGCCTGGGAAGCGCATCGCACGGTACCCGTGGAGGTCCACGGACTCGACGCATGCCTCGGCATGTTCGGCCTGGGCGTGTCCGGCCTCGGCGCAGCCGACGACACCCCCTGATCAGGCGGCCGATCTCCGTGCCGTGACACCGGCGTACGGCACGATGGGGCTCGTGCCTGGACAACTGATGCTTCTCGATACCGCGTCGCTCTACTTCCGCGCCTACTTCGGTGTGCCCGATTCGGTGAAGGCGCCGGACGGCACCCCGGTCAACGCGGTGCGCGGCCTGCTGGACTTCATCTCGCGCCTCGTCTCCGACCACGGCCCCGACGCGCTCGTGGCGTGCTGGGACGACGACTGGCGCCCGCAGTTCCGGGTCGACGCGATCCCCTCCTACAAGGCGCACCGCGTCGCGGAGGTCGTCGAGGGCGACGCGCCCGACGAGGAGGAGGTGCCCGACACCCTGTCCCCGCAGGTGCCCGTCATCGAGGACGTGCTCGCCGCGTTCGGCATCACGCGCGTCGGGTCGCCGGGCTTCGAGGCGGACGACGTGATCGGCACGCTGGCGACCGCGGCGGCGACACCCGTGCAGATCGTCACCGGCGACCGGGACCTCTTCCAGTTGGTCGACGACAAGCGCGCGGTGAGCGTGCTCTACCCCGTCAAAGGGGTGGGCGTCGTGGACGTGATCGACGAGGCGGCGGTGTTGGCGCGGTACGGCGTGCCGGCGTCCAGGTACGCCGACTTCGCCACCCTGCGCGGCGACGCGAGCGACGGGCTGCCCGGCGTGAAGGGCATCGGCGAGAAGACCGCCGCCCAGCTGATCGGCGAGTTCGGCGACCTGGCGGGCGTACGGCGGGCCGCCGAGGACCCCGCCTCGTCGCTCACCCCCGCGCGCCGCCGCAACCTGGTCGCCGCCGCCGACTACCTGGACGTCGCCCCCGGGGTCGTGCAGGTAGTCCGCGATGTTCCGCTTCCGGACGATCTGCCCGTCGCGCTCCCCCGCGCGCCCCGGGACCCCGACGCGCTGCGCGCGCTCGCCGACCGCTGGGGCCTCGGCGGCTCGGTGCAGCGCCTTGTGGCGGTGCTGGCGGAGCGCCGCTGAGGGCGGTCACGGCAAGGTAAAAGCGCTACCCGAAAGGGTCACCTGGCTGCGCGCCCGGCGCGCGGCCCGTATGTGATCCAGGTCACACCAAATATTACTCGGAAGTCGCGTCACTTCTCCGAGGGACCCCGGTCTCCCTTGGCATGGGTACCGAGTGTGACATCGCATCGACCGCCGACCCCGACTGGCTGCGGGGCGAGTGGCACCGTGTGACGCGAAGGGCCGGCTGGCCCTCCCGCGTCGAATGGCACAGCGCCGCAGTGGAGCTGTGCATCGAGTCGTTCGTGACGACCGGACATGTGCGTTCGGCCTGCATCGCGCTGGGCCGCGACCGGGCCGCCGCCGAGATCCCGCTGGACGTGGCGCTCGCCGAGCTGGACGCGCTGTTCCTGTGCGCGCTGGCGTACCCGGCGCCCGCGCCGGTGGTGCAGGCGTACGTCGGCGCCCGCGCGCGATCCACCGCGCCCGGGACGCTGCCGCCCGGCACCGATCCGCTCACCGAACTCCCGTCCGCCGCGCTCCTGCAGCGGCGACTCCAGGACCGCATCGGCGCCGGTGAGCACACGCGCCTCGTCGTCGTGCAGCTGGAAGTCGCCGAATCCCGGTTCTGGTCGCACCTGCGGCACCTCCTGCTGACCGCGCGCCACATGGAGCGGGCGCTGCAGGAAGACGTGCACGCCGTCCCCGCGGGCCGCCTGATGGCCCTGGTCGACGGCGACGAACCCGCGCTCGAGGACCGCCTCGACCGGCTCTGCCGCGCCCCCGTCGACCCTCTGTCCGGGGTGCACGGCGCCCCTGGAACCGTCCCGGCAGTCCCACGCCCGCACGTCCGGCTCGCCGTCGAGCCCGGTACGCCCCAGGGGAGTTGAACGTGTTCAGCACGACCCGCACCACCTGTTCCGCCTGCACTGCCCGTGCCACCCGTGCCACCCGCACCGACCGCAAGGCCCTCTCCCCCATGCGCACCTCCCCCTCTGCCGCCTTCCGCTCCCCCTCCCCCGCCCTCCCCTCCTCCCGCGCCGCCCGCATCGCTCCCACCGGTTCGGCTCCCTCCCGTTCGCCCCGCCCGACCACCACAGTTCCCCCGTCGCCGGGCCGCCCCCGCACCCGCCGCCCCGCGCGCCCCATGGGGTCTGCGACGCACCCCATGACGCAGCGTCACGGCCTTGGTGCCGCCAAAACCGGGGCGGGCGCGGGTGATTCGTCCCCGCGCCCCCTCTGCACCACGCGCGCCGGAGTGCACCACCCCCACTGCGTACGCCCCCTGACGATCTGGACAGATGCCGCCGAGATCGCCACGATGCTGACGACAGAGGCGAAGAGCACCGCTCAAGGGGGTCACGGGTGTCACGCGAGGACGACCCTTCGGCCTCCGGTCCCGACCGGCAGCCATCGGACCCGCCGACCGACCCCGCACCAGTGGACCCCGCCGCGGCCGCACCCGGCGGCGACGGCCCGTGGGTCCCGGGACAGGGCCGCAACGCCGGACCGCCGCAGGGCCCCGTCCTCCCCGGACAACGCACCGCGCTGCACCGCCGAGGCCCGTTCCCGGCTCCGCGGGGGCACGAGCCGCCCCGAGCCGGCGCGCCCGGTGCCGGGACGCCCGACGCCGCAGCGTCCGGTCCCGTCCCGGCCGCCGTCGGGCCGACTGGCCCGCCGAACCCCGCAGGCTCCCCCGGCACGCCCGCACCCCGCGGCCCCCTGGGCGCGCCGCTGGCCGGCCCCGAGCCGACCGGCCCGGCGCGCCCCGGCCCCGGCGACGGCGGCGCGGGAGGCGACCACCAGGGCGCGGACGGACGCGGCGACGACGGCCCGTCCGACGCCTACCTGGCCGACCGCGTACGCGAGGGCGACGACGCCGCGTACGAAGTCCTCTACCAGCGCCACGTGGACGCGGTACGCAGGCTCGCCCGGCTGTGCACCCGCACCCGAGAGAACGCCGAGGACCTCGTCGGCGAGACCTTCACCCGCACGCTGCACGCCCTGCGCTCCGGCCACGGACCGCGCGAGGCATGCCGCCCCTACCTCCTCACGACCGTGAGGCGCGTGGCGGGCGACTGGGCCCGCAACGAGAGGCGCGTCCTGCTCACCGACGACGTGGCGGCCTACGAAGCCGGCCCCAGCGGCGAGCCCGAAGACCCCGCGGTCGCCGCGACCGACCGCAACCTGGCCGCCAAGGCGTTCCAGGAACTCCCGGAACGCTGGCAGGCGGTGCTCTGGTACACCGAGGTCGAGCGGGAGCCGCGCGACCGCGTGGCCCCGCTGCTCGGCGTCAGCCCGAACGCGCTCTCCAAGCTGAAGGAGCGGGCGCGGGACGGTCTGCGCGAGGCGTACCTCAAGGTGTACGTCGAGAACGGACTCCCCAAGGAGTGCCGCCCGTTCGCGAAGAACTACGGCGCGTACGTCCGCAACAGCCTCGGCGACCGCGCCGAGAACAACGTGCGCGCACACCTCGACGAGTGCGACCGCTGCCGCGCGGCGTGCCTCGAACTCGCCAGTGTCAGTACGTGCATGCGCGTCGCCGCCGAGGGCCTGTTGGGTGCCGCGGCGCTGGCGTACCTCGCGACGGCCGCCGCCGCGGCGGCGGCCGTGGGCGCGGCCGTCGCGGGCGGCACCGTCGCCGCCGGCGGCGCGGCAGCCGGCAGCGGCTCGGTCGGCGAGGCCGCGGGAGCGGGAGCTGCCGGCAGCGGGGGTTCGTCGGGCGGCGCCGGCGCGGGAGCGGGCGAGGGCAGCAAGACCATGGTCAAGGCCTCGCTGATCGCCGGTGCGGCGGTCGCCGCGGCCGCGGCGCTGGCCTGGGCCCTCACCCACCAGCCGGAGGCCGGCAAGAAGCCGGTCGCCGCGCCCGCCGTCCCCGCCCCGGCGGCGGCGACCCTGGCGCCGCCGAAGCCTGTGCCCCCGCCGCCACCACCGCCACCGCCCGTACAGCCGACGCCGGTTCCGCCGACGCCCCCTCCGCCGCCGAAGCCGCAGCCTCCCAAGGCCCCGCCGCCCAAGCCCACGCCGACGCCTCCGCAGCCGAGCCCGACGCCGCCTCCTCCCGCGGCACCGGCGCCGCCCCCCAAGGCGACTCCGCCGCCGAAGCCGCCCAAGCCCACGCCGCCGAAGACGCCGCGGCCGAGGCCGACGATCATCGTCGAGCCGACGCGCATCGTGGTGGACAACGGCGTCGTGCGCGTCGAGTGCTCCGGGCAGCCGGCCGGACGCGTCGGGGTCCCCCGCTGCGAGAACGTGACGCTCACCCTGCCGTCGCGGCCGCCGGCGCCCAACCGCCCGACCCCCGCGCCGACTTGCCGACAGTTCGGCCCGACCGGAGCCCCGAACCTCACCATCTGCCGCAAATAGCAGGTGGCCCGCGCCCCCGCCGCGGGGCGTGCCGGGGTCCGGGGCCGGCAGATCCCCCTGATCATTTTTCGTCGACCTGTCACGTCCGCCTGCCCGCCTGCGTCAGTGCTTCGAGAACACACCGAACACCACGCGAGGAGAGCACCATGGAAGCCCGCATCAACTACTACGGAAACCCCGTCGCCTCGAAGTTCGCTCGGTACATCAACTCGGCGGGCAAGGTCCTCTCCGACTCCACGCTGCCGATGGCCACGCAGGAACTGGTGAAGCTCCGGGCCAGCCAGATCAACGGCTGCGGCATGTGCACCGACATGCACGCCAAGGACGCCGCGCACGCCGGCGAGTCCTGGCCGCGCCTGAACCTCGTGGCCGCCTGGCGCGAGGCCACGGTCTTCACCGACGCGGAGCGGGCCGCACTGGAGCTGACCGAGCAGGGCACCCGCACCGCGGACGCCGCGGGCGGCGTCACCGACGAGGCCTGGGGGAACGCCGCCAAGCACTACGACGAGGACCAACTCGCCGCCCTGGTCTCGCTGATCGCGCTGATCAACGCCTACAACCGCATGAACCTGATCACCCGTCAGCCTGCGGGGGCCTACCAGCCCGGCCAGTGGTAGGGAGCCGCCGGTGCCGGAGTCGATCCCTCCCGAGGACGCGCGGGCGGTGCGGTGGATCGTCGGTGTCCCGGCGGCGCTGCTGCAACTGTTCGCAGCAGCCTGCCTGTACACGGCATTCGCCGTCCGCCCGGCCGGTCCCTGGGACGACGGCGCGTACGCGGGCATCGGCGCGGCCTGCGTGTGCACGATCGCGGCGAGCGCCCTGTCGGCGGTCATCGTGGCGTGGCCCGGCCACCGCAGGTTGCCGACCGCATGGTGGCTGGTCCCGCCGCTCGCCATGAGCGTCACCGCAGCCGTCCTGGCGGCAGCCTCCGGCTAGCGGACGGTGGCCCCGGCTGCCGGCAACGTCACCCGACCCGGAACCCGTCGGCAGGAGCCAAGAATTGCCGCACCACGCGATCGACCGTAACTAGGTTCGACGCATGGCGGATGACGCAGCAGACGGGCGGGTCGCACCCTTCGCGGGGCGGGTTGTCGCGGTCGAAGCGGGGTGGGACGGCGACACTGTCCACGACTGGTTCGTCGTCCTGCTCGCCGTCCTCGACGACCCGTCCGAGGAGCGCGGCTTGGCGATCGTTTACCAGCGCCGGGACGTGCCCTCGCCCGCCGGCCCCGCCGCCGAGGCCGGCCGGGCGCCGGCCGACCATCTGGGTGTGCCCTTCCACTTCGCGTCCCCGGGGGTCCCCGACGACCACGCCCCGCGGTGGCGTGACGTCGGCGCTGCGGTGGCGCCTCGGCTGTCGCGCTGGGGGCGTCAGTTCACGGACGAGTAGGCGACGACGCCGCGGCGTACCGCTTCGACTGCCTTGCGGGCGGTGGTGCGGACGCCGCTGTTCTCGGGTGCGGCATCCGCGATCTGGCCCAGGACATCGACAAGTTGCTTCATCCACCGTACGAAGTCGCCCGCCGGCATGTCGGATTCGCCGAGTACCGCGTCCAGCCGCCGCCCCGAGGCCCAGTTGTAAGCGGTCCAGGCGAAGCCGAGGTCCGGCTCGCGCAGGAAGTCGAGGTGGTGGCGCTCCTCCAGGGCGTCGAGGTGTCCCCACAGCCGCACCATTTCGGCCAGCGCCGACTTCGCCGCACCGCCCGGCAGTTTCGGCGCCAACGCGTCGTCCGGCATACGTGCCTCGAAGACCAGGGCCGAGGCGCACGCCGCCAGTTCGGCGGGCGTGAGGTCGTTCCACAGGCCCTCGCGCAGGCATTCCGCGGTGAGCAGGTCGAGTTCGGCGTAGATGCGGGCGAGCCTGCGGCCGTCGTCGGTCACCGTGTCACCGGACAGGTAGCCGAGGTCGGTCAGCATCGCGCAGACCCGGTCGAAGGTACGCGCGATCGTGTGGGTGCGGCCCTTCATGCGCCGCTCCAGCTGCTCGGTGTCGCGCAGCAGCCGGTAGTAGCGCTCCGCCCAGCGCGCGTGGTCCTCGCGGTCGTCGCAGCCGTGGCACGGGTGCTGCCGGATCGCCGCCCGCAGCCGGGTGATCTCCGGGTCGTCGGCGGCCGCCGCGCGCCCCCGCCGCGGCCGCGACGGCTCGATGTGCCCGGCCTTGGTGCGCAGCGCCGACGCCAGGTCACGGCGCGACTGCGGGTTGCGGGCGTTGAACGAGCGCGGGATGCGCATGCGCTCCACCGGCGAGACCGGCGTCGGGAAGTCGATCGACGCGAGGCGCCGCGCCTGCCGGTCCGCGGTCAGCACGAACGGTCGCGGCCCGTCGTGCCCTTCGTCGAGGCCGGGGTCGAGGACCACGGCGAGGCCCGCGTACTTCCCGGTCGGGACCACGATCACGTCGCCGGGCCGCAGCTTCTCCAGCGACGCCGCCGCGGCGGCCCGCCGCTGCTGCGCGCCCTCGCGGGCCAAGTGCGTCTCGCGGTCCTTCAGCGCCCGGCGTAGCGCGCCGTACTCCTCGAAGTCGCCGAGGTGGCACGTCATCGCCTCGCGGTAGCCCGCAAGGCCCTCCTCGTTGCGGTGCACCTGCTTGGCGATGCCGACGACCGAGCGGTCCGCCTGGAACTGCGCGAACGACGTCTCCAGCAGCTCGCGCGACCGGTGCCGCCCGACCTGCCCCACCAGGTTGACCGCCATGTTGTACGACGGCCGGAACGACGACCGCAGCGGATACGTCCGCGTCCCCGCCAGCCCCGCAAGGTGCTTGGGGTCAAAGCCCTGGTGCCACAGCACCACCGCGTGGCCCTCGACGTCGATGCCGCGCCGCCCCGCGCGCCCGGTCAGCTGGGTGTACTCCCCCGCCGTCAGGTCCGCGTGCGTCTCGCCGTTCCACTTGACCAGCTTCTCCAGCACCACGGACCGGGCCGGCATGTTGATGCCCAGGGCCAGTGTCTCGGTGGCGAACACCGCCTTCACCAGGCCGCGTACGAACAGCTCCTCGACGACCTCCTTGAAGGTCGGCAGCATGCCCGCGTGGTGCGCCGCGATGCCGCGCTGCAGCGCCTCCAGCCACTCGAAGTAGCCCAGCACCTGGAGGTCTTCGTCCGGAATGTGCCCGGTGCGCGACTCCACGATCGACTTGACCTGCTGCCGCTCGGCCTGCGTGTTGAGCCGCAGCCCCGCGTGCAGGCACTGCTGCACGGCCGCCGCGCAGCCCGCCCGGCTGAAGATGAACGTGATCGCGGGCAGCAGCCCCTGCGCGTCGAGCTTCTCGATCACGTCGACACGGCTCGGCGTCCACACGCGGCGCGCCCGGGTGTTGTCGTCGCGGCCGCGCGACTTGCGGTAGCGGTCGTACGGCCGCCCGCTGCGCTCGTTCGTCTCCCGCGCGAGCCGCGTCAGGTCCGGGTTCACCTCGTGGTGGTTCTCGTCCGTGAACAGGTCGTAGACCCGGTTCCCGGCCATCACGTGCTGCCACAGCGGCACGGGCCGGTGCTCGGACACCACGACCTCGGTGTCGCCGCGCACGGTGCCGAGCCAGTCGCCGAACTCCTCGGCGTTGGACACCGTCGCGGACAACGACACCAGCGTGACCGACTGCGGCAGGTGGATGATCACTTCCTCCCACACCGCGCCGCGGAAGCGGTCGGACAGGTAGTGCACCTCGTCCATGACCACGTAGCCGAGGCCGTCGAGGGTGCGCGAGGAGGCGTACAGCATGTTGCGCAGCACCTCGGTCGTCATCACGACGACCGGCGCGTCGCCGTTGACCGAGTTGTCGCCGGTCAGCAGACCGACCTTGTCGGCGCCGTAGCGCTTGACCAGGTCGGCGTACTTCTGGTTCGACAGCGCCTTGATGGGCGTCGTGTAGAAGCACTTGCGGCCCCGCTCCAGGGCCAGGTGCACGGCGAACTCGCCGACCACCGTCTTGCCGGAGCCGGTCGGGGCGGCCACCAGGACGCCGCGCCCGGCCTCCAGCGCGCGGCACGCCTCCTCCTGGAACGGGTCGAGCCCGAACTCGTACTCGCCGCGGAAGGCGTGGAGGCTGGTGCGCTCCTCGGCCTGGCGCACGCGGGCGGCCGCGAAGCGCTCGGCCGGCGACGGCTCGGGGGTCTGGTCGGTCATTCGGACCACCCGCTTTTCGGTCGCGCGCTGTTCAGGACTCGGGGATCGCGGCGGTCGCCGCGGGAAGGATCGAGAGGCATCTCATCGAGCAGGTTACCGGGCGGCGTCCTCGGATGTGATCACGTTTATCGCGGCGCGCGGCCACCGCCCGGACACGTCACGCGGCCCGTCGCGCGGCGCGTCACCGCGGCACCTCACGCAGCGCGTCACCGCAGCGCGTCACCGCGGCACGTCGCCGGCGCCGTCCCGCGGGACCAGCAGCCGCAGCGCGCCGGGCACGGTACGCGCGGTCACCGGCAGCGCCGAGATCCGCTCGCCGTCCGCCCACGCGCTCACCCGGGGTGCGGCCAGCGACACGACGGAGGCCTCGTACGTCGTCACCTTCGGGTGCCGCACGTGCCCGCCGCTGTACGCCCGCGGCAGCACCCGCAGCAACTCCAGCCGCCCGCACTCCTCGACCACCGTCACCTGGAACCGGCCGTCGGTCATGTCGGCGCCGGGGCAGATCTTCATCCCGCCGCCGTAGGAGGTGCCGTTGCCCACCGCGACGAGCATCGCCTCGACCTCGAGGGTCTTGCCGTCCAGCTCGATCTCGTACGGAATCGCCCGCAGCGTCGGCAGTTCCGCGACCACCGCCCGGTTGTAGCGCATGCGCCCGCGCGGCCAGCGCATCGCGTTCGCCCGCTCGTTGACGCGCGAGTCGAACCCCGACGCGATCACCGTCCCGAACCAGCGCTCGCCCGCCTTGCCCAGGTCCAGATCCCGGGTGTGCCCGCCGAGGACCACCGCCAGCGCGGCGTCGACATCGCCCACCGGGAGTCCCACCGACCGCGCGAAGTCGTTGCCCGAGCCGATCGCGACGACGCCGAGCGGCACACCGGTGCCGGCGACCGCCTGGAGCGCGAGCGAGAACGTCCCGTCACCGCCCAGCGCCACCACCGCGCCGACGCCGCGCCGCACCTCGGCCCGCAGCCGCTCCAGCGCGTCGGCGGGCGCCGGTACGCGGATCTCCCGAACGGTACGGCCCGCGGCGCGCAGGCGGGCGGCGACCGGAGCGGCGGCGCGCTCGGCACGGCCCAGGCCTGCGGCGGGATTGACGAAGAGTGCGATCTCACGGGACACGCCGGGCACAGTAGTGCAGGGCGTGTCATCCGGGCAGGTCAGGGGCCGGGAGAGCGCGGACCGGTCACGTTATGTCGTCGGCGTGGACCACGGGCTGCTCGCTGCCGTCGCCGTTGCGCGGCGCGGGCGGGGCCTGCTCGATCCGCGACGGCGTCAGGTCCAGCGCGGACGCCTCGTCGTCGTCCACGTCGCCGCCCAGCGTCTCCTTGCGGCTGCGTCCGCGGCGTTTGTCGTTGATCCACGCGAACAGCACCGCGAGCACGTACAACACCGTGATCGGCACCGCCAGCAGACACATCGTCAGCGGGTCGGTGGTCGGCGTCGCCACCGCACCGAAGACGAAGATGCCCATGACGACCCAGCGCCACCACCCGACCAATTGCCGCGCGCTGACCAGCCCGGCGACGTTCATCAGGATGAGTATCAGCGGCAGTTCGCACGCCAGACCGAAGACGATGACCATGCGCAGGACGAAGTCCAGGTACTCGTCCAACTGGATCTGGTTGTTCGCGTCGCTGATCGTGAAGCCCAGCAGCGCGTCGAGCGCGTGCGGCAGGATCGTGTACGAGAACCAGGCGCCCGCCGCGAACAGCGGAGCGCCGATCGCCACGAACGAGATCGCGTAGCGCTTCTCGTGCTTGTGCAGGCCCGGCGCGAGGAACGCCCAAAGCTGGTACAGCCAGACGGGCGCGGCCACGACCACGCCGGTGGTGAGCGACACCTTCAGCATGATCGAGAACGGGCTGAGCACACCCGACTGCACGAGCACGCCTTCGCCGCACTGCTGGTTGTTGCCGACACCGCTGACGTTGTCCAGGTCACAGACCGGATCCACGAGGAACTTGGCGACGTCCTTGTAGTAGAACGCCGCCACGATGGTGACCAGCATGACGGCCAGCAGCGCCTTGACCAGCCTGTTGCGCAGTTCGCGCAGGTGGTCCATGAGGGGCATACGCCCCTCGTCGTTCTTGGGTGGGCGGGCAGGCTTGCGCCAGAGCCCTCTGCGTTCGCTCACCTTGAGGGGCCGACTCCGGGGGGCAGGGGGTCAGCGACGGTTCGCGTCGGGCTCGCCCACGGGGCGGGACTGCGACACGTCGCCGGGAGCGGCCTGGATGGTGCGCGGCGCCTCGGGGGCGTTCGACTTCGCGGCGGCCTCCGCCTCGGCGTCGTCGGTCTTCATGGCCTTGGTCTCGCTCTTGAGGATGCGCATCGAGCGGCCGAGCGCCCGAGCGGTGTCCGGCAGCTTCTTGGCACCGAACAGGAGCACGACGATGACCAGGATCAGGATGATCTCGGTGGGTCCAAGCCTGCCGAACATAGTTGCTACCTCATAACCGGGGGGTTGATGGGTCCGATCGTACGCCGATCAGTGTTACGGCCGTGCAACGCAATCGTGGCGAACGTCGGGCGCTTTAGGAACCCGCAATTCGCCAAGCGTTCAAGGAACGACCGTGCAAGCTGTCGACCCGACCTGTCAATGCAACGTCGCCCGGGCCTCCTCCAGCTCGGCCGCGGCACGGCCGATGCGGTCCGACGCGTCGCCGACCGCGCGTCCGAAGTGACGCACGTCACCTGCCAACCGGAAAGCCAGTCGGCCCAAAACGGCCAGTCCTCCGACCACGAGCAGGAACGCGGCGACGAGCAGCACCCACAACAGCATGCGCCGACCCTACCGGTCCGCCGCATATGGCCGGCGTATGCCGCGACCCCGGGTGAACGCTCCACCGCGGCAGCCGCGCACGGCCCGGCCGCGCGAACGGCGCGCGCCCGCCGCGCATATCCGGCCGCTCACCGGGCCACCTGCATCGACGCGACTCCGCCGTCGGACAGCAGCTCCACGATCTTCTCGCCGGCCGGGCGACGCACCGAGTCGTCGCAGCCCGGGCAGCGGAACACGTAGAAGGACTTGCCCGGACGCACCACGAGCCGCAGCTGATCGGCGGTCAGCTCGACCCTGCCGCACACCGGGCAGCGCGCCGTGAACGTGGCCATCGGCCGCTCCTCACGTCTTCCGCACGCCCCGCACGGAGGCGTACCTGGTCGGACCTTGGGTTCACACCTTGGGTTGACACACGTGCAGGACGGGCGGCCCGCAACGGGGCCGCTCCGCGTCAGGCGTCCGCGTACGCGGCGAGCGCGGCGGACGCGGTCCTGCGGACCTCGTCGGCCAGCTCGGCGGGGGCGACCACGCGGCCGTGCCCGCCGAGGCGCAGCGCGAGCCGCCGCACCACCGACGTGTCGGGGGTACGGAGCGTCAACCGCAGGCCGCCGTCCGGGAGTTCCGCCATGGCGTCGTACGGGTAGTACTCGCGCACCCAGCGCCCGCCCGGCCCCAGTTCGAGCACCACCTCGACGTCGTCCGGCGTCGGCTGCACGAGGCCCTCGTCCGGATCGAACGGCGCCACCGTCGGCGGGTCCGACGCCTCGTCCAGCAGCTCGGCCGCCACCACCCGGTCCAGGCGGAACAGCCGCCGGTCCTCCGCGGTACGGCACCACGCCAGCAGGTACGGGCGGCCCTCCACCAGCAGCAGCCGCACCGGGTCGACGACCCGCTCGGTGACCTGGTCGCGACGCGGCACGTAGTAGCTCAGCCGCAGCACCCGCTTCTCGGCGATCGCCCGGTCCATCGTCGCGAACGACGACTCCTCGGCCTCGAACTCCACACTCACGTGCGCCGCCACCTGCGCGGCCTCTCCGGCCGCGTCCTCCAGCTTCGCCGTGACGCGGCCCAGCGCCTCGCGGTCGCGGTCGCGCAGCCCGGACAGGCCGGCCAGCGCGCGCAGCGCCACCAGGAGGCTCAGCGCCTCGTGCGGGGCCAGCCGTACCGGCCGCACCGGAGCGTCGGCGTTGTCGAGCCACACGCGGCCGTCGGAGTCGACGTGCGGCTCCAGCAGGTCGTCGGCCATGAAGCTGGTGCCGCACATGTGCAGCGTGCCGAGGTCCGCCTCGATCGCCTCGATGTCGTGGCCGAAGGCGCGCGCCACGTCCTCAAGACGCGTGCCGGGACGCTCGCGCAGGTACGCGACGAGCGAGAGAAGCCGACGCGTGTCGTCCAGTGCGTTGCTCATACCGCCCCCTCATTGACCGCATCGGCGCCCGCCGGCAGCCCGGCCGCCGCCCGCAACTGCCGTATGACGGCGGCACGCAGGTCCGGCGGGTCCACCACGACGACCTCCGCGCCGAACTCGGCGAGCCAGTTGTGCAGGCCGTGGCCGTACGGCAACTCCAGCTCGTCCCAAGCCTCGTCGACCGGCTTCACGGCCGTCGCCCGGGCCCGCAGCGGGAACCCCGCACCCGACCGCAGCCGGATCCGCGCGGTGCCCTCGCCGCCCTCGCCCGCGAACCGCGCCACCTGCGCGCGAATGTCCACGTTCTCCGGTACGGGAGCGCGCAGTTGCTCGCGCAGGATGCGCGGCTTCGGCTTGTCGAGAACCCGCTCCAGGCGGAACACCCGCTGCTCTTCACGGTCGCGCGCCCACCCGACCAGATACCACCGACCCCGCCAGCAGCTCATCCCCCACGGCTCGACGACGCGCACCCGCGGCTCCGCGGCACCCGACGCCCGGTAGGAGAACTGCACAGGCCGCCGCGTGCGCAGCGCCTCCAGCAGCGGCCCGAACGCGGACTCCCGTGCGGCCACCCGCGGTTCGACCGACGTGAGCGGCGCGGTGTCGATCTCGACCCCCGCCGCCTTCAGCTTGTACAGCGCACCGGTCGCGGCGCCCGACAGCGACGACTGCTGCCATGCCCCGGCCGCCAGCGCGAGGGCCGCGGCCTCCTCGGGGTCGAGGTCGACCGGCGGCAGCGTGTTGTGCTCGGGGCGGATGCGGTACCCGTCCGCGGACTCCACCAGCGGGTCGTTCGCACCGGTCTCGATCGTGAAGCCGAGCTCGCGCACATCGTCCTTGTCGCGCTCGAACATCCGGTCGAACGCCTCGTCGGAGGTGCACAGGCGGTACGACTCGATCGAGGTACGCAGCTCCTCCTTCGTGACGTACCGGCGCGCGGCGAGCAGGCACATGACCAGGCTCACCAACCGCTCCTGCTTGGGGATCGCCATCCGTTCCCGCCCCTTGGCTCACTGACCCGAATCCGACGCCCGCGCACACTCCCTCGGGGAGGCGCGGCGCGTTGTGCCCCGACCGTACCGCGTCCGCGCGTGCGGCGTCCGCCCGGTCGCGGCGACCACCGCGACTCGCCGCCGGGGCGGCCGGTCCGTTAGCCTCACCCACCGTGATCACGTGGCGGCGGGGCGAGGTTCTGGCGGTACGGCGCGAGTGGCGCGGAGCCGTCGAGTTGACGGTGCGCCAGGTCGACGGTGACACCGACGGCGAGGCGGGCGGGGCAAGCGGCGTGCCGGAGTTCCGCGCCCTGGCGTACCCCGAGCTTGTCGGACGCCCCGAGGTCGGCGACACCGTCCTGCTCAACACGACCGCGCAGACAATGGGCCTCGGCACCGGCGGATACGCCCTGGTCACCGCCATCCCCGACCGGCTGCCCGCGGACCCGGAGCGCGGCCCCGGACACCTCGTCAAGGGCCGCTACACCCCCCTCCAGGCCGTCGTGCTGGGCGTCGACGAGCAGGACTCGCCCCACCACGCCGTCCTGCGCGACGCCGACGACCTCGACGCGATGCCCGTCGTCATCGCCGACCTGCACTCCGCGCTGCCCGCCGTGTGCGCGGGCGTGCGCGCCGTGCGCCCCGAAGCGCGCATCGCGTACGTCATGACCGACGGCGGCGCGCTCCCCGCGTGGTTCTCCATGACCGTCTCCGCCCTGCGCGACGCGGACTGGATCGTCGGCACCGTGACAACCGGCCAGGCGATGGGCGGTGACCTGGAGGCCGTCACCGTGCACACCGGCCTGCTCGCCGCCCGCCACGTGCTGCGCGCCGACATCGCCGTCGTCACCCAGGGGCCCGGCAACCTCGGCACGGACACGCGCTGGGGCTTCTCCGGCGTCGCGGCCGGCGAGGCCGTCAACGCCGCGGCTGCCCTCGGCGGACGGGCCGTCGCCGCCCTGCGCATCTCCGACGCCGACCCCCGCGAACGCCACCAGGGCGTCTCGCACCACAGCCTGACCGCGTACGGCCGCGTCGCCCTCGCCGCCGCCGACGTCGTCGTTCCCGACCTCGACGAACCGCTCGCCTCGCAACTCGCCGCGGACGTCGCCACCTTGCGCGCCCGGCACCGCGTCGTCACGGTGCCCGTCGACGGCCTCGACGAGGCGCTGCGCACCACACCCGTCAAGCTGTCGACCATGGGCCGCGGCCTCGACGAGGACCACGCGCATTTCGTCGCCTCGGCCGCCGCCGGACGGCACGCCGCCGCGCTGCTGCCCCCGCCCGCGAGCGGCTGAAGCCCGGCGGAGCGCCGGCACGCGGCCGCGCGGGCCGCATCGGGGCACCGACGACCGAGGGCGGCGCCCCGTTCTCGGAGGCACCGCCCTCGACTCACGCAGTCGGCGTCAGCGCACGCCGCGCAGGTCCACGACGAAGATCAGCGTCTCGCCCGGCTTGATCAGCGGGCTCGGGCTCTGCTGCCCGTACGCCAGGTGCGGCGGGATGACCAGCTTGCGCCGGCCGCCCACCCGCATGCCCTCGATCCCCTGGTCCCAGCCCTTGATGACCCGGCCCGCGCCCAGCGGGAACTCCAGCGGCTGACCGCGGTTCCAGCTCGCGTCGAACTCCTCGCCGGTGGAAAACGCGACACCGACGTAGTCGGCCTGCACGGTGTGGCCGGCCTTGGCCTCCTCACCGTCGCCGACCAGGATGTCCGTGATCTCCAGCTCGGCCGGCGGCTCGCCGCCCGGGAAGTCGATCTCGGGCTTCTCGTTGTTGCTCATCGCGGTCCCGCTCCTCGGTACATGGTGTGACGGACATGATGTGGCATGTCCCGTGCGACGCACTCGGGTGACGTACGCCGTCGGCTGTCCGGTCCGGTCGCCGGTACTGCGCCTCGCCGACCGCCGCCGGACACTCTTCCAGCCCCGGCACCGCCGTTCGGCTCGCCCCGCCGCAAACGGCCCGGAAAACCCGGGCCGCGCGCGGCGGACGGACGTCAGGAGGTCGCGGGCGCCGGACCGGACTTCACGATGTCCAGCACGAGCACCAGCGTCGAGCCCGCCGGGATGCCCTTCTCCGGGGCACCCGCCGCACCCACGCCCTTGTCCGGCGGCAGTACCAGCATCACTCGGCTGCCCACCTTCTTGCCGACCACACCCTCTTGCAGCGACGTCATCAGCTGCGTCTGGTCCTGCCCGCCGAGCTGGAGCGGCTGCGGGCCGCTACCCGCCCACGACGAGCCGTACGCCGCGGGCGCGCCCCACAGCCACTGCACGATCTGCATCTCCACCTGGTCGGTCGCGGCGACCGGCGCGCCGGTGCCCTCGATCAGGTTCTGGTTCACCACGGCGGCCGGCGCGGCCTTGCCCGCCGGGAACGTCAGGTTGGTGACCTTGTTGCCGTCCGTCGTCACCGTCGGCAGGTCGGGGTTCGGCGCCACCGGCGCGCCGGTCGCGAAGCCCGGGCGCGTGCCCACGATGTCGACGACGAACACCAGCGTCTCGTTGGACTTGATGTCCTCGCCGCCGCCCGCGGCGCCGTAGCCCAGGTCGCCCGGGATGGTCAGCAGAACGCGGCTGCCGACCTTCTTGCCGGTCAGGCCCTGCGTCCAGCCCTTGATGACCGCTTCGAGGTAGAACTCGGTCGGCTCACCGCGCTCGAAGGAGCTGTCGAAGACTTTCTTGGTGCTCCACGCCACGCCCTCGTAGTTGGCGTTGACCATGTCCTGCCCGGTCACCACCGGGCCCGTGCCGTCGGTCAGCACCTGGGACTGCAGCCCCACGGGCGCCGGCCCGTCCGGGACCTTGATGTCGGGTGCCTGGCCGTACGCCGGATTGCCCGTTGCGGCCCCGGTGGTGCTCAGGCCCGCGAAACGGGCCTCCTTGGTCGACGACGGGCTGGGGCTGGAACTGGAGTTCTTGTCACCCGAGTCGTCGCCGCACGCCGCGGCACCGAGCATCAGGGCGGGGACAAGAAGCAGCGCGGCGAAACGGCGCACGGTAATCCTCTGCAAGAGCCGACAGGACCCGGACACTCTACGGGCAACCCAGGTCGGAATCGCGTGAAGACCGGAGCCTGTTGCCGATCCGTACCCGTCCGTAACCTCCCGCCCGACCGGATCGTGACGGAGGCGCGTACCACCGTGCGGTACGCGCCTCCGACCGGCCGTCACATGCTGGCGATCAGCTTCTCCACCCGGTCGTCGACCGCCCGGAACGGGTCCTTGCACAACACCGTGCGCTGCGCCTGGTCGTTCAGCTTCAGGTGCACCCAGTCGACCGTGAAGTCGCGCCGCTGCTCCTGCGCCTTCTTGATGAACTCGCCGCGCAGCCGCGCCCGGGTCGTCTGCGGCGGCACCGACTTGGCCTCGAAGATCTTGACGTCCTGCCCGATCCGCTCGACCTGCCCGCGCCGCTCCATCAGGTAGTACAGCCCGCGCCGCCGGTGGATGTCGTGGTACGCGAGGTCGATCTGCGCGACCCGTGGCGACGCCATCGGCAGGTTGTGCTTCGCCCGGTACCGCTCGATCAGCTGGTACTTGATGACCCAGTCGATCTCCCGGCCGACCAGGTCCAGGTTCCCGGTCTGCACCGCGGTCAGCGTGCGCTCCCACAGATCCAGCACCTGCTGCACGGTGCCCGTGCGGATGCCCCGGCGGTCGGCGAAGTCCATCGCCTTCGTCAGGTACTCCAGCTGGATCTCCAGCGCGGACGCCTCGCGCCCGTTGGCCAGGCGCACCTTGCGCTGGCCCGTCATGTCGTGGCTGACCTCGCGGATCGCCCGGATCGGGTTCTCCAGCGTCAGGTCACGCATGACCATGCCCGCTTCGATCATCCGCAGCACCAGGTCGGTCGCGCCGACCTTCAGCATCGTCGTCGGCTCGGCCATGTTCGAGTCGCCGACGATCACGTGCAGGCGCCGGTACCGCTCGGCGTCCGCGTGCGGCTCGTCGCGGGTGTTGATTATCGGGCGGGACCGGGTGGTCGCCGAACTGACGCCCTCCCAGATGTGCTCGGCCCGCTGACTCACGCAGTACACGGCACCGCGCGGCGTCTGGAGCACCTTGCCCGCGCCGCACAGCATCTGACGGGTCACCAGGAACGGGATGAGGATGTCCGCCAGCCGGGAGAACTCGCCGTGCCGCGCCACCAGGTAGTTCTCGTGGCAGCCGTACGAGTTCCCCGCGGAGTCGGTGTTGTTCTTGAACAGGTAGACGTCACCGGCGATGCCCTCCTCGTGCAGACGCCGCTCGGCGTCGACGAGGAGCCCCTCGAGGATGCGCTCACCCGCTTTGTCGTGCACGACCAGTTCGGGCACGGAGTCGCACTCCGGCGTTGCGTACTCGGGATGACTGCCCACATCCAGGTACAGCCTTGCCCCATTGCGTAGGAAGACGTTGCTGCTTCGGCCCCACGAGACGACTCTGCGAAACAGGTACCGCGCCACCTCGTCCGGAGACAGCCTGCGCTGTCCGCGGAACGTGCAGGTGACGCCGTACTCGTTCTCAAGCCCGAAGATTCGGCGGTCCATGAACCAACATTACGCCGCTGATGTGCCGTTCCGGGACAACTCGCGGGCGGTGATTCCCGCGAAGTCGATCTCGCGGGGGCGCAGCGTCGCCCGTCCCGCGACCAACAGCGCCAGCCCGAGCGCGGCGCCGACGCCCGCGACCGCGAACGCACCGCGGACGCCGCCGACTTCACCGGCGAATCCGGCGGCCGCGGTACCGATCGCCGCGCCCGTCCCCATGGCCGCCACCACCCACGCGAAAGCCTCGGTCAGGGTGCCCGGCGGCGCCAGTTCGTCGACCAGCGTGAACGTGCACGCGATCACCGGCGCCAGGAACACACCCGAGATCACCGACAGCACGATCATCAGCCACGGCTGCGGCGCCCACACGAGCGGCAGGTAACCCACCGTCAGACACGCCATGAGCCACGGCAGTCGCTCCCGCGCGGGACGCGCCCACTGCCGAGCGCCGTGCACCACACCGCCCACGAACGCGCCGGTGGACATGGCCGCCATCAGGACGCCCGCCCACACCCCGGAGTCGCGGTCGTCGGCGTACGCCACCGCCGCCACGCTCAGCACGCCCAGCGCCGTCCCGGTCAGCGTCAGCGAGAGGAACAGCACACGCAGACCGGACGAACGCAGCGGCCCCGCCCAATGGCGCGCGTGCGACTCCGGTCGCCACGCGCGCGACGGCGGACACGTCGCGACCACGAGGGTACCGAGGATGCCGAGCAGGCCCGTCGCCATCACGGCCGCGGCCTCCGACATCGTCTCCGCGATCAGCACGACCAGCAGCGGGCCGGCGGTGAAGAGGATCTCCTGCGCGGCGGCGTCCAGCGCGTACGCGGCGTGCACCTGGTCGGGGCGCAGCACCGCGGGCCACAGCGCCCGCAGGCCCGACTCCAGCGGCGGCGTCGCGAACCCGGCGACCAGGACCGCCAGGATGGCCAGCGGCAGCGGATCCACCCCGACGACGGCAAAGGCCGCGAAGCCCGCGGCCGACACGAAGGCGCCGCCGACCAGAACGCGCGTCTGGCCGCGCCGGTCCATCCAACGGCCTAGTGCCGGCTGCCCGAGGGCCGTCGCGAGGCCGGAGAGCGCGGAGAGGGTGCCCGCCACGCCGTACCCGGCCCCGTCCTCGCGCGCCAGCAGCAGGATCGCGAGGGCGCCCATGCCGTTGGGCAGGCGGCCCAGCAGGGTGCCGCCGAGCAGCCGGGCCGCGTACCGGGCGCGGAAGAGGTCCGCGTATATGCGCATGGGCAGGGCCGCCGTTTCCTGGGCTTCGTCGCGGACGCGGGCTGTTGCCGTGGTCCGGTGCCGCCAGTCGGGTCGTCGAGTCGTCGGATCGTCGGGTGAGCGGGGTTCGAACGGGTGTTGTCCGGGTGTCGGCGTGCCGTCCGTTCGGGTGTGGGGGGCGACTCCGCCGGGTCATACGTATGACTTCAGCAGTCAGTCTGACCCGCGGCACCGCAATCAGGCAAGCCGTATCCGCCGAGTCCTGCCGGATACGCCCGCGCCCAACGCCTAAAGTTGGCTCCCCGGAGTCGGCGCGCCGCCACCCGGCACACCGCCACCCGGGCCGGCTCCGACCGCCGACACCGACCGAAGTCCGCCGACTCCCGCCGACGACCACCGACGCCCCACCGGGCCTCGCTCGCACGAAGGGAACGCCGTCACCGTGCCCCCCACCGGCCCGCCGGCGGAACCGCCTGCCACGGACCGCCCCGCCGCCCGCCCCACCAGCAAGGACGTCGCCAAACTCGCCGGCGTCTCGCAGTCCACCGTGTCACTGGTGCACGCCGGGAAATGGCACGGCCGCGTCTCCGAGCGCACCGTACAAGCCGTCCACGAAGCCAGCGGCACCCTCGGCTACCGCCCCAACCAGGCGGCCCGCCACCTCCGCCTCGGCACCACCCGCACAGTCCTCCTCGTCGTCCCGGCGCTCACCAACCCCTTCTTCGGCGCCGTGCACACCGGAGCCTCCGAAGCGGCCGCCCGCCGCGACTTCTCCGTCGTCGTCTACCCCTCCCCCATCCGCGCCGGCACCGAACTGGCGCCCTTCGCCAGCCCGTTCGCCGCCGCACACACCGCACTCGACGGCGTACTGGCCTCATCCATGGCCCTCGAAAGCCTCTCCGAACTCCTCGGCGGCACCGGCCCCGGACCGGGCCTCCCCCTCGTCATGCTCGACAGCGCACCCGAAGCCGGCCCGCCCACCGTCAACGTGGAAGTCGCGGCCGGCATGCACGCGCTCGTCACCCACCTGCTCGCCCTCGGCCACCGGCGCTTCGCCCGCCTCGTCCCCGACATCGACGGGTGGACCTTCACCGCGCGCGAGAACGCCTACCGCGCCGCGCTGCGGGACAGCGGAGCCGTCCACGTCGCGCACGCCCGCACCGAGTTCAGCGTCCACGAGGCCGCCGAGGCCGCGCTCACACTGCTCGACACCCCCGAACCGCCCACCGCACTCGTCTGCGACGACGACGTCCTCGCCGCGGGCGCCTACAAGGCCGCCCGCCGGCAGGGCCTGCGCATCCCCGAGGACATCTCCATCACGGGCTTCGACGACCTCATCATCGCCACCGTCCTCGAACCCGAACTCACGACCGTGCGCCTGCCCGCGCACCGACTCGGCGAGACCGGCATGACCGCGCTCCTCGACCTCCTCGACGGCCGACGGCCCGAAAGCACCTCCCTCGCCGCCGAACTCACCGTGCGCGGCTCCACCGCACCCCCGGCCCGGCGCTGAGAACGCGGACGGGCGCGCTCCCCGAAGGGAGCGCGCCCGTGGCGTCCACGCTGCCGCCCCGGCTTGCGCCGGGCGGCACCGCCCTACTCGATCGCCCTGCTCGATTGCCGGCTCGGCCGCCCGGCTTCGTTGCCCAGCCGGTTGCGCAGCCCAGCTGCCCAGCCCGTCGGCTACTCGTCGGCCGACGAGCCGTTCGACGCCGAACCACCCGACCCCGAGCCGCCGTTCCCGCCGCCCGAGCCCGTCGAACCACCGGTCTCGGTGGCGTCCGTCGCGTCGGTCGAATCCGCCGCGTCCGTCGCCTCGGCCTCGTCCGCCCCCGACTCACCCGAACCCGCGGCCGGAGCCGCCTCGCCGAGCAGCCGGGCCAACTGCGAGCCCGCCACACGCTTGAACTTCCGCTGCTGCGAACGCGTGCGGTCGAGCACCGCGACCTCTAGCTGCGCCGCGGTCACCTGCCGCTTCTCACCGCTCCCGTCGCGCGCCAGCACGTCGACCGCGACCCGCAGCGCCTCGTCGAGCGGCAACCCCTCGCGGTGCGCGCGCTTCAACTGCTCGGTGATCTGGTCGGCGTTGCCGCCCATCGCCACATAGTGCCGCTCGTCCGCGATCGAACCGTCGTACGTCAGACGGTAGATCTGGTCGTCCGCGGGCGTGCTGCCCACCTCCGCGACGATCAGCTCCACCTCGTACGGCTTCTCGCCGCCGCTGGAGAAGATCGTGCCGAGCGTCTGCGCGTACACGTTCGCCAGGCCGCGCGCGGTCACGTCGTGGCGGGCGTACGAGTACCCGCGGATGTCCGCGTATCGCACACCGCCGATCCGCAGGTTCTCGAACTCGTTGTACTTGCCGACCGCCGCGAACGCGATGCGGTCGTAGATCTCACTCATCTTGTGCAGGGCGCGCGACGGGTTCTCCGCCACGAACAAAATGCCGTCCGCGTACGTCAGCACGACCACGCTGCGACCCCGGGCGATGCCCTTGCGGGCGTAGTCGGCCCGGTCCGCCATGGCTTGCTGCGGCGACACATAGAAAGGCGTCGTCACCGTGGAGTCCTTTGCCGGTAGAGGATCAAGAAGTCACCGACCACCCGATGGGCCGTCAAAACCATTAGTTCAAAGGTGCGTTCGGACCGTTGGGGCGGATCAGCCGCTCCCCGACGATCGTCTGCACCACAGCCCCGACCTGCTCGTCGGTCCACCGCGTCAGGCCCTCGTCGGTCACCACCGTCACGATCGGGTAGATCTTGCGGGACAGGTCCGGCCCACCGGTCGCCGAGTCGTCGTCCGCCGCGTCGTACAGCGCCTGCACGCAGACCGTGACCGCGTCGTCGGCGGACAGGTCGTCGCGGTAGAGCTTCTTCAGCGCGCCGCGCGCGAACAGCGAACCGGAGCCCACCGAGGTGAAGCCCTGCTCGTCGCTGCGACCACCGGTGATGTCGTAGCTGTAAATGCGTCCGGTGCCCGCGTCGAGGTCGTAGCCGGCGTACACCGGCACCACCGCAAGCCCCTGCATGGCCATGCCGAGGTTGCCGCGGATCATCTGCGACAGTCGATTCGCCTTGCCCTCGAGGGACATCGTGGCGCCCTCGATCTTCTCGTAGTGCTCCAGCTCGACCTGGAACAGCCGAACCATCTCGACCGCGATCCCGGCCGTTCCCGCGATCCCCACACAGCTGTACTCGTCGGCGGGGAACACCTTCTCGATGTCCCGCTGCGCGATGAGGTTCCCCATCGTGGCGCGGCGGTCGCCGGCCATCACGACACCGCCCGGGAACGTCGCCGCCACGATGGTCGTGCCGTGCGGCGCCTCCACCGTCACCGGCGACGTCGGCACGGATCGCCGCGACGGCAGCAACTCGGGCTGGTACGCGTCCAGGAACTCGGTGAACGAGGACGACCCGGGGGTCAGGAAGGCAGCCGGTAGACGCCCGGTGCCACGCGTGTTGGCTTCCACACGATCCCTTCCAAGTAGGCGGCGGCCCGGCGCAGCAGATCCGGGCGATCTTTGAACTGACCAAGGCCACTATTGCAGTTGAAGCACAGAACGCCACGCACTTCACCACTGTCGTGGTCATGATCGACGTGCTCCGGGCGCGGCTTCAGGCAGATCCGGCACACACCGAACTGCGCCTTGATCATCTCGTCCACCTCGGCGGCGCCGAGCCCGTACCTACGTTTGAGGTGGTAGTGCCGCGAACCGCCGTGCAGGCGCTGCCGCGACTCCGCGGTTCGGGCGTTGCCGCCCGGCTTGCAGTACGAGTTGTAGCCGCTTGAGGCGGCACGGTTCCGGGAGAACTCCTCAAGCGCCAGCACCTGCTTGCATTCGGCACATCGCCGCACGCCGGAGGGCAGGCGCTCCCGCTGCCGTACCATCAGCCCGACGGCAGCCTTCTTCGCCTCGTACTTGGCTTTTGCGCGCGCGGCCACGCACGCTTTGCAGTAATAGGCCAGACCATCGGCCCTTTTAGTGTTTCGGTGATACATGGAATGCGGCTTGGATTCACCGCAAGCGGGGCACTTTCGAATCCAGCTTTGCGACTCCATTGCTTTCTATTGGCCCCCCTTTTGCACGAAGCCACGCACGAAGTCCTCGGCATTCTCCTCGAGCACCTCGTCGATTTCGTCGAGCACCGCGTCGACGTCATCAGTCAGTTTTTCCTGGCGTTCCTGCAGGTCAGAAGCCTCGTTGGTTTCGACCGAATTCTCTTCGACCTCTTCCGAGCGCTTATTAGCGCGAGCCTGTCCGCCGGTGTCCTTGGTAGCCATTTGACTCACCCCACCTTTTCATCCTGATCCCGTGCGGGATACCGCTGCCCACCCGTCGATCCGGTCAACCGGCCCCGGAAGGCCAGGTGATCAGACACTACAAGCGTAGGCCCACGGTTGTTCCCGATCACCGGAATTCTTTTTGTCACACTGCCTGCCAGGCCGGGACGCGCGGGTGGTCCCGTGGCGTAGAAGGAACGGCCGGCTGCCGTGAGGAGCGGAGGACCACCGTCCGCGTCTTCGAAGACACGTTCGGTGGTCCGGCGCCTCCACACGCTTCTTCCCCCACACGGGTCAGGTTCACCCATCCGCAGACGCGTTCACCTCACCGCGAACACGGGTTTTCACCCCGTCGGATGATCTTGACCGCGCGGCGCCCGCGGCGATCAGCCGCCGGTCAGTGCGGCGACCAGTTCCTCGGCGGTGCGGCAGCGGTCCAGAAGGTCCTTGACGTGCGCCTTCGTGCCCCGGAGGGGCTCCAGCGTGGGGACGCGCTGCAGCGAGTCGTGGCCCGGCACGTCGAAGATCACCGAGTCCCAGGAGGCCGCCGCGACCTCGTCCGCGTACTGTTCCAGGCAGCGGCCCCGGAAGTACGCCCGGGTGTCCTCGGGAGGCAGATGCGCGGCCCGCTGGACCTCCGGCTCGGTGGCGATGCGCTCGAACCGGTTTTCGAGCCGGTTGTAGAGGCCCTTGTCGGGGCGTACGTCGGCGTACTGGAGGTCGACGAGGTGCAGGCGCGGCGCGTCCCAGTCGAGGCCGTCACGCTGCCGGTAGCCCTCGAGGATCTGGAGTTTGGCCACCCAGTCCAATTCGCGGGAGAGCGACATGGGGTCGGTCTCCAGGCGCGAAAGGACGGATTCCCACCGGGCGAGGACGTCGGCGGTGGTGTCGTCGACGTCGGTGCCGAAGCGGTCCTCGACGTATTTGCGGGCCAGTTCCAGGTATTCCATCTGGAGCTGCACGGCGGTGAGCTTGCGTCCGGCGCGCAGGGTGATGAGTTGCTTGAGGGTCGGGTCGTGCGAGACCTGGTGCAGCGTGCGCACCGGCTGATCCACCGTCAGGTCGTGGGTGATGAACCGGTCCTCGATCATCGACAGGACGAGCGCCGTGGTGCCGAGCTTGAGGTACGTGGAGACCTCGGAGAGGTTCGCGTCGCCGATGATGACGTGCAGTCGGCGGTACTTCTCGGCGTCGGCGTGGGGTTCGTCCCGGGTGTTGATGATGGGGCGCTTGAGGGTGGTCTCCAGGCCCACCTCGACCTCGAAGTAGTCGGCGCGCTGGCTGATCTGGAAGCCGTGCGACGAGCCGTCCTGGCCGATGCCGACGCGGCCGGCGCCGCAGACGACCTGGCGGGAGACGAAGAACGGGGTCAGGTGGCGGACGATGTCCGCGAAGGGCGTGGCGCGCTGCATGAGGTAGTTCTCGTGGCAGCCGTAGCTCGCGCCCTTGTTGTCGGTGTTGTTCTTGTAGAGCAGGATGTTCTGCCCGCCGGGGACCTCGCCGGCCCGGCGCGCGGCCTCGGCCATGATGCGTTCGCCGGCCTTGTCCCAGACGACGGCGTCGCGCGGGTTGGTGGTCTCGGGGGCGGAGTACTCGGGGTGCGCGTGGTCGACGTAGAGGCGTGCGCCGTTGGTGAGGATGACGTTGGCGAGGCCGACGTCTTCGTCGGTGAGCTGGCTGGCGTCGGCGAGTTCACGGGCGAGGTCGAAGCCGCGGGCGTCGCGCAGCGGGTTCTCCTCCTCGAAGTCCCAGCGTGCGCGGCGGGCGCGCTGCATGGCAGCGGCGTACGCGTTCACGACCTGAGACGACGTCAGCATCGCATTGGCGCCGGGGTGTCCCGGCACGGAGATCCCGTATTCGGTCTCGATGCCCATCACGCGCTGGACGGTCATGCGACCCCCTCATCACTTACCCGGCCGGCTACGCCCAGTTGTCGGGGCGTCGGGGCTTCGTGGGCCGACATGTAGCCGGTCGGGTACTCCCTGGTCATGTAACGAGCCTATTGCGGTTGGTGGGTGCTGTGGATACGACCGCGCGATTGATCTCGGCGGTCTTGGGCGGTGTGCGGTCGGTTTCGGGGTCGCGCAGACACGCCGCCGCGGCCCACAGCGAGCTGTGGGCCGCGGCGGCTGGTGTCACAGGTACTGTCCGGTGTTGGCGACGGTGTCGATGGAGCGGCCGGTGTCGGCACCCTGCTTGCCGGTGACGAGCGTGCGGATGTAGACGATCCGCTCGCCCTTCTTGCCGGAGATCCGCGCCCAGTCGTCGGGGTTGGTGGTGTTGGGCAGGTCCTCGTTCTCCTTGAACTCGTCGACGCAGGCGGCGAGCAGGTGGGAGACGCGGATGCCCTTGTGGCCGAGTTCGAGGAAGTCCTTGATGGCCATCTTCTTAGCGCGGCCGACGATGTTCTCGATCATGGCGCCGGAGTTGAAGTCCTTGAAGTAGAGCGTCTCCTTGTCGCCGTTGGCGTACGTCACCTCGAGGAAGCGGTTCTCCTCGCTCTCGGTGTACATGCGCTCGACGGCACGCTGGATCATGTTGACGACGGTGGTGGCGCGGTCGTCGCCGTGTTCCTTCAGGTCGTCCTCGTGGAGCGGGAGATTCGACGTCAGGTACTTGGCGAAGATGTCCTTTGCCGCCTCGGCGTCCGGACGTTCGATCTTGATCTTCACGTCCAGTCGGCCCGGGCGCAGGATGGCCGGGTCGATCATGTCCTCGCGGTTGGAGGCGCCGATGACGATGACGTTCTCCAGGCCCTCGACACCGTCGATCTCGGACAGCAGCTGCGGGACGATGGTGTTCTCCACGTCCGAGCTGACGCCCGACCCTCGGGTGCGGAAGAGCGAGTCCATCTCGTCGAAGAAGACGATGACGGGGGTTCCCTCGCTGGCCTTCTCGCGGGCCCGCTGGAAGACCAGGCGGATGTGCCGCTCGGTCTCGCCGACGTACTTGTTGAGGAGTTCGGGTCCCTTGATGTTGAGGAAGTAGCTCTTGCCGGTCTCGCCGCCCTTGGCCTCGGCCACCTTCTTGGCGAGCGAGTTGGCGACGGCCTTGGCGATGAGCGTCTTTCCGCATCCGGGCGGGCCGTACAGCAGGATGCCCTTGGGGGGTCGGAGTTCGTGCTCCTTGAACAGGTCCGGGTGGAGGTACGGCAGTTCGACCGCGTCGCGGATCATCTCGATCTGGTTGCGCAGACCGCCGATCTTTGTGTAGTCGATGTCCGGCACTTCTTCGAGGACAAGCTCCTCGACCTCGCTCTTGGGGACGCGTTCGTACACGTACCCGGAGCGCGGTTCGAGGAGCAGGGAGTCCCCTGCCCGGAGCGGGCCGTCGAGCAGCGGTTCGGCGAGGCGCACGACGCGTTCCTCGTCGGTGTGCCCGATCACCAGGGCCCGTTCGCCGTCTTCGAGAAGTTCTTTGAGCATCACGACGTCGCCGATCCGCTCGAACTCCAGGGCGTCGACCACGTTGAGGGCTTCGTTGAGCATGACCTCTTGGCCACGCTGAAGTTCCTCGAGGTCGAGGTTGGGGCTGACGTTCACGCGGAGCTTTCGGCCTCCGGTGAAGATGTCGGCCGTGCCGTCATCGTTTGCGTTGAGGAAGACACCGAATCCGGAAGGTGGCTGCGCGAGCCTGTCCACCTCCTCCTTGAGGGCCACGATTTGATCGCGGGCCTCTCGGAGCGTCGCCACCAGCCGCTCGTTCTGCGTGGTCAGACCGGCGAGGCTGGTCTGGAGCTCGACAATGCGCTCCTCCAGCATCCTCGTCTGACGCGGCGAGTCGGCGAGCTTGCGACGCAGGACGGCGACTTCCTGCTCAAGAAAGGACACCTGGCTCATGAGGTCGTCCGTACCCCGAGCCGGCCTCCCGCCACGGTTCATGTCGTCGTCGTGGGCTGCCACGGTCCTCACCTCCTCCTGGGAGCTGCGACGTCTCCGACCCTACCTGTGGCAGGAGGGGTTGAAACCCCTTGATCAAAAGACGATGTGGGCGTGTCCGATCTTCACCCTTGCGATTGCCCCCACTGTTGTGAGGTGCAGATACCCACCGGACAACATCAAGAAGCCGTCGGGGGTAGGGTCTCTTGGTCGGTTCCTGCTACGAAACGGTGAAGTGCGAGGCCGGATGTCCACCGAGAATGAACCGCTTGAGGTGTGGATCGACCAGGATCTTTGCACCGGTGACGGAATCTGCGTGCAGTTCGCCCGTGAGGTGTTCGAGCTGGACATCGACGGGCTGGCCTACGTGAAGGGCGACGACGACGAGCTGCGGACGGACGCGGGCGCGGCGGTGCCGGTGCCGGGCCCGCTGGTGGTCGAAGTGATCGACGCCACACGCAAATGCCCAGGTGAATGCATCCATGTGCGTCGCGTGTCGGACGGCGTCGAGGTGTACGGGCCGGACGCCGCCTGATCGTTGGTGGGCGGTTGGCCCGCGGTTGGCAGCCGGTTGGACGGCGGCCTGCGGCGCTCGGCGAACGCGTCGGCGCACAGCCGGGACGCCGTGCGGAGGTGCGGTGCCGCCCGCTCGGGCGGTCACGGGGTGAGGACCCGGGTCTCCTCCGTGTCGGGGCAGCAGCGGGGTACTTCTTCCGTGGACCAGCCCTGCAACGTGGCGTGAATTTTGCCGTCGCGGATGACGAATTCCTTGACGACGCGGTCCTCGCCGGCCGCGAGCAGCGTCCCGAGGAGTGCCGGAGGGCCGCCGTCGGGGGCGAGCGCGTACGTGTAGAGCCCGTCGGGCGCGGTGCCGGATCCGGCGGCGCAGCGGACCTGGACGACGTACGTGCGGGCGTCCTCGGTGAGGGGGCGGGCGTCCCGGACGTCGTAGGGGGCGCCGGGGCAGTCCTGCGGGTAGGCCACGGTGTTCCAGTCGACGGCCGCGCCGCGGGCGGCGTCGCGTCCGGTCTGGGGCTGCCCGGCCCGGGGTTCGCCCGCTGCGGGTTCGGTGGCGGGTGCGGGGGGGGCGGGCTCGGTTCCGGGCCGTTCCGTTCCGGTCTCGGCGGCTTCGGGAGCCGTTGCGGCCTCGTCCGGTTCCAGGGTCTGTGGGGGCCTGGTGCGGTCGGCGGGTTCGATGACCGGGGGTTCGCGGTGCCCGTCGGCGGGTCCGGTGATGCCGGGGCGTCCTCCGTCGAAGCTGGCGGCGGCCCAGATCGCGGCGCCGCTGATGCCGGTGAAGAACAGGATCACGACGGCGAGTGCGAGCACGACGGAGTTCTTCACGTCGGGCTTTTGCACGCGCGGTGCGGGTGCGGCGGCGCGTACGAGGTCGGCGCTGCCGGGCGGCCCGGTGGGGACGGGGGCGCCCGCGGTTTTCGCGAGGGTGGGTTCGGAGGGTTCCGGGCCGGTGTGCGCGACCCCTGACACGGTGTGTTCATCCGCCACGGACGGCAACGTTAGTGGGCTGGTGGTGTGCCGTGAAGAGGCGTGGGGAAGAGAGCGGGGGCGGTTCCGCCGGGTTGGGCGGAACCGCCCCCTTCGTGGCGGGCGAGGAGGCCCGGGGACGGGCCTTCTCGGGTGAGGCGGGGTCAGACCTCGGGGGCCTCGTAGTCCTCGCCGTAGGAGCCCTTGGAGGGGCGTCGGCGGCGCATCGGGGCCTCGACCCCGTCGGCCATGCGGCGGGCGGTGACGAGGAAGCCGGTGTGGCCGATCATGCGGTGGTCGGGGCGTACGGCGAGGCCCTCGACGTGCCAGGTGCGCACCATCGACTCCCACGACTGGGGTTCGGTGAAGCAGCGCATGGCGCGCATGGTCTCGACGGTGCGGGCGAGTTGCGTCGTGGTGGCGACGTAGCAGCAGACCAGTCCGCCGGGGACGAGGGCCTTGTGCACGGCCTCCAGGCATTCCCAGGGGGCGAGCATGTCGAGGATGACGCGGTCGACGTCGGTCTCGGCCAGGTTGTCCTGGAGGTCGCCGACGGTGAGGCGCCACGCGGGGTGGGGTCCGCCGAAGTAGCGCTCGACGTTCTTCTTGGCGATGTCGGCGAAGTCCTGGCGGCGTTCGTAAGACGAAAGCTGCCCTTGGTCGCCGATGGCGCGCAGGAGGAAGGTGCTGAGCGCGCCGGAGCCGACGCCTGCCTCGACGACGCGGGCGCCGGCGAAGATGTCGGCCATGGCGATGATCTGGCCCGCGTCCTTCGGGTAGATCACCGCGGCTCCGCGGGGCATGGACAGGACGAAGTCGGGGAGCAGAGGCCGCAGCGCCAGGTAGTCGAAGTTCCCCGTGGACCGCACGACGGTGCCCTCGGGGGCGCCGATGAGTGCGTCGTGGGGGAACGATCCCTTGTGGGTGTGGAACGCCTTGCCCGCTTCGAGCGTGAAGGTGTGGTGGCGGCCCTTGGGGTCGGTCAGCTGCACTTGGTCCCCGACCTGGAAGGGCCCGCGACGGCGGGCGGCACCGGTCGGTTCGGACATGGGGATCAGCGTACCGGTCACGGGAGGCCGCTCCCGCCAGGGGATCTCCTGCTCGGTCACGCACCGCATAACATCGACAACGTGAGTGTTTCTGGCGGGCCGCAGGGCCGAAGCGGGCAGCGGGACGGGGCGGAGGCCCCGGGTGGCGGTGCCGCGCGTGGCGGAGGCCTGTTGATGGGCCGGCCCTTCGGCGTGCCGGTGTATGTGTCGTCGTCGTGGTTCGTGATCGCGCTGGTGATCACGTTGCTGTTCGCGCCGACGTTCGAGCGGCTGTTCCCGCAGTTGGACTCGTGGAAGTACGCGATCTCGTTCCTGTTCGCGGTGCTGCTGTACATCTCGGTGCTGGTGCACGAACTGGCCCACGCGGTCACGGCGCTGCGCTTCGGGCTGCCGGTGCACCGGATCACGATCCAGTTCCTGGGCGGGGTTTCGGAGATCGACAAGCCACAGACGGCGGGCCGCGAGTTCGCGGTGGCGGCGGCGGGGCCGGCGTTGTCGTTGGTGCTGGCGGGCGGCTTCTGGGGCATCGGCCTTGCGCTGGACGTGGATTCGCTCACCGGGCGGATGGTGGCGCTGCTGGCGGTGTCGAACCTGATGGTGGCGGTGTTCAACCTGCTGCCGGGGTTGCCGTTGGACGGCGGGCGGATGCTGCGTGCGGGCGTGTGGGGGGCCACGAAGCGGCCGATGGCCGGGACGGTCGCCGCGTCGTGGGCGGGCCGGGTGCTGTCCGTGGTGGTGCTGTTCGCGGCGGTGTGGTGGTCGCGGGAGGACTCGACGTGGATTCAGGTCTACACGGTGGTGTGCGGCGGGTTGATCGCCGGCTTCATGTGGACCGGGGCCATGCAGTCGTTGCGGGCCGAGCAGCTGCGCGAGCGGCTGCCGGGGCTGCAGGCGCGAGCGCTGACCCGGCGGGCGATTCCGGTGGCGGCGGACCTGCCGTTGGCGGAGGCGCTGCGGCGGGCCGATGAGGCGGGTGCGCGGGCGCTGGTGGTGGTGGACGGCAACGGCGGTCCGATCGCGCTGGTGCGTGAATCGCGGGTGACGGACACGCCGGTGCAGCGTCGGCCGTGGGTGGCCGTCGGGCCTTTGGCGCGGGACCTGTTGCCGGGTATGCGCGTGCCGGCGGATCTGGCGGGCGAGGACCTGTTGGCGGCGCTGCGGGCGACGCCGGCGAGCGAGTATCTGGTGGTGGAGGCGGACGGCAGCGTGTATGGCGTGCTGTCGCGCTCTGATGTGGAGCATGCCTTCATGCGGCTGCTGTCCCGGTCGCCGGCGAAGGCCTGAAATCGCCGGTGCGGCGGGCGGGTTGACCGCCCGCCGACACACGACGCACCGATGCACGGACGGCGGTCCGCCGGTCCCCGTCCGGGGTCAGCGCGGGGTGACGGTGACGGTGTAGGTCGTGCCCGGGCGGCCGTTCGCGGAGACCTCGACCGTCTGGCCGTGGGCGTGCCAACTCGCCTTATGGCCTTCGATCTTGACGCGGTAGCCGTTCGGATAGACGTCGCGGGGGACGGTGATCTCGGTGGGGCCGCGGGTGTCGGCGCGGGTGGTGTACGTGATCCGGTACGTGCGGGTGGCGGGGTCGTACGCGTATTGCGTGGGGTTCCCGGCGACGGCGCTCGCGTACGGCTGCACCAGCAGGTCGTGGTTCGGTTTCAGGCCGCCGTCGGCGGTGAGGGTGCAGTAGCCGCCGCCGCGGCACCATTGCCAGTTGGTCCAGCCGGTGGCGAAGCGGTCCATGGCGGCGGTCATGCGGGTGAAGAAGGTGCGCATGTTCGGGAGTGTGGGGACGGGTGGTCCCCACTCCCCCACGATGACGGGCATGCGGTGCCGGGTCGGGTAGTCGCTGATGGTGGCTTCGTACGCCTGGATGAAGGTGCCGTCGGGGTCGTAGTCGGCGCCGCCTTCCATCGCGGTGTCGTAGAAGTGCGGGGCGTACGCGGCGCGCGGGTCGTCGACGGTGCCGAGGGCGGTGGGCACGCCGAGGCCGACGATGACGGTGGGCTCGACGAAAACCCAGGACCGCCGGTCGACGAGGCGGACGGCGTCGGCGAGGCGGTTCCACAGGTCGGTGAGCTGGGTGGATTCGAAGCGGGCCGCCGCGGTGGGGAGGTCTTCGCCGTCGCGGAACTTCGCGAAGGGCTCGTTCATGAGGTCGTAGCCGAGGAGGGCCGGGTGGCGGCCGAGGGTGGCGGCGACGGTGGTCCACATGCGGGCGTGGGCTTTGCGGAGGTCGTCGTCGGTGTAGAGGTGGTCGAAGGCGGCCTGGACGGACGGTTGGAAGTACTCGGAGAACCAGTCGTCGGGGTTGGGGGCGTAGGGCAGCCCGTCGTCCCGGGTGGTCCAGGCGGGTGCGCCGCGGTGGCCGCCGAAGTGCGGGCCGTAGACGTCCTGGTGGGCGTCGAGCATGACTTTGACGCCGTAGCGGTCGGCCCAGTCCATGATGCGGCGCATCTTGCCGAGGTACGCCCGGTCGTAGCGGCCGGGAGCGGGTTCGAGGTCGTCCCAGAAGAACACCAGGCGCGCGAGGTTGAAGCCGCGCCGGGACATGTCGCGCAGGTCGCGTTCCTGGATGTCGGCGAAGGCGTCGGGGCCGCGGTGGCCCTTGTCGGCGAGGTTGAAGCCGCGCCACTGGGTGGCGCGTCCGCGGTCGTCGGCGATGTACGTGCGGTCTCTGACGGTGACGCGGTCGGGGGTACGCGCGCCGCCGGGGTGGCTTCCCGGGTGGGCGGCGGCGGGTGCGGCGGGGAGGATGCCGACGAGGAGCGCGGTGGCGGCGGCGGTCAGGGCGTACCGGAGGGAGGTGGGGCGCATGCACGGACCCTTCGACGCGACGGCTGGGCGGCGGTGCGCGAGCGGGTCGGATGTTACTGGCGGTAGCGGCAACTTCCCAGACGCGGCGGGGTGTTGCGGCGGCGTACGCGTGTTCGTTCGAACAGGTGGCCTTCACCGTTGAGGGGTGGTCCGGGCGGCGGGATGGGTGGTTGTCCCCCGGTGGCCGTACGCTGCTGGCCATGAGTACGACCGGAACCGACTCCCCCACTGCCGGCCCCGCGCCCGATTCGCGTGCGGTGTCGTTGTCGCCGTCCCGCGCGAGCGACTTCAAGCAGTGCCCGTTGCTGTACCGGTTCCGGGTGATCGACAAGCTGCCGGAGAAGCCGAGCGCCGCCGCGACGCGCGGCACGGTCGTGCACGCGGTGCTGGAGCGGTTGTTCGACATTCCGAAGGGCGAGCGCACACCGGAGGCGGCGTTGCGGCTGCTGCGTCCGGCGTGGGACGAACTGCTCGTCAAGCGCCCGGAGTTGGCAGAGCTGTTCGACGACGGCGCGGGGGCGGTGAAGGTCGAGGAGCTGGCCGACTGGCTGGCGGGTGCGGAGAAGCTCGTCCAGCGCTACTTCACGCTGGAGGATCCGAACGCGCTGGAGCCGGCGCGGCGCGAGCTGTACGTCGAGGCACCGCTGGAGGGCGTCGACGGCGGTCTGACGCTGCGCGGCTACGTGGACCGGCTCGACGTGGCGCCGAACGGCGATCTTCGGGTGGTCGACTACAAGACGGGCAAGGCGCCGTCGCAGCAGTTCGAGCGCAAGTCGCTGTTCCAGATGAAGTTCTACGCGCTGGTGCTGTGGCGTCAGCACGGCCGCATGCCGCGCCGCCTCCAACTGGTCTACCTGGGCAGCGGCGACGTCATCTGGTACGACCCGGAGGAGTCGGACCTGCTGGCCGTGGAGCGCGAGCTCCGGGCGCTGTGGGAGGCGATCCGCGAGGCGACGCGCACCGGGGACTGGCGGCCGAAGCGCACGCATCTGTGCGGCTGGTGCGACCACCAGGCGGTGTGCCCGGAGTTCGGCGGCACTCCCCCGGTGTACCCGCTGCCGATCATCCCCGCACAGCAGCAGGAGTCGGAGCAGTAACGCCGCGCGGGTACGCCCGCTTCTGACGGCGCCCCCCACAGCCCGCCGCGGCCGCCACGCAGCCGCGACGCAGGGCACCGGGCGCGGCACCGCCGGAGGGGGCCCGACCGGCCCCCACCAGCCCCGGCGCGCGGGCCTACAGCGCCCCGGGACGGACGAGCCCGCTCTCGTACGCGTACACGGCCGCCTGGACCCGGTCGCGCAGCCCGAGCTTGGTGAGCACGTGGCCGACGTGTGTCTTGACCGTGGTCTCGCTGACGAACAGTTCCGCGGCGATCTCCGCGTTGGACATGCCGCGGGCGACAAGGCGCAGCACCTCGACCTCGCGCTCGGTGAGCATGGCGAGGGTGTCGGGGGTGGGGTCCTCCGCGGCGGGCAGCCTGGCCGCGTACATGTCGAGCAGGCGGCGCGTGATGCTGGGCGCGAGCAGCGCGTCGCCGTCGGCGATGACGCGGATGGCCGCGATGAGGTCGTCGGCGGGCACGTCCTTGAGGAGGAACCCGCTGGCTCCGGCGCGCAGCGCCTCGACGACGTACTCGTCGAGGTCGAAGGTGGTCAGCACGAGGACGCGCGCTGTGCCGGCCGCGGGCGGGCCGCCCGCCTGGCCCGTGCCGGCGATGCGGCGGGTGGCCTCGACGCCGTCCATGCGCGGCATACGGATGTCCATGAGGACGACGTCGGGCTGGAGGGTGCGGACGAGTTCGACCGCCTGGAGCCCGTCGGCCGCCTCGCCGACCACGGCGATGTCGGGCTCGGCCTCGAGGATCATGCGGAACCCGGTGCGCAGCAGCGGCTGGTCGTCGACGAGGATCACACGGATCGTCATGCTGGGTTCTGCTCCAGTCGGTCGGGTCGGTCGGTCCGGTCCGTGCGGTCGCCACGGTCGGGGCGTTCGGGTCGGTCGGCGCGTTCGCCGGTCCCGGCGGTGGGACGGTCGCCGGGGGCCAGCGGGATGCGGGCGAGGACCTCGAAGCCGCCGCCGGCGCGGGGTCCGGCGTACAGGCGTCCACCGTAGAGGGCGACGCGTTCGCGCATGCCGAGCAGGCCGTGTCCGGTGCGCTCGCTGTCGCGCGAGTCCAGGCTCGCGGCGGCGCCGCGGCCGTCGTCGGCGACGCGGACGAGGATCTCCTCGGGACGGTAGCGCAGCAGCACGCGCGAGCCGGCCGGTCCGGCGTGCTTGAGGGTGTTGGTCAGGGCTTCCTGGATGATGCGGTATGCGGCGAGGTCGATGCCGGGCGGCAGTTCGGTCGGGACGCCTTCGATGGACAGCTCGACCGATACGCCCGCCTCGCGGACCTGCTGCACCAGCACCTCGAGTGCGTCCAGGCCGGGCTGCGGTGCGTTGTGGCCCTCGTTGAGCTGGACGGTGCCGCCGACCTCCTCGTCGTTGCCGCGCAGGATGCCGACGAGGCGGCGCATCTCGACGAGGGCGGCGCGGCCGGTCTGCTCGACCGCCGCCATGGCCTCGCGGGCGCGGTCGGGGTTGCGGGCGATGGTGCGCTGCGCGGCGGAGGCCTGCACGGTCATGACGGACACGTGGTGCGCGACGACGTCGTGGAGTTCGCGGGCGATGCGGCCGCGTTCCTCGGCGAGGGCGGCGCGGGTGTCGGCTTCGCGGGTGTGCAGGAGGCGGTCGGCGCGGGCCTCGAGCTCCGCGGTGTACGCGCGGCGGAACCCGACGCTGCGGGCGAACGCCCAGACGGCGAACAGCGCGGCGAGGTTGGCGAGCACGTCGACGAAGCCGATGTTGCGGCGCCCGATGGCGAGCCAGATCATCGTGGTGCCCTCGGCGAAGAACAGCGCGAAGGCGGCGGGGATGCGGGGCCGGCTGACGGCGGCGCTGTACATCGCGACGAGTTGGCCGAGGCTGGCCCCCGCCGCGCCGTAGTGGTTGCCGGCGAGGATCAAGAACGGGACCGTGACGGCGATCAGGACGCGCAGCGAGTGGCTGGAGCGCCACAGGAGCGGCAGCACGCAAAGGACGGCGAGGATGACGCCGAGCGCGTCGGGGTCGCGGCGCGCGTCGTTGCCGAGGTCGTCCATGAACAGGCCGCCGACGGCGAGGATGCCGAGGATCACGACGAGGAGGACGTCGAGGGGGGCGGGCCGGCGCAGCAGGGGGCGTTCCCCCTGGCGCAGCTCGTCGATCCAGCCGACGGCGTGGTCGCGCAGCCGGTCCGTGCGCGTCGCGGGGACGGCGGGCGGATCGGCCGGGGCGGGCGTGCCGGTGCGCGCGTCGTCGTGGGCGGGTGTCACAGGTCCACCGTAGAGGCTGTGACCAGGAGATTTCGCCCTCCGGGGGAGGTCTCGTCCGCACGGAGGACGTGGCTGGGACGGTTGTGCGACCTGCGGAGGAGCGGCGGCCTGCTCGGTGCGGAGCAGGGCGCCCGCGGACGGGGGCGGCGCGGTCGCGGCACTCCGGCGGGGACCGCGCCGACCACCCCGGTCGGGTGTCTCGGCTTCCGGCCTGGCCGGGGGTGCCGACGCGCACGGTGAACTTCGCGGTACGGATGGCTCCTTCCGCCCTGGATTTCTGTCCTGAATTTCCGTCCTGCCGGATTGGTGCCGGGTGAGGTCGAGGGATTTCCCTGACGACGGTCTACCCGCGTTGCCGACAGACTGACGGTGCACAGGGGATCCGCCGCGGCGGGAGACCTGGCACCACGGACGGCGGTTCTCCGTCGTCCACACGTCGCACAGGGTCCACGGGGGATCTTGTGCGGCGCCCGGCCGCGGGGGCGGGCGGGAGAGCACGGGGAACGGGGGCCGCGCCTCACGGGGAGCGGCGGAGCACACGGGTCCGGTCGTCGGCGATGGGGAGATCGCCGAGGACCGGGTCCGACGGCCCGTAACGGGGAGGCGGTCGCGGGGGCGGCAGCCGGGGGAACGGGCTCGGGGGACGTCAGCGGGGGTACGGCACGGGGAGCGGAACGGACGGGTCCAAGGGCCCGTCCGTTTCCGTGTGCTCCCGGCGCCCGGCGGGTGGGGTCTCAAGTCGCGGCCGGAGCCGGGGGCTCGGCGGTTGCCTCAGTGCAGTGCGCGCCGGCGTACGAGCCCGTCGAGCAGGGCCAGGTCGATGCCTTCCAGGGACGGCAGCACGGTGCGGTGCGGTCCGACCGGGATGTCGGTCATGCTCGGCACCGCGATGACGACGCAGCCCGCGGCCTCGCCGGAGGCGACCCCGGTCGGCGAGTCCTCGAGGACGACGCACTGCGCGGGGTCGGCGCCCAGGGCCGCGGCCGCGACCAGGTACGGGTCGGGGTTCGGCTTGGGCCGCTCGACCTCGTCGCCCGCGACGGTGACGCTGAAGTGGTGCGCGCCGAGCGAGGGCAGGACCGCGTCGACGATGTCCCGGTAGGACGCGGTGACCAGGGCGAGCGGTACACCGGCCGCGTCGAGCTCGGCGAGCAGGCGCTTGGCGCCGGGGCGCAGGTCGACGCCGCTGCGCAGGATCTCGACCATCCGCGCGTTGATGCGGCGCTCGAGTTCCTCGGGGGCCACGTCGACCCCGGAGATGCCGATGAGGTACGCGACGGCGGGGTCCATGGGGCTGCCGAGCAGCCGCTCGGCGTGCTCGGGTCCGAGGTGGAACCCGAGGTCGGCCATGACCGAGACCTCGGTGGCGAACCAGCTGCGCTCGGTGTCGACCAGGGTGCCGTCCATGTCGCACAGCACCGCCTGGAGGTCCGAACCGGGGTACACCCGGGCTTCGAGAGCCGTCATGGCCACCTGCCTCTCCTGTCGGCCCGGCGGTTCCCGGCCGGGCGGCGCGTCGTCGCTTCCCCTCCTTCACTCGGCTCACTCGCTGGTGATGGGCCCTCGATTGTCCGTGACCGGCGGGTGGGAGGCAAGCGCATAGCTACGCGCGTCACGGAGTGTTGGCGGAGTGTTGTCGCCCGATTTCCCGGAGCGTGTCTACCGGGGGCGGTACCGCGACAGCGTGACCTCTGCGGTGACGGCGAGCGGATCGGGCAGGGCCGCGATGCGGGTGCGCAGCTCGGCCGCGTCGGTGTGCCAAGCGGAGGGCCCCATGCCGACGACGGTGGCGATGTCGTCGTGGCCGAGGTCGAGGGTGAAGCCGACGCGGTGGGCGCGCTCGGGGGTGAAGTGCGGGGCCAGCGCGGCGTCGAGGCGGGTCTTCTTGTCGTCGTCGACGCGGAGCAGGCCGAGGGCCCCGACGAGTTCGGCGAGGTGGGCGGCGGTCGGGGTGACGACCGCGAGAGTGCCGCCGGGGTGCAGGATGCGCCGCAGTTCCGCGGGGTTGCGGGGGGCGAACACGTTCAGTACGAGGGCCGCCGCGGCGTCGCGTACCGGGAGCGGGCGCCACGCGTCGCAGACGACCGCTCCCGCGCGCGGGTGGGCCTTGGCGGCGCGGCGCAGCGCGTATTTGGAGATGTCGAGGGCGAGTCCGACCCGGTCCGGGGCGGCGTCGAGGGCGTGGGCGAGGTAGTGGCCGGTGCCCGCGCCGACGTCGACGACGGCGCCTGACGGGGCGCCGGGGGCGGCGGCCTCGGCGGCGAGCGCTTCGGCGATCGGCTTGTAGTGGCCGGCCTGGAGGAACGCGCCGCGGGCGGCGACCATGTCGGCGGTGTCGGCGGTGCCGGTGCGGGCGTCGCCGGCCAGGAGGTTGGCGTACCCCTGGCGCGCGATGTCGAAGGTGTGGCGGCCTGCTGTGCAGCGCAGTACGCGGGCGTCCGAGGCCGCGGCGAGGTCGGCGCCGCAGTGCGGGCAGCGCAGCAGGGCGACGACGTCGTGGAGCACTGCTGCGGCCTTCCTGGGGGTGCGGCGGCCCGGGTCGGGCACGGGTGCCGGGTCCTGGGGTCCTGGATCCCGGTCGATCCTGGCAGGTGCGGGTGGTACGTGCGAACGGCCGCGCCCGGGCAGGGCTGCGGCCGTCCGCGTACCGTGCCGGCTTGTCCGGCCGGCTCGCTGTCGGGCTACCGGGCGTTGAAGTACTTCGCCTCGGGGTGGTGCAGCACGATCGCGTCGGTGGACTGCTCGGGGTGCAGCTGGAACTCCTCGGACAGGTCGACGCCGATGCGCGACGGGTCGAGCAGGCTCACGATCTTGGCGCGGTCCTCCAGGTCGGGGCAGGCCCCGTAGCCCAGCGAGAAGCGTGCGCCGCGGTACTCGAGCTTGAGCATGCCGTCGATGTCGCCGGGGTCCTCGCCGGAGAAGCCCAGTTCGGCGCGGACGCGCGCGTGCCAGTACTCGGCCAGTGCCTCGGCGAGTTGCACGGACAGGCCGTGCAGTTCGAGGTAGTCGCGGTATGCGTTGTCGGCGAAGAGCTTGCCGGTGGCCTCGGACAGGCGCCCGCCCATGGTGACGACCTGGAAGCCGACGACGTCGACCTCGCCGGAGTCCTCGGGGCGGAAGTAGTCGGCGAGGCACAGGTGCCGGTCGCGGCGCTGGCGCGGGAAGGTGAAGCGAGTGCGCTCGGAGCCGTCCTCGTGCAGCACGATGAGGTCGTCGCCCTTGGACACGCACGGGAAGTAGCCGTAGACGACGGCCGCTTCGAGGAGGTTCTCGGTGACGAGCTTGTCGAGCCAGTAGCGCAGCCGGGGGCGGCCCTCGGTCTCGACGAGTTCCTCGTACGTCGGCCCGTTGCCGCCGCGGGTCGGCTTGAGGCCCCACTGCCCCATGAACGTGGCGCGTTCGTCGAGCCAGGAGGCGTAGTCGGCGAGCTGGATGCCCTTGACGACGCGGTCCCCCCAGAACGGCGGGGTGGGCACGGGGTTGGTGGTGGAGACGTCGGAGCGGGCCGGCATGTTCTCGGGCTCGGTCTCGACGAGCGAGCTCGCGGCGACCTTGCGGCGCTTGAGCGGCGGGAGGGCGGCGCCGGGGACGCCGCGCTTGACGCCCATGAGGGCGTCCATCAGGCGCAGTCCCTCGAACGCGTCGCGGGCGTAGCGGACTTCGCCGGCGTAGATGTCGTAGAGGTCCTCTTCGACGTACGCGCGCGTCAGTGCGGCGCCGCCGAGGATCACCGGGTATCCGGTGGCCAGGCCGCGCTGGTTGAGCTCCTGGAGGTTCTCCTTCATGATCACCGTCGACTTGACCAGGAGCCCGGACATGCCGATGACGTCGGCGCGGTGCTCCTCGGCGGCTTCGAGGATCGCGGAGACCGGCTGCTTGATGCCGATGTTGACGACGTTGTAGCCGTTGTTGCTGAGGATGATGTCGACGAGGTTCTTGCCGATGTCGTGGACGTCGCCCTTGACGGTGGCGAGCACGATGGTGCCCTTGCCGTCGTCGTCGCTCTTCTCCATGTGCGGTTCGAGGTACGCGACGGCGGTCTTCATGACCTCGGCGGACTGCAGCACGAACGGCAGCTGCATCTGGCCGGAGCCGAACAGCTCGCCGACGACCTTCATGCCCTCCAGCAGCGTGTCGTTGATGATCTCCAGCGCGGGGCGGGAGGCCAGCGCCTCTTCGAGGTCGGCCTCCAGGCCCTGGCGTTCGCCGTCGATGATGCGGCGCTCGAGGCGCTCGCCCAGCGGCAGGGCGGCCAGTTCCTCGGCGCGGGACGCCTTGACCGACTTGGCGTCGACGCCCTCGAACAGCTCCATGAAGCGCGTGAGGGGGTCGTAGTCGGGGCGGCGCCGGTCGTACACCATGTCGAGGGCGACCTCGCGCTGCTCCTCCGGGATCCGGGCCATGGGCAGGATCTTGGAGGCGTGCACGATGGCGGAGTCGAGGCCGGCGTCGATGCACTCGTTGAGGAACACCGAGTTGAGGACCATGCGGGCCGCGGCGTTGAGGCCGAAGGAGACGTTGGACAGGCCGAGCGTGGTCTGCACCTGCGGGTGGAGCCGCTTGATCTCGCGGATGGCCTCGATGGTCTCGATGCCGTCGCGGCGGGTCTCCTCCTGGCCGGTGCCGATCGGGAAGGTGAGGGCGTCGACGATGATGTCGCCGACGTCGAAGCCGTAGTTGTCGCGCAGGTCGCAAATGAGGCGGTCGGCGACGCGCACCTTCCACTCGGCGGTGCGTGCCTGGCCCTCCTCGTCGATGGTGAGGGCGACGAGTGCGGCGCCGTGCTCCTTGGCGAGGGCGGCGATGCGGGCGAAGCGCGAGGTGGGGCCGTCGCCGTCCTCGTAGTTGACGGAGTTGACGACGGCCCGGCCGCCGAGGTGCTCCAGGCCGGCCTGGATGACGTCGGGCTCGGTGGAGTCGAGCACGATGGGCAGCGTGGTGGCGGTGGCGAGGCGGGACGCCAGTTCGCGCATGTCCCGGGCGCCGTCGCGGCCGACGTAGTCGATGTTGAGGTCGAGCATGTGGGCGCCGTCGCGGGACTGGTCGCGCGCGATCTCCAGGCACTTCTCCCAGTCCTCGGCGAGCATGGCCTCGCGGAACGCCTTGGAGCCGTTGGCGTTGGTGCGCTCGCCGATGGCGAGGTACGAGGTGTCCTGGCGGAACGGCACCGACTGGTAGAGGGACGCGGCGCTCGCCTCGTGGCGCGGGACGCGGGGGGCGATCTCGCGGCCGCGTACGCGCTCGACGGTCTGCCGCAGGTGTTCGGGCGTGGTGCCGCAGCAGCCGCCGACCAGCGAGAGGCCGTACTCGCGGGTGAACACGTCGTGGGCGTCGGCCAGTTCCTCGGGGCTGAGGGGGTAGTGCGCGCCGTCCTTGGTCAGCACGGGCAGGCCCGCGTTGGGCATCGCGGAGATGCCGATCTGCGCGTGCCGGGCGAGGTGCCGCAGGTGCTCGCTCATCTCGGCGGGGCCGGTGGCGCAGTTGAGGCCGATGAGGTCGACGCCGAGCGGTTCCAGGGCGGTGAGCGCGGCGCCGATCTCCGAGCCGAGCAGCATGGTGCCGGTGGTCTCGACGGTGACCTGGACGAAGACGGGCAGGTCCGTTCCGGCGGCCTGGTTGGCGCGGTGGGCGCCGATGACGGAGGCCTTGGTCTGCAGGAGGTCCTGCGTGGTCTCGACGAGGAGGGCGTGGGCGCCGCCCGCGATGAGGCCGGCGGCGTTGGCCTGGTAGGCGTCGCGGAGTACGGCGTACGTGGTGTGGCCGAGGCTGGGGAGCTTGGTGCCGGGGCCGATGGAGCCGAGGACCCAGCGGGGCCGGTCGGCCGTCGAGTAGCCGTCGGCGACCTCGCGGGCGAGGCGTGCGCCGGACTCGGAGAGTTCGAAGATGCGGTCGGCGATGTCGTACTCGGCGAGGTTGGCGAAGTTGGCGCCGAAGGTGTTGGTCTCGACGCAGTCGACGCCGACGGCGAAGTACTCCTCGTGGACCGCGCGGACGATGTCGGGGCGGGAGATGTTGAGGATCTCGTTGCAGCCCTCGTGGCCCTGGAAGTCGTCGAGCGTGGGGTCCTGCGCCTGCAACATCGTGCCCATGGCCCCGTCCGCGACGACGACGCGGGTGGCGAGTGCTTCACGGAGCTGCTGGGGGGTCGCGGATGCTGCGGTCATCAGGATTCTCCCTGGGTGCGACGGCTGTCGGCTTGGTGGCCCGTGGTGGGCCTGCGGCTCGAAAATCGGGCCGGGCGAACAGCCTAACGGCGCGGCGGGCGGTTGCCGCGTTGTGTCCCACCAGATGGGCGCACGGTCACACCGTGCGGGCGGGCCCGGACGCATTCCGGCTAAGCCGTAGGCTTGACGCGACGGACCTGGGTAAGAACGACCGTACGGATCGACGATTGGACCGGCACCGCGCCGGCGAGGAGGCACCGGACTTGATCGAGCTCGACGACATCCCCGAGCTGGTCGACCCCGTGATGGTGACCGCCTTCGAGGGGTGGAACGACGCGGGCGACGCCGCGTCCGGCGCCGTCGCGCACCTCGACCAGGTCTGGGGAGGCGAGGTCTTCGCGGCGTTGGACGCGGAGGACTACTACGACTTCCAGGTCAATCGGCCGACGGTGTGGATGGAGGGCGACCAGCGGCGCATCACGTGGCCGACGACGCGCCTGTCGGTGGTGCGGGTCCCCGAGCCGCGCCGCGACATCGTGCTGGTGCACGGCATCGAGCCGAACATGCGCTGGCGGTCGTTCTGCAACGAACTGCTGGGCTTCGCGCACGAGCTGGGCGTCGAGACGGTGGTGACGCTGGGCGCGCTGCTCGGCGACACGCCGCACACGCGTCCGGTGCCGGTGACCGGCACGACGTCGGACGCGGTGGTGGCGGCCGGGCTGGGCCTGGAGCAGACCCGGTACGAGGGCCCGACCGGCATCGTGGGCGTGCTCCAGGAGGCGTGTGCGCACGCGGGCATGCCGGCGCTGACGTTCTGGGCGGCGGTTCCGCACTACGTGTCGCAGGCCCCCTCCCCCAAGGCGACGCTCGCGCTGCTGCGCAAGCTGGAGGACTTCCTCGACCTGTCCATCCCGATGGGCGACCTGACCGAGGACGCCCGCGCATGGCAGCTCGGAGTGGACCAGTTGGCGTCCGAGGACACCGAAGTGGCCGAGTACGTGCAGGCGCTGGAGGCGGCGCGGGACGCCGAGGATCTCCCGGAGGCCTCGGGTGAGGCGATCGCCCTGGAGTTCGAGCGGTATCTGCGTCGCAAGGGCGGCGAGCCGGGCCCGGGGCAGTAACCCGGAGTCCCGGCGGCGGATCTCGGCGGCCCGGATGGTGCCGGACCGGAAATGACCGTCGGCATTTGGCCGACAGCAATGCGGGCCGACCACCGATTCCTCGGCGGTCGGCCCCTTTTGCTGGTATTGCTACCGGCTCTTGATGACCAGTGTGCCGCAGATCTTGTCGGCGAAAGTCTGCTTCTTCGTGCCCTAGAGCGGCCACGGGAACCCAAGGAAAAGCGTCAGGGCGTCGAGAATGTGCGCGAGGCCGCGGACGGCCGCCATTCCGACCCCCGGTGACCTGTCCGTCGCTCTCCCGGACCACCCGGATACCCATCTGCTTTTTTGCCGATCGTGGCACCGGTGGTGCCCTGCAGATACGCGATCTCGAAGGGCAGCGTGAACAGCAGGCTGATCAGCCCGTCGATGAAAGTCGCGCTGACGCGGGTGCCCCAGGGCGCATACCAGTTCGCGATGTCGGCCGGGGGCCCGTATCCGGGGGTGCCGGCCTGCCCGCATCCGGGATGGGATTGCGGGGCGGGGCCGGGAGGCGGGGAAAAGGACATGGGTGTTCTCCGTCGCATGGTCGTAGCCCCCGAGATTCACCCGGGGGGCCTGCGGGAAGGAGAACACAGCGTCGCGCGTCGTCGAATGCGTAGCGGTTTTGCCCGGCAATCCGAAAAATCCATTCGGCGATCCCCACCCGGCACCGCGGAATTGTCCGCCTTCGGCGCCTTTCCCGGGATCTGTTCCCGCCTTGCGCCACCACCGCTAACCGATTCCGGCGGCCTCGGCGAAGGCGCGGAGTTCGCGGTTCTTGTCCGGGCCGACCGGCTGGTACGCGATCTCGGTGACCCCGTTGGCGGCCATTTCCTCGATCCGCTCCCGGACCTGGTCGCGCGTGCCGGTCAGGGTCAGCTGGGGCGCGAGCTCGCGCGACTGCTCCCAGATGAGCCGGTCGTGGCGGTTGAGGGCGACGAGGTGGCCGTCGTGCACGGACAGGTGGCGGGCGTCCTCGGGGGCGAGTTCGACCGACTCGCGCCAGACCTGGCCGCCGGGGAAGCCGTCCACGCCGGCCCCGGCGCGCTCGTAGACGGCGTGGTAGATGACGGCGACGGCGGGCCCGGCGGCCTCGCGCACGCGGTCGGACGTGGGGTGCTCGCCGTCCTCGAGGACGGTGCCGAACTGGAGGGTGGCCCGCCAGGCGAACGCGCCCGCCTTCTGGACCGAGCCGACGGAGAAGACGCCGTCGGCGAGGCGTTCGGCGGCGGCAAGTCCCTTGGGGCCTTCGGCGCCGAGGAGGATGGGCACGTCGGACAGCGGGCGCGGCGCGCCGTACCCGGGCAGTTGCAGCATGCGCAGCGTCTTGCCCTCCCACAGGATTTCGTCGCCGCGCAGCAGCGCGCGCAGGGCCGCGACGTACGGTTCGACCTGCGACCAGGGCATGGGCCGCTGGCCGAGCATCATGCGTCCGGTGAACCCGGCACCCAGGGTGACCGCGACACGCCCGGGCGCGAGTTCGGCGAGATGGGCGATGGCGGCGGCGTTGGCCATCGGATGGCGCAGGCTGGGGACCAGGACCGCGGGGCCGAGCCCGATGGTGCTGGTGCGTTCGGCGGCGAGGGCGAGGGTCATCCATACGTCGCCGTACAGGACGGGCGAGTCGTAGCACCAGGCCCGTGTGTAGCCCAGGCGTTCGGCCTCGGCGATGAGGGCGGGGGCTTCGGCCGACGGGGGCAGGGCGCACGAGATCTCCATGGCCGGGACCCTAGTGATCCGCACGGGGAAAGAGAACAGGTTCTTGTTGTGACGGTTCCCGCCGCGGCACGCGCGCAACGAATGCGACGAATGGGGGCCGCGGGGCCACCGGTGCGGCCGCCACCCGGACGGCGTACGCCCGGCGCGTCGCGAACCACTTCGACGTTCGCGACATCTTGCTCGTCAGCGGGCGTCTCGGCGCTTTCCGGGCTGTGACGCAGGGCACGTATCCAGGTAGTGCGAGGCGCCCGTCGATATGGTCGTCGCGGCCCCTGCGGCGATCACATTCAGGGCTGGTCACCCCGTCAGGGACCCGGTCGGCGCGGGCTCCGGCACGGGCTCGCAGTCGGCCGTCCACGCACGCCCTTAGCGAGGGGAGCACGCGTGTCCCAGCCCGTTCAGCCCGTTCAGCCCGTCGAGTCCGCCGACGGCGCATCCGCCGCGACGTCGGCCGAGGCGGACCTGCTGATCATCGGTGCCGGCCCCACCGGCCTGTACGCCGCCTACTACGCCGGGTTCCGCGGCCTCAAGGTCGCGGTTCTCGACTCGCTCCCCGAGATCGGGGGGCAGATCACGGCGATGTACCCGGAAAAGATGATCTACGACGTGGCGGGGTTCCCGGCGGTCAAGGGCCAGGACCTCGTCGACGCGCTCGGCGCCCAGGCCGGGCAGTTCGATCCGCAATACCTGCTCGGCCACCGTGCCGAACACCTCGAACACGGCGAGGACTTTGTCACCGTCACGTGCGACACCGGCCTGGTCGTCACCGCGAAGGTGGTGCTCATCAGCGGCGGCATCGGCACGTTCAGCCCGCGTCCGCTGCCGGCCGCCGACGCGTTCACCGGCGAGGGCGTCGTGTTCTTCGTCCCGCGCCTCGCCGAACTGGCGGACCTGGACGTGCTGATCGTCGGCGGCGGCGACTCCGCGTTCGACTGGGCGATGAGCCTGGAGCCGCTGGCGAAGTCGGTGACGCTGGTGCACCGGCGCGACAAGTTCCGCGCGCACGAGCACACCGTCCAGCGGGTGCTGGCGTCGAGCGTCGAGGTCATCACGTCCTCGGAGGTCGCGGCGCTGCACGGCAACGGCCGCGTCGAGTCGGCGGACATCGTGGCGAAGCTCGACGGCGCCACGCGCACGGTCCCCGCGCAGGCGGTGGTCGCGGCCCTGGGGTTCATCGCGGACCTGGGGCCGATGAGCCGCTGGGGGCTGGAGCAGCGAAAGCGGCACATCCTCGTCGACTCGACGATGCGTACGAATTACGCGCGCGTCTTCGCAGCCGGTGACATCGCCGACTACGACGGCAAGGTCAAGCTGATCGCGACCGGGTTCGGCGAGGCGGCGACCGCGGTGAACAACGCGATGACGGTGATCGACCCGGCGGCGAAGGTGTTCCCGGGGCACTCGTCCGACTCGGGCTGAGCCGCGCCGCGGCGGGCGTGCGGTGCTCCCGTACGCCCGCCCGACGGGCCGTCGCGGCCCGCGTCGCGCCGCCGTCCGTGCGTGCGGGCGGTCAGCGCCGCAGTATGCCCGTGACCCGGTCGACGAGGCCGCCGAGCCCGCCGCGCGGCGCGCGCAGCGGTACGGACGCCTCGGTCGCTATGGCGCCGCCCACGTCCACCGCGCCCACGCCCTTGCCCGCCCCGCGCGCCTTCAGCCGCTTGGCGAGCACCGCGATGATCACCGGCAGCAGCGTCTCGGCGAGGGTGATCGCGACGTGCGCGGGAAGGCCGGTCTTCTTGGCGATGCGCCGCGCCGCGGGACCCGCCGCGCGCCGGATGACCAGGGCCAGGATGCCGCCCTTGATGCCCGCGAGCGGCAGCACCGCCTTGCCGCCGCGTGGACCGGCCGGCGCCGCGACCGGCATGGCCTCGTTGATGGCGCCCGCGACGCGCGTGGCCTCTGTCTTGTTGCGCTCGGCGTCCTCCACGAGGGCGCTGGCGATCGGGGTCACGGACTCCTGCACGATCTTGCGGGCCGCGGCGTCGTCCACGCCGAGCACCCCGGCGATCTTGTTGAGCCGGTCGTCCCCGAGCCGTTTGAGCACCTCGTCGGCGAGTGAACGCCCGCGCATCACGGTCTCCCTGCTCCGGTCCGCCGCCGCACGCGGAGGCGGACGCCGCTGTCGCCACGCGGCGGAACCGCCGGGCCCGCCTGAGGCGCGGCCCATCCGCCGTACGACCCGTCAAATCTCTACAAAACGCTACGTCGGTACGGGACCGCTCGCACGGGGAGCGGCGGCCGGGCCACGCGCCGCGCATCCTGCCGCGGAGTCGGGTCCGAACCTGCTCCCGTACCGCGTCTACCCGCTCAGGCGCGGCCCAGCAGGTATTCGCCGACCTCCGAGTCGGCGCGCCCGGTCAGATACGCGGTCAGCGCCGCCGCGAACTCGTCGAGGCTCACGTGCCCGTCGCGGTCCCGGTCCAGGCGCTCGAAGCCGGTTCGCAACTCCACCTCGGCGATGTCGGCGCGCAGCAGGCGCGCGTAGTCGTCCCGGTCGATGAACCCGTCGCCGTCCCGGTCGGCCGCCCGCGCGACCGCCAGCATCGTCGAATGCAGGACGTGGTCGCGGCCGGCCTCGACGAACGCGGCGTACTCGGCCGCGCTGACCTGGTCGTCGCCCGCCGGGCCCGGTCGGCGGTCGGCGGCGTGCGCGGCGGCGTGTGCGTTGAGCTCCTGCCACCACTGCGCGAAGGCGTCGTACAGCTCGGCCTCGACGGCCTCGTCGGCGTCGAGCTGCGTGACGATGGTGCGCGCCATTCCGGCCATGTCGGACCAGCTGACGTGCCCGTCGCCGGTGCGGTCGAGGATGCGGGCGAACAGGTCCGCCAGGTCCGGGTGTACACGACGGGGAACCGCGCGTGAGCCGCGGTACGCGTCGATGTGCGTCGCGGCGAGCGGCATGTACGCCCGGCGCACCGGCAAGTGCCGTGCCGCCAGGGCCGCGGCGCGCGTCACGAGCGAGACCGCCGCCGCGGCGCCGCGCGGCACCGTCACGGGCATCTGCTCCCGGAACGGGGACGGCAGCATGGCCACGGTGCCGACGATGTACGCCTTGGCCGCGACGCCGCGCACGGCCCCCCACACCGGGGCGGGCAGGAAGGCGAGCCACTGCGGCGGCGGCAACTCCGTTTGCACGGACTCGATGAGCTGGTGCACGCCGCGTGTGTCGCGGAGAACTTCGCGGACCATGCGGTCGAAGTACAGCCGGAAGTCCGCCGCGGTCTTCGGCAGTACGTCCTCCGGAATGCCGAACTCGACCGCCACCGCCCGCCATTCCCGGTACAGGCGGGCCTCGTCGTCGGCGCTCAGCGGCTCGCCGCCGGTCGCGCACATGGTGACCATCGCGTCGTAGAGCGTCAGATGCACCCAGGCCATCGCCTCGGCGTCGACCGCGGAGTACGTGCGGCCGAACTCGTCGGTGCCGTGGATGCGCCTGTGCAGGCGGCGGAGACGGGCGTACTCCTTGGCCCGGTCGAGCCGGGGCACGTAAACCTGCCGCTGGAGGCTGACCACCGTCTGCTCGGCGCGCCGCCACGGGTGCTTGCGGTATGTCGAGTGGTCGGCGACGGCCGCACCGACCATCGGGTGGCCGGTCTCCAGGACCAGCGCGCGGCCGATCACCAGCATCAGCCGCCATTGCCCGAGGTAGCGCCAGGTCAGCGAGTCCGGCCCGGGGAAGTCGGGGCTCAGCCCGGTGCCGGTGGGGGCCGGATCCGGATGGGGGTTCGCCTTCGGATCGCCGGTCATGCGGTGCCTCCCTGGCCGTGTGCGCGCCTCGGATTCGGGAGCGGGTCCACCGACACCATGATGTGACCAGTGGTTACGGTACGCATCCGGGGCGCGTTCGGCGCACACCGTCGGCGCGGCCCCGGTGGGGTATAGGCGCGGTCCTCGCGCGCCCGGGACGTCGGCCTCCGGCGTCCGCCGGGACCCCGTAGGCTCGGCGCGGTATGCGATGGCGGGCATCGCCCGGAACCGGCAGCGGAGTTGGGGGCAGTACGTGGACGACCACCAGCGGTGGGGACAGCAGCCCGGGTGGCAGGATCCGCAGGGGTCCCCGCCTCCTCAGGGGTTCCCGCCCCCGCAGGGGCCCGGAGCGCCGCCGCCGGCCCAGGGGCAGTCCGCCCACGGGCAGCCGCCGCAGGGGCAGCCACCGCAGGGTCCGCCGCCCATGCCGGGGTACGCGCCGGATCCCGTGCACGCCGCCGCTCCCCCCGGTTCCGACCACCCCGGTCCGGCGCGGCCGCAGTACCCGCCGGGGCCCGGGGGCCCCGGCGCCCCCGGTAGCGGTCCGGGCGGCCCCGGCGGCCCGGGTCACGGCAGCGGACCCGGCGGGCGCGGCCGCCGCAACCTCGTGCTCGGCATCGGCGCGGCGGTCATTGTGGCGGCCCTCATCGGCGGAGGAACCTGGTTCCTCACCGACGACGACGGGGACGACGCACCCAAGTCGGGGAGCGCGCAGCAGCCGATCGGCAACCCCGCACCCGCCTCGCCTCCTCCGGGCTCGGACGACACACCCGGGGCCGCGTCGCCGAAGACGCCGTCTTCGGCGACGGGCAAGACGGGCACCGGCAAGGCGACGACCGGCGCGACCGGAACAGGGACCGCAGGCCCCGAGGCCTCGTCGACCGCGGGCGGGGCGGCACCCGGTGCGGCGAAGTGCGACCCGGCGCCCGGGGCCCCGGGGAAGACGACGTACCCGAGCGCGCCGCCGATGACGATCGACACGTCCGCCGCATACACGATGAACCTGGTGACCAGCTGCGGCACCGTCACCGTGAAGCTGAACGCCGCCAAGGCGCCGACGACGGTGAACTCGTTCGCGTTCCTGGCCGGCAAGAACTATTTCGACCACACGCCGTGCCACCGGCTCACCACCGAGGGCATCTTCGTGCTCCAGTGCGGTGACCCGACCGGATCCGGCTCGGGCGGTCCCGGCTACGAGTTCGCCGACGAGAACCTCGCGGGGGCGACGTACCCGGCCGGCACGGTCGCGATGGCCAACTCCGGTCCGGGCACGAACGGCAGCCAGTTCTTCCTGGTCTACAAGGATTCCCAACTGCCGCCGCAGTACACGCCGTTCGGCACCGTCACGGGCGGCATGGAGGTGCTGGAGCAGGTGGCCGCCGACGGCGTGTGGGACGGCTCGGGCGACGGCCCGCCCAAGGCCCTCATCGTGCTCGACGAGGTCACCGTCACCAAGAAGTAGCCGCGTTCGGCTGCGCCTGCCGTCAGCAGCAGGCGCAGCCGTCCGCGCCCGCGCACCCGCCGCCGTCCTCGGTGCCGCCGACGGCCGTTCCGGTGGCCGGGACCGCGACGCAACAGCCTTCACCACGCCAGGCGTTGACGCCCTCCTTGACCGCGATGGCCGCGATGAGCAGCGCGGCGACCGGGTCGGCCCAGGACCAGCCGAGTGCGGCGTTCAGGACGAGCCCGGCCAGGAGTACGGCGGACAGGTACGTGCACAACAGTGTCTGCCTGGAATCGGCGACCGCACTGGCGGAACCGAGTTCGCGACCCGCACCGCGCTGCGCGGCGGACAGGAACGGCATCACCGCGAGCGACACGGCGGCCAGCACAATTCCGGTGACCGACCGGTCCGCGTCGCCGCCTGCGACGAGTGCGCGAACGGCGTCGACGGCCACGTACGCCGCGAGCACGAAGAACGACAACGCGATGACGCGGAGCGCACGTTGCTCCCGGGCTTGCCGCGCGTGGTGGTCGCGCGCGGCGAACTGCCAGGCGACGGCGGCGGCCGAGGACACCTCGATCACGGAGTCGAGGCCGAACCCGATCAGCGCGGTGGACGACGCCGCGGTGCCCGCGACAAGCGCGACGACGGCCTCGACGACGTTGTAGGCGATGGTCGCGGCCACCAGAAGGCGTATGCGCCGGGCCAAGGCGTCGCGTCGGCGCGGGTCGGGGCCGAGCGACACGGCCAGGGGTGCGGTCATCGGCAGCAGCCTTGTTCCGCGGCGTCCGGGCAGCTCGGCGGGTCCTGGGCGGACAGTTGCACGCCGCGCAACGTCTCCAGGACCGCGGCGAGTTCCGGGCGGGCCAGCTCGTACCGTGTGCGCCGCCCGACGGGGACGGCCACGACGAGGCCGCAATCGCGCAGGCACGCAAGGTGGTTCGACAGGCGCGTGCGCGAGATGCCGAGGGTGTCGGCGATGTCCGCCGGGTGCGCGGAGGTGTCCTTCAGCATCAGCAGGACGCGGCAGCGGATCGGGTCGGCCAGCGCGCGCCCGAAGCGGACCAGCGCGTCGATGTCTTCATCGGCGGCAAGCACGGCAGCAGTGGCCTCGGGGGCAGCGGGAGCAGCAGTGGCAGCGGCTGAATGCGGCATGGCAGGAGCGTACAGGGCATCATGAATTCAAGGAATCCTGAACCATAGACGCCCGGCGCACGCATCCACCCGAACGGCCCGGTGCGCCCGCCCGACGGCTCGCCGCACCCGCCCCATGATCGTCAGGACGGGCCGCAACGAGTCGGAGGAGACCCTTACGTGAGAACGCTGTCCCCGCTGCGCCGCGCGGTCGCGGCCGGTGCCCTGGTCCTGGCCGCGGTCGTGCCGACCGCGGTTCCCGCGCAGGCGGGTTCCGGGGCCTCGGGCCTTCCCGGCCGCCTGGACGCGGCGATCCGGCAGACGATGGACGAGGCCGGCATCCCGGGCGTGGTCGTGGGCTTGTGGCGGCCGGGCCATCCCGATTACGTGCGCTCGTTCGGCGTCGCCGACACCACGACCGGCGCGCCGATCGCCGATTACATGAACTTCCGGATCGGCAGCGAGACCAAGACGTTCACGGTGACCGCGCTGCTCCAGCTCGTCGACGACTGCCTGGTCGGGCTGGACGACCCGATCGCCAAGTACGTCGACGGCGTCCGCGACGGCGAGAACATCACCCTGCGGCAACTGGCCGGCATGCGCAGCGGGTTGTTCTCGTACAGCGAGGATGCCGACTTCGCCGCGGCCCTGCTGTCGGACCCCGAGCGGCAGTGGACTCCCGAGGAGCTGCTGCCGTACGGGATGAAGCACGAGAACAAGTTCCCGCCTGGGGCGGCCTTCGACTACTCCAACAGCAACCTGGTGCTGCTCGGCCTGGTGGTGGAGAAGGTGACGGGCCGCAAGCTCGCCGACGTCATCCACGACCGCGTCCTGCGGCCGGGACGCCTGCACCGCACGCTGTTCCCGACGGGCGCGGAGTTCCCGTCGCCGCACCCGCGCGGCTACACGAACCAGACGCTGACCGGCGAGACCGCCGACGCCACGGACTGGAACCCGAGTTGGGGCTGGGCGGCCGGCGCCATGATCTCCAACCTGCGCGACCTGCGCGTGTGGGCGAAGGACCTGGCCACCGGGACCCTGCTCAGCCCCGCCACCCAGGCCGAGCGCCTGAAGATGCAGCCCATCGGCGTCCCCGGCACCTCGTACGGGCTCGGGATCTTCGACAGCAACGGTTGGATCGGCCACAACGGCTCGCTGCCCGGCTACGAGAGCGTCACCGTGTACCTGCCGGAGGAGGACGCCACGCTGGTGGTCCTGCTGAACACCGACTCGTTCCACAACGGGCAGGAGCCCAGCACCCTGCTGGCGAAGGCGATCACGACGATCGCCACCCCGAGCCACATCTACGACTGAGCCGACCGCCGTTGGGGCGGGCGCGACTTCGGTCGGCGGACGGAACGGGCGCGGGCGCCGCAACGGCACCCGCGCCCGTTGCGCGCTACATGTTGATCATGTGGCCGGCGAGGCCGTGGACGGCCTCCTTGACCGCTTCACCGAGGGTCGGGTGGGCGTGCACGTTGCGGGCGATCTCGTGGACGGTGAGGTCCCACTGCTGGGCCAGGGTGAGTTCGGGGAGGAGCTCGGTGGCCTCGGGGCCGATGAGGTGGGCGCCGAGAAGTTCGCCGTACTTGGCGTCGCTGAGGATCTTGACGAACCCGACCGCCTCGCCGAGGCCGTGCGCCTTGCCGTTGGCGGTGAAGGGGAACTTCGCGACCTGGACGTCGTAGCCCTGCTCGCGTGCCTGCGCCTCGGTGAGGCCGAAGCTGGCGATCTGCGGCTGGCAGTACGTCGCGCGCGGCACCATGACGTACTCGACGGGCATGGTCTCCGCGCCGCCGATGGTCTCGGCCGCGACGACGCCCATGGCCTCCGCGGTGTGCGCGAGCATCAGCTTGGCGGTGACGTCGCCGATGGCGTAGATGTGCGGCACGTTGGTGCGGCAGTACGCGTCGATGTCGATCGCGCCGCGGTCGGTGAGGCGTACGCCGGTGTTCTCCAGGCCGTAGCCGGTCACCCGCGGCTGGAAGCCGATGGCCTGGAGGACCTGGTCGGCGCGCAGTTCCCGCCGTTGGCCGTCCTTGCCGGTGACGGTGACCGTGACGCCCGACGCGTCCTCGGCGATGGCCTCGACGCGGGTCGAGGTGAGGACGTCGATGCCGAGCTTGCGGTAGCGGCGGGCGAGTTCGGCGGAGACCTCCTGGTCCTCCAGCGGGACCACGCGGTCCAGGAACTCGACGACGGTGACGCTGACGCCGAAGCTGTTCATGACGTACGCGAACTCGACGCCGATGGCACCCGCGCCGACGATGACGATGCTGGAGGGGAGCTTGTCGGCGAGGATCTGCTCCTCGTAGGTGCGGACCCGCTCACTGAGTTCCGTGCCGGGCAACAGCCGCGTGGTGGCGCCCGCGGCGATGACGGCGTTGTCGAACGTGACGCGCGAGGCGGTGCCGTCGGCGTGGGTGACCTGGAGGCTGTTGGCGTCGAGGAAGGAGCCGACGCCCGCGTATTGCGTGATGTCGTTCTTCTTCATCAGGTAGTGGACGCCCTTGACGCGGCCGTCCGCGACGCGGCGGCTGCGGGCGTGCGCCGCACCGTAGTTGAGGGTGACCGGGCCCTCGATGTCGATGCCGAAGCCCTTGGCGTCGTGGGTGACGATGTGGGCCAGTTCGGCGCTGCGCAGCAGGGCCTTGGAGGGGATGCAGCCGACGTTGAGGCAGACGCCGCCCCAGTACTTCTCCTCCACGATCGCGGTGCGCAGCCCCAGCTGCGACGCGCGGATCGCGGCGACGTAGCCGCCCGGTCCCGCCCCCAGGACCACCACGTCGAAATGTCCGTCGGCCATGCCGATTGCCCCTCTCGGTCGTGTCTCGATCGGTTCCACGTGCTATCCCAGCATCACGGTTCGGTCACCGCACACTCGGGGTATTGACGCCCGGACGCCGGGCTGCCCTCTAGCGGGGCAGACGCCGCCACAACGGGCGGGGCATCAGGCGCATTCCCGCAAAGACCGGGCGCAGCGTTCCGGGGACCCAGACCTCGCCTTTCCCGCGCACCAGGGCCTTGACGGTCGCGTCGGCGACCTGGTCCGGGGTGCTGGACAGCGGCGCGGGCTTCATGCCCTCGGTCATGCGGCCGATCACGAAACCGGGGCGGACCAGCAGGAGATGGACACCGCTGCCGGCGAGGGCGTCGGCGAGGCCGCCGGCGAATCCGTCGAGTCCGGCCTTGGCGGAGCCGTAGACGTAGTTGGCCCGGCGTACGCGCACCCCCGCGACGGACGAGAACACCACCAGGCTGCCGCGGCCCTGGGCGCGCAGCAGGGTCGCGAGGTGCGTGAGGATGCTGACGTGCGCGACGTAATCGGTGTGCACGACGGCGAGGGCGTGCTCGGCGTCGGTCTCGGCGCGCTGCTGGTCCCCGAGGATGCCGAATGCCGTGACGACGACGTCCAGCGGGCCGTACGTCTGCGCGATGCGGTCCAGGAAGTCCCGGTGCCCCGCGGTGTCGTCGGCGTCGAACTCCTCGCGTACGACGTCGGAGGCGCCCGCCGAACGCAGTTCGGCCTCCTGGGGGTCGAGGTCCGCGCTGCGGCGTGCCGCGAGGATGACGCGGTGCGCGCCGCGCCGGGCGAGGCGTACGGCGACGGCCAGGCCGATCTCGCTGCGGCCGCCGAGGACGAGGACTGTTCCGTTCGGTTTCCCGTTCGCTTCCGTCACGGGGACAGTCTGCCGGACCGTGGAGGCTGGGCGGGAATCAGCCGCGGGCGGGTCACGCCGGTACGTCGCTTCCGCGCGCCATGTCAGCGGCCGCGCGCCAGATAGAGCTGAAAGGCGCGGTGCAGCGGGCCGTTGAGGGCGTACTCCCACTCCCCCATGTTCTCCACGACGTGCCCGCCGGTGCCGAGCTTCCAGCGCAGCACGCCGAATCTGCGGTCGTCCGCGTCGATGACGGGGCTGACCATGCGCATGTCGTAGACGGGGATGCCGCGCGCGTGGGCGTCGCGGATCATCCGCCATTGCAGGGCGTGGCTCGGCCGCACCTCGCGGCCTTGGTCGGCGGACGCGCCGGTCTGGTACCAGACGCGGTTCCCGACGCTGAGCATGGTGTGGGCGGCGAGCAGGCGGCCTTGATGACGGGCGAGGTACAGGCGCATGCGCCCGGGTTCTTCGGTGTTGAGGACGCGGTACTGGCGGCTGTAGTACTCGAGCGTGCGGCCGAGGCGGAAGCCGTTGCGGGCCTCGGTGACGCGCAGGAGGTCGAAGAACTGGGGGAGGTCGGCGGGGCCGCCGACGGTCGTCTCGACGCCCGACTTCTCGGCCTTGGCCAGGCCGCGCCGCCACTCCTGGTTCATGCCCGCGCGTATGTCGTCGAGTCCGCGGCCCCGCATCGGCAGGTGGAACACGTAGCGCGGCTGGGCGTCGTCTCCGCCTCCCGAGCCGGCGGCGCGCCAGCCGCGTGTGTGCAGGCGGTTTGCCAGGGTGGCGCCGACCGGGTCGATCTCGTCGGGGGTGACCTGGTCGAGGTGGGTCAGGCCGCGCTTGACCGCGTCCTTGACGGTCTCGCCGTACCAGCGCCGGTGGGCGGGTGCGGGGCCCATGCGTACCGTGAACACGCCTTGTGCGCGCAGGTGGGCGAGCAGCGGGTCGAGCCAGCGATCGATGTCGTGGTCGTCCCAGTCGATGACGGGGCCTTCGGGCAGGTAGGCGAACCACAGCGGCAGCTTCGGCACCTTGCGGTAGAGCACGAGTGCGGCGCCGACCTGCGTGCCGTTGGTGTCGAACCATCCGACGCTTTCGCCGCGCCAGCCGGTCTTCACCTCTGCCCAGGCGGGGTACTGCAGGAATGCGGGATCAGGTCGTGAGCGCAGGTACGCGAAGTGCTCGCGGCGGTCGATCGGGGCAAGGACGAGGCTCCGCCCGGGTATCGGCGGAGCGCTCGGGGTGCGCAGCAGTGTGGCCATGATCCGTATCCCCTCCGACGAGCGTTCTCGGTGTCCCGTCGTTCCTTGCGACTCCGGGTCGGCGGGTTTGTGTTGCACATTTTCGAGCGGAAATTCCGAGATATTTCGGTGGCCGAAATCGTGCAACGCGAGTACGTGCCGAGGGCGTCAGTGATGGGGAAAGGCGGGTCGTCGCGGGGCCGGACGCGTGCTCGCGGGTCCGGCTGACGCACGGTCAAACGGGTGCTGCCGATCGCCCGTTCGGGGCGTGCGACGGCCCGTCAGGTGGCGCAATCGCCAGTCTGGTCGCACCGTGGACGAATGATCGTCGCGCAGGGTCTGACCAAGAGGTACGGGGACAAGACGGCCGTCGACGGCGTCGACTTCACGGTCCCCTCCGGAACGGTGACGGGCTTCCTCGGTCCGAACGGCGCCGGCAAGTCGACCACGATGCGCATGATTCTCGGCCTGGACCGGCCGACCGCGGGCGATGTGACCGTCAACGGGAAGCGGTACGCGCAGCTGGCCGCTCCGCTGCACGAGGTCGGCGCGCTGCTGGACGCGAAGGCGATGCACGGTGGGCGTACCGCGTACAACCATCTGCGTTGGCTGGCCGCGTCGAACCGGTTGCCGCGGCGCCGCGTGGACGAGGTGGTCGCGATGGTCGGCCTCGGGGAGGTCGCACGGAAGCCGGCGAAGGGGTTCTCGCTCGGCATGGGCCAGCGGCTGGGCATCGCGGCGGCGATGCTGGGCGATCCGGGTGTCCTGATGTTCGACGAGCCGGTCAACGGCCTCGACCCCGAGGGCATTCTGTGGATCCGCAATCTGATGAAGCAGCTCGCGTCGGAGGGCCGCACGGTCTTCGTGTCGAGCCATCTGATGAGTGAGATGGCGCTGACCGCCGAGCACCTGGTGGTGATCGGCCGCGGCCGCATTCTGGCCGAGACGGACATGGTCACGTTCATCAACCAGAACTCCACGAACTATGTGCGGGTGCGCTCTCCTCAGCAGGAGGCCCTGCGCGACCTGCTGCACGCGGAGGGCATGCGGACGTCGGCGAACGGCGACGGATCGTTGCGCGTGGAGGGCGCGAACACCGTGCGGATCGGCGACGCGGCCGGGCAGGCCGGCATCTGGCTCCATGAACTGACGTTGGTCCAGTCCTCGCTGGAGGAGGCGTTCATGCGGCTGACGGCGGACAGCGTGGAGTACCACGCGGGGGTGCCGGGTGGGGTGGCCGGTGCCGTGCCCGCTGCGGTCGCGGGCGCGGTTCCGGGCGCTCCTCCGGGCGCGGGGCCGGGAACGGATCCCGGTGCGACCCCGGGTTCGGCGCCGCAACCGGGCGGCGTGCCCGGCTGGGGTCCGCCGCAGGCTCCCGGCAGCCGACAGGAGGGCAAGTGATGACGGCGGCCACGCAGGTCGTGAACGTCCCCGAAGGCGATTCGGTCCCGGAGGGCAGGATCGGGTTCGGCGCCTTCCTGAACGCCGAGTGGATCAAGATCCGCACGGTGCGCTCGACGTTCTGGACGCTGGTTTCACTCGCCGTGGTCAGCATCGGCCTCACGGTGCTCATCTGCGCGCTGTCCGCCGACTCGCTGGCCAAGGACCTCGCGGAGACGCCGCCCGACGCGGACGCGCACCCGGACGAACTGATCAGCGTCGGCGTGGTCTTCGGACAGGTCGCGGCGCTGGTGCTGGGCGTCATGGTGATGTCGTCGGAGTACGCGACGGGCATGATCCGGGCGACGCTGACGGCGATGCCGCGGCGTACGTCGGTGCTGGTCGCGAAGGCGGTGGTGCTGGTCGCGCTGCTGTTCGTCATCGGCACCGTCGTGGCGTTCATCGGCTACTTCGCGGGCAACGCCTTCTTCGAGAACAAGGACATCGGCGTCTCGCTCGACTCCCCCGGGGTGACGCGCGCGCTGATCGGCAACGGCCTGTACGTCGCCGTCCTCGGCCTGTTCGGCTTCGCGCTGGCGCTGCTGATGCGGCACACCGCGGGTGCGATCACGGTCGGCCTGGCGATGATCTTCGTGGTGGGTTCGCTGGTCTCGCTGCTGCCCGGCTCGTGGGGGGACTGGGTGAGCAAGCTGATGCCGGGCAACGCGGGCGGTGCGGTCACCGCGGCGCGGCAGTACGACGATTCGCTGCTGAGCCCGTGGGTCGGCTTCGGCGTGTTCTGCGCGGAGGTGGGCGTACTGCTCGTGCTCGGGTGGTGGCGGTTCACGCGCAAGGACGCGTGACCCCGCCCCGTTCGGCGGAGCGCGCGCTCGGCCGGACGGGTCGACGCTGTCAGTCTTACGGGTGCAGGCCCTGCGCCGCGCCGCCCCCGGCGTCGTCACCGGGGCAGGGTTGCCGGTGTGACCGACGCGCCAACCGCCCAGACGCCACCGGGTCCGTCCCCTTCCTCGGACGAACCGCTGGTCGTCCTCAAGGGTGTCAACAAGCATTTCGGGTCGCTGCACGTGCTGCGCGACATCGACCTGACCGTGGACCGCAACGAAGTCGTCGTGCTCATCGGGCCGTCCGGTTCGGGCAAGTCGACGCTGTGCCGCACGATCAACCGCCTGGAGAGCATCGAGTCCGGCACCATCACGCTGGACGGCCGGCCGCTGCCCGAGGAGGGCCGCCCGCTGGCCAGGCTGCGCGCCGAGGTCGGCATGGTGTTCCAGTCGTTCAACCTGTTCGCGCACAAGACGGTGCTGGACAACCTGACGCTCGGACCGATCAAGGTGCGCAAGCTCGGCAAGGCGGAGGCCGAGAAGCGCGCGCGTGAACTCCTGGACCGCGTCGGACTCGCCGATCAGGCCGACAAGTTCCCGGCCCAGCTGTCCGGGGGCCAGCAGCAGCGCGTCGCCATCGCACGGTCGCTGGCCATGGACCCGAAGGTCATGCTCTTCGACGAGCCGACCTCGGCGCTCGACCCGGAGATGATCAACGAGGTGCTCGAGGTGATGCGGTCGCTCGCGGCCGAGGGCATGACGATGATCGTGGTCACCCACGAGATGGGGTTCGCCCGTTCGGCGGCCAACCGCGTCGTGTTCATGGCCGACGGGCAGATCGTCGAGGTGCGGCCGCCGCTGGAGTTCTTCGAGTCACCGCGCAGCGAGCGGGCCCGCGACTTCCTGTCCAAGATCCTCCACCACTGAGGGGCGGGAGGGACATGCGCAACAGTTCACGTACGCCCGCCCGCGCCCCGGGCCCCGCCCTGGGCCGCGTGCCGGGTCGCGAGCCGGCTCGTGCGCTCGCTCGGCGGCCCGGTCGGCGTCTGGCCGCCCTGGCGGCCGCCGCGGCGCTGCTGGCGGCGGTCGGCTGCGGCAAGGAGGGCACCCCGCCGCCGAAGGGGCCGGACCAGGGCGACCTGCCGACGTACGAGGTCAACGTCGACGCCGACGTGCCGGATTCGCCCACGTGGCGCAACGCCAAGGAGCGCGGGCGGCTGATCGTCGGCACCAAGGCCGACCAGCCGTACGTCGCGCAGCAGGACCCGGCGACCGGGTTCTACTCCGGGTTCGACATCGAGATCGCCAAGATGATCGCGGCCGACCTCGGCTTCGGCGTCGACCGCATCGAGTTCAAGTCGATCGCGTCGGCGAATCGCGAGACCGCGATCCAGAACGGCCAGGTCGACTACTACGCGGGCACGTACACGATCAACGACAACCGCAAGAAGACGGTCGGGTTCGCCGGGCCGTACTACATGGCCGGGCAGTCGCTCCTGGTGCGCAAGGACGAGGACGGCATCAACGGGCCGCAGGACCTCAACGGGAAGAAGGTCTGCTCGGCGGCCGGTTCGACGCCGTACCAGCGGCTCCAGAAGGACTACCCGAAGGTCAAGCTGATCGGCTACGACAGCTACTCGGTGTGCGTCGACAACCTCATCAGCCTCCAGGTGGACGCGGTGAGCACCGACGACACGATCCTCATGGGCTATGCGGCCAAGGTGCCCGACCAGCTGAAGATGGCCGGGCAGCCGTTCTCACAGGAGCCCTACGGCATCGGGGTGCCGCGCAACGACCGGGCGTTCCGGCTCGCGGTCGACGACGCGATCGAGAAGCACGAGGCGAACGGCGACTGGAAGCGGGCGTACGACGCGACCCTCGGCCTGTCCGGGGTCCCCGCGCCCACGCCGCCGCCGATCGACCGGTACTAGCGCAGGGGCTGCCGACGATGAACGTCCTCTTCGACAACTGGGACACGTACTGGGAAGGGTTTCTCGGCACGCTCAAGCTGACCGTCGTCGCGTCGGCGCTCGCGCTGGCGCTCGGCGTCCTGGTCGCGGCGTGCCGGGTCTCCCCCGTCGCACCCATGCGGGTGTTCGGCGCGGTGTGGGTGAACGTGCTGCGCAACACACCGCTGACGCTCCTGTTCTTCGCGGTCGTGCTGGGCCTGCCGCGCTTCGGCGTCGTCATGCCGTTCTTCGTCTTCGCGGTGCTCGCGCTCGGCTGCTACACGTCGGCGTTCATCTGCGAGGCGGTGCGGTCGGGCATCAACACCGTGCCCGCGGGGCAGGGCGAGGCCGCGCGGAGTCTGGGCATGACGTTCGGCCAGACACTGGGCCTGATCGTGCTGCCCCAGGCGTTCCGGGCGGTCATCCCGCCGATCGGCAGCACGCTGATCGCGCTTGCGAAGAACTCCGCGATCGCCGGGTCGTTCAGCGTGGTCGAACTGCTCGGCACGTACCGCACGCTCAATGAACTCGGCTTCAGCATCGTGTGGACCTTCGTGTGGATCGCGGTCGGCTACCTGATCATCACGCTGTCGATCAGCGCGGCCTTCGGCCTCATGGAGAAGCACTGGAAGGTGGCCCGGTGACCGGCAGCCAGATGGGCCAGGCGGACCAGGTGGACCAGGCGAAGGACGGGACGGCGAAGGTCGGGCGGCGCATGCGCCGCCAGGGCGCCCTGGGGAGCACGGCGCTGTACGACGAGCCCGGGCCCAAGGCGCTCGCGCGCCACCGGACGTACGGCATCGTGGCGTCGCTGGTGCTGGCCGGCATCGTCGCGTGGGTGGTCTACAAGCTGTTCGACACCGAGCAGTTCACCGCGGACAAGTGGAACGCCTTCACCTACAAGGGGATCCAGGAACTGCTGCTGCGCGGTCTCGGCAACACGCTGCGGGCGTTCGCATGGGCGGCGGTCCTGTCCCTGGTGTTCGGTGCGGTGTTCGCGGCCGGCCGGCTGTCGGACCACCGGGTCGTGCGGTGGTTCTCGACGCTGGTCGTGGAGTTCTTCCGGGCGATGCCCGTCCTGGTGATGATCTTCTTCATCTTCATCGCGCTCAAGACGGAGCCGAGGATCGCGCTGATCGCGGGCCTGACGCTCTACAACGGCTCGGTGCTGGCGGAGGTCTTCCGGGCGGGCGTGCACGCGGTGCCGCGCGGGCAGAGCGAGGCGGCGTACGCGCTGGGCATGCGGAAGACGCAGGTGATGTCGTACGTGCTCATCCCGCAGGGCGTGCGCACGATGCTGCCGGCGATCATCAGCCAGCTGGTGGTGGCGCTGAAGGACACTTCGCTGGGCTTCCTGATCTCGTACGAGGAGTTCCTCTACGCGGGCAAGCAGATCGCCACCAACCTGGACTACAGCCTGCCGTTCATCCCGGTCGTGATGGTCATCGCACCCGTCTACATCGGCATGTGTATGGCGCTGTCGGGCCTCGCGAAGTGGATCGAGCGGCGGGGGCGGCGGAGCAAGCGCACTGCCTGAGGGAGCGCCACCGGGTCTTCGGCGGACGCGCGCGCGTGCCCCCGGGATCGTGCGGGAGACGGTGGCACCGCCGACAACTGAGTGGCTGTCAGATGTGCTGCGAACCACACCCCGGCCGGGACTGTCCCGGCCGGGGTTTTGTGTTGTGAGGAGCGATGAGTTCGACCCGGAAAACCGGTCGAAAGAAGGGACGGCACCAGGAAGCATTGAGGAACGAACCCTTCCTATTTGAATCCTAGAGTCGTGAGTGCAGGAAGGCAGAGGGGCGACGGACCGCCCGGGGGCGAAGGAGACACTTGTGAAGAACAACGCGAGCACCGCAACTGCCGCCGCGACCCGCGGCGACGGCCCGGTGGCCTCCTTCATCCGGTTCGTGGTCTTCGGGGGCGGGACCGGCTTGGCGGCGAGCGCCGTACTGCTGGTCCTGGCGCAGCACATGTCCCTGGCGGCGGCCAACGCGCTGGTGACCGTGGCCTCCACCGTCGTCGCGAACGAGCTGCACAGCCGCCTGACCTTCCGCAGCGGCCAGACCGGCTGGCGGATGCACGTCAAGTCGACCGGAACCGTCGTGGCGAGCTACCTGTTCACGACGACCGCGATGGTGGTCCTGCACGCCGTGGCCGCGAGCCCGAACGTCGTCACCGAGCAGGCCGTGTACCTGACGGCGTCCGGCCTCGCCGGCATAGGCCGCTTCGCGGTCCTGCGGGTGTACGTCTTCGCCGCCGACCGCCGCAAGGCCGCGGCGTCCCGTCCCACCGAGAAGCTGGCCATCGCTCCGGTGTCGGCCCTGGACCGCGGCGCGGTCGTGGTCGCGGCCTGACGCCGACCGCGGCGTCCCGCAGCCCGGCGCCTCCCGGTGCGCGAACCGGGCCCCACGCACCTTCTGACGCACCACACCTGAGCCGATCGGCCACCCCCGGGCCGGTCGGCTCAGGCCTTTCCGTGTGGACCCGCTCTTTCAGGTCGCCGGCAGGGCCGCGGCGCGGAAGCCGACCGGCACGGGCGGGTCGGTCACGATGCGGGTGTCGATGAACTCCCACCAGTCGTCCTGCGTCACGCGCTCGGACTCCCAGGCGGCCTCGGACTTGAGCCCGGCGAGGGCCTTGCGGTACGCGCCCCAGGCGGCCTCGTCCTCGAACGCGGCCCAGTTCTCCAGCACGTACACGTCGCCGACCACGCTGTAGTACCAGCGCACTTCGCGGACCATCGGCAGATCGCGGTAGAACCACCGCTCGCGCTGCTCCAGCCAGGCCCAGAATGCCTTCTGGTCGCGGCGCGAGCGCTCCGTCAGCTTCATTCGGTACACGAGGTGGATCACCGGTACCTCCCCCGCCGCCCCGACGAGCGCCCCGGCACATGCTATTGACGCGGAACGGCGTTCCACAATGGTCGGCTCAGCCGCGGCGCGGGGCCGCCGCGCGGGGCCGCCGCGGGGCGAGGGCGCGCCTGCGTCGGCGACTGTTCGGGGGCGGCGCGAGGCCGGAACCGGGCCGGTTCCGGGCTGAGTCGGCGCCTTTCGGGACCCTTTGGCTCGAACAAACTTCCGCACAGCGGATTCGTTCACTCGTTCGATCGAATCGCGCCGTGATTCCTCGCTCGGGGCCGCCGCGCGGCGTAGCGTCGAAGACGTAGCGGACCCGGATCCCGTATCAGGAGGCGGCCATGACCGACCCCATCGTCCTCGCCGTGGGCACCCGAAAGGGGCTGTGGCTCGGCCGTTCCGAAGACGGCGGCCAGGCCTGGGACTTCACCGGTCCGCACCATCCGATGACAGGCGTCTACTCGGTGCTGATCGACAAGCGTGGCCCGGCCCCACGGCTGCTCGCGGGCGTGACCAGCGAGCACTTCGGGCCGGCGGTCGCCGCGACCGACGACTTCGGGGCCACCTGGGGCGCACCGAGCGAAGGGGCGATCGCGTTTCCCAAGGATGCGGATGCGTCGGTCGAGCGGGTCTGGCAGCTGCAGCCCGGCGCGCCCGACTCCCCGGACGCGCTGTATGCGGGAGTCGAGCCGTCCGCGCTGTTCCGATCCGAGGACGGCGGCCGTTCCTGGTCGCTTGTGCGGGGGCTGTGGGACCATCCCCACCGTCCGCAGTGGACACCTGGGTTCGGCGGCATGGCGATCCACACCGTGCTCCCCCATCCGACCGAGGCCGGCGACATGACGGTGGCGATGTCGACCGGTGGCGTCTACCGCACGCGAGACGACGGCAAGTCCTGGGAGGCGTCCAACACGGGCATCCGCGCGTACTTCCTGCCCGACCAGTACCCGGAGTTCGGGCAGTGCGTGCACAAGGTGGCCCGGCATCCGGAGCATCCGGACCGCCTCTTTTTGCAGAACCACCACGGGGTCTACCGCAGCGACGACGGAGGGGCGACCTGGAACTCGATCGCCGAGGGCCTGCCCAGCGACTTCGGCTTCCCGATCGCGGTGCATCCCGACCGTCCGGAAACGGTCTACGCGTTTCCGCTGGTGGCCGACGCGATGCGCTTCCCGCCCGAGGGCCGCTGCCGCATCTACCGCAGCGACGACGCCGGGGAGACCTGGACAGGCCTCGAGGACGGCCTGCCCGACGAGGGCTTCTGGACCGGCGTGATGCGCGACGCGCTGTGCATGGACGACACCGCCGAGCCGAACGTCTACTTCGGCACGCGGTCGGGCGAGGTCTACATAGGGCGCGAGGGCGGCGCGCAGTGGCACCGCGTGGCCGAGCACCTGCCCGACGTCCTGTGCGTACGCGCGGCGGTGGTGCCGGCAGCCTGACCGGTCGAGTCCGGGCCGAGTCCGGGCCGGTGACGACTGATCACGACCGCCCCCGACTGATCGTGACCACACCGGCTGGTCGCGGCCGTTCGCTTTCGACACCGCGCCGTCTGCGAGGCCCCTACCTCGGCATTGCTTAGCCCGGCTTAACGCTCGTTACGAGGATCGGCGTTGTTCGGGGCCCTTGGGTACCCGATTGTGGAGTGGCGGAAGACCAATGCCATTCCTGGGAGCGGACCTGATGGGCAGCAGCACGATGCCGGAGACCGACCACCACCACAAGGTCGGAGTCGAGACCTTCCGGTTGGCCGTGATCATCGGCGGCGTGCGCGAAGGCCGGTTCGGCAACGTCGTCGCCGACTGGTTCATCCGCCAGGTCGAGCGGCGCGACGAGCTGGACATCGACGTGATCGACCTGGCCGAGGTCGACCTGCCATTCGAGGTGGAAGGCCGGGCGGAATCGGAACCCCACGATCCCGGTCACGCCGTCTCATCCGCGTTCACCGTGCGCCGCCGTCTCGACGCGGCCGACGCGTACGTGGTCGTGACGCCCGAGTACCACGACACGACGGCTCTGCGGCGCCTCGTCGACTGGCACGGGAGGCCGTGGCAGGCAAAGCCGGTGGGCTTTGTGGCGTACGGCGGCACCACCAGGGGCGGGTACGCCGTCGAGCAGTTGCGCCCGCTGTTCGCCGACCTGCACGCGGTGCCGGTGCGGGGGCAGGTGACGCTGCCGTACGCCTGGGAGTTGTTCGACGAGGACGCCTCCTCGTGGCAGGCCGCCGCGACCGAGGAGGCCGCGCAGGCGATGCTCGACCAGCTCGCGTGGTGGGCGGTCACGCTGCGGCGCGGGCGCGAGCGGCACCCATACGCCGCCTGAGCCGACCCGAACGACCGAGCACCCGCCGAGGTCACCACCCCTTCGAGACCCAGGCACCGCGCACCGGCCGCAGGATGTACGTCCCCTGTGGCATCTTCCCGGCCGAGGTGCGGTGCCTGTCGGGTGCATGTCCGGTGCTCCCCGCCGGACATGCACCGGCACGTCCCGCCGCGGCCGTCGACATCCGTCCCGTCGACGGCCGCGGCACATCCGCGGTACATCCGCTGCAAGGAGTCACTGTGTACCGTCAGCGCATCGACCTTCCGGCGGCGGCGTCCGGGGGTTACCAGGCGCTGGCCCGGCTGGACAGCCTGATCCGCCGCGACGGGCTGGTGGACGACCGGCTGCGCGAGCTGGTCAAACTGCGTACGTCACAGATGAACGGCTGTGCCCTGCACCTGGAATGGCACTCGCGCGAGGCCCTGCGGCTCGGTGAGACCCAGCAGCGCCTGCACCACCTCGCGGGCTGGCGGGAGTCACCGTTGTTCTCTCCGTCGCAGCGCGCCGCACTCGCCCTCGCGGAGGCGGTGACACATCTGGGGCCCGAGGGCGTACCGGACGCCGTGTACGCCGACGCCGAACGCCACTTCGGCCCCCAGCAGTTGGGCAATCTGATCCTCACGGTGGCGGTGACCAACGCCCTGAACCGCATAGCCGTCACCGCACGCCTCCAGCCCGACGCACCGCCGTCTCCGCCGTCTCCGCCGTCTCCAAGGACGACGAACCGCGAGGCGCCCTGACGCGCACGAACTTCGCATATCCGCCGCGCCGACTCAGAGGCTGAAGCCAGGGCCAGAGGGCGAACATCTCGATCAAGCACCAGCACGCTTCCGGTCAGCGGCGGCATTACATCGTTGTCGAGACCCTCGTGATCGGGGCGGAGCATCAAGGCGTAGAACAGCCACGGGATGATCAGGAAGCCGAGCAGCACCCGTTGTGCGAAGGCCACCGCACGCGCGGCATGCCGACGCTCGGCAATGCCGTCGGCGCACGCGGCGTCATGGCGATGTCGTCGGCGGCGTCGTGGCTTCTGTCCGTGGCCGTGCTCCCCGTGAGTTCCCGTGGGTTCCCGAGTTACCGCAATCTGCCGGGGAGCGTACTTGAGGCAGATCGCGCCATGGATGCCGGTCGGAACCCCGCGGCAACGAGCCCGGCCCGAAACCGGGCCGGGCTCTGTCCGCGTTCCCTGCCCCGCCAGGTCCCTGCCGCTTGCGCGGGTCCCGGCCGGCCCCTCCGTGTCAATGAGCGGCGGCGGCAGCGGTGGCGGAGGTGTTCGGCTCGTGAGCACCTGCGTTTTCGCTGTCGGCTCGATCGGCGGGAGCGGCGGGGTCGGCACCGGCGGTCCGGGAGGTGACGCGGCCGCCGGTCGGGGCGCGGAGGTTCCGTACCTCGGGTGCGCCCAGTGCGGCCGCGGTCACCACGGCGATCAGCACCGCGCACAGCAGCAGCGCGGTGCGCGGGCCGACCGCGTCCGCGAGGGGCGCGGCGGCTATGAGTCCGAGGGGGCCGAACATGAACGAGCCGAGCCCGTCGTACGCGGCGACCCGCGACAGTGCCTCGCGCGGGATCTCCCGTTGCATCGTCGTCTCCCACATGACGCCGAAGACGTCGAAGGCGGCGCCGGTGACGAAGGCGCCGAGCGCGACGACGTACACCGGGGCACCGATGCCGAGCAGCGTGATGGGCAGCGTCACCGCGAAGATCATCACGGTGGCGACCATGAGCGGCCGCCGCGGCCGGATCCGGATGGCGAGGAACACGCCCGCGAGGGTGCCCAGGCCCTGCCCGGCGAGGATCATCGACCACGCCGGGGCCCCGCCGAGGTCGGACTTCGCGACAACCGGACCGAGCACTCCGAACGCGGCCTGCATCGCCGCGATGACGAAGGCGAACTGGAGGACGATCACCCAAAGCCACTGGCGCGACGAGAACTCCCGCCAGCCCTCCCGGAGATCGCTCACCATGGAGGTGCGGCCGCGCGACGTTCCGCGCGGCAGGCGCAGGGCCGCGAGCAGCAGCGCGGACACCACGAAGCCTGCGCCGTTGACCGCCAGCGCCCACCCGGACCCGACCAGTGCCACCGCGCCGCCCGCCGCGGCCATCCCGAGCAGGCGCGCGCTGTTGACGCCGAGGCGGAGTACGCCGTTGGCCGTCTGCAGGTGTTCGTCCGGGACGACGTCGGGCACCACGCCGGTCAGCGCCGGGTAGTAGAGCGCGAGGGCGATGCCCGTGACGGCGGCGAGCAGCGCGATCCCCGGCACCGGCGCATGCCCGGTGACGAACATCGCCGCGAGGGCGAAGAACGCGGCGGCCGAGGCGAGTTCGGCCGTCATCATCAGACGCGTACGGGAGATCCGGTCGGCGACGACCCCGCCGAAGAGCATGAGTGCAACCTGCGGCACCGTCTGGGACGTCAGGACGATGGTCAGGGTGGTCGCATTCGCTCCCGGCAGATCCAGTACGCCGAACGCCAGTGCCACCGGCCCGAACGCCGCCGCGAGCACGGAGATGGTGCGGGCCAGGAACAGCAGCCGGAACCTCGGGTCGGCGAACAGGTCGCGTCCCCGGATGCGCGCGTCGTCCCGAGGTGGCGAGCCACGCCGTGGCCCGCCGTGTGTGACGGCGTCGGGGGTTTCGTTCGGCAGTCCTCCCGGCACCACCGCGCCGTTCTCCGATCCGTCGATACGCGCGACCCCCACGGCCTGCGCGTGGACAGCCTGCGCCTGTGCCTGGCCGGCCTGCGCGCGCACGGCCTGCTCCCGGGCGGTCTGCGCGCCCGCCTGTGCCTTCTGCTTGCGACCGAACATGTCGGCGCACCACCCCTCTTCATCCGTGCTGCCGTACTCGTACGCGCGCCGGCGGCCCGGCCCCGTCGCCTGTGCCCTCCCGCGGTCACCCGCCCCCGGGCGCGGATCCGCCCGGCCGCCGGTCGCGCGTCAGGGCAGGTCGACGGCGATGACGACCTTGCCGCGGCCGTGGCCGGTCTCGACCTCGCGGTGGGCGTCGGCCGCGTCGGCAAGTGCGTATGTGCCGCGGATGTGCAGGTCGAACACGCCCTTGGTCCACAAGTCGGCAAGTTCGGCGAGGAGTTCGCCGCTGCGCACGCCGCTCCACTCGCGCAGGCCGAGTTCCCGGGCGGCTTCGTCGGAGACCATGGTGAGGACCCGGCTGCGGTCCTTGGTGAGTTCGACGGAGTCGCGCAGCGCCTCGGGGTCGGCGGCGTCGAGTGCGGCGTCGACGCCGTCCGGGGCGATCGCCCGCACGCGGTCGACGAGGCCGGGGCCGTAGGTGACCGGGACGGCTCCGAGGGAGCGCAGGTAGTCGTGGTTGCGCTCGCTGGCGGTGCCGATCACGGTCGCCGCTCCGCGCGCCTTCGCGAGTTGCACGGCGATGGTCCCGAGGCCTCCCGCGGCCGCATTGATCAGGACGGTGTCGCCCGGGCCGACCGCGAGTTGGCTGAGCGCCATGTGCGCGCCCTGGCCGTTTCCGGAGAGCGCCGCGGCGATCTCCCAGGGCATGTCGGCGGGCTTGCGGGCGAGTTGGTCCGCGGGGACGACGATGAATTCGGCGTACGCGCCCGTGGTCGCGAACCCGAGGACCTCGGCGCCCGGCGCAAGGCCGGTCACCCCCTCCCCGATCTCGTCGACGACGCCTGCGAACTCGTTGCCCGGCACGGCGGGCCTCTCGGGGAAGCCGGGCGTCATCGCGGGCGGGAACCGCCCGGCGCGCAGGCCCGCGTCGAAGGGCATGACGCCGGCGGCGCGCACCTTGACGCGTACCTGGCCGGGCCCGGCGTGGGGGGTGGGGATCTCGGCGATGTGCAGGACCTCGGGTCCGCCGAACGTGGTGACGACTGCCGCCTTCATGGTGGCCTGCCTCTCGAAAAATAACGGAGTGGGGCGCTCCGTTAAACTATAACGGAGTGGAGCGCTCCGCAATGACTATCCTGGTGACCATGAGCACGAGCGAACGGCCGCGCAGGCGGGGCCGCCAGGCCGAAGCGGCGCGCAACGACCTGCGGCTGCTGGCCGCGGCCCGCGAGGTCTTCACCACCCAGGGCGCCGACGCCCCCGTCTCCGCGGTCGCCGAGCGCGCGGGCGTGGGCATCGCGTCCTTGTACCGGCGGTACGGCACCAAAGAGGAACTGCTCCAGAGACTCACGGTGTTGGCCGCCGAGCAGTACTCGGAGGCGGCCCGCGCCGCGCTCGCCGTCGAGGACCCGTGGGAAGGCCTGTGCCACTACGTGCGCGAGTGCGTCGCGTTCGGCCCGGGCTCCCTCGCGCCGATCGCCGGGACCGTGCGCTTCACCGAGGAGATGGCGGAAGCCGGCCGCCGCTCGGACGAACTCGCCGAGCAGGTCGTCGCGCGGGCCCACCGCGCGGGCGTCCTGCGCGCCGACGCCACGACCATCGACGTGTTCCTGGTGATCGAGCAGTTCTCGCGGCGTCCGCCGGTGCCGACCTCCGAGGACGCGAACGCGCGCGAGCGGCTGGTCGCCCTCGTCCTCGACGGTCTGCGGGCCCGCGCGGACAACGCCGACTTCCCGCTGCCCGGCCACGCGCCCACGGCGGAGCGATACGACGAACTGTGGAACGCCGGCTGAACACCGCTTGACGATTCGTGGGCGCCGAACCGCAACCGGCGCCGCGGATCAGCGGCGGCGCGCCCGGCATGCGATCGTGGTGCCGGTCCGGTGAACCACGTCGGTTGGTCGGACAGCGGACACGTGGACGCGTGAACACGCGGCCCCTCGGGGAGGGCGGGTCGCGGCTCGCGGTCGGCGGGCGCACTCGTGCGGTCGGCGACGGTGTTCGGCGCAATGACGGTCGACGGGATGTCCGAGGGGGCCTCGACGTGGTGTGGCTGGTGGTGAGCGCGGTCCTGTTGGCCGTCGCGGTCTGGTACGCAAGATCCGTCCTGCGCGCGGGCCGCGCCCGCGGCAACGCGCCCGATGCCCAGGACGCACTGGACCTGCACCGTCTGGCCTTCCTGGTCGGCGGACCCGCACGGGTCGCGGACGTGGCGGTGCTGACCGCATGGGCCCGCAGCGCGGTCACCATCACGCCGGACGGCCGCGTGGCCCCGGGCCCGGCAGTCTCGGGCGCCGCACCAGGCGCACCGCCGAGCGCCCTGCCCGATGCGACCCCGAGAGGGGCTGCCACGCCGTCCGCCGCCTTCGACGCGGCCGTCGGCAGCGCGGTGGGGGCGGCGGGCGGCACCGCGACCGTCGCCGGCGTCCGGCTCGCCGTCGCCGACGCCGACGCCGTACGCACGCTGCGCGACCCACTGTTCGGCATGGGTCTGCTCAACCCGCCCGCGCGGACCGCCAGTCTGCGGACTGTTCGCATCGTGCTGTCGCTCATCCCGCTGGTCGCAATCGCGGGCCTGTTCGCCGAGCCGCTGTCCGGCACGCCTTCCGACGACACGGCGCTGTGGTCGGCCAACCTCGTGGCCGTGCTCATCGTGACCGGCGCGTGCTGCGCGCTGCTGTTCTTCCTGTTCACGCGCTACAACAATCTCCGCGCGCCGCTCAACGACTCGTCGCTGTTCCACCTGTGGAACCTGGTGCGCGACCCGGCGACCGTCCAGCGCCTGGGCGACGCCGTGCCGGGCGGCCACGGCCTGGGCGAGGTCGCGTTGTTCGGGCACGACCGCATCGCGGACGCGGCGCTGCGCGAGGTCTTCCGCCAGGCGGCGCGGGTCACCGCGGGACGCGTCACCAGCGACGGCTGGACGGAACAGCAGTGGCAGGCGGCCGCGGACGCGCGCGGACCGCTGGGCGGACCGACGTACGCCGACGCCTACAGCGCGCACCACGCGCCGGGGACGGCGCCCGGACCGGTGGGCGGCGCGGCGGGCGCGCCGATGGGCGGATCGCCCGCCAACCCCTTCGGCGCACCCGCGCCCGGGGCTGCTCCCCAGCAGCCGTACGGCGGAGGCGCCGCCGCCTACCCGCCCGAGCAGCGCCCGCCGTGGGAGTCGCACCCGAACGCCTGACCGGTCACCCGCAGGGCCCGGCGGGCGCCGAGCGGTCTCGTCAGCGCGCCGCGGCCTGGAAGGCGTCCAGCCACGCCGGGAACGCGGTGAGGTCGTCGAGCACCGCGTCGGCTCCCGCCGCGCGCAGGTCGACCGCGGCGATCGGCCCGGTGGCCACGGCCACCGACGTCGCCCCGGCCGCGCGGGCGCCGGCGACGTCGCCGAGGTGGTCGCCGACGTACACCGACGCGCCGTGCTCTCGCAGGGCGATCGCCTTGCCGTCGCTCCACAGGCCACCGACCACCTTGTCGACGGCCAGGTCCAGGTGCCGGATGTGCACCTCGGCGTTGCCGAGCGCCTTGGCGGTGACGACGATCGCCTGGCCTCCGTGCCGGTGCACCGCGGCGATGGCCTCGCGCGCGCCGGGCAGCAGGACCGTCCCCGGCAGCGCGAGTTCGGGGTAGATCTCGCGGTAGCGCGCGGCCACCGGAACCACCTGCTCGGCGGGGAACCACTCCGCGATCTCGTGCTCGAGCGGTGGTCCCAGTCGCGACACGACGAGTTCGACGTCGACCGGTACGCCGGTCTCCTCCGCCAGGACCTGCCACGCCGCACCGATTCCGGCGCGCCCGTCGATCAGCGTCATGTCCAGGTCGAAGCCCACCACCAGGTTGCCCATGCCCCGCACCCTACGCGCGCGCCCGGCATATCCGCCGCGCGGCTCTCCCCGGGGCACCGCGCCGACCACGCCCGGCACCCGCGCTGCCCGACCGACCGATTGGTCGTGTGTCCGTGACCTGCGAATACCGGGTTCGTTGGGCAGTGCCGGCGAACCATCCTGTTGCCGTTCGGGTGTCCGGGGACACGTCCACGGGAGGCGAAGGCGTGCGATCGTGGGGCAGTTGTCTCGACACCGCGCTGATCGACGGTCGGGGCCTGCGGGCCGACTACCGCGCGGCGGCGCGGTTCCTGCGCCGCCGCGAACCGGCGTTGTTCGCCGCCGTCCGCTTCCTCGCGCCGCCGGAGTTCCAGCCACACGTCTGCGCGGGCTACGCGTTCGCGGGCTTCACCGACGACCTCTGCGACTGAGGAACCGTGGAAAGCCGGGTGCGCCGGCTCGACGACTGGACGGAACGCGCACGTTCGGCCATGGGCGGCGGCACCGCCGACCACCCGCTGATGCGCGCCTACTTGAACTCGTGTGAGACTCGCGGGCTGCCGTGGCGCTGGGTCGAGGACTACCTCACCGGCGCCCGCGTGGACCTCGACTTCTCGGAGTTCGCGACGGAAGCCGACTACCAGCGCTACATCGACCAGTTGTCCTGGCCGTTCGCCATGGCCACGGCCGGGCTGGTCCACCCCGGCGGAGGCGGCGACCAGTGGGCGGAGGGCTGCCGGTGGCTGGCCGACGGCTGCCAGCGCAGCGACTTCCTCATGGACCTCGCCGAGGACATGCGCGGAGGTCGCCTCTATCTCCCGCTGGATGCGCTGGCCCGGCACGGAGTGTCCCGCGCCGACCTCGCCGAAGGCCGGGACACACCGGGCGTCCGGGCGCTGCTGGCCGAGGTGGTCGGGCAGGCGCGTACGGCGCTGGGCGCGGCCGACGGGTTCGTGACCGGCGCCCCCGAGGCGCATTTCCGCTGCACCGCTTCGCGGTGGAGTTGTACCGCCAGCGGCTTGCCGGAGTGGCGGCGCTCGGGCCGTCGTTGGCGCGGCGGGCGTACCGCGACGACCCGTGGGCCTGCTGGCGCCTGCTGCGTCAGGTCCGGTGCCCGGACTCGTCGGTGCGGGCCGGCTCCCCCCGCGGACGGCCGCCCGGGCTGAGGCAGCCGTCGGCGTCGGCGTACGGCAGCAGGTCGTCGCGGATCTGGAAGGCGAGTCCGAGGTGTTCGCCGTACGCCGCCATGCTCGCCTGCGCGTCGGCGGGCGCGTCCGCGAGGGCCGCGCCCACCTGGCAGGCGGCGGCGAGAAGTGCGGCGGTCTTGCGACCGGCCATCGCGAGATAGGCGGCCGCACCGCTGTCCACGTCGCCGGCGAGGTCGAGTTCGGCGGACGCGCCACGGCACGCCTCGGCTCCGGCCCGTGCCTGGATGGCGAGCGCCTGGCGGATCTGGCGGTCTCCGACGCCCCGCTCCGCGCAGTCGGCGAGCGCGGCGAACCATGTGAAGTACAAGGCGGATCCGGCCAGGATCGCCTGGCGGGGTCCGTGCGGCGCCTGGACGGTCGGCTTGCCGCGGCGTACCAGGTCGTCGTCCAGGATGTCGTGGACGAGGCTTCCGACGTGCGCGCATTCCAACCCGGCGGCCGCGGGCAGGACTTGGTGCAGGTCGGCGCCGAAGGCGAGTGCGCTGTGGCACACGAGAAGCGGGCGCAGCAGCTTGCCCGGCATCTGCAGGGCGTACCGCGCGATGTCGTCGAGGCCGTTCGTGCCTCGGGGGAAGCGGGCCGCGATCTCCTCGGCGACCGCCTCGCGAACGGCGTCCGTGCCGGGCGGGCGGGTCTCGGCACGCGGGTCGGCCGTCAGTTGCTGGATCACCGGAATCCCTCACCTCGCGCGGGGCGCCGCCGCGCTCCGGACACCGGCACGGCTCACGAGCGCGTCATGCCCACCCCACCGTCACCTTGAGCATCACAAACATCACCGACAGTAGCATCGGAGCCCGAGCCTCGCGCCCGCCAACCGACGAACACGTTGGTACCGCCGGACCTCGGAACCGGCGACCGCAAAATCGACAGAATCAGCAGAACGGACGAAACAACAGCACCAGCGGCAGGCCGACATACGACAGCGGAGGAGGGGGCGGCCCGGGGCCGCCCCCTCCTCTTTTGTGCTTACCGTGCGAGCCGCCGCGTCAGTGCAGCGTGCCGCCGGTCGCGGGGGTGCGTCCGGCGCGCATGACGAACGCCAGGACGACGCTCACCAGGCCGGCCGCGGCCATCGCCCAGAAGACGAGCGTCCAGCCCTCGTCGGTGTAGACCTGGGTGACGTCGACGGTTGTCGGCGGTCCTCCGGTCTGCGAGGGCGCGATGACCTGGTAGGGATGTGCGGACACGATCGCGGTGAGGATCGCGGTGCCGACCGCGCTGCCGAAGGACTGCGTGAGCCCGAGCATGCTGGCCCCGATGCCCTGCTGCTCCTGCGGCACCGCCTCGACGATGAGGTTGTTCGCGGCGCCGTAGTACATGCCGAAGGCGATGCCGAACACGATGCTGATCAGCAGCAGTTGCACCCAGGTGCCGTGCCAGAGCGCGTACATGACCATGGTCGCCGTCATCAGGATCATCGCCCAGAGGTACGGCTCCCGCAGCCCGCGGCGCTTGCCCCACTCACCCGCGGCCGGTCCGGTGAACATGCCCGGGATCGCCTGCCACGCGGTGATGTGCACCGCCAGCGCCATGAGGCTGAACCCGAGTGCGTACCCCAGGTCGCCGTCGAACACGAGGACTTGCCGCAGTGCGTCGGCCGAGACCCCCGACTGGGCGGCGAAGCCTTGGACGACGCCGTTGTCGACGACCTCCTTGTCGATCTGCGCCATGTACGCGACGGCGTACGCCTGCACGCCGATGATCATGTTGGAGAACAGGCCGATCGCGAGCACGATCGACACGCGCGGCGTGCGCAGCAGCTTCGGGTCCATGATCGGCTCGGGGGCGCGCAGTTCCCACCAGTAGAACAGCACCAGCAGCGCGACGCCGCCGATCAGGTAGATGTACGCGGTGAACTCGCCCCAGCCCCACTGCTGCCCGTTGGACAGGTAGACCAGCGCCAGCGCCGCGCCGGCCCCGACCAGGACCGATCCCAACCAGTCGAGATTCTGCTTGACCTTGAGCTTGGTCTCCGGGACGACGATCCAGAAGATCGGGATCAGGACCAGGATGTAGATCGTCAGGAACCAGAAGATCGAGCGCCAGCTCCAGTGGTCGGTGAGCCAGCCGGTCAGGAACGGCGACGCGAGGGCCGAGACGCCGAAGCCGGTGGCGATGACGCCGATGGCGAGCGGCACGTACTTGCGCGGCATGAGGTCGCGGATGAGCCCGGCCGCGATGGCGGCCATGGCGAACGCGGTCGCCTGGAGGCCGCGGCCGATCAGGAAGACCGCCCAGCTCTCGGTCAGCGCGCAGATCAGCGATCCGGCGAGGAAGGCGATGCTGCTGGCCATCAGCACGAGCTTCTTGCCCACGAGGTCCGCGAGCTTGCCGAGGATGGGCGTTGTGGCACCGCCGACGAGGCCCAGGATGATGATCATCCAGCTGACGTTGTCGCCGGCCGTGGGGAAGTCCTGGCCGACCTTTTGCACCGCGGTGGAGACCATCGAGTACTGCAGCGGCACGACCTCGGAGAACAGCACGATGACCGCGAGCACGCTGAAGACGCGGGCTTTCGAGGCACCTTCGAGGCGTCCGGTGACGTCGTCCCCGGACGCCGGGTCTCCGGAGGACGGACCGTCCGCCACCGCCGTCTTCGCGGGCGGTCCGGAGGGCGGCTCGGAGGCCGAACCGGAAGCGGCGGCGGCCGCGCCGGGCTTCTCGGCCGACGCCTCCTGCGGAGTTTCCCGCGGGGGCTCCCCGGAGGTCTCCGCCGGGTTCTCCCCGGACTTCTCGGCCGGGTTCTCACCTGGGCTCTCGCCTGGCGTCTCAGTCGGCTTCTCGCTGTTGTCGGACACGCGTTTCCTCCCCGAGCGGGCTATGGCTGTACGGGTGGGCATGGCGAAGCAGACCGAGGGGACGACACGGTCTCGGGACGGAACCTGATCATCCGGTTCCGCAACGGGAGGCTTGTGTAACAGCAGCGCCGCACGATGTGAAGAGTGCCCCGGGAGTCGCCAAAGCGACCGAACCGGCGGTTGGGGCACGGCGATTGACCGGCGCGACGATTCGCCGGAAGCCGTCCGTCGCCGCGGGTCGAGGTGAAACCTGTTTCGTTTTTGACCGGACCCGCTCGGTCTTGGATCGGCCCGGTTCCGTGTCGACAGGGGGAAGGTCGCGGACCAGTCGGGACATGCCGAAACGACCCGGCAGAACTGGAACGCGTTCCAGTAAGCCGGGCCGCACTCGGGCCGTCGGGCGTTACAGGCGCGGCTTGTCGAAGAAGTCGCCCGAGGTCACGTACTCGTAGAAGTCGCTGATGCCGCGACCGGTCAGCGAACGCGGTTCGAAGCCGTCGAAGTACGTCAGCGGCACGTGCACGGTCAGCAGCAGCGCCACCACGACGACCCCGAACTGCACGGACTTCAATCCGACCTGGTAATCGCCGAACCAGAACCAGAGGATGACGAAGAAATTGACGATCAGCAGGAAGGCCCAGCGCTCGCGGTCCCATCCCGCAAACGTCGCCATGGCCGGGGCGAGCGCGGCGAGCACCGACATGACCAGCAGCTTCGCCGGGCGGTCGCCCGCCCGCGCGAACAGGAGCAGCGCGACGCCGATCAAGACGATCAGCGGCAGCAGATAGAGGAAGACCTCTTTCTGCGAGTACATCTTCCAACTGTCCTCCTGCGTGCGCGAGAACAGTTCGAGCGCGTCCGGGCGTACCGGGAAGTGCGCCTCTTCCAGCTTGCGCTGGAGCGCGAGCGAGGTACCGGACGAGGTGGGCTTCGCGGTCAGGATGAGCAGCCCCGTGGCACACGCCGGGACCGCGGCCACGATCGTGCGGGACAGCGGCAGCACGCGCAGGCACGCGACGAAGAACAGCGGCAGCACGGTCAGCGCGGTGATCTCGTGCACGCACATCGCCAGGACCATCATCAGCGCCGCGGGGATCCACCAGCCCCTGCCCAGCATCCACAGCGCGCCGAACAGCAGCAGGTACAGGACCTGGTCGAAGTAGCCGACCTCGTGGAACAGGTAGCCGCCGGTCGGCAGCAGGAAGAACGCCAGAATCAGGAAGCGACGTGCCGGCAGCCGCGTCACGACGGCCTGGTACACCAGCACCGCCAGCAGGCCGGCGAGGATCAGGAACGAGAGCAGCGCGTACATGCGGTAGTGGTAGCCGGCCCCGTCCGCGATCGGGTCCATCAGCGTGCCGACCAGGAACCGGCGGTGGAAGCCGTCCTGGAACGAGACCGACTGCAACGTCGCCGACCAGGCGTTGGGCATCCGTATGCCGGTGTACGCCGCGACCAGCACGCACGCGAGCGCGGCCGCCGTCATCGCCCAGATGTGCCGCCGTCCGAGTGGTCCCTCCGCCTCCGCGGGCGGCGCCCCGTCCGGCCCGCCGGACCGGGTGGCCGTCGTCTCGTCGTCGCTCGTTGCCGAGCGGGTTCGGCGAAGCACCAGGGACACGAATTGACCTCGAATCAGGCGACCTGTCGGGGAGCGAGCGCATGTGCGTCCAGCCCCCGGCACAATAACGTCCCCGCAGCTCGGCGCGATGTCGCGCGGCCGCACAGCGAACGCCCCGGTTCGCCGGATGGACGCGGCACACAACTCTATCCGCTGATCACGGACCGGGCGGACGCCGCGGGGCGCACGGGCGCGTGGCGGCACGCCCGTTGGGAGGCAGGCGCGCGAGGGAGGACCAGAACGCGTACGCCCATCTGGGTGGGAGCACGTGCGCCCCGGCGCGGTAGGGCGCACGATGGACTCCGGGCACCCGTCCCCAAGTCGGTCGCGCCCGGGGAAGGACGCCTGTGACTTCGGGTGCGCAGCCGTGGGTCGACCAGCAGATCCTGGCACTCCTGCTCGACGGCACGGCGGCCGGAGTCGGGATCCTGGACCTGGACCTGAAGTACGCGTTCGTCAATCCCGCCCTCGCCCGCATGAACGGCGTGCCCGCCGAGGCCCACATCGGCAGGACCATCGCGGAAGTGCTGCCCGGGCTCGACGCGGGCGAGGAGGAACTGCGCGCCCTCCTGGTCGACGGCCGCCCCCGCGAGATCACCACGAGCGGCCAGACGCACGCCGACTCGCCGCACCCCACGCGCTACTGGTACGGCGTCTACCACCGCCTGGAACACGATGGCCGGGTCCGCGGTGTCGCGGCGGTCGTCGTCGAGGTGAGCGAGGCGCAGCACGAGCACCACGAGCTGATCAGAGCCCGCGAACGCCTGGAGATCTTCGACGCGGCCATGCAGCGCATCGGCACGACGCTCGACATGGACACCACGTGCGTCGAACTCGCCGATTTCGCGCTGCCGCTGCTGGGCGACATGGTCGCCGTCGACGTGTTCCCCAAGGGGCATGCGGAGATCGGACGCGGAGTCGTACACGGGACGCTGCGCATGCACCGCGCGGCGCTGGCCTACGTGCCGGCGCTCCAGTCGGTGGCCGACGTCGTGCACCCGCCCGGGCGGCCCATCGACTACCAGGAGGGTTCGGCCGTCCACCGGGGGCTGGCCTCGGGGGCGCCGGTGATGGACAACTTCGCGTCCCACGAGTCGATGCGCCGGCACGCGCCGAACGCCGAACGCCTCGCCCCCTACCTGGCCGCCGGAGTGCACTCCGGCCTCCTCGTGCCGCTGTCCGCGCGCGGCCACGCGATCGGGACGCTGACCGTGCTGCGCGCGGGCGACTCCCCCGGGTTCTCGGCGCAGGACGTCGTGGCCGCGCGCGAGCTGGCCGGACGCGCCGCGGTCGCCCTCGACAGCGCCGTGCACTACACACACGAGCACGCGGTCGCCCTCGAACTCCAGCAGGCCCTGCTGAACGAGCCGCGCGGCCCGCACCCCGACGTCGAGATCGCCTCGCGCTACCGGCCCGCCGGGGCGTCCGTGCTGGTCGGCGGCGACTGGTTCGACGCGATCCCGCTGCCGGGCGGGCGCACACTCCAGGTGATGGGCGACGTCATGGGCCACGGCGTCGAGGCGGCGGTGGCGATGAGCCACTACCGCTCGATGCTCCGCGCGCTGGCCGCGGCGCACCTGCCGCCGCACACCATCCTGGACCGGCTCGACGAGATGATCGCGGCCGCCGGGTTCGAACGCGCGGCGACCTGCCTGCTGGCGATCGTCGATCCGGCGGCGGGTGCGTGCACGCTGGCCAACGCGGGGCACCTCCCGCCGGCGGCGATCCTGGAGCAGGGCGTACGCCTGCTCGACGTCCCCGCCGGGCCGCCCCTGGGCACCGGCGTGGGCGGCTACGAGTCCATGGTGATCCCGTCGTGGCCGGGCCCGGTCCTCCTGCTCTACACCGACGGCCTGGTCGAACGGCGCGGCGAGGACATCGACGCGTCGCTGGCCCGCCTCACCGCCCTGCGCCTCCCGCGCGACGCGTCGCTCGATGTGCTCGTGGACACGATCCTCGACGAACTCGGTTCCGGCGCCGAGGACGACATCGCCCTGATGGCGTCCCGCATCCGCCCCGAGGCGTGGCCGCCGGACCGCCCTCTTCCGCCGCGCCGCAACCCGAAGCCCGGCACCGCCTGACGGGCGGGTGCGTTCACCGGTCGGGGGCCGTCAGGGTCCTCAGGCCGTCCGGGCGCCTGGCCTCGCCGGGGCTGCCGGGAGCGCCTCGGCCGCCGACCGCCGGGCCTCGAACCTCCGGCGTGGCCTGTGCGCGCCGCCGCGGTCCCCACGCGGCCCGCTCCTCCGGAACGCCCGCTTCCCCTGACCGTCGCCAACTCCCTTGCCCGGCCGTGTGCTTCGCGCGCCCCCCGGAAACGGCTTGGCGGGAGCGCCCCGGCCCCGCAAGACTCGTCTACTCAACTTTCATATGCGATCACAAGGGTCGTTTGGGGGGTGATCGGGTGAGTTTCGTTTCCGACAAAAGCCGCGGTCGAGGCATGCCCTGGCGTGGTCGACGCCGCCGGGACCGGGCGGCCGAAGCCATCGCGGCAGGCGTCGCGTCAGGCCAGGAACTCTTCGGCGGCAACCTTGAGATGGACCACGCGTACTACCGGCACAACACCGCCCACCTCGAACTCACGCTGCTCGACACGTTCCGCCAACTCCCGCGCCTGGTGGCGCAGTCCGTACGCCTCGCCTGGCAGGCGGACCGCTCGGCGATGCTCATGGTCGCCGCCGCGGAACTGGGGCAGGGCCTGACAAGCGCGTTCAGCCTGCTGGCCACCAACCAGGTCCTCGTCGGCCTCTTCGCCCAGGGCCCCACGCCCGACCGGGTACGCAACGCGCTCCCCGCGCTCGTCGCCGTCGCCATCTCGGGCGCTCTGACCGCGGTCCTGCATGCGGTCTCCACAGTCGCCGCGGGCCGCCTCGAACCGAAGGTCGAACGAGCCGCCGAGGTCACCCTGATGACCAAAGTGGCCCGCGTGGAGATGCGGACGCTCGAGGACGGCGACTTCAAACGCCTTCTGCAGTCCGCCGCTTGGGGCACCGACGCGTCCCGCCGGATGATCGGGCACAGCGTCGGCATCGTGAACGCGCTGATCTCGCTCGCCGCCGCCAGCGCGGTCCTCACCGTCCTGCACCCGATCCTGCTCCCCCTCCTGATCCTGATCACGCTCCCCCAGGCGTGGGGTGCCGTACGCGACGCCCGCCGCCGCTACCGCTCGACGCAGGCGTGGATCGACCACGGACGCCAGCAGTCCGAGCTGTCGTGGCACCTGAAGGACCGCAACTCCGCGCAGGAAGTCCGCGTGCACGGCGTCGGCGCGTACCTTTTGCACCACTACCGCCGGATGGCGGCCGCCCGCGAGGCAGAGGAGACGCGCCTCGCGCGGGCCGAGGCGGTCACCGGCCTGGCCTCGTCGTCGCTCTCCGGCCTGGCGTCACTTCTGACGTACGCGGTCCTCGGCTGGCTCGTGCTCTCGGGCCGCACCGACCTCGCCGCGTCGGGCACCGCCGTGCTCGCCATCCGCACCGGCACCGGCGGACTGTCGCGCCTGGTCACCGAGGTCCAGGCGACGTACCGGCAGAGCCTCTACCTCGCGGACTACGAACGCGCCTGCCACCTGTGCGACAAGCACGCGATCCCCGAAGGCGGCACCCCCGTCGAGGACTTCCCGGCGCGCATCACCGTCGAGAACGTCTCGTACACCTACCCGGACCGCGAGAAGCCGGCGATCGACGGCGTCTCCCTCACCCTGGACCGCGGCGAGATCATCGCCCTGGTCGGCGAGAACGGCTCCGGCAAGACCACCCTCGCCAAGCTCATCGCCGGGCTCTATCGTCCGGACGACGGCCGGATCCTGTGGGACGGCACCGACGACAACGACCTGAACCGCGACGACCTCTTCTCCCAAGTCGCCCTGGTGTCCCAGTCGTTCACCGAGTGGCCGTTCACGGCGGCGGCCAACATCACCATCGGCCGCCCCCGCACGTCGCCCGCGCAACCCGGCCGGCCGAAGCCGCGGCCGGGGTTCCCCGACGCCCGGCTGACGTCCGCAGCCGAGTACGCCGAAGCGGACAGCGTCATCGACGAACTCCCCAAGGGCTGGGGAACGTTGCTCGACCGCTCCTACGTCGGCGGGGTGGCCCTGTCCGGCGGCCAGTGGCAACGCCTCGTCCTCGCCCGGGCCCGCTACCGCGACGCGGCGCTCATCATCGCCGACGAACCCACCTCGGCCCTTGACGCGCGTTCCGAGATCGCCGCCTTCGCCAAGATCCGCTCACTGGCCGACGCGGGCCAGACCGTCATCCTGATCACCCACCGCCTGGCCAGCACCCGGCTGGCGGACAAGATCTACGTCCTCGACCACGGCCGCCTCATCGAACACGGCAACCACAGCACCCTGATGCACGCCAACGGCGCCTACGCCGACATGTACACCCTCCAGGCCGCCCAATACGCCACGCCCCCGGACGCGGAATCCGAGGCATCCCGGAATCTCCCGTGAACAAGCGTCCAGGAAGTCGGGCCATCGTCGAAAGCTTCTCGGGGAGAGCGAAGAGGTCGATCCGGCTCGCGCTCCGGGCCCGACCCGTCCGGGGCGGCTGTCGCAAGGTAGAGCAGGGCCGTCCTGAAACGGAAGGACAGCAGCCACCGCCCCTCCGCGCCGGCGGCAAGTCATGCGACGACCGGAAGTTGGTCCTCGACTCCAGGTGAGGGCACCGGCTGTTCCTTCCGCTCTCCTTTCAGGTCGGGGTGACGGCGTCTCTAGAGTGGCGCTGGATTGTCGGTGGACGTGGGGAGCGAGAGTGTTTGATCCGGTTGGAGAGGATCCGCCGCTGGGGCTGGCGCCGCCGGCTTGGGCAGGCGGCGTCGTACTGGAGAGCGCGGGCGTGCCGCTCGCGGGGATGCTGCATGTGCCCGGCGGGCCGGGGCCGCATCCGATTGTGGTGCTGTGCCACGGATTTCCGGGGAACGAGCGGAACTTCGACCTGGCGCACGCACTGAGCCGTGCGGGGTACGCGGCGCTGGTGTTCCACTATCGCGGCTCGTGGGGCATGGGCGGCACCTGGACGTGGCGGAACGTCCAGGAGGACGCGGCGAACGTGGTGGCCGCGGTGCGGGCGGCGGACTTCGCGGCCGAACACCGACTGGATGCGGGGCGGGTGGCACTGGTCGGGCACAGTCTCGGTGGGTTCACGGTGTTGCGGACCGCCGCGGCGGATCCGGCGGTACGGGCGGTCGCGGCGGTCGCGGCGTTCGACTTCGGGATCGTGCCGGCGGCGGTACGCGGCAACGCGCAGGCCCGGGCGATGCTGGTGGCGGCGTTCCAGGAGTCCGTGCTGCCGCTGTCCGGTACGAGCGGTGAGGCGCTGGTCGCGGAGTTGGAGGGGCTAGCGGAGGACTGGGGGCTGGCCTCGTTGGCGCCGCGGCTCGCGGGGCGTCCCGTGTTGCTGGTGGCGGCGGAGCGGGACACGGCCGCGGAGCCGGAGGCCCATCACGTACCGGTGGTGAAGGCGTACGAGGAGTTCCCGGTGGCGGGGCTCGAGCACCTGGTGATGCCGACCGACCACGGGTTCGCCGACCACCGGATCGCCTTGACGCGGGTGGTGATCGACTTCCTGGGTCGGAGTGTGCCGGTGTAGGCCCCTTGCCGGGGCAGGCTCAGGCAGCAGTTGCCCAGCGGCACGCGGCACGCGGCACGCGGCACGCGGCACGCGGCACGGCCGAACGACGGAATTTGGCCGTGTCGGGGGCCGCGTGTCCAGCCCTGGCCCCGGGCGTCTTCATGCTTCCGGTGATGCCTCACGTCACTGCCTCGTCGGAAGGGCGCCGGATGGGAATCGCCAAGCGGATCACCGCCAAGGGGGCGGCCGTCGCGCTCGTGACCGGGCTCGCCCTGTCGCCCGGCTCGGCGCAGGCCGGGCACGAGCACGGACCCGGGCACGCCCCGGAGCACGGCCCGGCGAAGGGCCGTGACGCGGAACTGCGGCGGGAATTGGCCGAGTTGACCGCGCTGCCGGACGGTCCGCCCGGAGTGATCGCGGTGCTGCGCGAGGACGGGCGGACGAAGGTCTACCAGGCCGGCGTCTCCGAGGTGGGCACGATGCGTCCGCCCACGCCGGACGACTTCATGCGGCTGGCCAGCGCCTCGAAGGCGTACAGCGGCGCGGTCGCGCTGTCGCTCGTCCGCTGCGGTCTCCTCGACCTCGACGACACGCTCGCGCGGCGGCTGCCGCAACTGCCGCCGGCCTGGGGCGCGGTCACTCTGCGGCAGTTGCTCAACCACACCAGCGGCCTGCCGGACTTCAGCGCGGCCCAGGCGTTCCGCGACATCATCATCGCCGACCCGCACCATGTGTTCGACTCGCAGCGCCTGCTCGACTTCGTGGCCGACAAGCCGCTCAACTTCCCGGCCGGGAGCCGGTACGAGTACTCCAACTCGGACAACATCGCCGTCGCGCTGATGGCCGAGGCGGCGACCGGACAGCGGTACGAGGACCTGCTCGCCTCACAGGTCCTCCGCCCCCTCGGCCTGGAGCGCACGAGTCTGCCGTCCGGGTTCGAGATGGGCGAGCCGTACATCCACGGCTATGTCGTGGATCCGCCCGACGCCCCCGAGGACGTCAGCGAACTCTTCGGCATGTCGGGCGTCTGGGCGTCCGGTGCGATCACGTCGACGCCGCGCGAGACCGGTGCGTTCATGCGCGCGTGGGCGAGCGGGCGGCTGTCCGGGCCCGAGGCGTACGCGCAGCAGACCACCTTTGTCGAAGGCGGCGCCTCCGAACCGGCCGGTCCCGGGCGCAATGACGCCGGTCTGGGCATGTTCCGCTACACGACCCGCTGCGGCGTCATGTACGGGCACACCGGCAACACCGCCGGGTACACCCAACTGGCCGCCTCCACGCCCGACGGCCGGCGCTCGCTGACCTTCTCCGTCAGCGTCCAGGTCAACAAGACCGCGAACCCGGTGCTGCTGGAGCGTCTGCGTTCCGTGCAGGAGGACTTCGTCTGCGCCCTGCTGCGCGACTGACACCGCACACGCCCCGGGTCCCCAAGCCGATCAGGTCGGAAGGCGCGCCAAGCCGCGCCCGCAGAGTGATCGGAGCCAGAGGAGTGTTGCGGGAAGGGGGGAAGTGCCGTCGGCGCCGCCGACCAAGCCCCTGCACCGTCGGCCCGTCGGCGGCGCCTACCCGTCGAGGACCGCCTTCACCTGGCGGCGGTGAACGTCAGCGTACGCAGGCACTCAGGTGCGCCTGGCCCCTCGACCCACCGGTTCGCGGCGACCGTGAGGCGGCCGTTCGCGTAGTGCCAGGCAAGGGCGCGCTCTTCATCGTTTTCGGCATCCTGCATGAAGCCGAGCGCCCACACGTCGCCGGGGCCGCGGGAGAGCAGTGCGGTCACGCCGGCCCGGAAGCTGTTCCCCTCGAACGGCAGGGCCACGTACTTCCACGCCGTCCCGTCGAAGTGCGCCAACGGCGGCGGCTCGAACATGTCGACGGTCCCGACCGCCCACATGTCGTTCGCGGTGAGGGCGTCGACTTCCTCCAGACGGCCGTAGTCCACACCCGGCGGCGCGGACGCGACCCCGGTCCGCCATACCCCGTTGGTGCCATGCGCGGTGACGAAACCCTCGAGCGCCGGGTCGAACGTCCCGACCGCGACACCGCCGCCGGACCCGACTGCGGCCACGTCGCGCAGTGACAGCCACATACCTGCGGCCTTGAGCGGTTCCTACCGCCACGTGCGGTTGCCGGGGTCCTGCGTGAAGATCGTGGGTGCGTAGCCGACGACTTCGCCGTTGTCCCGCATCCAGGTGCTGCCGACGGCCAAGGCGCCGCCGCGCCCGTCGTTCGCCACCAGGCCGTTGACGAGGGTGTCGCCCGGCTTGGTTCCGGGACTGTCCGATTCGCGCGCCGTCCCCGGGCGCGCTCACGTGTCGGGGGACTCCGCCGCCCCGGGCGCCGCGTATGCCCGCAGGAAGGTGTCCACGCCCGCGGCCGCGATCGCCCGGGTCTCGGCCGCCGCGACCTTGCGCGTACCCAGTCGCGAACGCGCGTCCAGGGGGCCGGTCAGCAAAGCGAGGAACTGCTCGGCGGCGCGCGCCGGATCGCAGGAGCGCAGACGGCCCGCCAGCGACAACCGCGCGAACCGGTCCGCGACGGCCTCGGCGATCTGGCACGATGTGCGCTCCTGGACGGTGTCGAGCAGTTCCGGGAACTGCCCGACCTGCCCGAACGTGAGCCGCCGCAGCGCCCGGGAGCGCTCGTCGCAGCACACCCGCAGCATGCGGAACGCCACGTCCTCCAGCGCCGCCCGCAGGTCGTCGCCGGGGTCCCGCAGGCGGTCGACGATCGCAAGGTTCTCCGCGGCCACCTCGTCGGCCGCGGCCGCCATCGCGTGCCGGAAGAGGTTCTCCTTGTCGTGGAGGTGGCTGTAGACGGTCGGCTTGGCCACTCCGGCCTCGTCGGCGATCTCCTGGACGCCCGCCCGCGCGTACCCCTGTCGGGCGAAGACCGTGAACGCCGCGGCCAGAATCGCCTCCCGCTTGTCGATTCGCCCCCGTGACACCGTCGTCTCCCGCATGGCGACAGCATAGCGCCCCGTCCTCCTGACTGAACGCACCGGTTCAATCTTCCGGTCGCACTTGACCAATGACCCGATGGGGCAGTCAAAATGAACCAACGCGTTCAATAGACGCGCCGAAGGCACCCGGGAGGGCAATCGATGATCGTCAACATCCTGCGTTTCGGCTTCAAGGACGGGACCCCGGCGGACGTGCGCGCCGACGTCCTGGCGGCGATGCGCCGTACCGCATCAGTCCCGTCGGTGTCGTTCGCGACCGTCGGCCGGGACCTGGGCGACCCGGCGGAGGGCTACACCCACGCGTACTGCGTGGGCGTCGAGGACCTGGCCGCACTGGAGGAGTACATGCACGACCCTGTGCACCTCGACGGCGACCCCGGGATTCTGCCCCATCTCGCCCGGCTCGCCCAGGTCCGCCTGTCCGACGACCCCGCGCCCGACCTGGGAGAAAGGATCCTGGCCATGCACCTCGCCAAAGTCGCCAAGTACCCCGACTGGGGCCTGCTCCTCGACGCCGTCCCCAACCACTAGGCGTTCGCACCGTCGCCGCGGTCGCCGGTGCCGTCCGGGCGCAGGAGGCCTTTGAGCACGCCGGTCACGATGCGCGCGAAGAGTCGGTCCACCGATTCCGAGTCCTGCCCTTGATCCGCGAACGCGGCGGCGAGATGGGGGTGTCGGCCCTCGGCGGCCACGTGCGTGAGGTAGGCCGCCTGGGCCCGCTGCCACTCCGGGATCGTCCGGCCGCCGCGGGCCTGGGCCACCTCGGTACGCGTGAGCGCCGACACGACCGCGCTCAGCACCGCGACGGCCTCCAGCTTGTCCCGGGTCGGCACGTCCAGCCCGGCGACGGCGCCCAGGGCGTGTTCGAGAAAGGCGACCGTGCTCGGCCCGAGGGGCGTCCGGGTCGCGGTCGCGTCGAGCAGCCACGTGTGTGCGAGGGTGATGCGGCGGCTTTCCCGGGCCAGGGCGAGGAGGTCGTCGAGCCAGGCGCCGGTGAGTTCCGGATACCGGATCTCGGCGTGCGCGCGGTCGACCATCAGTTCCACGAGTTCCTCGCGCGTGGCGATGTAGCGGTAAAGCGATGCCGGGCCCGCACCCAGGGCCTCGGCGACGGCCCGCATGGTGACGGCGGCGAGGCCCTGGGCGTCGGCGAGCGCGACCCCTGCCGCGGCCAGGGCGTCGCGGTCGTAGCCGGGTGCCGGGCCGCGCGAGGCGCGTTCCGGGCGGAGCCAGATGCTGTCGGTGGCGGCCACGGCACACGCCTCCTCTTTCTGCGAACGGTGTATGCAGTACGGTAGTGCCCACAAACTGCGAACAACGATCGCAGTTTTTTGAAAGGAGTACGCCATGACTGCCACGACCGGAGGTCTCCCCGAGCCGGGCATGGCCGCGCACGCAGGCACGGCCGGCAAGACCGCCGACGAAGAGCCCGGGAAGGGGGCGACCGCGCGGCGGCAGGCGACCCGCACCTGGTCGCCGACGCGGTACGCGCGCAACGGCGACGTCGACATCGCGTACGACCGCCTCGAGGGCTCCCGCGGAGAACCGCTGCTCCTCGTGATGGGGCTCGCCACCGCCCGCTTCTGGTGGCCCGACGGCTTGGGCGACGCATTCGCGGACGCCGGATTCGAGGTCGTCCGCTACGACCAGCGCGACGCTGGCGAGTCCACCCGGATGCCCGAGACGAAGACGGGCAATCCGTTCACGGCGCTGTTCGGCAGGCGCGGCGAGGCGTACACCTCGGAGGACATGACCGACGACGCCGTCGCCGTGATGGACGAACTCGGCTGGGAGCGGGCGCACATCTTCGGGCACTCGATGGGCGGACTCATCGCGCAGCGCGTCGGGTTGCGGCACCCCGACCGCGTGCTCAGCGTCACGTCGTCGGCCGCGCTGCCCAGCGACGTGGCCGGGCTGCGGGTGCTGCGCTACCTGCGCTTCGGCCTGCTGTCGAAGCTGGCCCGCACCAAGTTCCCCGAGGGCCGCGAAGGGGACATCGAGGCCTCGCTCGCGGTGTGGCGCGGCGTCGCGTCGCCGGGCTACCCGTTCGACGAGGAGGCCGCCCGGGCCTGGGTCGAGGCCGAGGTCGACAGCGGGCCGCGCGACAAGAAGGCGCAGAGCCGCCAGATCGGCGCCCAGTGGCACGGCGCCAGGCTTGCCGAACTGCGGCACCCGACGCTGGTGCTGCACGGCGAGGAGGACCCGATCCTCAAGGTGCGCGCGGCGCATGCCACCGCCAAGGCGGTCCGCGGCTCACGCCTGGTGACGTTCCCCGGCGTGGGGCACGACCTGCCCGCCGCGCTGTGGGACGACGTCGCGGCGGAGGTCGCGGCCGTCGCCGCTCTGGGCACCGGTTCCGGTTCCGGGGCCAGTTGAGGTGCCGGTTCCGGTGCCGTGCGAGCGCCCGGCCCTGAGGCTCTGAGGCGACGTTCGGCGACACCGCGGAAATCCGGGCCGGTCCGGGACCCCGCCCCGACGCACCGGACCGCGAGGGACCCGCCCGGACGGGCCCCGCCCTTACGCACCTGGCCCCTACGCGCCTGGCCCCGAGGTCTCCGCGTCCGGCGTCGGCGGGCTGATGATCCACAGGACCTCCGCGGTCCCCTCCCCCGCGTTGACCAGGCGGTGCAGTACGGAGGTCGCGTACTCCACGCTGTCCCCCTCCGCCAGCTCGTGCACCTCGTCGCCCAGGTACAGGCTCGCCCGCCCGCGCAGCACCAGGACGAGTTCCTGCGCGTCCCCGTGCGTGTACTGCTCCGCGCCCGTCGACCCGCCCGGCTCGAACTCCGCCGAGTACACCTCCAGATGCCGCAGCGGCGGCCTGGTGAGCATGAACTTCCGTGCCCCTGAACCGAGTCCGGCCTCGGGTCGGTCCTCGCGGCGCAAAACCCGGTGCGCGGTCGGCGCCCCGCTCTCGATCAGGTCCGCGACCGCCACGCCCAGCGCGGTCGCGAGGCGGCGCAGCGTCCCGACGCTGGCGTCGGTACGCCCGTTTTCGAGCTGGCTGAGGAAGCTCGCACTGACGTCCGCCGCCGCGCCGAGCTGACGGAGAGTACAAATTGTTCAGTGAGGCCTTTTCAGGTGGTCCCCTGACGGGTGAACCTGGCTGGTGGCGGGCCGCGGGTCCGTAACGGACGAGGCTCCTCGGGTGTTGCGGCTGGTGTCTGAA
>NZ_JBSFVE010000003.1:0-42406 GCF_053592165.1 Streptodolium elevatio
ATCTCCGGCATCCCCCAGTTCGACATGACCTGGGTCCCCGAAGCCTTCCGCAGCCTCTGGCACTACCACGGCGAAATGTGGAAATTCCACAACGGACTGGACGACCCACACGTCTACCAGTCGAACCCGTGGAGCTGGATGGTCCTCGGGCGGCCGGTGTCGTACTACTTCGAGAACAAGACGCAGGGCCAAGCCGGGTGCGAGGTCGACAAGTGCGCCCAGGAAGTCCTGGGCATCGGTACGCCGTTCCTGTGGTGGGCGGGCTGCTTCGCCGCCATCTACCTGCTCTTCCGCTGGGCCGCCCGACGCGACTGGCGCGCCGGCGCCATCCTCTGCGGACTCGCCGCCGGACTCGGCCCCTGGATGTTCAAACAGGACCGCACGATCTTCCTGTTCTACGCCATCGTCTTCGTCCCCTACATCGCCCTCGCCGTCACCATGATGATCGGCGCCATCCTCGGACCACCCGGCTCCAGCGACCGCCGCAAAGCCTGGGGCACCGCCGGCGCCGTCGCCGTCATCGCCCTCATCGCCTGGAACTTCCTCTACTTCTACCCGATCTACACCGGCACCACGATCCCGTTGTCCGACTGGCAGGACCGGATGTGGTGGACGACATGGATCTGACCCGGGCCCGCGCCGGGGCGGGCACCCGGGAGGGCGACATCCGGCGGCGCGCCATCGAGGCGACGCGCGCGCTGGCGGCCGAGGGCGGGTACGACAGCGTGCAGATGCGCGACGTCGTACGCCTGTCCGGGCTCTCGTCGGCGACGATCTACCGGCACTTCTCCTCCAAGGACCACCTGCTCGCCGCGACGCACCTGGACTGGATCGAGTCGCTGGAGCGCAGCCGCGCCGCCCGCCCGCGCGGCGGCGACGCGGCGGCCCGGGTGGGGGCGATCCTGTCCAACACCTGCCGGGCGATGGGCCGCAATCCGCGCCTCGCGGGCGCGCTGATCCACGCCCTCGGGTCGTCGGACCCGGGCGTACGCGACTGCCACCGCGAGACCAACCGGATCATGCACGACATGTTCCGGGCGGCGGTCCAGGACGAGGTGGAGAACGTCGACGAGTTCATCCGCCTGCTCGGGATCGCGTGGGAAGGCGCGCTCTTCAGCTGGGCGTTCGGCCGGATGACGATGGACGACGTCGAGCACTTGGTGACGCGCGGCGCGCGCCTGCTGATCGCGGGCGCGGCGGCGGAACATCCCTCGGAAGGTTAGTGCCGCGGCCGGAAGGGCCTCCCGCCGCAGCACCGAACGACCTGCCGCGGCCCCGCACTACAGCGGCATCAGGTCCGGGCGCTTGGGTTCGAGGCCGTCGCCCGACGACTGCCCGCGGAGACGGCGGCCGATCCACGGCACGAGGTGCTCGCGTGCCCACTGCACGTGCTCGCGCCGCGCGTGCGCGGCGTCGAGCTGCTCGGCCTCCGGCGGCCACGCGGCCTCCGGGTCCTCCTCGACGGGCAGCCCGACCGTGCGTGCCGCGTTGAGCGCGACGCGCTCGTGGCCGCACGGCGAGAGGTGCAGCCGGTCCTCGCTCCACGCGCGGCGGTCCTGCACGGCCTGCATCGCCCACAGGTCGACGACCGTGCAGTTGTGGCGCGCCGCGATCACCCGCAGGTGCTCGTTGTACGTCGCGACCTTGCCGCGCAGCAGCTTCAGCAGGCCCAGCTCCCGCGTGTCGAAGCCGGTGAAGACCAGCACGTGGGAACCGGCGGCGCGCAGGTCGGCCACGGCCCGCTCGTACTCCGCGGCGAGCTTGTCCGGGTCGCCGCCGGGGCGCAGGACGTCGTTGCCGCCCGCGCAGAAGCTGACCAGGTCGGGGCGGGCCGCGAGGGCCACCGGCACCTGGCTGTCGATTATCTGGTGCAGGAGCTTGCCGCGGACCGCGAGGTTCGCGTACCGCAAGCCGGGGCTGGCTTCGGCAAGGCGGACCGCGAACCGGTCGGCCCAGCCGAGCAGGGTTCCGTCGGGCCCGGGGTCGCCGACGCCTTCGGTGAAGCTGTCGCCGATGGCGACGTACGAGCCGATGGCGTCGAGGCCGCGCGGGCCGGGAGGGACAAGGCGCAGAGGGGACAGGGGCGCGTCGAGTTTGCGTGCGTCGTCGGCCATGTCACGCGATGTTGGCACGCGGTGACCGGGCTACGCGACCGTAGTGAGCGGCCAGTTACGTGCGGTGTACAAGCAACGCGTGCACGCGGCGGCCGAGCTGCACCGCCTACAGCAGCCTGAAGGGCTCCTCACGCGCACGCATCACCGCGTGCACACCTCTCCCGAAACCGGCTGCGCGCATTCGGGACATCCGCCCTCGACACTCTGTTACACCTCGGTACGTTTCTGTCGAACACCCGGCGGCCCGAATGGAGTTCATATGGCGCAGGAAGAATCGCCCAACACGCCCGAGGTGGATTCATTGCCCGACTTCATCGCCGCCGGCGCCGGCGACGTGGCCGACGTCTTCAACGCCGTGCTCGATATGGGCATTGCCGGCGGCGACAGCGGGGACCCAGGCCTCCAAAACGCCGCCCAACAAGCCATGGCCTACGCGAGCCACATGTACGAACAGCTCTCCGGACAGGAGCAAGCTGCCGTACTCCAAAGAGTCCTCGAAAAGTGAACCAGCCGCGCAAACGCGGCCGACCGGTCAGCGGCCTCGGATGCGAACCGCAAGCCGGCCACGCAACTCGCCGACGGCCGCCCTCAGGCGCGATGGTCTTCTCCCGGACGGGGAGGGGTCAGTCCCACCAGAAGTCCCAGTTGCTCACTCCGGTGATCTACTCGGCGTAGGCGGCAAGTGTGCACGGTCGGCTGCCTTGCCAGACATTGTCCGGACAGAACGCGACGTGTTAGGCCGCGACCTGGAGCGCCTCCTCCTCGGTCCGGGGCGGCAGGGCGACGCTGAGGTGCTTGGTGGCGAAGCCGGCCGCGACCACGCGGGCGCCGAATCGGCGTTCCCAGGCTGTGACGACCGCGGAGAACTTCACGGTGTCGGGTCGTGGCTTGCCGGTGAGGACATCGCCTCGGGGAGAGCTCACCCGATCCCCACGGGCGGAAGTCGCCGTCGGTCGGGTCCAACGTGTCGAGCAGCAGCGGCCACAGGCCGGAGCGTGGGTGTTCGGCGCGCAGCAGTTCCCACAGCTCGGCCGTGGCCGGTCCGTCACTGAGCCACAGCGGCTGGACGTCTCCGGCACCTTCGTCGGAGGTGACCTGCCGGCCGGGCGGGGGTCTCGACGTTCAACGGGAGCTCAATGGGCATGGACGGATGCCAGGCGCGGCCACTGCCACGGGCACGGGCACGAACGGCCGACGCGGGAACCACCGTCGCATCGCAACCACATCCGCCTGCCGGGGAAGTCGCGCTGACGCCAACTCCCAGCCTGGGGACGGCAACAGGCAGACTTCCTCGCCCCTCGCCCCTCGCCCATCGCCCCTCGCCGCGCGCCGCAAAGTGCGGCAGGTGATTCGGCCTTGGTCGGCCGCACAACGATCAGGGGCCTGATCCGATTTCTCGGATCAGGCCCCTGATCTGTTGTGGAGCTGAGGGGATTTGAACCCCTGGCCCCCTCGATGCGAACGAGGTGCGCTACCGGACTGCGCCACAGCCCCAACGAGAAAGAAGATTACCACCTTCTGGAGGTGCCTCGCGCACGGGTTATTCGGGGGTCGCCGTCGGGTGGGGGCCGCCGGGGCCCGGCAGCCGACCCGACGCCAAGCGCGGCGCGTCCGTGGGCGTTTCCGGCCGGTTGCGAAGACACGACGTGGCGACGGGCCTACTCGTTGCCGGCGCGGGGCCACTCTTGTTCGTACGGCGGGTACGGGTGCGCGCGGCGCGGGTCCTCGGCGTACTGGTCGAAGAGCGGCGTCGGGTCGGCGGCCACCGGTTCGGGGGCGGTCGGCTCGGGGGCGGCCGACTCGGGGCGCTCCGGGAGAACCGGCTCGCCGCGGGGGACGACCGGCGCGGTGACGTACGTGGGCAGTGGCACCGGCACGGGGTCCCAGGCGTCGCGGTCGGTCGCGTCCTGGCCGCTGTCGGACTGCAACGCGGCGATCCACTCCGCGTGGTCGCGCTCGTCGGCCGCGCCCCGGCGGCCGGATCGCAGGCGCGGCTCCTGGGACGCGGGCGGCGTGCCGCCGCGGGCCTGGCCGGTACGCGGCGGCGGCGCGGGGGTCCCGTCGGGGGCACGACGGCGCGCGGGCGGGTCCGGCTGGGGCGTCGCCCGGCGTTGCTCACCCTCGGCCTTGCGCGCGGGCCTCGGCGGAGCGGGCCGCGCGGGCGGTGTCGGACGCAGCTGGTTGCGGAGGTTGGTCTCGTATCGCCGCCGCTCCTGTACGCGGAGGTAGGCGATGTAGCCGGTCAGGGCGATGCCGGGCAGGACCGGCAGCCAGATCCAGGCGAGGCCGAGCATGCCGGTGACGACCGCGCCGCCGGTGAAGAGGAGGAACAGGCAGACCACGACGCGGCGGCGGCGCGCGAGCAGCTTGGCGCGGCCGTCCGGGCCCTTGAGGGGCGCGGGAGGCTTGACCGCGACGGGGATCGGGGCCGGGGTCGAGGACCGGGCCGGGCTGCGGCGCCCGAGGCCGAAGCGCCGACGCTCGTCGGCGGCCGTCTCCTCCGACTGGGCGGTCGGAGGCGCCTGCGGCGTACGGGTGTTCGATGCTCCGCCCCGGGAACGCTCGAAGGCCCCGGCGGACGGGCCGGGGCGGCCCGTCTCGTCGACGGGCGCGTGCACCTGGCGGGCTCGCGGGGCCTGGGCGGCTGGGACATCGCGGCGTCGCGGCGCGCTGTCGGCCTGCTCGGGAGGCGCCGCAGGTGGCGGCTTCTCACGTCCCGGGTTCTCGCGGGCGTGGGCGTCGCGGGCGTGGCCGTCGCGCGGGTGGCTCTCGCGCGGCTGGTCATCGCGGGCGTGGCTGTCGCGGGCCTGGCCGTCGCGGCCCAGGTACTCGCGCCCGCGGCTGTCACGACCTTCGCGGCTGTCGCGCCCATCGCGGGACGGGCCGCCTCCGGCGTGGCCGTCGCGGGGTCGGCCGGACTCAGCCGACCGGTGCCGATCGCGCGCCGGGGCGTCGACGGCGACGGACGCGGTCGCGAGGCCGTCGTCGCCGTTGGCGATCATGCGGGCATAGCGGCGCTCGAGGGCGCCGCGACGGGACAGGATCCTGATCGCGGTGGTGAACCGCTCGGTGTGACGGGCCTCGTTCAGCTCGTCCTGCCGGCGGAGCCACATGGGCACCAGATAGGCAGCCCAGGCCCCCACGATCGCTGCGTAGATCAGGCCGCTGCTGCTCACATCGACACGCTAAGCCGGATGGCCGCCGCAATGTTGGAGGATGCCCGGTGTGTCGCACGATCTTCTTTGATGCGTGTGTGACTACTGGGACAGAAGTGTCCCCTGTGGTCATACGATTACCCCCGGGCGGCGTAATTTCCGAGGTCAGCCGCCCAACAGTCCGTGCGACTCGCGGTACCCCCGCCAGCGGGCCAACAGACCTTCCGGCACCTCTTCGGCGTTCAGCGCGTACACGAGATGGTCGCGCCAGTCGCCGTCGATGTGCAGATAGCGCGGACGCATACCCTCCTCGCGGAACCCGAGCTTGGCCACGACCCGGCGGCTCGGCATGTTCTCCGGCCGGATGCACACCTCGATCCGGTGCAGCCCGATGCGGAAGAAGCAGTGGTCCGCCGCCAGGGCCACAGCCGTCGGCATGACGCCGCGCCCCGCGACACTCTCGTCCACCCAGTAGCCGATGTGCGCGGAACTCATCGATCCCCAGGTGATCCCCGCGACGGTCACCTGGCCGACCAAGTGCCCGTCGTACAGCACCACGAACGGCAACATGCGCCCCGCCGCGGCCTCCGCGCGCAGGTAGCGCGCCATCTGCCGGAAGGTGGGACGCCGCGCGGCGGGTGAACCGGGTGGCACGGTCGCCTCCCAGCGCCGCAGCCAGTCGCGGTTGCGCGTATGGACCTCCTGCCACACGTCGGCGTCCCGGCCGCGGATCGGCCGAAGGGCGACGCGCCCTTCGGCCAACTCCACCGGCCAACCGCGGATCAGGAGTTGCCCCACGGGGGCGAGGAGGAGTAGCCGCCGCCCCCGAAACCTCCCCCGCCGAAGCCGCCGCCCTGCTGCGGCTGGCCGTACCCGCCCTGGTTGCCGTACCCGCCCTGGCCGGAGAACCCGCCCTGCTGCTGGCCTCCGTAGCCCGCGGCCGGGCCGCCGCCGAAGCCGCCCTGGCCGTGGTCGCCGCCCTGCAGCTGCTGGACGGCGTGCACAAGAACCTTGCCCAGCACGGTCATTCCGTCGCGGGCACCGCCGGCCGAGCCGGGCAGGTTGACGATGAGACTGCGGTAGACCCACTGCGCGTCCTGCACGACCGCCACACCTGCGACGCCGCGCGACAGAGCCGCGGTAGGCACCTTGTCGAAGTTGTACGCGCGGATCGCCTCGGCGATGCCCGGCACCTCGAACGAGATCACCCGGCGCGTCATCTCGGGCGTCTGGTCCATCGGCGTCAGCCCCGTGCCGCCGGTCGTGACGATCACCTCGAAGTGCTGCGCCACCGCGTCGCGCAGCGCCTGCGCGACCGGTTCGCCGTCCGGCACGACGACCGGGCCGCGCACCTGGAACCCGAGCCGGGTCAGCTCCTGCTGGATGATCGGGCCGCTCTCGTCCCCGTACGTGCCCGCCGCGGCCCGCGTCGACGCGGTGATGACCATGGCTTTCATGAGTCCTGCCTTCCGTCCCCTGGGACCGGCGCGGGCGGGCTCTCCCCGGCCGCCACACCGGTCGTGTCCCCGTTGCCGGGCGTATTGCCGTGCTCGGTGGCCGTGTCCCCGCCGGTGCCGGTACCCGCGCCCGTGCGCGACCAGTCCCCGGACACACCGCCGGTCTTCTCCTCGACGCGCACGTCGGTGATGACCGCGCCCGGGTCGACGGCCTTGACCATGTCGACGACGGTCAGCGCGGCGACCGACACCGCGGTCAGCGCCTCCATCTCGACGCCCGTGCGGTCGGCGGTACGCACCGTCGCGGTGATGGCCACCGCGTCGTCCTCCACCACCAGGTCGACCGCGACGCCGTGGATCGCGATGGGGTGGCACAGCGGCACGAGATCGGGGGTGCGCTTCGCGGCCATGATGCCCGCGATGCGCGCGGTGGCAATGGCGTCGCCCTTCGGCACGCCCTCGCCGCGCAGCAGTTCGACCACGCGCGGCGACACGCGTACGCGCCCGCTCGCGCGCCCGGTCCGCACCGAGACCTGTTTGCCCGAGACGTCGACCATGCGGGCCGCGCCCGACTCGTCGACGTGCGTCAATGTCTCGCCGCGCACCGTTCTCCCTCTCGTGCCGGTGGTTCCGACGAGGCAACGTTACTTGTGCGGGAGGCCGTGCCGCGGGAACCGGGTGAACCGGTCGGCGCGGAGGGCGCGGAAGGTCGCGGACGGGCCGGGCGCGCCGGAGAGTCGTCGCGTCAGACCGGACGTCGGGTCGGCACGGCCGTCGGGTCCGGGCAGTCAGAACTGAGAGCGTCAGAACTGAGAGCGCCAGAGCGCCAGAGCGCCAGAGCGTCAGAGCAGCATGACGTCGACGTCGGACCCGCGTTCCACCTCGGTGGCGTCCTCGGGCACGACGATCAGCGCGTTGGCCAGCGCCAGGCTTCCGATCAGGTGCGAGCCGTGTCCGCCCACCGGCGCCACCGCGCCCGGCTCCGCGGCGTCCTTCGCCGGGGTGTAGCGGGCCCGCACGAACTGCCGCTTGCCCTCCGGGGACCGGAAGCCGCTCTCGCAGCGGGCCCGCACGATCGTGCGGTCCAGGTCCTCGGTGCCCTGCATGCGCAGCAGCGCCGGGCGTACGAAGACCTCGAACGACACAAAAGCGCTCACCGGGTTGCCCGGCAGCGTGAAGATCGGCGTGTCGTCCGGCCCGATCGTGCCGAAGCCCTGCGGCATGCCCGGCTGCATCGCGACCTTCTCGAACGCGACTGTGCCCAGGTCCGAAAGCACTTCCTTGACGACGTCGTACGCCCCCGCGCTCACCCCGCCGGTCGTCACGACGACGTCCGCCCGGATGAGCTGGTCCTCGATCGTGTCGATGAGTGCCTTGGGGTCGTCGGCGACGTTGCCGACGCGGTAGGCGATCGCGCCCGCCTCGCGCGCCGCCGCGGTGAGCATGTAGCTGTTCGAGTCGCGGATCTGTCCGGCGGTCAACGGCCGCCCGGGCGGCACCAGTTCACTGCCGGTGGACAGGATCACCACGCGCGGCTTCGGACGCACCCGGATGCGGTCGCGGCCGATCGCCGCGAGGAGGCCGACCTGCGCCGAGCCCAGTTCGGTGCCGCCGGGCAGCACCGTCTGGCCCGCCGCCACGTCGTCGCCGCGGCGCCGGATGTACTGGCCCTCCTCGGGCGACCGCGTGATGCGTACGGTCGGCATGCCCGCGTCGGTCCATTCGACCGGCACGATCGCCTCGGTGCCCTGGGGGATCGGCGCGCCGGTCATGATGCGCGCGCAAGTGCCGGATTCGATGGGCAGGTCCGAGGAATTGCCGGCCGCGATGTCGGCGATCACGTCGAGGACCACCGGGTAGCGCTCACCGGCGTCGGCGACGTCCGCGAGCCGCACCGCGTACCCGTCCATCGACGAGTTGTCGAAGGGCGGGAGGTCGCCGGTCGCGGCGACGTCGTCGACGAGCAGGCTGCCGTGTGCGTCCAGGAGCTGGAGTTCGAGCGGTGACAGCGGTGCCACCCGTTCGAGGATCCCGGTCAGGTGCTCCTCGACGCTCTTCATCCCCGCAGCTCCTCGTCGACATACGTTTTCAGCCAGGACCGGAATTCCGGACCCAGGTCTTCACGCTCGCACGCAAGTCTGACGATAGCCCGCAGATAGTCCCCGCGATCGCCTGTGTCGTACCGGCGCCCGGTGAACAGTACGCCGTGCACGGGGCCGCCCGCGCCCGCATCGCGCATTGCCAGCTCGCGCAGCGCGTCCGTCAACTGGATCTCGCCACCGCGGCCCGGTGCGGTGGCCTCCAGGACCGGGAACACCGCGGGGTCGAGCAGGTAGCGGCCGATGACCGCGAAGGAACTCGGCGCGGAATTCGCGTCCGGCTTCTCGACGAGGTCGGTCACCCGGACCACGTCGGCGTGATCGGTGGGCTTGACGGCGGCGCACCCGTAGAGGTGGATCTGCGACGGGTCGACCTCGATGAGCGCCACGACGCTGCCGCCGAGTTGCTCGCGGACCTCCAGCATGCGGGTGAGCAGCGGGTCGCGCGGGTCGATCAGGTCGTCGCCGAGCAGCACGGCGAACGGCTCCTCGCCGACGTGCGGCTGCGCGCACAGCACGGCGTGGCCGAGCCCGCGCGGGTCGCCCTGCCGCACGTAGTGGATCGCGGCGAGCGCGCTCGACTCGCGTACGCGGCGCAGGCGCTCGGCGTCGCCCTTGGCGGCGAGCGCCTCCTCCAGTTCGTACGCGCGGTCGAAGTGGTCCTCGAGCGGCCGCTTGTTGCGCCCGGTCACCATGAGGATGTCGTGGAGCCCGGCCGCCACCGCCTCCTCGACCACGTACTGGATGGCCGGTTTGTCGACGACCGGCAGCATTTCCTTCGGGGTCGCCTTCGTCGCGGGCAGGAACCGGGTGCCCAGCCCGGCCGCGGGGACGACGGCTTTGGTGATGCCCCGCTTGGGTCGGGGTGGGGTCGCCGAGTTCATGGTCGAAGACTCTAATCGCGCCTTCTGAGCATCGCGTGAGAAGGAGCCTGATTGTCCGAAAGCCATGGGACCGGCTCAGCGTCCGGCCGGGCTCGGGAAAGGCTGCGGGGAGCGCCGGGACGGGCTGCGGGGAGCGCCGGGACGGCCCTCCGGGGCGGACGTGCGGGTGCGGAGCGGCGCGGACGGACCTCGGTCGGCCGTCGGGGCCGGGCGGCGATCTAGAGTCGGATCATGGCCGACGAACTCCTGCCCGGACCAGATGCGGACGCCGGCGTGTCGGACGCCGCCGTGTCGGATGCCGCGGTGTCGGGTGCCGCCGTTGCAGCGCGCGCCGCCAAGGCCGCGCTGCGGGCGCGGCTGCTCGCCGCACGGACGCGCCGGGACGCCGCCGAACGCGCGTACGCGGCACGGGCGCTGGGTGCCGCACTCGGCGCGCTGCCGGAGTTGGCGGAGGCGCGCACGGTCGCGGCGTATGTCCCGGTCGGTTCGGAGCCTGGTCCCGCCGACCTCGCGGCGGTGCTCGCGGGCTCGGGGCGGCGTGTGCTGCTGCCGGTGCTGCTGGCGGACAACGATCTCGACTGGGCGGTGTACGACGGCCCCGCGTCGTTGCTCGCCGCCGCCCGGGGTCTGCGCGAGCCGGGCGGGCGGCGGCTCGGGCCCAACGCGGTGGCGGACGCCGACCTGGTGGTGGTGCCGGGGCTGGCGGTCGATCGGCACGGCATGCGCCTTGGGCGGGGCGGCGGTTCGTACGACCGGGCGCTTGCCCGGCTGGCACCCGGCGCGTTCACGGCCGTCCTGCTCTACGACGGCGAACTGTTGGAGGCCGTCCCGGCCGAGCCGCACGACCGACCGGTGCGTGCGGCCCTTCTGCCGGAACGGACCGTGCGATTCGGCCCTGAGTACGTGCGGCCCGCGTCGGACTGAGGCGCGCGACCGCTACGGATTCGCGGGCGGCGCCCCCGAAGGAGCACCCTCGGGAGGCAGGCCCGGTTGCTGCCCAGGTTGCCCCGGTTGTTGCCCCGGCGCCCCGCCCGGCGGGGCCTGGCCGCCCGGGGCGGGTGGCGCGCCGTCCGGTTCGAGCACCAGCGTGTGTTCGGCCGACGCCTCGACCGCGGGCCGGGTGAAGGCCCAAGGCAGCGATCTGCCCTGCTTCCACAGCTCGGTCTGGTCCGTGTAGTTGTCGTGCCACACGTGGCCGGACGCACCGGTGAGGTTGATCCAGCGCGACCCGTCGAGGTCGGAGAGGTCGACGACCATGCGCATCGACGGCACGGTGGTCACCTCGTACCCGCGCGCCGCGTTCCAGCCGGTCGCGTCCACGAGGCCTTCGCCGCCGCCCAACTGGTACTCGCCGCGGTTGAGCATCCACTTGACCGCGCCGGGGCCGTCGGTGCCGAGTGTCTGGTTGCGCAGCTCCAGCGTGTGCAGGCGTCCCCAGTTCCAGCTGTCGATGTCCTTGCCCATCTTGGCCGTCAGTTCCTTGCGGGCCGCCGTCATGGCCTTGAGCAGCAGGGCGTCGCGCGTGGTGATCTTCCCGGGGTCGTCGGAGATGTTCCACCAGGGGCTCTCGGCGTCCGGCAGCAGACTGCGGACCACCTCGAACCACCGGTCGCCGCCGTCGGGTTGCGCGGTCGCGTCGTCGCGTTCGCCGCAGTGCGTCTTCCCCGTGGTGTTGTCCAACTGGCAGTCGCCGGTCGCGCGTACCGAGAACGGCATCTTGTCGCCGAAGGCGAGCAGCAGCATCTGGCGCCACACGCCGTTGAAGAACGCGGCGGCCTTCGAGTCGGGCTGCTGGCGGAAGTCCCAGCCCTTGAGCAGGTTCTGCGCCTCGCGGATCCACGGGTCCTTGACCTCGACGTCGAGGAGGTAGGGCACCAGTGTCTCGGCGATCGGATTGCGGTCGTCCAACTGCATGCGCGACATCGCCTGCGGGTCGACCTTCGGCTGCGCGTTGATCATGTCGATGATGCGCTGGCTGCGGGAGCCGTACCCCCAGTCTGTGGTGAGGGTGTACGGGTACGTCGGCGGCGTCACGGCGTTGTTGGCGGTGACGATGTAGCCCTCGGGCGGGTTGTAGCGGAAGGGCAGCGAGTCGAACGGGATCATGTTGTCCCACTCGTAGTCGGTCTCCCAGCCGTACGCCGGCCAGCGGCCGTCGCCGCCGCGGCGCACCGGGATGCGGCCCGGGGCCTGGTAGCCGATGTTGCCGTCGACGTCCGCGTACACGACGTTCTGCGACGGCACGTCGAAGCCGCGCAGCGCCTCGCGGAACGAGTTCCAGTCGGTCGCCCGGTCGAGTTGGAAGACGGACTCCATGGTCGTGCCCGGTTCCAGCGCGGTCCAGCGCAGGGCGACGGCGAAGCCGTCCTCGCGCTGCGGTCCGGGGTCGGGGATGGGCGCGTCCTTGCCGACCTCTTCGAGCTCGTCGGAGGCCTCGGACAGGATCGGGCCGTGCCGTGTGGACCGCACGGTGATGGTGCGGTCCGCGCCGCCGGAGACCTTGATGACCTCGGTGCGCACGTCCTCGAACGGCAGGAACTCGTTGTTGTAGAGGTAGCCCGTGTCGTTGACCTTCTCCAGGTACAGGTCGGTCACGTCGGCCCCGAGGTTGGTCAGGCCCCACGAGATCTTCTGGTTGTGGCCGATGACGACACCGGGCATGCCCGCGAAGGTGAAGCCGGATACGTCGTACGCACACGTCGGGCTGACCGTGCGGCAGTGCAGGCCCATCTGATACCACGCCGACGGCAGCGAGGCCGACAAGTGCGGGTCGTTGGCCATCAGGGGCTTGCCGGTGGTGGTGCGGCTACCCGCGATGACCCACGAGTTCGACCCGACACCGGCCGAGCGGTCGGTGAAGATCGGCGGCAGCGACTCCAGCGTCTCGGACAGCTCGGTCAGCGCCCGGGACGCGCTCCGCGACGGTACGGGCGGCGTCGCGTCCGGCTTGAACTCCTCGGCCGCGGGGTCGTTGGGGTTCTTCACGACGGCGCCCGACGGCACGATCGGCTGGTTGCGCTCGTAGGGGTACGGCGGGTACAGCTCGTCGATCTGGTTGACCGTCAGTTTCTCGGACAGCAGCGCGCGGTCGATCTCGTCCTGGAGGTTGGCGCGCAGGTCCCACGCCATCGCCTTGAGCCACGCGACGGAGTCGACGGCGGTCCACGGCTCGGGCTCGTAGTCGTCGCGGACGAAGCCGAGCAGGGCGTACTCGAAGGACAGTTCGTCGGGGTCGCGGTTGTCGATGTAGCTGTTCACCCCGGCGGCGTATGCCTCGACGTACGCGCGGGCCTCGGGGGTCAGCTTCGCGAGCTCCTGCTCGGCGACCCGGTGCCAGCCGAGTGTGCGCAGGAAGATGTCGTTGTCGACCTGCGAGGAGCCGAACATCTCGGACAGGCGTCCGGCGGTCATGTGGCGGCGTACGTCCATCTCCCAGAAGCGGTCCTGGGCCTGCACGTATCCCTGCGCGCGGAACAGGTCTTCGGGGGTGTCGGCGTAGATCTGCGGAATGCCGTTCTTGTCGCGCAGCACCTCGACGTTCGCGGACATGCCGGGGACCTTGACGGCGCCGTCGAGGTCGGGGAACGAGCGGCGGCTGAGGTCCCAGCCGTACCAGCCGAGCGCGCCGGCCACGACGGCGAGCAGGACCACGAGCGCGATGGACGCGTTGCGCAGCCGGCGGATGCGGCGGCGCTTGGGGCGCGGCGAACGCCCCCGGGCGGGGCGCTCGGCGACGTGTTGTACGCCCGGCGGAGGCGTGGGTCCGGGGTCCGGCGCCCCGGTCGCGGTCGCCTGGGCCGGGGCCTGGGCGGTCGCGGGGATCCGGTCGGTCGCGGGGACGGAGCCTGAAACGTCCGGAAGATCCGATACGGACGACTCGGGCGACTCCGGGCCGGGCGTGTTCGAGGCGGGCATCAAGATCCTTCACGATCGGTGCGGCAAGGGACACCTTAGAGCGGAGGGGCGCACGCCACCGACGCAGTGGTTCGCGAGGGCGTTCCGCGGGGTATAGGGCCGGCTCGGATCCGATCCTTCACTTTGGTAAAATATTCGCCAGGCGAAGGTAATGCCCCGTCAGGAGCCTTTCGCGGATTGTCCGGTAGGCATCCGGGTGGGCCCGGACGTACCGCGAGAATGCGCGCCAAAGCCGTTGCCGTGTACGCAGCTTGCGGCGCGCGCGGATGCGGAGTTGTGCGGCCGGCGGGCATGTCCGGGACGTCGGCCCGGGCGCGCACCGGGTACAAGTTGGGGCACACACGGAGGTGCACGCCGGGGCGATGCGACCCGGGCGAATCGCCGACGTGCGCAAGACTCCTGACCTGACGACCCGAGCAGGACCCCGGGCCCGGGGTCGACGGGGCCGGACCGGACCCGAGAAGGCAAGAAGAGGCCCAACAGGGCCGACCAGGCAAGACACGGCCCGACAAAGGCCCGAGAAGGCTTGAGAAGGCCCGACAAGGCAAGCCCCGAACCGAGCAACAGACCGAACCGAGCAACAGACCCGAAAAGATCCCGAATAGATGACGACGCGTCCGATCGTCGATGGTGGCCGGACCGACGACCGCCGGAGGTGCCGTTCGTGTCCGTGGACGAGCTGAACACCGTTCTCGCCCTCGGTGCACTGGTCATGCTGGTCGCCGTGGTCGCGGTTCGGCTCGCGACCCGCACCGGCATGCCGAGCCTTCTGATCTACCTCGGCATAGGGGTGTTGATCGGCGGCGACGTCCTCGGCCTGTCTTTCAACAACGCCGAACTCACCCAGACCCTGAGCTATGCCGCCCTGGTGCTGATCCTCACCGAGGGTGGGATCAGCACCAATTGGCAGCAGATCAAACCGGCGGTGCCGGCGGCGGCCGTACTCTCGACGGTCGGCGTCGGGGTGAGCGTCGGCATCGTGGCGTTCGCGGCGAAGTTCGTCTTGGACGTCGACTGGTCCACGGCCATCCTGATGGGCGCGATCGTGTCGTCGACGGACGCGGCGGCGGTGTTCTCGGTGCTGCGTACCCTCCCGCTACCCAAGCGGCTCACCGGGCTGCTGGAGGCCGAATCCGGGTTCAACGACGCGCCCGTGGTCATCCTCGTGGTCACCTTCGCGCACGCCGGATCGCACCCCTGGTACCAGGTGGTCGGCGAGATCGTCCTCGAACTGGCCATCGGATTCGCGATCGGCGTCGCGATCGGGAAGATCGGCGCGTGGGCGCTGCGGCACATCGCGCTGCCGGCGTCCGGCCTGTACCCGATCGCGGTGATCGCGTTGTGCGTACTGGCGTACGCCGCGGGCGCATTGGCGCACGGCAGCGGCTTCCTGGCGTGCTACCTCGCGGCTCTCGTGCTCGGCAACGCCCCGCTCCCGCACAAGGCGGCCACGCGCGGCTTCGCCGAAGGCGTCGGCTGGATCGCGCAGATCGGGCTGTTCGTCCTGCTGGGCCTGCTGGTGACCCCGCACGAACTCGGGGGCGCGATCGTACCGGCGCTGGTCATCGGGACGGTGCTGCTGCTGGTGGCGCGGCCGGCGTCGGTGATCGTGTCCACGCTGCCGTTCCGGGTGCCCTGGCGCGAGCAGATCATCTTGTCGTGGGCCGGCCTGCGCGGTGCCGTGCCGATTGTGCTCGCGACGATCCCGATGGTCGAAGGAGTGACGGACGCGAGGCGGCTGTTCAACATCACCTTCGTGCTCGTGGTGGTGTTCACGATCGTGCAGGGCCCGACGCTGCCGTGGATCGCCCGACAGGTCGGCTTCGGCGGCAAGCCGCAGGCGGAGGACCTGGGTGTCGAGTCGGCGCCGCTCGACAAACTGCGCGGGCACCTGTTGTCCGTGCACGTGCCGCAGGGGTCGCGCATACACGGTGTCGAGATCAACGAGCTGCGGTTGCCGCGAGGGGCCGCGGTGACGTTGGTCGTACGCGGCGAGGAGAGCTTCGTGCCGGGGCCGACCACGGTCCTTCAGCGCGAGGACGAACTGCTCGTCGTGACGACGGAGGAAGTCCGGGACGCGGCGGAACGGCGGCTGCGGGCGGTCAGCCGTGGCGGCAAGCTCGCGGGGTGGTTCGGCGAGCACGGAACCTGAGGCGGGGCAGAGCGGGGGTCGGCCGATCGGTTCGATCGGTTCGATCGGTCCATCCGAGCGTTGTACTATTTAGCAGTAAATAGCAGTGAGACAGACCAACTCTGCCTGATGCAGGGCTGGCGTGACCGCTCGGCGGCCGTTTGCCCCCATGACCTGGTTCTCGCAGGTCGGGGCCGGTATCTACCCCGGTCGACGCGTTGAGGACAGCTCTCGGCGCACCGGGCCGGGCCCCTGTGCGCTACCAGGCGGCAGGAAGCGGAAAACCGTGCCGATCAGTCGGCCCGTACCGCGCGACGACCGGCCCTTCGGGGGGCGGCGCGCGTGATCTCGACATACACGACGCTGCTGCGGACCCCGTCCGCGTGGCGGTTCCTGACCCCTGGCCTCATCGCGCGCCTGCCGTACGCGATGCTCGGCCTGGGCATTGTGCTGCTGGTCAAGGACACGACCGGCTCCTACGGCATCGCGGGAGCGGTGTCCGCCGCCATGGCGGTCGCGCTGTCGGTGGTCGGCCCGCAGACCGGGCGGCTCGCGGACCGGTACGGCCAAGCCGTCGTCCTCGTACCCGGCGCGCTGCTGCACGGCATATCCGTCGCCGCGCTCATCATCTGCGCCAAGACGGACTCCCCCACATGGACTCTGTTCGTCACCGCCATCGCGGCGGGCGCGTCGGTGCCGCAGATCGGCTCGATGGTCCGGGCCCGCTGGGTCGCCAAATTGGAGGGCCGGCCTCTGCTGCCCACCGCATTCGCCTTCGAGTCGGTCACCGACGAGTTCACCTTCGTCGTCGGCCCGGTTGTCGCGACCTTCCTGGCCACGGGCATGGACCCGGGGTTCGGACTGGCCGTCGAGGCCGTGCTGACCGTCGTCGGCTCGCTGGCCTTCGCCGCGCAACGTTCGACCGCGCCCGCGCGGCGGCCCGTCACCGGCACCCCGCACTCCTCCGCCATCCGCGTCGCGGGAGTAAAGGTGCTGGTCGGGGCGTTCGTCTGCATCGGGGCGGTGTTCGGGAGCATCCAGGTCTCGATCACCGCCTTCGCGGAGGAGTCGGGACGTGCCGGGCTCGCCGGAGCCCTGTACGCGGTATTCGCGGGCGGCAGCCTGATCGCCGGTGCGGTGTACGGGGCCATGGCGTGGCGCGGAACGGCCCAGCGGCGCCTGACGGCCACGTTCGCGGCGCTGGCCGTCGGTACGGCGCCGTTGTGGGCCGTACCGAACATCGCGGTCATGGTGCCCGTCGCGCTCATCTGCGGGCTGGCCCTGGCACCGACGATCATCACCGGATACACGTTGGTGGAAGGGCTGGTCGCAGCGGACGCGAAGACCGAGGCATTCACGTGGCTGACGGGGGCCATCGGCCTCGGACTGGCCTTCGGCTCGACTTTCGCGGGAATTGTGACGGACGAGTACGGAGCGAGCCCGGCCTTTGCTCTAACCTTCGCTTCCGCGGCCATCGGACTGGTCGTCGTGACGCTCGGAAGGCGCACTTTGGTGCCCGCGAAGCGGACCGTGGTGGACGTAACTCCGGTGGATGCTGCACCATTGGCACTCGGCAGGTGAGAGTGCCAGCACCTGTCTTGCGAAGGAGGACCTGACCGTGCCCACGTACCAATACCAGTGCACCGCTTGTGGCGAGGGCCTTGAGGCCGTCCAGAAGTTCACGGACGACGCGCTCACCGAGTGCCCCGCCTGCCAGGGGCGGTTGCGCAAGGTGTTCTCGGCCGTGGGCGTGGTGTTCAAGGGCTCCGGCTTCTACCGGACCGACAGCCGCAGCGGATCCAGCTCGTCGACGGTTCCCGCGGCGAACGCGTCCACCGCCTCGACGTCGTCCTCGTCCGAGGGCTCGTCGTCTTCGTCGTCCTCGTCTTCGACGTCCACGTCGGGGTCGGGATCTTCGTCTTCTTCGGGGTCGGGGTCGTCGGGGTCGTCCTCGACGCCGTCCACCGCCGGCGCCTCTTCCTGACCGGCGCGGTGACGACGTGACGACTGCCACTCCCCCGTCCCAGAGCGTGCTGCCCGAGGGCGTCGCCCCCGCCGAGATCGGCGTGATCGGCGGCTCCGGGTTCTACGCGTTCCTCGAGGACGTCACCGAGGTTCGCATCGACACGCCGTACGGCGCGCCGAGCGACTCACTGTTCTTCGGCGAGATCGGCGGCCGCCGCGTGGCGTTCCTGCCGCGCCACGGACGCGACCACGCGATCCCGCCGCACCGCATCAACTACCGGGCCAATCTGTGGGCGCTCCGCGCCGCCGGGGTGACCCAGGTGTTGGCTCCGTGTGCGACCGGCGGGCTCCAGGCCGAGCTGGGTCCCGGCACGCTGGTGGTGCCGGACCAGTTGGTGGACCGTACGTCGGCGCGCGTGCAGACGTACTTCGACGGCCTCCCCGCGCCGGTGGTGCACACGTCGTTCGCCGACCCGTACTGCCCGGCCGGACGCGAGGTCGCGGTGTCGACCGCGCGGGCGGCCGACTGGGAGCCGGTGGACGGCGGCACGCTCGTCGTCATCGAGGGCCCGCGCTTCTCGACCCGCGCCGAATCGCGCTGGTACGGCGCGCAGGGCTGGTCGATCGTCGGCATGACGGGCCACCCGGAAGCCGTCCTGGCTCGCGAGCTGGGGCTGTGCTTCACGGCCATCGCGCTGGTCACCGATCTGGACGCGGGCGTCGAGGCGGGCGAGGGCGTGACGCACGCGGAGGTCCTGGAGGTCTTCGCGAAGAACGTCGGACGCCTGCGTACGCTGCTGTTCGACGTCGTCACCGCAATGCCGACGACGCGCACCTGCGCGTGCGGCGCGGACGACGTCCCTCGGCCGGAGTAGGTTCGAGGCTTCGGCCTTACGGCTTACGGCTTCCGGCGCCTCGCTTGTGGCTTCCGGTGTCCGGTTTTCGGCGAGCCCGACGCTCGGGCCGGTCGGTGGCGGCTTCACGCTCACGGCGGCCACGCCGCACCCACCTTCACAGCCGCAGCCGCCTTCACATCTGAAATGCCCCGGACGGTACTCGCAACCGTCCGGGGCATTCGCGTTTCCACGGCGGCGAATGGCCGACAGGGTCTTCGCTCGAATTCACACCTTCGCCGCCGTCGCCATCCCCCGCCCGAGGGAATTCCTTATCCACAACCCCCAGGTTTTCCACAGATCCTGCCCGACGGTCATGCGCCCTCCCCGACCTCCCGCACCGTAGAAGCACGAGGCGGCGCACCAAGCGCTCCTCACCTTCCACCCCCGGGAGTTCGCCGTGTTCCGCTCCGCCAAGCCGCCCCTGTCCACGCTCTCGTCCGCGTCACCCGCCACCGACCCGCGGAGCCCGTCCCATCCCCACGGCACCCACGGCAGTCGCAACAACCACGGCCGGCACGGCCCGCACGGGCCTTACAGCTCTCAGGGTCCGACGGCCGCCACGTCGCGATTCGGGCGCGCCACGTCGCCCCACACTTCGCCGCCTCGGCGGCGCCTGCGCGCACTCCGCGTGTTCGTCGCACGCCGTCGACGGCCGCTCGCCGCGCTGGCCGCCGCACTCGCCGTCGCCGCCGGTGTCGCGGTGGCCCGTCCCCCGACCCCGCCGTCCGTTCCGGTGCTCGTCGCGACGCGTGACCTCGACACCGGCGTCGTGCTCGGCCCCCGCGACGTGCGAACCGCCCGCCTGCCTCCCGACGCCGTTCCCGACCACGCACTGCGCCGGCTCGCCGACGCACGGGGCCGCCCCCTCGCCGCCGCGGTCAGGCGCGGCGAGCCGCTGACCGATGTCCGGCTCGTGGGGCCGCAGTTACGCGGTTCGCCGGGCACCGTCGCGGTACCCGTACGCTTCGCCGATCCGGACGCCGCACGTCTGCTCCGCCCCGGGGACCGCATCGACGTGCTGGCCGCGCGTACCTCCGACGGGCCGTCAGTTCCCTTGCCGGGCACCGGCGATCCCAACGCGCCACGGGCCAGGGTCGTCGCGGGGGACGCGGCTGTGCTCGCCCGTCCGGACACCGGGGAGGACCGCACCGGCGGCCTCCTGATCCTGTCCGTCAGTCCCGAGGCCGCCGCCGCGATTGCGGGTGCGGCCGCATCGGGCCCCTTGACGTACACGATGCGTACGGCACAGGGTGGCGCGGTTGCGACAGGAAGCAACTAACGCCAGAATTCTTCGGGTTGTTCCAGATGAGAAGTTAGAGCTGTTTGTTCTAATAGTCCGATTGAATGTCGGGCCATCTCACGGCCAGGTGACGGGCCGCAGGAAAAGCGGTCCACATCACGACCCGATGGAGGGGACCCACCGATGAGTGGCTTCAAGAAGTTCCTGATGCGCGGCAACGTCGTCGACCTGGCCGTTGCAGTGGTCATCGGTGCCGCGTTCACGACCGTCGTCAACGCGTTCGTCCGGGGCATCATCAACCCCTTGGTGGGCGCCATCGGCACCCAGGCGCTCGACGACTACAAGACCTGCCTCAAGGGCCCCTGCACCGTCGACGACGCCGGCGACGTCACCGAGGGTGTCTACATCCTCTGGGGCCAAGTCCTCGGCGCACTGCTGACCTTCGTGATCACGGCGGCCGTCGTCTACTTCTGCTTCGTCCTGCCGCTCAACCACTGGATGGACCGCCGGGCCCGGGCACTCGGCCAGGCCAAGAAGGAGAAGCTCACCGACAATGAGCTCCTCACCGAGATTCGCGACCTCCTCGCCGCACAGCGCACCGCGGGCGGCGACAGCGACGGCGGCCCCGAGGGCAACAGCCCCGGCAGCAGTCGCCCTCGTACTTCCTGACCAACCCTGTCAACACTGACCATCCTGGCCGGACATGCAAAAAGGGCCGCAGATCGCGCGATCTGCGGCCCGCATTACACACGCCTCATTCACAGGTGATGCGGCGGCTTTTCATCCAGAAAGCGCCTCAAGTCCGCGGCATCCGACGCACCGCCCGCGCCGCGCTCGTCCCCCCAGCCGCCGTCCCGCTCGTCCGCGGTCGCGTCCGGCAGCAGATCTCCGTCTTCAAGTCCAAAGAGAGCCGCCCCACGACGCACCGGTCGCGCCGTCGAGGTCTCCGCACCCGCGTCGCCACCCGCGCCCGCGCGCGCGCGATCAGCTCCACCGGCACCCGCCACCTGCTCCACCACCGTCGGTCCGCCGCCTTTCACCTGGCTCCATGCGCTCCTGCCACCCACACCCGGCGACCCGCGCACTCAGCAGCACCCTACGTACCTCGACCTCGCCCCAGCCCGCCCCACCCGGCGCATGCCGCGACCCCAGGAGGCTTGGCCGCCGGTCCCGGGGTCGCGGGAAGGGACGCCGACTCGATCACAACGACCTCATCGCCGTCAGGCCGCAAGGCCCTGTTCTGTTGCCAGGTGCCGGAGTTCGACCAGCGCCTGCTTCTCGATCTGGCGGATGCGCTCACGGGTCAGGCCGAGCTGCTTGCCGACCTCGGTCAGCGTGTGCTGCTTGCCGTCGAGCATGCCGTACCGCGCCTTCATGATCGTCGCCGTACGTCCGTCCAACCGCCCGACGAGATCGGCGATCTGACGCCGCTCCATCGCCTCCAGGGCGACATCCTCCGGGGTCACCGGATCCGTCTCCTGGACCAGCTCGCCCAACTCCGTCTCGCCGTCGTCGCCCACCGGGCTGTCGAGGCTGATCGGGTCGCGGGCCCAGCCCAGCACATCGGCGACCCGCTCGGGCGTCGACCCCAGCGTCGCCGCGATCTCCGCGAAGTCCGGCTCGTGCCCGTTGTCACGCGCGAACTCGCGCTGCACACGGCGGATCTTGCCGAGTTCCTCGACCAGATGCACGGGCAGCCGCACCGTGCGCGCCTGGTCCGCCATCGCGCGCGTGATCGCCTGGCGAATCCACCACGTCGCGTACGTCGAGAACTTGAACCCCTTCAGGTAGTCGAACTTCTCGACCGCCCGGACGAGGCCGACGTTCCCCTCCTGCACCAGATCCAGGAACGGCATCCCGCTGCGCGGGTAGCGCCGTGCCACGGACACCACGAGCCGGAGGTTCGCCCGGATGAACTCGTCCTTCGCCTTGTGCCCGTCCTCGACGAGCGCCCGCAGCTCGTCCTCGGTCACACCCTTGGGGAACTCGCCGTCCTGCAAGAGCTGTTGGGCGAACAGCCCGGCCTCTATGGCCTGCGACAGCTCCACCTCGCGTGCCGCGTCGAGCAGCTTCGTACGGCTGATTTCGTCGAGGTACACACCGACGGTGTCGCGCTCCGCATCCGCGGCCTTCCGCGTACGCGAGGCGGCGACCCGATCGGCTCCCTGACGGGCAACGCCCCGTGTCGTCGGCATTCCTGACCCTCGCTTTCATTCGCGTTCGTCGTAATTGCCCAACAAGCGGGGGTCCTGTGATATTCCGTCCACAGGTGTACTCTCGAAAGGTTGGCCCCCGGGCCACGGGATCCACGCCGCCGAAGCAGCCCGGCCGGCACGGCCCCGAGGCACCCCGGCGACCGCCCGCCATCTGCGGCGGTCACTGCCCGAGTAACGGCCGAGAGCCCCGCAGTGTTCCGCGCCGCCGTCCGGCCCCGGATCGCCGCGCCGCCCACGCCCGGCACAACGCCCGCTCACTCATCCGCTACCCCGCCCGCGCCCCCGGATTCGTCTTCCACCGGCCCCGTAAGCAGAGCCACCCACCGCGCCACCGGCAACCGCCGTGCCCGGCCACCCGCCCGCCTCCGACGCGGCGAAACACCGGAGCGGCGTACCGCGCCGGTCCGCTACCCTTTCCCGCGAGGCCCACCGAGCGAGCGCGGCCACGACGTACTCCCGCCCAGGAGCACCCGTGAACCGAGCAAGAACGGCAGGCCCACCCGACGCGCCACATCCACCGCAGGCAACCCCAGGCAACCCCTCGGGCTTTTCTGCAAGGATCTCCGCACGTCCCGCCTCAGTAGCTCAGGGGATAGAGCACCGCTCTCCTAAAGCGGGTGTCGCAGGTTCGAATCCTGCCTGGGGCACAACACCTGACCAGCAAAAAGGGCCGCTGGCCTGGGATTTCACCCAGATCAGCGGCCCTTCGCATTCGTCATTCAACCGCTGTCAACCGCCGTCAACCGCTGTCAATCGCTGTCAATCGCTGTCAACCGCGACGCGTCTGCCCACGGATTGCCCCCAGGCGCACCCTGCGGAATGTTGCCCGCCGGTTACGGCTCGTGATTGAAGTGTCAGTTTGTACGTACAGACGTTGCCGTGCCGTCGCACGACCGTGTGCGGGTGCGTCAAGATCCGAACCATCCCGAGTGGGTGCTCGCCCACCGACGGGAGGTCGGGCTTCGCATCAGAGACGCGCGTCAAGCAGCGAAGATCACGCAGGAACGCCTGGCGGAGCAGGCCGGCGTCGAGCGGCGGACCATGATCCAGATCGAATTCGGCCGGTCCGGTCCATCGCTCGGTGTCCTCGTCAAGCGGGGCGTCGAGGCTGACGCCGGGGCCGGTCACGGTCAGCATGACGCCGTCGGCGTGCCGTTCGACCTCGGTCACTTCGCCGAGTACGAGTCTCATCGGCGCATCCCCCACGTCGGCGGCGCCTGGTGGTTGCACGTGACCGTACGGATAAGCGTCGTACCGTCAGGCCCGACCTCATAGACCTTGAGTGTCATGCGCTCCTTGCGTGCCGGAGTGCGGGAACGCTCGCGGGCTCCCTGAGTTGCGGGGGTCGATGCAGTGTCATCGGCCATGCATCGACCGTACGAGCGCAGTCGCCAGGCACTGGGCACAGCTTGTGCCCCCTACGTCAGGTGGCCAGCAGACCGATTCGCTCGGCCATCACCGCGGCGCGCTCACGACGCGCGGGCATCGTCGCGTTCAGCTCCTCTAGGAGGATTCGCCTGGCGTAGCCGTTCCACGCGACGGTGTCCGGCGCGGCTTCGTAGGCCGCGTCCAGCGTCGCGATCGCGACCTCAGGCTGCCCGTCCAGGTAGTAGGCGCGGGCCTGCTCAACGCGGTGCCGGGCGCGACGCGGGCGGGACGGGATGACCGAGGCCTCGGCGCGTGCGGCTTGGCGCACGGACTCGCCGCCGGCGTGGAGTTCGACGGCGACGGTCACGGCGTGGGCGCCCATAATCGCGTGCGAAAACGAGGTGACCGGGTGGTAGTAGGCCTCGGGCAACCTATGGGCCACGCGCTTGGCCTGGTCCCAGTATCGCCACGCCGTGGGGGTGTCAGCGCGACGCGCTGCGGTGTAGCCGACCTCGTAGGTCAGGGCGCCCCAGATCGCCAGGACGTCATCAGGTGCGTCAGGTAGCTGCGGCTCGAGGTAGGACAGGACGGCGAGGTTGACCTCGTCAGCAGCGTCCCAATCGCCCGCATCCCGGTGGGCCTGGACCGTGAGCCACCCGGCGATGCCGATCGCATGCGCGTCTTCCGACTCCTGCGCGGCCGCCATGCCGCGCTCAGCAACTCGCCAGAGCAGGCCGGAATCTGGTTGGTAGGCGACGAAGAACTGCGTCAGCGAATAGGCCTCCGAGAGCAGCGCGTGCGCTGCGCGCCGACCCGCTGCGTCCTCGGCCTGGCGCACGGCGAGCTGCGCGTCGCGGATGAGGTCCGGCAGCAACCGACCGATGACTTCGCGGTGGTCCGGCGCCGAATGCCGAGCGGCCCAGGCATAGTTGAGGCGGGTCCTCAGGTTCGCGTGCGATGGCGCGGCGAGGTCGGGCAGCATCGGAAAGAGGTTGAGGGCTCGGCGTACGGCAGGAAGGCGACCGTGGCCGGGGCCGCAGAACAGTTCGACGTTGATGGACTGATCCCCGGTGAGTGTCGCCAAGTCGCGGATGCGCAACACCTCGGCGATGCGCAGCAGCGCAGGCAATTTCGGTTGAGCCAGGCGTCCGACTTCCAGGCCTTTGACCCACCCCTCGGACTTGCCGAGCAGACCGCCGAGTGCGGCTCTGCTCAGGTGCCGGCGCTCCCGTTCGATTTTGAGACGTTGACCGAACGTCAACCGTTGCACTTCGTCCTGTGCGGTGGTGTCCGGTCCGTTAGCATCAGACATCTCGGCCCCGCCTCCCCTCGTCACTTCGCACTGACCAGGGTAGAGCGCGGGGCCAGTCACATATCAGGAATCACCTGCCCGGGACCGACGCTGACTGTCCCTCCTACCAGAAGACCCCGCAGCCAAGGCAGCAGCAGCCGGCCCCCTTGTCCGGGTCGATGCACGACGCGGTCAGCCCGTTGCACCCGTCGGTCGGGCAGGACCCGCAAGGTCCCGCCGTCGGCACGGTGCCGTCCGCCGCGAGCGGGATGATAGGAATGATGCGCCGCCCGTCTGGGGACGGAATCGACGTCAACGGGGCGCCGCTCAGGGCCATTTCGCTCATGTGACCAGCGTGTCAGGCGGGCGCCACCGGCGCACGGGCCGCGCCGCGTCCGCCCCGAAACGCCACCGTGTCCTCCCGGCGTCCTACAGGAGTCCCCGGGCACGGCCTCGTCACGCACCGTGCGTGAGTGGTTGCATCGGTACAGCACGACGGAACAGGACCCGACGAGGACGCCGGCGAATACCCCCGACGTCCGGCGGACGTCCTGACGCACCCCACGGCCGACGCACCGCCAGAGAGGACGCCTCCGTTGAACGCCAGCAGCCAGAGCACGACGGCCGTGACGCCGCAGGACCAATTCCGCAACCCGTACGCTCCCCGACTCGTCCCGGCCGGCGAACATTTCGACGTCATCGAGGTCGAGGACCGCCTCGGATTCGAGGCCCTCGGCGCTCTGTACGCGCACCGGGTCCCCGTCGGCCCCGTCATCTCCGACCGGCGCTACCGGCGCATCGGGTTCCTCGTGCCGCCCGTACCCGCGCCGCACGTCTCCCGTATGCGTGCCGTCGGACCGCGGCACCACGGCCGCGGCTCGTGGATCACCGTGCCGCCCGCCGACGCCGACGACGGCCCCCTCGTGTGGCTCGTCCCGCCCAGCCCCGAAGGGCGGCTCACCGAGCTGCGCCACGTACGGGCCGCCATAGCGGAAGCGGCGCGATCCCTCGCCGACTCCCGGCCGCAAGCCTCCTAGCCCGATCCCGGGCATGACGAAGCCGCCCCCGCTCGCATTAGCGAGTGGGGGCGGCTTCATGGTCCGGGGGTGACGGCCTGTTCGACGCGGTCGACGACGTCGCGCAGAGACGAGCCGCTGTTCGGCCGCGGCTCGTGCTTGATCTCTTCGATGTTGGCCTCGGTGGTGGCCTGGCGCTGTTCGATCGCGGCCAGGCGCTCGAGGACGCCGGGCTGTTCGGGGCGGCCGGGCCGTCCTGGGGTGCCGTGCCAGTCGTCCCAGAACACTAGGACGCCGGGCTGTTCGGGGCGGCCGGGCCGTCCTGGGGTGCCGTGCCAGTCGTCCCAGAACACTCCGCATCCCTCGCCGTAGAGCAAGGGGCGGGGTGTCGGCGCGGGTGGCTGGCTCGGATTGTGCGGAGGTGGGATGGGCTGCAGGGTGCGGAAGTGGCGGCTTGGGTGGGGGTTAGGGGGTGGTGATCAGGGTGCGTACGTGGGGGATTGCTTCGGCTAGGGGGATGGTGGTGGTTTCGCCGGTGGCGCGGGTGGTTAGTTCCACGCTCCCCTCGGCGAGGCCGCGTGCGCCGATGGTGATGCGGTACGGGATGCCGATCAGCTCGATGTCGCGGAACTTCACGCCGGGGCGTTCCGCGCGGTCGTCGAGGACGACGTCCACCCGTTCCGCGCGCAGGCCGGCGTACAGGTCGGCGACGGCCTGGTCGGTGGCCTCGTCGCTCTTGCCGACGGCTACGAGGGCGACCTCGAAGGGGGCGACGGCGGTCGGCCATACGATGCCCGCGTCGTCGTGGTGCGCCTCGACGATCGCGGCGATCGCCCGCTCGACGCCGATGCCGTAGCAGCCCATGATCGGGGTGACGCGGGTGCCGTCCGGGCCGAGCACCGTCACGCCGAGTGCCTCGGTGTACTTGCGTCCCAGTTTGAAGATGTGCCCGACCTCGACCGTGCGGACGACCTCCAAGGCGGTCCCGCACACCGGGCACGACTCGCCTGCCTGCACCTCGCGCAGGTCCGCCCAGCGGGCCACGGTGATGTCGCGTTCGACGTCGACGCCCCGCAGGTGGACGCCGTCCTTGTTGGCGCCGGTGGCCATGCCCGTCCGGCCGCGCAGTGCGTCGTCCGCGATGACGGGGTGGGCGGTGACGCCAACGGCCCCGAGGCTGCCGGGGGATGCGCCGAGGGCCTCGCGGATCTCGTCCGGCTGGGCCGGGCGCGCCGTGCGAGCCGCGGTGAGGTCCAGGAGCTTCTGTTCGACCAGGTTGTGGTCGCCGCGCATGAGCACCAGGGTGATCTGCCCGTCGAGGACGTACACGAGCGTCTTGACCTGGCGGTCGGCCGGTACGGAGTGCTGGGTGGCGAGGTCGTCGATGGTCTTCGTGTCCGGGGTGTCGAACGGTTCCGGCGTCGGCGCCGACGCGTCGTCGGCCACCGTCGCGAGCGCGGAGGTGGCCTTCTCCACGTTGGCGGCGTAACCGCAGGATGTGCAGTGCACGACCAGGTCCTCGCCGGCCTCCGTCGGCGACATGAACTCCACGGACGCGCTGCCGCCCATGCTGCCGCTGGACGCCTGCACCGGAATCGCCGGGATGCCCAGCCGCCGGAAGATCCGCGTGTACGCCTCGTGGTTCAGGTCGAACGAGCGGTCCAGCCCCGCCTGGTCCAGGTCGAAGCTGTACGCGTCCTTCATGGTGAACTCGCGGACCCGCATCAACCCGCTCTTCGGCCGCGGCTCGTCGCGGAACTTGGTCTGGAACTGGTACCAGATCTGCGGGAGTTGCTTGTACGACGACAGCTCCAGGGCGGCGGTGGCGATGACCTCCTCGTGGGTCATGCCGAGCGCGAAGTCCGCGCCCTTGCGGTCCTTGAGGCGGAACATCTCCTCGCCCATGACCTCCCACCGACCGGACTTCTGCCAGATCTCCGCCGGGTGCATCGCGGGCAGCAGCCATTCCTGCGCGCCGATCCGGCCCATCTCCTCGCGGATGACCTCGACGACCTTCGCCCGAACGCGGACCGCCAGCGGCAGCAGCGAGTAGTGCCCGGCCATCAGCTGGCGGATGAAGCCGCCGCGGACGAGGAGGCGGTGGCTGGCCGCGTCGGCGTCCGCGGGGTCGTCGCGAAGTGTGGGTACGTACAGTTCCGACCAGCGCATGAGCCAAAGACCTTTGCCTCGGGGAAGCGTGTGGGTTCGCGGCCGAGATCACCGACTCGTCGCCGTCGCAGGCAGATTCTAGTGGGGACCCCCTGGTCGATCCGCCGTGTTCGGGACCCGCCGACCACCCCTGAATGGGTCGATTCCCCGTGGTCTCAAGCCAATTGCCATGCCCAGTCGTGTTCGTGCATCGGAGCTGGACGAGGGGCGGCATCTACGAGGCGACGTTCGCGCCGGTCGACGGTGGCGGGTGGCGGGTGGTGGTGCCGTGGTCGAGCGGGATCCCGGGCGCTACGGGAACACCGACGACGAGTACGACCGCGTGATGCTCGAGCCGGTACTCGGCACGATCGTCCTGGGCGAGCCGGCGCCGGAACCGGGCGAGCGGCTGACGGAGCTGGTCCGGCGGGCATCCGGGTCGCACGTGTCTGCCGGGGCCATCCGGCACAGCGCCCCGGGCCTGTGGTCCGACCCCTGACCGGGATCCGGCGGCCTGTCGTCGAGTGCGAGTCGGGCTGTGCATGTCGAGGGGACGACGCCGGGACGCGGAGTGTAGGCCGGGAGGCGTCGGCCGCGGAGTTTCGGCGGCTCCGGCGAAGTCGCACGGGCGGGCCGGTGCTCCTATAACATGATCCAACTCACGACGACCGCCCCTGAGCGCCGTCCTGCGCCGAAAGCCTCTCAATCCGGTGCGGAGGGTGCTTTTCATACTGGACTCCGACAAACGGCCAAGTAATTGATACTCGAGAAGAAGCGCGCGTTCCCCCGAATAGACGACGAGGCCGTGGTTGCCTCGCGGCATCGCTCGCGGACGATTCTGTGGGCCGCCGTAGGCGTGGCGGTCCTCGGGTTTGTCGTTGCCCTGGAGTTCGCCGCACGCCACTACGGCTCACCGGGGCCGATCACCAAGACGTCGCGCGAGCTGATATTCGCGCCCTCTTCGGGGCCGCTGCTGTACGCCGGCCTGGCCCTCACGCTGGTGGTGCTCAGCTGGCGGCGGCGTTTTGTCGCGGTGGGTGTCGCGGTCGGTATCGACGTGGTCTTCTCGGTGGTGCGGTTGGCGGCCGGCGCGCGGGTGGAGTTCGGCAACGGGGCGCTGTGGGTGGTTCTGGGATGTGCGGCCTTTGCGGTGACGCGCCGCACCGGCCCGGACCGCACGCTGCTGCTGAAGGGCGCGGGGCTCGGGCTGCTGCTGGTGGCGGGGCACAAGACGGGCGACACCTGGCTGCTGATCACGTCGATGACCCGGCCGGAGGTGCTCGACCCGTACGTGGCGACGGCCGACCACGCGCTGGGTGATCCGTCGTGGGTGGTGGGCCGGATGGTCGAGGCCACCGACCCGGTCAGCAGCCACGTGCTCGGTGCGGTGTACGGCCAACTCCCCCTCGCGGCGGCCATCGTCGGGTTGTACCAACTGCGGAACGTGGCGGTCGAGCGCCGATTCCCGGGCCATCACCTGGTACGCACGTTCCTGGCCGTCGGCCTGCTCGGCCCGGCCATCTACATGATCTTCCCGGTGGTCGGGCCGGTGTTCGCGTACGGCGCCGACGGCGGGCAATGGGCGGTGGCCAATATGTGGCCGGACACATCGCCGGCGATCACCGCGCCCGGCTCGATCCGGTTCGACGAGATCACTCCTCGCAACTGCATGCCGAGCCTGCACACCGCGTGGGCCACCGCGCTTTTCATCCATTCCCGCAAGGGTTCGCGGTTCATGCGGTTCGCCGGGACTTTCTGGCTGATTGCCACGCTCACCGCCACCCTCGGATTCGGTTACCACTACGGCGTGGACCTCGTGGCCGGTGTGGTGTTCGTGCTCACCATCGAGACGGCCATGCGCGCATTCGACCGCGGGTGGGACCGGCGGGGCGTCTGTCTGGTCGCCTACGGCGCGACGGTTTTCGTGCTGCTTTTGATTTCCTACCGATTTCTGGCCGTGGAGATGGCCGAGCATCCGTGGGTCTTCGGGCCGTTGCTTCTCCTGGCGATGTCGTCGGTCATCGCCGCCTTTGTCCGGACCACCAGGCTGTGGGAGCCGAAGGCCGCCCCGGCGGCGGAGCGACCGGAACGGGACCGGCAACTCGTCGCGGTGTGACCGGGCCGCCCGATTTTCGATGGCCCCGGCGACACCCCGCCTCCTACAGTGGCCGGGATGTCGCGGCGCGGACGTCGTCACGAAGGCACGTGGCAAAGCAGCAGCGTGGCGACGCGCGGCGCAGCACAACCACGCGCGGCGTAATGCGGTGCCGCGTAGCGCAGCACCGCGCAAAGCGACGCCGCGCAAAGCGGTGCGATGGCACGCGGGCACGGAGTGCGGGGCAGGGAGCCGGTCATGCGGGTGCACTATCCACGCACGGCGCATCTTCCGTGGTCGCCCGGTGCGTCGGCGGACGACGTCCGGACCGGGGACGCCGGCGGGCTCGTCGGTCGCGAAGTGGTCGTCACCGAGAAACTCGACGGCGAGAACACGACGCTCTACGCCGACGGGATGCACGCACGCTCGCTGGACTCCGGACACCACCCGTCGCGCGCGTGGATCAAGGGACTGCAAGGCCGCGTCGGCCCCGGCATCCCGGACGGCTGGCGGGTCTGCGGGGAGAATCTGTACGCGCGCCACTCCATCGCCTACGACGACCTCGACAGCTGGTTCTACGGGTTCTCGGTCTGGGCCGGCGACGAATGCCTGGGCTGGGACCGCACCGTACGCTTCCTCGCCCGCCTGGGTGTTCCGGCACCACGTGTGCTCTGGCGCGGCATCTACGACGAACGGGCCTTGCGTGCCCTGCGGTTGGACCTGACCCGGCATGAGGGGTACGTCGTCCGGACCGTGGCCGGCTTCCCCCGCGCGGAGTTCGGCGTACGGGTGGCGAAGTGGGTGCGGCCGCGGCACGTGCAGACGGACACGCACTGGATGCACGCCGCCGTCGTGGAGAACGGCCTCGGCCCCACGGCCGCGCTGTGGAACGTACGTTCCGGCGCGCCCGCCGACATCCCCGCGCTGCTCGCCGCAATCGGGATGCCTGCCGACACCCCCTACCCCGCGAAGGCGGGGCCGCCGCCCGCCGACATAGCGGACGTCGTCGCGGACGCCGCCGCCCGGCTCGACGTCCTGGGCCGAACCGGCAACGCGCGCCTGGCGGGTGTGCTCGCCGCGCTGCTGCACGACGCCGGGCGGAGCCGACTGGCGGCCCGCCTGTCGGGTCCGCTGGGCATGCCGCTCGCCCGCCGGGTCGCCGATCTCGTCGGCCTGCATCTGGCGCCGCACCGGCCCTATCCGGACGACGAACGCCGGGCCGGGCTCGTACGCCTGTCGCAGGCCGCCGACCTCGGCATCCTGCACGCGGTCTCGCACGCCGTGCTGGCCGGCCGCCACGACCCGGAGGCGGCGGAAGCCGGCGAACAGGCCGATTGGTCCGCGCTGTACGCCGACGACGCCGGGCTGACGGGAGAGGCGCCGTTGGACTGGCTGCGCACCGGCTTGCGTGCCGCGCTGGCCGCAGGAGACGGGCTGCCGCAGGACGCGGTCGCCGACCGCTGCTGGGCGGAGGCCCGCGAGCTGTACGCGAAGGGCCGCATCACCACCCCGGAGGAGGCCGTCGCGGCGACCTGGCGGTGGCGTACCGGCGCGTTCCCCCGCCTGGTCCACATGGTCGGCCCGTCGGGCAGCGGCAAGAGCACCTTCGCCGACGCCCACGCCGCGAGCCTGAAGGCCGCGGGGCAGGATGTCTCCCTGATCTCGCTCGACGACTTGCGCGAGTCGCGGGGTGGGCGTTCCAACCAGCGCGACAACAGCGACATCCTCCGCATCGGCCTCGATCGTCTCGACGAGGCACTTGCGGGCGGCGGCACGGTGGTGTGGGACGCGACCTCCCTCAATGGGCAACAGCGTTCGCTCGTCCGGGGAATCGCCGAGCGCCGGGACGCACTGATCACACATGCGGTCGTGTTGGTCGAGGAGGCGGAACTCGTACGCCGCAACGCCCGCCGCGAGCACCCCGTCCCGCCGGAGGTGCTGTACGGGCAACTGCACCGGTTCGTACCGCCCTATCCCGGCCAGGCGCACCGCACGTGGTACATCGACGCGGACGGTGTGCTCGGTGACGTCCAAGGCTCCGCCGTCCCCGGTCCCGCGGACGGCATTCTCGGCGGCGCGGCGCGGGAGGCGTGATGCAGACGAGCGAGCAGGTCTACCACCGGGTCCGCTGGGACCAGCGGTTCGACCCGGCCCGCTTCGTCCTGGGCGTCAATCGCAGGGGCGCGCCACCCAAGCGCATTCCGCTGCCCGACTTCGTACCGGGCGGTGAAATCCCCTGGCACCGCGTCATGTTCATCGAGGCCGACGGCGAAGTGGTGTGGGACCGCGCCGCGGGCGTGGACCGGCTCGACAAGTCGGAGGCCGGACGAGTGCGTGAACGGCGCCTGCTGCGCGCGCCGTTCTTCGCGGCGCTGACCCCGCACGTGTGGGATCCGGCGCAGGGGTGGGTCCCGGCGCAAGGGCGGACCCCGAGCGGCCAACCGACCGCGGGTGCAGGCGCGCCCGATCTCGCCGACGGCGCCGTCTCTACCATCCGCGTCCTCACCTGGAACACCCTGTGGGACCGGTACGACAGCGACCACATCGCCACCGCCCTGCGACGCCCCCTGCTCATCGACGACTTGGAAGGCTGCGGCGCCGACGTCATCGCCCTCCAGGAGGTCGAACCGGCGCTGCTGCGCATGCTGGCCGCCACGGACTGGGTGCGCGCGAACTACACGCTGCACCTCGACCCGGCGGGTGACGACGTCGACGACAGCGGCCTGTTGGTGCTCTCACGCCTTGCCGTACGCGAGTCCGCGCAGCACATGCTCGGGCCGCACAAGGCCGTGGCGGCCGTGGTCGTCGAGACGGCGGCCGGTCCGCTCGTCGTCGCGTCGACCCACCTCACGAGCGACCACACCGAGAACGGGGCGGCCCGACGCCTCGACGAACTGGCCCGCATCGCCGGTGGATTCGCCGGCGTCGACGCCGATCTCGTACTGGTCGGCGACTTCAACGACGGCGGTGACACGCCCGCGGTCGCACTCGGGATGCGCGACGCGTGGGTGGAAGTCAACGGGCCGGACGACAACAGGCCCACCTTCAACCCGAAGACGAATCCACTCGCCGCGGTGTCGTCGCTCAGCGGCCGCGTCTCACGTCTCGACCGCGTGCTGACCCGGGGCGAGGGCACTAAGGCGGTCGAGGCCGTGCTGCGCGGCGACGTACCGACAGCCGAAGGTCTTTATATTTCCGACCACTTCGGTGTCGAGGTGGTGCTCGGCTTCGGCGGACACGACGACGTGGGCGAGGTCCTGGACGTGGCGCCGACGGCACGCACCGCCCTCGCGTGGATCCCTCCGGCCGAACTGTGGCCGCGGATCCAGGAGGTCCGCCGGGCCCACGACCCGCAGATCGACCGCTGGCCGCCGCACGTGAACGTGCTGTTCGGCTTCGTACCCGAGTCCGACTTCGTGCGTGCGGCCCCGCTGCTGGCCGAAGCGGTACGCGAGTGCGCGCCGTTCGCGGTGCGCCTGGACGGGGTGCACACCTTCGGCCATCGCGACGACGCGACCGTGTGGCTCGATCCGGCCCCCGAGGACCCGGCGCCGTGGACCGCGCTGCGCGCCGCGCTGGTAAGCCGGTTCCCGCGCTGCCGGGGCCGCGCCGAGGGCTACACCCCGCATCTGACGCTCGGACGCGCGACCGACCCGCAGCGCGTCGCCGCGGAATGCGCCGCCCGGCTGGACGCGATGCCGACCCATGTCGGCGAACTCGTCCTGCTGTCCCGGCGCGGCGACGAACCGATGCGGCCACGCGCGACGTTGGCGCTGGGCAGTGGCGAGCTGCACTGGTTGCCGGAGGAGGCGCCTTCGCTTGCGAAGGAGTGGCTTGACGGCCGGAAGGCTCTGCCCGGCCCTGAGGATCTGCCGGGCTCTGAGGGTCTGCCCCGCCCTGAGGATCTGCCGGACTCGAAGGCCCCGGACGCACTGAACCACCTCACGGACCTGCGGAACCTTGCGAATCCGACCCGTGACGCCCATGCCCGCGCCGTCGCGGAGCTCATGGCGTCGCGGCTCGCCGCGACCGCTCCGGGGTCGGTGGTCCACGTCGCCGGGTCCCGGCGCATGGGCGGATGTCTCGGCGGTGCCGACCTCGACCTGATCGCCGCCGTCCCGGGCGGGCTCGCCGACGGCGCGGCGGAGTCGGCGGTCGACGACGACGAGTCGGTGGCGCGCGTACGCAAGGAAGTGGCCGCGCTCCCAGGCGTGTCGCGGCTACGACGGGTAACGGGAGCACGGGTTCCGGGCCTGCGGTTCACGGTGGACGTCGCGGCAGTCACGTCGATCGCATCAGGCGCGTCACGCGCGTCACGCGCATCACGCGCATCAGGCGTCAGCCGTGCGGCAGATCGTGACGTCCCCACCGGCACCGGCCGTGTGACCCGCCTCGACGTCGATCTGGTGATCGTCCCCACCGGAATCATCCCGCCGTCCGAAGCCCTGGTCAGGCGTGCGGAGTTGGGTGAGCCGGCGGCGCTCGCGCTGAGCGCCGTGAGCGATGCCGACGCCGTTCTGAGCGCGGTCGGTCCGCATCACGCCGCCTTCGTCCGTCTGGTCCGCCCGGTGAAGGCATGGGCAAAGGCGCGCGGTCTCGACGCGGCTCCCTGCGGCGGACTGCCGGGCCTCGCCTGGTCCGTCCTTGCCGCGCGTACCGTGCTCGACGTCGCGCGAATTGCCCCCGGGGACTTGGCGCCGTCGACCGACGCGAGCGCGCTGCTGCGGCACTTCTTCGCCTCCTGGGCAGCGTGGGACTGGCGCGAGCCGATCACCCTCGACGCGCCGTCGGCTCCCTCCGCCGACCAGCGAGCACCCGCAACACCCGGCTCCCCGCTTACGGTTCTCACCCCCACCGACCCGGTACGCAACTGCGCCGAGCAGGTGACCGCCGCGGGCCGTGACCTTCTGAGCCAAGAGCTCTACCTGGCCTGGGAACTCCTGGAGACGGCCGCCGACCCCGAGGTCGGACCCCGAACGGAAACAGGGCCCCGAACCGGAACCGCCCCCTGGGCCGACCTGTTCGCCCCTCCCCCGCTGCACCGGCGCCACGCCGCGTGGGCGGTGGTGGCCGTACGCGCCGACAAGCCCGACAGGCCCGACGCGATCGACGCGATCGACCAACTCATGGGCCGGGTACGCGGACGTCTGCGCGCCCTCCTCACCGCCTTGACCGACGCGGGGGCGACCGAAGCACACGCCTGGCCGCGCCCCTTCGACACCGGCCCCGCACACGCCCACCTCGCCATCGGCCTCGGCGCCGCGCCCCCGCCCGTCCACGACTTGGCCGCCGCCGCAAAGGGCTGGACGCGCGGCCTGCCCGGCGTCGAGGTCGTGTTCGCCCCCAACGGGGGCGTCCCGACGCTTCCCTGACGGGCCGACAGCCGGGCACAGGCACCGCGGCCACGTTACGCGAAGTCGGCCACGTGATTGGCGGCCCATTCGACATAGCCGCGCGGCGCACGCCCCGTGATGCGTTCCACCGCCGGGCTCACTTCGACCTCCTTGCCGATGGTGGCCTCCATGAGGTCGAACAGCGCCCCGACGAACTCCGGGTCCATGAACCGCGCCATTTGCTCACGAACCGGTTCCGCCTCCAACTCCTCGAACACCAAAGGCCGTCCGAGCACCTGGCCGAGCACCCGCACCTGCTCCGCCTGCGTGAGCCGCTGCGGCCCGGTCAGCAAGTACGTCCGCCCGCCGTGCCCCTCCTCCAGCAGTACGCGCACCGCCACGTCCGCGACGTCGCGCTCGTGCACCGGCGCGCTCACCGCCGCCGCGTACGGTGCCCGCACGACGTCGCCGTCCGCCAACTGCCCGGCAAACGAGAGCGAGTTGACGGCCGGGAACATCAGCCGCAGAAAGGTGTGCGGGATGCCGGTCGCCACCACCGCCCGTTCGACGCCGGCGTGGTAGGCCGCGATCACGTCCGGCTGGGGCGCGGCTCCGTCCACGACCGCTCCCGAGGACACGAAGACGATTCGCCGCACGCCTGCCGCGCTCGCGGCGCGCAGCAGCGCTGCCGGGTCGGCGCCGTACGGCAGCACCATCAGCACAGCCGTCACCCCCGCCAGCGCCGGGGCCAACGTCTCCGCGTCCGCCAGGTCGCCGCGTACCACCTCCACCCCGGCCGGGAGCGCGGCCTTCTCCGGCGTACGGCTCAGCGCCCGCACCGGCTCGCCGGCCGCCGCCAGCGCTTCGACGGTCTCGCGCCCGAAATGCCCTGTAGCACCTACGACCAGGATCATCGTGCCTCCACCCATCTCCGGTGTGCTCGCAGTCGGCTGCCCGGCGGTCGCCGGGCCCCACCCCCGCGGCCCCGGAAACGACGCTACGCGCCTTATAGGAAAGGTTCGTTCCTCAATACGGAGACGGTTCGGTCGCCCGCGGTGGCTCCCAGTGGCCACGCGGGCAACTCACTCATCCAGCCGTCACCCGCGTTGAACCCCCCGGTCGTTCTCGTACGTGTGGAAGGCATGCGCAACCACCGGCCGGCGTGGTGCGCGCCCTACGAGCCCCCTGGGGGAACTGTGGACGCATTGAACTCGGCAGTCGCGCGGCGAAAGATTCTCGCGGTCTCGGCCGCGGCGGTCGGCGGCGCGGCGCTGGTCGCCTGCGGCGGCGACGACGACAAGAGCGACGCGACGGACACTCCCGGCGGGACCGACGCCCAGACCGGCCAAGGCGGTCAGACCGGCGACGGCTCGCAGCCGTCCGGCTCCGGCTCGCAAAGCGCGACCGGCGGTGGCGCGGGCGGCACCGCCCTGGCCAAGACCTCGGACATCCCGGTAGGCGGCGGCAAGATCTTCGACCAGCAGAAGGTCGTGGTCACGCAGCCTTCGGCGGGCACGTTCAAGGCGTTCAGCTCGACCTGTACGCACCAGGGCTGCACGGTCAGCTCGATCTCCAACGGCACCATCAACTGCGCGTGCCATGGCAGCAAGTTCTCCGCGACCGACGGCTCCGTGGAGTCGGGCCCCGCGACCAAGCCGCTCCCGGCGAAGCAAATCGCCACGTCCGGGGACCAGATCACCCTGCAGTAGACGCCCGCGTCAGACCGCCGCAGACCCGCGGCAGACCCGAGTCAGGCCCGCGTCGTGCTCGTCGCCGTCATGGCGATGATGGAGCGCAGCGGCGTGCCGTTCATCCACAACCCCAACAGGTCCCTGTCCACAGGTGCGATCCGCTGCGTGTGGGCGAGATCGCGCGCGGGTCCGGTGAACCGGCAACTCGCCACGAGAATCGCCACTTGCGCGTTGTGCACGGGACGCGCGGTACCCACGAAGCGCTGCATGTCCGGGCTGCCGACGCTGCGGTCCGGCGCGTACCGCTTGCACTGGATGACCATGAACCGGCCGTCGGGGAGGCGGCCGGTCACATCCGCTCCCAAGTCCCCCGCGCCGCCGTTGACCTGCACCTGCCTGCACCCGTCGCGCTCGCACAGAGCGGCGACGTGGCGCTCGAAGGCGGGGCCGTCCATGGCGTCGACGGCGGCGAGGGACCGGGTGATGCGGCGCCGACGCGCCGCGTCGCCGCGGGACCCGAAGCCGTCCCGGAGACCCTTGCGGATCCAGCGGGTTCCGAGCACGAGGGCGACCAGGAAAACGGCGGCGGCCACGATGCCGGCCAGCGCCTTCCAATCACGCAGGTAGCCCGCCAACGCCCCGGCGGCGCAGAACCCGATCGTGAGGTACGCGTAGAAGCGCGCCGCGACACGCCGCCCGCGGGTGGGCCGCGGCGTACGGTTCGGCCTGCGGCGCTGCCTCGGTACGCGCGGACTCCGCGCCGAGCGGGACGGCCTGCGGCCGCTCCCGCCCCTGCCGCGTGCCGGCCGCCGTGCCGTACTCACCCGCCGCACCCCCGTGTTCGCCCCGATCCGCGCGCCGGCCACCGGCCGGACCGCCGACGCTACCCCAGCGCTCCGCGCCCGGCGGGAGGTGCCCGCCGCCGGATACCTGGTTGCAAACCATGGCCGACTTCGTCGTATCCTTGGTCCGGTTCAGGGCGATTAGCTCAGCGGGAGAGCACTTCGTTCACACCGAAGGGGTCACTGGTTCGATCCCAGTATCGCCCACCGAACCCGAAAGCGACCCACCTCCGCGGGGAGCGCGGACCGGGTCGTCTTCGGTTGTTTTTTGCGGCTTCGCCGCCGGGTGGGGGCTTCGCCACCCACACCCCCTTGCGCCTTGGTCGGGTGCAGCTGACGCCTTTGTAGGCGACGAGACAAAGCTGGTTGAGTGCCACATAGGTCCGGGTGGCGGCGAGATGTGACTGCGCCGCTGCGCCTTGGCTGGGGTGCCACTGAAGCCCTTGTGGACGACGAGACGAAGCCGCGGCTTCTGACCTGGCGTGTTTGCTGCTTGTCGGGGGCGTTGTCCGGGGTGCGACGGGGGGTTGCTTGGCGATGTCTGGCATCTGCGGGCGATCCGTGCTTCGGTACGCCGCATGGACGCCACCGCAACCAGCAGCACGCGCCCCTCGCTCGACCTTCTGGACGGCGAGTTCTACGCGCGCGACCCGTACCCCGTCTTCGCGTGGTTCCGCGACCACGAGCCGGTCGCCTGGGACGCGGGCAACGAACTGTGGGGCATTTTCCGGTACGCGGACCTCAAGGACATCGAGGCGCGCAACGAGCACTTCATCAACTCGGATCGCAACAAAGGCGGTTACCGGCCGAACCTGCCCGCCGACTCGGCGATCATCGGCCTCGACAACCCCCTGCACAACCAGCGCCGCAAGCTCGTGAGCAAATGGTTCACACCGCGCGGCGTACGCGAGTGGGAGGCGCACGTGCGCGCGGTGTGCGTCGAACTCCTCGACGCCGCCATGGAGAAGGGCACCGTCGAGGTCGTGTCGGACCTCGCGTCGGTGCTGCCGGCCAAGATGATCGGGCGCCTGCTCGGCTTCCCCGAGGACCAGTGGCCGCTGTTGCGCGACTGGTCGGAGCGGACCATCGCGCTGGGCGGCGGGCCGCGCTACTTCACCGACGACGGCAAAGCGGCCGCCGTGGAGTTCGCCACCGCGGGCCTGGCGCTCTACGAGGAGAAGAAGCGCTGCCCGGCCGACGACGTGATGACCACCTGGACGCAGGCGTCGGTGAACGGCGAGCCGGTGAGCGCGGCCGACGTGGTCAGCGACTGCCTGCTGCTGCTCGACGGAGGCGCGGAGACGACCCGTACGGTCATCGCCCGCACGTTCCTCAACCTGATCGAGCACCCCGACCAGTGGGACGCGCTCGACAACGGTGCCGATCTGGCGGTGGCCACCGAGGAGTTCATCCGGTACGTCACACCCATCCACAACATGTGCCGGGTGGCGGTCGGCGACCAGCGGGTGGGCAACACGGTGATCCCGGACGGCCAGCAGGTCGTGTTGATGTACGGCTCCGCCAACCGCGACCCGCGCGTGTTCACCGATCCGGAGAGGTTCGACGTCGCGCGGACGCCGAACGACCACATCACGTTCGGCTTCGGCACGCACTTCTGCCTCGGGGCGCCGCTGGCCCGGCTGGAGATCCGGATCTTCTTCGAGGAACTGCTGCGCCGCGTACGCGCGATCCGGCTCACCGCGGGAACGGAGGTCGTGGACATGCCGAACGCCTTCGTGCACGGCATCCGGGAGGCGTACATCGACCTCGTGCCGCGCTGAGCGGCCGGCCGGGGCAACGGCACGGGCAACAGGGGTGACAAGGCTGACAGGGGTGATCCGCGACGGCACCTGAAGCACGCCGCGGATCCCTGTCGGGTGGCCCCTGGAGGAGTCCCCTACGGCCAGGATCACCAGGGCGCGTGTCCTGGCCGTTATCTCAGCGTGAACGACCTGTTACACCAAGCGGAAGGCGTCAGCCCAGTTTCATGAGCTCGACGCGCGTGCCGTCCGGGTCCGCGAGGAAGACCAGCTCGGCGCTGCTCTCGTCGGTCTTCATGCTGGTGCGCGTCTCGGGCAGCACCGTCCCGCCGAACGCGACCAGGCGCTCGGCCGCCGCGTCGACGTCGTCGACGATGAAGCTGAGGTGGGTGAGGCCGAGCTGGTTGCGCTGCGCGGAGGGTACGCCGACCGCGCCGGGCGACGCGTAGTGCAGGAGTTCGACCACCAGCGTGCCCTTGGCGATCATCTGCGACTTCAGCCGCACGTCCCCGGGCACCTCCAGGGCCGCGGCCGCCTCGTTGCCGATCTCGTACGCGATGACCGGCGCGAAGCCCAGCCCCTCGCAGTAGAAGCGCAGCGTGCGGTCGAGATCGGCGACGCACAGGCCGATGTGCGAGACGGCGTACCCGTCGCCGCTCTCCGGAGCGGACGGCGTGGCGGTGGCATCGGACATGCGTACTCCCTGGGCCGGACGTTCGGGCTGACGGTCCGTCAGCTCTGCGCGCACGCTAACAACGCCGGCGCAAACCTTCGAGCCCCCCCGCGCGGGGTTGGTGCTCGTCCGGAATCAGGAGGACCATCGTATTTATCGGTTGAAAAGCCAAGAAACGGACTTCGCGGGGAGGAGCCCGCCATGCGGCTGCACGACGAATTGCCGGTGGACCACCGGCTCGCCCGGGTGTACCGGTTCGGAGCCGGCGCGGTGGGGTCGTTCCTGCTGGTCTTCGGCATCCTGGGTCTGGTCGACCGGATCGACTTCTTCGGCGCGACGGGTGAGGACGTCGCCGGGCTGTCCACGAACGGCGCGCTGAGCGTGCTGTCGATCGCCATCGGCCTCGTCCTGCTCGCGGGTGCGTTCCGGGGCGGCAACTTCGTGTCCACGCTCAACATCGTGATCGGCATCGGCTTCCTGTTGAGCGGCTTCGTCAACCTCGCGCTGATCGGCAAGGACGCCAACGTCCTGGGGTTCGGCATGTCGAATGTGATCTTCAGTTTCGTGGTCGGCCTGGTTCTCATGACCTTCGGCATGTACGGCCGCGTCGGCAGCGCGCTCCCGCACGACAACCCCTACTGGCGGGCCCGCAACACGCACCAGGCCGCCCTGGAGGAGGCCGCCCGGCGCGCAGAGGCCCGCGGCCTGCCCGGCGGGAGGGCGCCCGCCCACTGACGGCCGGTCCGGTGGAGGATGGGCCTCCGACACCCCGTCCGCGCCGCGCGCGCGACCGTCCGAGGAGGCCCCATGCCGCTGCCCCTGCCCCTGGCCGGGGTGACCGTCGTCGCCTTGGAGCAGGCGGTTGCGGCGCCGTTCGCCACGCGGCAACTCGCCGACCTCGGCGCCCGCGTGATCAAGGTGGAGCGCCCCGGCGAGGGCGACTTCGCACGGGCGTACGACGGCGTGGTGCTCGGCCAGTCGAGCCATTTCGTCTGGCTCAACCGGGGCAAGGAGTCGATCGCCCTCGACCTCAAGGACGACCGGGCCGGCGGCGACCGTGCGGTGCTGGACCGGCTTCTGGAGCGCGCCGACGTCTTCGTGCAGAACCTCGCGCCGGGGGCGGCGGAGCGGCTCGGTCTGGGGGCCGAGGAGCTGACGGCGCGGCACGGGCGGCTGATCGTGTGCGGGATCTCGGATTACGGGACGAGCGGGCCGTACCGCGACAAGAAGGCGTACGACCTCCTCGTGCAGTGCGAGGCGGGCCTTCCTTCGATCACCGGCGGCCCCGACGGCCCCGCGAAGGCCGGCATCGCGGTAGCGGACATCGCCGCCGGGATGTACGCGTTCACGGGCGTCCTGACCGCGCTCTACGAGCGCGAGCACACCGGGCGCGGGGGACGGTTCGAGGTCTCGATGCTGGAGGCGCTCGGCGAGTGGATGGGTTTCCCGTACTACTGGACGCAGTACGGGGGCGTGCCGCCGGTACGCAGCGGCGCCCGGCACGCGACGATCGCGCCGTACGGCCCGTTCGCCGCCGGGGACGGCGGCAACGTCTTCCTCGCCGTGCAGAACCAGCGCGAGTGGGGCGTGCTGTGCCGCGACGTGCTCGACCGCCCCGACCTGGAGAAGGACGCGCGCTACGCCACCAACCCCGACCGCCTGGCGCACCGCGCCGCGCTGGAGGACGAAATCACCGCCGCTTTCGGTGGCATGACGACCGATCAGGTGGTCGCCCGGCTGGATGCCGCGGGCATCGCCAACGCGCTGCTGCGCGACATGGCGGGGTTCGCCGGGCACCCCCAGCTCGCGGCCCGGGACCGCTGGCGCGAGGTCGACTCCCCCGGCGGCCCGCTGCGGGCGCTGCTGCCGCCGGTGACGGTGCCGGGCCGCGAGGCGGCGATGGGCGCGATTCCCGCGGTCGACGAGCACGGCGCGGCGATCCGGGCCGAGTTGGGCCTCTGAGGCACCCGCCGTCGCACGGCGGACGCTGGCGCCGGGTACCCGCGACGGGCGGGGGGCGGGGACCCATAGGGGGCCGGCCCCCCCCCCACGTGAAGAGGGGGGCGCGCGCGGCCCCGCAGGCGGCGGGGTTGGGCCCCCCGACCAGTAGGGGGCCC